>NZ_JBSFVD010000051.1:0-16692 GCF_053592135.1 Streptomyces sp. NPDC002784 | reverse complement strand
GCCCACAGCACCGGCTGGACCATGTCCACCCGTTCCATCCAGGCGTCGTCGTCTCCCTTGAGCACCTCGCTCAACGACCAGTCCACATACGGCCCGAGCGCCGCCTCGCACTCCCCGATCCGCGCCGCGAACACCGGCGAGGACTCCAGCAACCCCCGCCCCATCCCCAGCCACTGCGCCCCCTGCCCCGGGAACACGAACACCGCGCCGGAGCCCGAACCCACCACCCCGGAGACGACGTTCCCCGTCACCCGATCCGACGCCAGTGCGTCCAGGCCCCCGGTCAGCTCACCGGTGTCTGCGCCCCAGACGACGGCACGGTGTTCCCACGGGGAGCGGGCGGAGGCGAGCGTCCAGCCGGCGGAGACGGGGTCGGCGTCCGTGAGCGCTTCGGCGAGGGAGGCGGCGCGGGCGGTGAGTCCGGCCGCGCCGCGGGCGGAGAGCGGCCACGGCACGACGGGCGAGGCGGACAGGCCCTCGGGACCGGAGACCACGACGGGCGCCGGTTCGGCCCGGGTGTCCTCGGGGGCTTCTTCCACGATGACGTGCGCGTTGGTGCCGCTGATACCGAATGAGGAGACCCCGGCCCGGCGGGGGTGGCCGTTCGCCGTCCAGTCCTGCTCCTCGGCCAGCAGTCGTAGGCCGCCTGCCGTCCAGTCGACGTGCGGGGTGGGTTCGTCCACGTGCAGCGTGCGGGGCAGTACGCCCTCCCGCATCGCCATCACCATCTTGATGACGCCCGCGACACCGGCCGCGGCCTGCGTGTGCCCGATGTTCGACTTGATCGAGCCCAGCCACAACGGCCGGTCGGGGTCGCGGTCCTGGCCGTAGGTGGCCAGCAGGGCGGCGGCCTCGATCGGGTCGCCGAGCGTCGTACCCGTCCCGTGTGCCTCCACCGCGTCCACCTCGGCGGGCGTCAGCCCGGCGGCGGCGAGTGCCTGGCGGATGACGCGCTGCTGGGAGGGGCCGTTGGGGGCGGTGAGGCCGTTGGAGGCACCGTCCTGGTTGACGGCCGAGCCGCGGACGACCGCGAGGACGCGGTGGCCGTTGGCGCGGGCGTCCGACAGCCTCTCCACGAGCAGCATGCCGACGCCCTCCGCCGGGCCGAAGCCGTCGGCGTCGGCGGAGAAGGCGCGGCAGCGGCCGTCCGGGGAGAGACCGCGCTGGCGGCTCATCTCGACGAATCCGGCCGGGGTGCACACGACGGTCACCCCACCGGCGAGGGCCATGTCGCACTCGCCGTTGCGCAGCGCCTGGACGGCCATGTGCAGGGCGACCAGGGAGGAGGAGCAGGCCGTGTCGACGGTGACCGCCGGTCCTTCGAGGGCCAGTTGGTAGGCGATGCGGCCGGAGGTGACGCTGAGCATGTTGCCGGTGCCGAGGAAGCCCTCGACCTCGTCGGGGACCGAGTCGAGCCGGGAGAGGTACTCCGAGTTGAGTGCCCCGACGAAGACTCCGGTCTGGCTGCGGCGCAGCGAGGCCGGGTCGATGCCGGACCGTTCGACGGCCTCCCAGGAGACCTCCAGCGCGAGCCGCTGCTGCGGGTCCATGGCCAGGGCCTCGCGCGGTGAGATCCCGAAGAACTCGGCGTCGAACCCGGCGACGTCGGCCATCAGTCCGGCGCCGCGCAGGTAGGTCTTGCCGCGGACGTCGGGGTCGGCGTCGTAGAGCGACTCCATGTCCCAGCCGCGGTCGGCGGGGAAGGCGGTTACGGCGTCGCGGCCGTCGCCGACGAGCCGCCACAGGTCCTCGGGCGAGCCGACGCCGCCGGGGAAGCGGCAGGCCATGCCGACGATCGCGATCGGTTCGTCCGGCGCCGCCGCCGTGACGGGGGCGGCGGCGGAGTCGTCCCGTACGCCGGACAGCTCGCCGGCGACGAGGCGGGCCACGGCGGCCGGGGTGGGGTGGTCGAAGGTGAGGGCGGCCGGGAGGCGCAGGCCGGTGGCCGCGTTGACGCGGTTGCGCAGCTCGACGGCGGTGAGGGAGTCGAAGCCGAGGTCCTTGAAGGGGCGTTCGGCGTCGACGGAGCCCGGGGTGGTGTGGCCGAGCACGGCGGCGACATGGGAGCGGACCAGGTCGAGCAGGTGACGCTCGCGCTCCGCGGGCGCCAGCGCGGCGATCCGTGCGGCGAGTCCGGCGAGGGTGCCGGTGCGGTCCGCGTCCCCGGTCTCGGCGGTGCGGCGGGCGGTGCCGCGCACGAGGCCGCGGAGCAGCAGCGGTACCGGCTTTCCGGCGACGGCGGCGCGCAGGGCGGCGGTGTCGACCTGGGCGGCGACGAAGTGGGCCTCGTCGCGGGCGGCGGCGGCGTCGAAGAGGGCGATGCCGGTCCGGTCGGTGAGGGGAACGAAGCCGTTCTTCGCGACCCGGTTGATGTCGGTGTCGGCGAGGTGTCCGGTCATGGCGCTGGCCTGCGCCCACAGACCCCAGGCGAGGGAGGTGGCGGGCAGTCCCTGGGCGCGGCGGTGCTGGGCGAGCGCGTCCAGGAAGACGTTCGCGGCGGCGTAGTTGGCCTGTCCCGGCCCGCCGAAGACGCCGGAGGCGGAGGAGTAGAGCACGAACAGGGCGAGGTCGGTGTCGCGGGTCAGCTCGTGGAGGTTGACGGCGGCGTCGACCTTGGGCCGCCAGACGGCGGCGAGTTGGTCCGGGGTGAGGGACGTGACCAGGCCGTCGGCGAGGACGCCCGCCGCATGGACGACGCCCGTCAGGTTCAGGCCGTCCAGGAGGGCGGCCAGCTGGTCGCGGTCGGCTGCGTCGCAGGCGGCGACGGTCGCATTGGCACCCAACTCACCTAGCTCAGCTATGAGTTCGGCCGCTCCCGGGGCCTCCGGGCCGGTGCGGCTGGTGAGGAGGAGGTTGCGGACGCCGTAGTCGCTGACCAGGTGGCGGGCGAGGAGCGAGCCGAGGGTGCCGGTGCCGCCGGTGATGAGGACCGTGCCGTCCGGGTCGAGGGCGGGCGGCGCGGTGAGGACCACCTTTCCCGTGTGCTTGGCCTGGCTCATGTGCCGGAACGCCTCGGGCCCGCGCCGGACGTCCCAGGTCGTGATCGGCATGTGCCGCAGCGCGCCCCGCCCGAACAGCTCCAGCACCTCGGCCAGCATCTCGCCGCAGCGCTCCGCTCCGGCTTCCTTCAGGTCGTACGCCTGGTAGACGACGCCCGCGTGATCGCGCGCCACCTGTTCGGGGTCCCGCTTGTCGGTCTTGCCCATCTCCAGGAACCGTCCGCCGCGCGGCAGCAGGTCGAGGGAGGCGTCGACGAACTCGCGGGCGAGGGAGTTCAGGACGACGTCCGCACCGGCGCCCCCGGTCGTCGCCAGGAACTTCTCCCGGAAGTCGAGGTCGCGGGAGGAGGCGATCCGGTCGTCCGTCAGCCCCAGGCCGCGCAGCACGTCCCACTTCCCGGGGCCGGCCGTGGCGAGGACGTCGGCGCCGAAGTGCCGGGCGAGCTGGATCGCGGCGATCCCGACACCGCCCGCGCCCGCGTGGACGAGGACGGTGCGCCCCGGTCCGATGCCTCCGAGGTCCATCAACCCGTAGTAGGCGGTGAGGTAGGCCACCGGCACGGAGGCGGCCTGCTCGTACGACCAGCCGTCGGGCACCGGCGCCACCATGCGCGCGTCGGCCACGGCCAGCGGGCCGAAGCCGCCGTCGATGATGCCGACGACGCGGTCACCGGGGGCGAAGCGGGTGACCTCCGCGCCCACCTCCAGCACGACGCCCGCGCACTCGCTGCCCATGACCGTCTGGCCGGGCACCATGCCCAGGCCGATCAGCACGTCCCGGAAGTTCACGCCGGTGGCGCGGACCCCCAACCGGATTTCCCCGGGGGCCAGTTCGGCCGCCGCCTGCGGGGCGGGCAGCAGTCGCAGGCCCTCCAGGGTGCCGGAGGCGGCCGTGTCCAGCCGCCAGGCCCGCTCGCCGGCCGGAGGCACCAGCGCGCCGCCCGTGTCGGCACGGGCCAGCCGCGGTGCCAGCACCTCGCCGGAGCGGACCGCGACCTGCGACTCGTCCGCGGCCAGCGCGGCGGCGACGGCGTCGGTGACCTCGTCGACGGCCTGCTCGCCGGGGTCGAGGTCCACCAGCAGGAACCTGCCCGGCGCCTCGGTCTGGGCGGTACGGACCAGCCCCCAAACGGCAGCAGCCGCCAGGTCCGGGACGTCCTCGTCGGTCCGGGTGGCCACCGCGCCCCGGGTGACCACGGCCAGCCGGGATTCCGCCGGCGCGTCGTCGGCCAGCCACTCCTGGAGCAGGGCGAGCAGGGCGGCCGTCACCGCCTCCGCGTCCCGGGCGAGCCCCGCGCCGGATGCGGCCTGCGGCACGCACAGGACCGTGCGCGGGGCCGGGACCCCGGCCTCCACGACCGCCCGGAGCCTGGCGAGATCCTGGTACGAGTCGACGGCCACGCCCGCGACCTGCGCGGCGGCGGCCAGGCCGAGGGTGTCGTCGCCGACGACCGCCCAGGCGGCCGAGGTGTCGACCGCCACCGCCGGTACGGGGGCCCAACGCAGCGCGAACAGGCCGTCGTTGGTCGGCGATACGGCCGCCGTCACCTGCTCGGGGCGCACGGGCCGCAGCGCCAGGGAACCCACGCGGACCACCGGGCGGCCCGCCGCGTCGGCGACGTCGATCGTCACGGCGTCCGGACCCACCGGCCTCAGCCGCACCCGGGCCGCCACCGCTCCTACGGCCGCCAGCGCCACCTCGGACCAGGCGTACGGCAGCCGCACCACACCCTCGTCCCGGCCGTCGTCCCCGCCGGACCGGCCGAGCCCGATCGCCTGCAGCGCCGCGTCCAGCAGGGCCGGGTGGACACCGAAGCGGGCGGCGTCCGCGTGGTGCTCGTCCGGCAGTTCCACTTCGGCGTAGACCGCGTCGCCGAGCCGCCAGGCCGTGCGCAGACCGCGGAAGGCGGGACCGTATCCGTACCCGGCCGCCTCCGCCTCGGTGTAGAAGGCGGAGAGGTCGACGGCTTCGGCGCCCCGCGGAGGCCAGACGGTCAGCTCGGCCTCGGGCTCGACGGGGGTCGCGGGCGCGAGCACGCCCTCGGCGTGGCAGGTCCACGGCGTGTCCACGGTGGCGTCGGCCTCGGGCCGGGCGTGGACGCTCAGGCCCCGGCGGCCGGTGTCGTCGGGGGCCGCGACGACAACCTGGACCTGCACGCCCGCGCTCTCGGGGAGGAGGAGCGGGGCATGGAGGGTGAGTTCGGTGAGGTGCCCGCAGCCGACCTCGTCCCCGGCGCGGATCGCCAGTTCCACGAACCCGGTACCGGGGAAGAGGACAGTGCCCGCGACGGCGTGATCGGCGAGCCACGGATGGGTTCGGGTGGAGAGCCGGCCGGTCAGCACCAGTCCCCCGTCCGCCGCGAGACTGACGGCCGCCCCGAGCAGCGGGTGCCCTGCGGCACCGAGACCCAGCTCGGCGGGGTCACCCGCGGAGCCGGCCGTCTCCAGCCAGAAGCGCTCGCGCTGAAAGGCGTACGTCGGCAGATCGACCCGGGTGACGGCACGGCCCGCGTAGACGGCGGACCAGTCGATGTCGGTGCCGTGGACCCACAGTTCGGCGGCGCCGGCGATGACGCGGGCACTCTCGTCCTCGTCCCGGCGCAGGGTGCCGACGACGGTGACCGGCTTCTCCGCCGCCTCGGCGATGGCCTGCACGGCGGTGCTGAGGACGGGGTGCGCGCTGACTTCGATGTGCCGGAAGTGACCTTGTCCCAGGGCGACTTGAATCGCTTCGGTGAAGCGCACCGGCTGACGCAGGCCCTCGTACCAGTACGCGGCACCCATGGTCTCGGTGTCCAACACGGCACCGGTGACAGTAGAAATGAGCGGGATGCGGGAGGTCTGCGGTGCCACCGGGGCAAGTGCTTCCAGCAACTCAGCCTTGATGTCCTCCACATGGGCCGAGTGCGAGGCGTAATCGACCGGCACCCGCCGCGCCCGTACACCAGCGGTCTCCGCCACCGACGCGATCTCATCCAGGGCCTCGGGGTCACCCGCGACGACCGTGGCATCGGGGCCGTTGTAGACGGCTATCGACACCCGCTCGCCATACGACGACACCCACTCCGACGCCTGCTCCGGGCCCGTCGCCAGCGACAACATCCCACCACGACCGGCCAGTTCATCCCGAATCGCAGCCGACCGCAGAGCGACCACCCGGGCCGCGTCCTCCAGACTCAACGCACCAGCCACCACCGCAGCCGCGATCTCCCCCTGCGAGTGACCGATCACGGCCGCCGGAGTCACACCGAACGACTCCCACACCGCAGCCAGCGACACCATGACCGCCCACAGAACCGGTTGAACCATGTCGACCCGATGCATCCAGACGTCATCGTCGCCGGTGAGCACCTCGCTCAACGACCAGTCGACGAACGGCCCGAGCGCCGCCTCGCACTCCCCGATCCGCGCCGCGAACACAGGCGAGGACTCCAGCAACCCCCGCCCCATCCCCAACCACTGCGACCCCTGCCCCGGAAACACGAACACCGGCGCACCCGACGCAACAGCCGTACCCGACACCGTGTTACCCGCGACAGCACCCGCCGCCAACGCCTCCAGCCCAGCCGTCAGCTCACCGCGCTCCCGCCCCCACACCACCGCCCGATGCTCCAGCGCCGTCCGCGAAGCCCACAGACTCCACCCCACATCCACCGGCTCACCCGACACCCCCGCCAACCGCCCCGCCTGCGCAGCCAATGCTCCCGGCGTACGCCCCGACACCAACCAGGGCACCACAGGCCACCCAGCACCGGCGGCGATCACCGGCTCCGGCGTCGGCTCTGGGGGCGCCTCTTCCAGGATCACGTGCGCGTTCGTCCCGGAGATACCGAAGGAGGACACCGCCGCCCGCCGCGGCCCGCCCTCCTCTCCGGCGTCCCAGGTTCGCGGTTCCGTGAGGACGGAGACGTGGCCGGCCGTCCAGTCCACGTGCGGGGTGGGTTCGTCCACGTGCAGGGTGCGGGGCAGTACGCCCTCCCGCATCGCCATCACCATCTTGATGACGCCCGCGACGCCCGCGGCGGCCTGCGTATGACCGATGTTCGACTTCACCGACCCCAGCCACAACGGCCGCTCCGCCGAGCGCTCCTGGCCGTACGTGGCCAGCAGGGCATGTGCCTCGATCGGGTCGCCCAGTGTCGTCCCCGTGCCGTGGGCCTCCACCGCGTCCACGTCGCGCGGGGTGAGGCGGGCGTTCTCCAGGGCCTGTTGGATGACGCGCTGCTGGGAGGGGCCGTTGGGGGCGGTGAGGCCGTTGGAGGCGCCGTCCTGGTTGACGGCTGAGCCGCGGACCACGGCGAGGACGCGGTGGCCCTTGGCGCGGGCGTCCGAGAGGCGTTCCCCGGCGAGCACGCCGATGCCCTCGGACCAGCCGGTGCCGTCCGCTGCCGCCGCGAACGCCTTGCAGCGGCCGTCGGCCGACAGGCCGCGCTGGCGGCTGAACTCGACGAAGACGCCGGGGCTCGGCATGACGGTGACGCCGCCCGCCAGGGCGAGGTCGCACTCGCCGTTCCGCAGGGCCTGGACCGCGAGGTGCAGGGCGACCAGCGACGACGAGCAGGCCGTGTCGACGGTGACCGCGGGGCCTTCCAGGCCCAGGGTGTAGGAGAGCCGCCCGGTGAGGACGCTGGTGGCGTTGCCGGTCAGGGAGAAGCCGCTGACCTGTTCGGGGACGTTCAGCATGTCGGTGAGGTAGCCGAAGCTCGACGCGCCGACGAAGACGCCCGTGCGGCTGCCGCGCAGGGAGCCGGGGGCCACTCCCGCGTGCTCGAACGCCTCCCAGCCGGTCTCCAGGAGGAGCCGCTGCTGGGGGTCCATGGCGAGGGCTTCGCGCGGTGAGATGCCGAAGAACTCGGCGTCGAACCGGTCGGCGTCGTGCAGGAAGCCGCCTTCGACGACGTAGCTCTTGCCGGGTGTGTCCGGGTCAAGGTCGTACAGGTCCTCGGCCCAGCCCCGGTTGACGGGGAAGGGGGTGATGCCGTCGCCGCCCTCCGCGACCAGCCGCCACAGGCCGTCGGCGGAGGTGACGTCGCCGGGGAAGCGGCAGGCCATGCCGACGATGGCGATCGGTTCGCGGCTCTTGGCCTCGGTCCGCTGCAGGCGCTGACGGGTCTCCTGGAGGTCGGCGGTGACCAACTTGAGGTACTCACGGAGCTTGGCTTCGTTGCCGGACATCTGCCTTTGTCTCCAGGAGGGGTTGGGGCGGGCGCTGGGGAGCGGGGGTGTTCGGTGATCAGCCGAGGCCGAGTTCCTTGTTGATCAGGTCGAACATCTCGTCGTCGGTGGCGGTGTCGAGGGAGGCGGTCGCTTGCGGCCCGGCGCCCAGGGGGGTGCCGTCGGACGCTTCGGGGCTGTCGTCCTCGTCGGTGGCTTCCAGTCGCCAGACCAGCGACTGGAGGCGCTTGAGGAGCGCGGTGCGGCCCCGGGCGGTGGGCGGGGCGGCGGCCAGGCCCGCCTCCAGCCGCTCCAGTTCACCGAGGGCGGTGGTGTGGCCCTCGTCCTCCGGGGTCAGTTGGCTGTTCAGGTGGGCGGCGAGCGCGCGGGGGCTGGGGTAGTCGAAGACGAGGCTGGTGGGCAGGCGCAGTCCGGTGACGGCGCCGAGCCGGTTGCGGAGTTCGACGGCGGTGAGCGAGTCGAAGCCGAGGTCGTTGAAGTCGCGGTCGGCGTCGACGGTGACCTCGACGGAGCTGCCGTGGGCCAGCACTTCGGCCACCTGCCCGCGGATTAGGTCCTGGAAGAGGGCGAGGCGTTCCTTGGCGTCCTTGCCCGCGAGTTGCCGGGCGAGGCTCGGGCCGCCGGTGTCGGTGGCGCGGGCGGAGGCGCGCCGGGGCGGGGTGGGGAGGATGCCGCCGAGGATGGGGGGCACCATGCCGGCCTGGGCGTTCCGTCGCAGGGTGGCCATGGCGATCTCGACGGCGACGAGCAGGGCGTCGTCGCTCGCGCTCGCCGTGTCGAGGAGGGCGAGGGCGGCCGGGGAGGAGAGCGGGGCGAGCCCGGAGCGGGTGATGCGGTCCAGGTCCGCCCGGTCGAGGCGGCCGGTCATCCCGCTGGTCTCGCCCCACAGGCCCCAGGCGACGGAGGTGGCGGGCAGGTCGTGGGCGCGGCGGTGGTGGGCGAGCGCGTCCAGGAAGGCGTTTGCGGCGGCGTAGTTGGCCTGGCCTGGGCCGCCGAAGACGCTCGCGGTGGAGGAGAACAGGACGAACGCGGACAGGTCGAGGTCGCGGGTGAGGTGGTGGAGGGTGAGGGCCGCGTCCAGTTTGGGGCGCAGCACGGCCTCCACCTGGTCGGGGGTGAGGGCGGTCAGGACGGCGTCGTCGACGACTCCGGCGGCGTGGACGACCGCGGTCAGCGGGTGCTCGGCGGGGATCTTGTCGAGGAGGGTGGCCAGTTCTCCGGGGTCGGCGACGTCGCAGGCGATGATCTCGGCGTCGGTGCCGAGCCGGGCCAGGTCGGCCACGAGGGCGTCCGCCCCGGGGAAGGTGTCGCCGGAGCGGCTGGTCAACAGGAGCCTGCGGACGCCGTGGTGCCCGGCGAGGTGGCGGGCGACGAGGGTGCCGAGCGTGCCGGTGCCGCCGGTGATGAGCACGGTGCCGTCGGTGCGCCAGGGGGAGGTGCTGTCTGCGGGGCCGGTGGGGGTCCAGCGGGCGAGGCGGGGGACGAGGACGCGCTCGCCGCGCAGGGCGGCCTGCGGCTCTCCCGCGGCCAGGGCGGCTCGTACGGCGTCGGCCAGCAGCTCGGGTTCCGGCCCGGTGGCGTCTTCGGCGTCCACCAGGAGGAACCGGTCGGGGTGCTCGCTCTGGGCGGTGCGGACGAGGCCCCACAGCGGGGCGTGGGCGAGGTCGGTGACGTCCTCGCCGGTACGGGTGGCTACGGCGCCGGCGGTGACGAGGACCAGGCGGGTCTCGGCGAGCCGTGCGTCGGCGAGCCATCCGCGCAGGGTGGCGAGGGTGGTACGGACGGCGTCGTGCGCGGTGCCGGCGTCACGCGCGGACGGGTCGGCGGGGGCGGCGCAGGCGAGCAGCACCACGGGGGGCGCGGGGACGCCCGCGTCGAGTACGGCGGTCAGCGCGGCCAGGTCCGGGTACGCGGAGACGGTCGTACCGGCGTACTGCAGGCCGGCGGCGAGGGCCAGCGGGTCGGGGCCGAGGGTCGCCCATGCCTCGTCGTGCGGTGTCTCGGGCAGGGTCGTGTCGAGGGGCTGCCAGTCGAGGCGGAAGAGCCGGTCGCCGTGGACGGGGGCGGCCGGGAGCTGGTCGGGGCGCAGCGGGCGCAGGGTGAGGGATGCGGCGGTGAGCACCGGGCGGCCGGTCGGGTCGGCGACGGTGACGGCCGGGGAGGTGCCGTCGGGGCCGCCGGGGGTGAGGGCCACCCGGAGCTGTCCGGCTCCGGCGGCGTGCAGGGTGACGTCGCGCCAGGCGAAGGGGAGGCGGATGGTGTGGGTCTCGGCGTCGGCGAGGACGCCGAGCGGGTGCAGGGCCGCGTCGAGGAGGGCGGGGTGCAGGCCGTAGGCGTCGGCGTCCGCGCGGGCGGCTTCGGGCAGCGTGATCTCGGCGTAGACCTCCTCCCCTCTGCGCCAGGCGGCGGTCATGCCCTGGAAGGCGGGGCCGTAGCCGTAACCGGCGGTCTCGGCGGCGGCGTAGAAGCCGGTGACGTCGACCGGCTCGGCGCCGTCCGGCGGCCAGGCCGTGAGGTCGGCGGGGGTGGTGTCCTGGGCGTCGGTCAGGATGCCTTCGGCGTGCGCGGTCCAGGGAGCGTCCGGGCCCGCGCCCTCGGGGCGGGAGTGGACGGCGAGGGAGCGCTGCCCGTCCTGGTCGGGGGCGCCGACGACGACCTGGATCTGAACTCCACCCTGTTCAGGCAGAACGAGGGGGGCCTGAAGCGTCAGCTCGCGCACACTCCCGCAACCGACCTCGTCACCGGCACGCACCGCCAGCTCCACGAAGGCCGTCCCCGGCAGCAGCACAGTCCCCGCCACCTCGTGGTCGGCGAGCCAGGGGTGGGTCCGGGTGGAGAGGCGGCCGGTCAGCACGGCACCGCCGTCCGCGGCGAGGCGCACGGCCGCGCCCAGCAAGGGGTGCCCGGCCGCGGCGAGGCCGAGTCCGGCGGGGTCGCCGGAGCCGCCGTGGACCTGGAGCCAGTAGCGCTCACGCTGGAAGGGGTACGTGGGCAGGTCGACGGGGTGCGGATCGCGCCCGGTGAAGTGGGCGGCCCAGTCGACGTCGACGCCGCTGGTCCACAGCCGGGACACGGCCTGCGTGAACGTCTCCACCTCGCCGTGGCCGCGGCGTGTGGCCGGGAGGAACAGGCCCTCCGCGTTCTCGGCGCCCATCGCGGTGAGCGTGGCGTCCGGGCCCAGCTCCAGGAACTTGCTCACCCCGGCCCCGGCCAGCCACGCCATGCCGTCCGCGAACCGCACCGACTCGCGGACGTGCCGGACCCAGTACTCGGGGGTGCGGATCTCCTCGCCCGCCACCCGGCCCGACACGTTCGAGACGACGGGTATGCGCGGCTCGGCGTACGCGACCTCGGCGGCGACGCGCTCGAACTCGCCCAGCATCGGCTCCATCAGCGAGGAGTGGAAGGCGTGCGAGACGGTCAGCCGCCGGGTCTTGATGCCCGCCAGGTCGAAACGCTCGCGCACCGCCTCGACGTCCGACACGGAGCCCGACACCACCACCGAGGCCGGCCCGTTCACCGCCGCCACGTCGACCGCGTTGCCGAGGGTGGCGAGGACGTCGCGCACCTGGGACGTGCCCGAGCGCACCGCGAGCATGGCCCCGCCCCCGGGCAGCGCGTCCATCAGTCCCCCGCGTGCCGCGACGAGCCGGCAGGCGTCCTCCAGCGAGAACACCCCCGCCACATGCGCGGCGACCAGCTCACCGACCGAATGCCCCATCAGGAAGTCGGGGCACACGCCCCAGGACTCCGCCAGCCGGTACAGGGCGACCTCGACCGCGAACAGGCCGGCCTGCGTGAACACCGTCCGGTCCAGCAGCCCGCCCGTCTCGTCCGACAGCGCCTCCACCAGCGACCCCGGCAGCAGCCCTTCGAACCCGGCGCACACCTCGTCCAACGCCCGCGCGAACACCGGGAACTCGGCGGCCAGTTCAGCGCCCATCCGCGCCCGCTGCGAGCCCTGCCCCGTGAACAGCAGGGCGAGGCGCCCGTCCACCGTCCCGCCGGAGGACTCCACGACGGCCAGCCCCGCCGTCAGCTCCGCCCGGTCCCTCCCCCACACCACCGCCCGATGCGCCAGCCCGGCCCGGCCGGTCGCCAACGACCACCCCACATCCACCGGATCCAGCGCCCCGACCACCCCGGACAACCGCCCGGCCTGCGCCACCAACGCCTGCGCCGAACCGGCCGACAACACCCACGGCAGCAGCCCGCCGACCTCAGCCGGGGCGGATGACGGCTCGACGGGCTCTTCCGGCCCCTCCTCCAGCACCACGTGCACGTTCGTCCCGCTGATCCCGAACGCGGAGACGGCGGAGCGCCGCGGACGGCCCGTCTCGGGCCAGGGCGTCGGCTCGGTGAGGAGGGAGACGCTTCCGGCGGACCAGTCGACGTGCGGGGTGGGCTCGTCGACGTGCAGGGTCTTGGGCAGTACGCCCGCCCGCATCGCCATCACCATCTTGATCACGCCCGCCATGCCGGCCGCGGCCTGCGCATGGCCGATGTTCGACTTGATGGACCCCAGCAGCAGCGGCCGGTCGGGGTCCCGGCCCTGGCCGTAGGTGGCGAGCAGGGCCCGGGCCTCGATCGGGTCGCCCAGCGGGGTGCCGGTGCCGTGTGCCTCGACGGCGTCCACGTCCGCCGGATTGAGGCGGCAGTTCAGCAGCGCCTGCCGGATGACGCGCTGCTGGGCCTGGCCGCTGGGGGCGGTCAGGCCGTTGGAGGCGCCGTCCTGGTTGAGGGCGGAGCCGCGGACGACCCCCAGCACCCGGTGGCCGTTGCGGCGGGCGTCGGAGAGCCGTTCCAGGACGAGGACACCGGCGCCCTCGGACAGGCCCATGCCGTTGGCGTCGGCGGCGAATGCCTTGCAGCGGCCGTCGGCGGCGAGTCCGCGCTGGCGGCTCCAGCCGCTGAACTCGTCGGAGGTGGACATGATGGCGACGCCCGCGGCGACCGCGAGGCCGCACTCCTCGCCGCGCAGCGACTGCGCGGCGAGGTGGAGGGCGGTCAGCGAGGAGGAGCAGGCGGTGTCCAGGGTGACGGCGGGGCCTTCGAGGCCGAAGGTGTAGGCGATCCGGCCGGAGACGATGCTGCTGGCGCTGCCGGTGACGAGGTGGCCCTCGATGCCCTCGGGGACCTGGTGGATGCCGGAGCGGTAGTCGAGCGGGTTGCAGCCGACGAAGACCCCGGTGGCGGTGGAGCGCAGGGAGGTGACGGGGATCCCGGTCCGCTCGAAGGCCTCCCACACCACCTCCAGCAGGATCCGCTGCTGGGGGTCCATGGCCACCGCCTCGCGCGGCGAGATCCCGAACAGTGCGGCGTCGAAGCGGTCGGCGTCGTAGAGGAAGCCGCCCTCGCGGACGTAGCTCTTGCCGTGCCGGTCGGGGTCGGGGTCGTAGAGGTCGTCCAGGTCCCAGTCACGGTTGGCGGGGAGGCCGCCGATGGCGTCACCGCCTTCGGTGACGAGCTGCCACAGCTGCTCGGGCGAGGTGATGCCGCCCGGGTAGCGGCAGGCCATGCCGACGATGGCGATCGGCTCGCGGTCCTTCTCCTCCACGGCGGCGAGGCGGTTCTGGGTCTGGCGGAGGTCAGTGGTCACCCGCTTGAGGTATTCGAGGAGCTTCGCTTCGTTCTGCGCCATCGTCGACATCTCCACAGTTGCTGGGTGGTCGGGCCGGAGCGGGTGTCAGGAGTTACCGAATTCGCGGTCGATCAGTGCGAACATGTCGTCGGCGGTCGCCGCTTCGAGGTCCCCTTCGTCGGTGGTGCCGGTACCGGTGGTGGTGCCTGTGGCGTCGTCGTTCAGCCGCAGCAGCAGGGCCTGGAGCTGCCGGGTGAGCTTGAGCCGGGTGTCGGTGTCGGGGGTGGTCGCGGCCAACGCCTCTTCGAGCCGGCCGAGTTCGGTGAGCACGTCGCCGCTGCCCGGGGTGTCGCCGTCGAGTGCCATCTCGTCGCGGAGCAGGGAGACCACGGCGTCGGCGGTGGGATATTCGAAGACCAGGGTGGTGGGGAGGGCGAGGCCGGTGGCGGCGCCGAGCCGGTTGCGCAGCTCGACGGCGGTCAGGGAGTCGAAGCCGAGATCGCGGAAGACGCGGGTCGGTTCGATGGTCGCCGGGCCGCTGTGGCCGAGGACGGCCGCCGCCTGGCTCCGTACCAACTCCAGCAGCTCACGTTCCTGTTCACCGGCGGGCAGGGCGCGCAGGCGGGCGCGGAGTTCGGAGGTGTCCGCGTCGGGGGCGGGGGCGGCCCGTCCGGGGGTGGGGAGGTGCGGCCGGGCCTGGGGGAGGTCGTCCAGGAAGTGGGTGGTGCGGGCGTAGGTGAAGAGCTGGGTGAAGCGTTCCCATTCGACGTCGGCGACGGCGATGTTGACCTCGTCGTGGTCGAGAACCTGCTGGAAGGCGGTGAGGGCGAGTTCGGGGTCGATGAGCGGCAGGCCCTGGCGCTGGGCGCGCCGGTTGAGGACGGGCCGTTCGGCGGCGTCCTGGCTGTCCCACTCGTTGACGGCGTCCCAGATGCCCCAGGCGACGGCGGTGACCGGCACCCCGCGGGCCCGCTGCCCCTGCGCCCAGGCGTCGAGGTGGGCGTTGGCGGCGGAGTAGGCGCCGTGGTCACCGCTGCCCCAGAGCGCGGCGACGGACGAGTACACGACGAACGCGTCCAGCTCCCGCTCACCGAGCAGTTCGGCGAGCATCCGGGCGCCGGTGATCTTGGCGTCGATGACGTGGGCGTACTGGGCGAGGGTGGTGTCGGCGAGGGCGCCGAGCTCGTAGCGGACGGCGGTGTGGAAGACGGCACGGATCTCGTCGCCGGCCGCGTCCAGCCCGCCGATGAGCGAGGCGAGTTCGGAACGGTCCGTCACATCGCAGGCCGCGATGGTGACCCTGGCGCCCAACTCCTCCAGCCGCGCCCGCAGTTCGGCGGCTCCTGGCGCGTCGGGGCCCCGCCTGCTGGTGAGGACGAGGTGTTCGGCGCCGTTGCGGGCCAGCCAGCGGGCGAGGATGCCGCCCAGCAGTCCGGTGCCCCCGGTGACGAGGGTCGTGCCGCGCGGCTTCCAGTCCCGTACCGGCCCGTCGGCGGGCAGCGGCGCGGGCACCATCCGGCGGGCGAACAGACCGCCGGGCCGGACGGCGACCTGGTCGTGCTCGACGGTGTCGCGCTGGGCGAGCACGGCCGCGATCCGGCGGCGGACCCGCTCGTCGTCGAGGTCGGCGGGCAGGTCGAGGAGGCCGCCCCACTGCTGCGGCAGTTCCAGCGCGGCGACCCGGCCCATGCCCCAGACCTCGGCCTGGACGGGGTGGGTGATCTCGTCTCCGTAGCCGGTGGCGACGGACCCGCGGGTGACGCACCAGACCCGGGCGGACAGCCCGGTGTCGGTGACCGCCTGGATCAGCGCAAGCGTGGCGGCCACGCCCTCGGCCACCACGGGCTGCCCCTCGGCGGGCCGTACGTCGGCCAGCGCCAGGGTGGACAGCACCCCGGTCACCCCCTCCGAACCGACCGCCTCGGTCAACAGCCGCGCCAGCAGGCCGCGGTCGGCGTCACCGACCGGCACGGGCACGGTCACGACGTCGGCGCCACGCTCGGTGAGCAAGCCGGTGAGACCGGTGCACCAGTCGTCCCCGGCGCCCTCGGGGGCCAGGTGCAGCCAGCGGCCGGACAGCGCGGCCGGTACGGCGGGCTCGGCCTGCTGCTTCCAGGCGACCTTGTAGCGCCAGCCCTCCACGGTGGACAGCTCCCGGTGCCGGCGCCGCCAGGAGGCCAGCTCCGGCAGCACCTCCCGCCAGGCGTCCCGCTGACCGTTGAGAGCGAGCGCACCGGAGAGAGCGTCCATGTCCTGACTCTCGACGGCCTCCCAGAACGCGGAGTCCAGGGTGCCGCCACGGCTGGTGTCGGCCGCGGTGTCGTCGCTGGGCTCCAGCCAGTAGCGGCGGTGCTGGAAGGCGTACGGGGGCAGGTCGACGCGGCTGACGGGGCGCCCGGCGTAGACGGCGGACCAGTCGATGTCGCTGCCGTGGACCCACAGTTCGGCGGCGCTCGCGAGGAAGCGGGCGTTCTCGTCCTCGTCCCGGCGCAGGGTGCCGACGACGGTGACCGGCTGTTCCGCGGCCTCGGCGATGGCCTGCACGCCCATGGTGAGTACAGGATGGGCGCTGACCTCGATGAGGGTGGTGCTGCCTTGTTCGAGGGCTACTTGGACGGCCTCGGTGAAGCGCACCGGCTGACGCAGGCCCTCGTACCAGTAGGAGGCGTCCATGGTCGTCGTGTCCAACACCCCGCCGGTGACGGTGGAGATCACCGGAATGCGGGAGGTCTGCGGTGTCACCGGGGCAAGGGCTGCCAGCAGCTCAGCCTTGATGTCCTCCACATGGGCGGAGTGCGAGGCGTAATCGACCGGGACCCGCCGCGCCCGTACGCCAGCGGCTTCCGCCCTCGCCGAGATCTCGTCGAGGGCTTCCGGATCACCGGCCACCACCGTGGCATCGGGACCGTTGTAGACGGCTATCGACACTCGCTCGCC
>NZ_JBSFVD010000050.1:0-16996 GCF_053592135.1 Streptomyces sp. NPDC002784 | reverse complement strand
GCCCCGCTGGAGGCGGAGAACGCAGCCTTGCGGGAGAAGGTCCGCGAACTGGAGGAGGAACGCGAGATTCTGCGCCGAGCGGCGAAGTATTTCGCTGGGGAGACGCGCTGGTGAACCGCTTCCAGTTCGTCGCCGACCACCACCGCCGCTACGGCGTGAAGCGGCTGTGCAGCATCCTCGGCGTCGCCCGCTCGAGCTTCTACTACTGGCGCCGGACAGCTGCGGACCGGGCCGCCCGGCAGGCGGCCGACGCCCGCCTGGCCGCCCGGATACGGGCCGTGCACCAGGAATCGGACGGCACCTATGGAGCCCCGAGGATCACCGCCGAGCTCCGCGAGACCAGCGGTGAGGCGGTCAACCACAAGCGGGTCGCGAGGATCATGCGGGCCTCCGGGATCGAAGGGGTCCGGTTGCGCCGCCGACACCGCACCACCGTCCCCGACCCGGCCGCGGCCAAGGCCCCGGACCTGATCGGCCGCGACTTCACCGCGGACAAGCCGAACGCGAAGTACGTCGGCGACATCACCTACCTGCCCATCGACGGCGGGAAGTTCTGCTACCTGGCGACCGTCATCGACCTCGCATCGCGCCGTCTGGCCGGATGGGCGATCGCCGACCACATGCGCGCGGACCTGGTGACCGACGCCCTGGCCGCGGCGATCCGCACCCGCGGCAGCCTCGCCGGATCGATCATGCACACCGACCACGGAGCCCAGTACACGAGCAGGGCCTTCGCTGAAGCCTGCAGGTCAGCAGGGGTCCGGCGAAGCATGAGCGCGGTCGGGTCCAGCGCTGACAACGCACTCGCCGAGTCCTTCAACGCGACCTTCAAACGCGAAACCCTGCAAGGACGAAAGAGCTGGCCAACCGAGCGCGAGGCCCGCCTCGACGCCTTCAGATGGCTCCACCGCTACAACACCCGACGCCGACACTCCCGCCTCGGACAACGATCACCGATCGCCTTCGAGAACACCCTCCACCACACACCAACTACGCTGGCACCAGCCGCATAACCCGTGTTCAGGATTCGGGGTCAAGGCCCCCCTTCCGGCTAGTGCGAACCCTGACCACGGCCGACGTTCCCTGTGGCTGCCGGCTTCCGGCAGTCGACCGACTGCGCAGCTCTGTCTCTGCGCGGAGGCAGGAGCGCCGGACCGGATGGCGGTGGGTATGAACTGTGACTAAAAGGGGAACAAACGCTGGTAAAGCTGCCGATCGGGGGAGTGGGGAGTTCCGGATGGCCTGCTCCAGTTCCAGTTCCGGGTCCAGTGCGCGAGCGGAAGACTTGGGGATCGGGCGCCGCGGTTTCGTCCAGGACCATGGTCTTGACAGCTCCGAACGACGCGAAGCCGTTGATCACGCAATCACTCGAATACGCGAGCTGGGTCTGCGTACGGTCCGAATGGTCGTCGTTGACCAGCACGGCATCCCCCGGGCCAAGTTCCTGTCCGCACCGGCGGCTGAAGCTGCCCTCGCGCGGGGGCTGAATTTCTCCAGCGCCATCTACCAGATGGACACCGGCAACACCGTCTTCACCGGCGGATTTGGACAGGATGCCGATCTGGTCCTGCCGGGGATGACCGG
This sequence comes from Streptomyces sp. NPDC002784, assembly GCF_053592135.1. Classification (NCBI taxonomy): domain Bacteria; kingdom Bacillati; phylum Actinomycetota; class Actinomycetes; order Kitasatosporales; family Streptomycetaceae; genus Streptomyces; species Streptomyces sp. NPDC002784. The sequence goes on along the minus strand of NZ_JBSFVD010000050.1, from coordinate 15,412 downwards.
TTTCCCCGACGTCGTCGCCGTGCCCGACCCCGCCACCTTCCGCGTCCTTCCCTGGGCCGACCGTACCGGGTGGATACTGTGTGACACCTATTTTCCCTCCGGCCTGCCCAATCCGCTGTGCGGCCGGGGTCTGTTCCGCCGGCAGTTGGACGTCCTCGCCCGGGACGGCCTGCGCTATGTCGCGGGTCTCGAGGTGGAGTTCGTGGTCGTACGGCGCGATGCCCAGCGTATTGCCCTGGATGATCTCGGCCACCCGCCGCCCCTGCCCCAGGTGTCCGCGACAGCCCACGGCTACCAGTTCCTCTCCGAGACGCGCCTCGACTTTGCGCACGCCGTACTGGGTCCTTTGCGGGATGCCCTGTGGGAGGTGGGACTGCCGCCTCGGACCATGGAGGACGAGTGGGGCCCGGGGCAGTTCGAGTTCACTTTCAGCCCCATGGAGGGCCTCACCGCCGCAGACGCGATGGTCGTTTTCCGCTCCACGGTCAAGCAGGTCTGCGCCCGGCACGGGTTTCTTGCCTCGTTCATGAGCACCCCGCACCTGCCGCACTCCTTTCCCTCCGGGTGGCACCTGCACTCCTCGCTCATGACCCGCGAGGGCGACAACGTCTTCGCAGACGAGCACCGCGTGCCCTCGCAAAAGGGCCTGCACTACATCGCCGGACAGCTCCGGCACGCAGCCGCGCTGACCGCGTTCGCCACCCCGACGGCCAACGGCTACGGGCGCTATCGTCCCTATTCCTTCGCGCCGTGGCGCATCGGCTGGTCGGTGGACAATCGGGGCTCCGCCATCCGCGTCGTCGGCGGCCCGAGAGACACCGGCACGCACATAGAGAACCGGCTGGGTGAGCCCTGCGCGAACCCCTACCTCTACATGGCCGCCGACCTCGCCGCCGGCCGGGACGGCATGGCCCGCAGCCTCCAGCCGCCGCCGGCGGAGACATCCGACCCCTACGCGGGTGGGGACCGGCTCCTGCCCGGCACCCTGGCCGAGGCCGTGTCCGCGCTGGAGAAGTCGGACTTCTACCGCAGCGAGTTCGGGGACCGGTTCGTCTCCTCCTACGTGAAAATGCGCCGTTGCGAGATCGCCCGGAGGCAGGAGGCGATCCGGGCGGCCGGCGCAGATGGTGCGGGAACCGCCGGTGACAAGGCCGCGGCGGAGGACTGGGAGATGAGGGAGTACTTCGAGTTCTTCTGAAACAAGGCCGGTCCAGGAGCCGGTCCTGGACGGGCGCGTCATCGGCTGGCCGCGACGCCGGACCAGAAACCGTCGAAAAGCCGCCGTGTCATGGCCCGTGAACGTTCGCCCTGCCAGTGCGCCTGAGCCGTCAAGGCTTCGGTGTCGACCCCCTGCTGCTCCAGCGCGTCACGGTTCATCGCCACCCGGCGCTCCAGTTCCTCCGGGGTCACCTCCGGATGGAACTGCACCGCCAGACAACGGCCGTGCGCGTACACCTGCGGGGCCATCGAGGTGCGGGCCAGCAGGGTGGCGCCTACGGGGACAGCCAGCAGGTCCTCGTGCCAGTCCAGCCACGGCCCCGTCGGCAGCGTTGCGCAGTCCGTGCTGTCAACCTCCACCCAGCCGATCTCCGGGCTCGGCGCCTCACGGGAAGGCGCTCCCAGCACCTGGCTCAGGACCTGCGCCCCGTAACAGATGGCGAGGACCGGAATCCCGCGCTCGATCGCGGTCTCGTAGACGCGATGTTCCTGCGTCCGGGCCTCTTGGGTCGACTCCTCCCGCACTGAGGACAGCGACCCCAGAGAGACCACCAAATCAACCCCCTGCAGGAGTTCCAGGACCGGCCACGGCCTGGACCGCGCACGGTGGCACATGCGCACCTCACCCAGGTCGTGGGCCTCGAAGCACTCAGTCAGGTATCCGAGAGCGTCCAGTTCCTCATCGGCGACAGCCAGGACCGGCACAGCACACCTCGCAGAGGGGAGAGAACAACCGGCGGAACAACCGGCGGCGGGCAGGGTCGGGGACCGCCCATGTCTGACGGCGGCACAGTGAGAGCTGGGGAGCCCTATAACCGGCTCCGGCACTGATACATACCCACCGGGCGCCGCTTTCAGCTCTGGGGAGCACCTCGGTCACGCGCTCGACGCCCCACCCGAACGGGAGACTGTCATGGCCAGGGCTGGCGCGGACGGAATCCCGGCGTGACCTGGGCGTCTTCTGCCCCAACTGGAGAGAACACGCCGGCGGGCGGCGGCATGCCTTGCGCGCCTCTGTACGGCGTAACCGGCGCGGCAAGCACCTACAGAGGTGCCGGCCGGGAAGAACGAAGCGGCAAGCCCGATCGCACTGGGACGGGGACACGCACGGCAGGACGGCGCGGTGCCGGATCGCCCTCGGCGGATGAGTGAAGGTCACCGTGGCGCCTGCCGGCCTCGCTCTGACCAGCACCCCATGAATCGCGCACCCGCCTGCCGCTTCATGGGAGGAGGTCACGGCGGCACGTCCCCACTTCCGCCGGCCCCTTGCTGGGAACGTCCCTCACGGGCAGGTCCTGAAGTGAGCGCCAGCCCCGTGATGCTGCAGTCTGGCCGGGTCGAACGATCGTGACGTGCCACCTCCGGGGCCTGGGCGAAGGGGCGCTCGGAATCGCGTGGCGGTGCGCCGTAGCGCATTTCCCTCGGACAGATGAGAGTCCCACGCGGGCGTGCTCCCTTGCACACAGTTACAACTCGTGCGCCCTGCGTGAGTATCTGGTGCGCGGGAAGTCGATGGATGAGACCGCGGTGAAGGGGACGTCGTCGGGGAATCCGCCATCGAAACCACCGCTCACCGACTCCACCGCTACGCGGACCAACCACCGCGACGACGAGCCGCTGCCCCGCGGCGGCTTGGTGCGGCGGCCTCCTCTCCGGCCGGCGCTTGGACAACGCGCCTGACCGCGCCACCTATAAGGAACCGCACACCCGGCTCGCGGTTGAGCACCACGATGTTTTCGGAGGAAATCAGAGCCATGTTGGTCGTCCAGAAATACGGAGGGTCCTCGCTCCAGGGCGCGGACCGCATCAGAGCGGTCGCCGAACACGTCCTCACCACCCGCCGCGCCGGCCATGACGTCGTCGTTGTCTGCTCGGCCATGGGCGACACCAGCGACGAACTGATCGGCCTGGCGCGGAAGGTCAGCAGCGACTGCCCCGCCCGGGAGATGGACATGCTGCTCACCTCTGGTGAAAGGATCTCCAACGCGCTGGTGGCCATGGCGGTCCACAACCTGGGCGGTACCGCCAGGTCGCTGTCGGGGGCACAGGCCGGAATCCACACCGACGGGCGCCACGGCTCGGCGCGCATCACGGCCGTCGATCCGGCCCGGGTGCGCGAGGTCCTCGATGAGGGTGCTGTTCCCTTCGTCAGCGGCTTCCAGGGAGTCTGCCCGGAGAGCGGAGACCTCACGACGTTGGGACGCGGCGGATCGGACGTCACCGCAGTGGCCCTGGCCGCCGCGATGCGCGCCGACATGTGCGAGATATACACAGACGTCGAAGGGGTGTTCACCGCCGATCCGCGCGTGGTCCCCCGCGCCCGCCGCCTGGAAGCCCTGAGCACCGTAGAGATGCTGGAGATGGCCGCTGCCGGGGCGAAAGTCCTGATGCCGCGCTGTGTGGAGTACGCCCACCGCCACGGCGTCGACGTTTATGTCCGCTCCTCGTTCACGGACCGTCCGGGAACGCTTGTATCGAATGCGCTGGAGGACGGTCCCATGGAAGGCTCTTGTGTCACGGGAGTGGCCCACCTCAGGTCGGTGGCGCAGATCACTGTCTGTGGGCTTCCGGCGGACGCCAGGGCGACGACCAGCTTGTTCGAAGTCCTCGCCGAGGCCGGAATCCCGATCGACATGGTGCAGAGCTCCGGTGCGCCGGCAGGCCGCACTCTGGAGTTCACCGTGCCGGCATCCGACGGGCCACGGGCCACGGGGCTGCTGAGGCAGCAGTGGGTGAACAGCGGCGACACCCACGTCGGCTGTGATCTCACCGTGAGCCAGATCGCACTCGTGGGAGCGGGGATCAGCGGCGGCGGCCGGACCGGTGTGGTCGCCCGCCTGTGCCGCACACTCACCGAAGCCGGCATCGACTTCGGGCCGATCGCAGCCTCCGAACTGCGCGTCGCACTCCTGTGCCCCGCAGACCGCCTCGACGAGGCGCTGCGAGCGCTCCACCGCGACTTCGGCCTGGACGCCGACACCGACGCGATCGTCGAAGCGGGGGCGAGCCGGTGAACGCCCCGACGGCCGGCGCCAAGCCCCCGGCCCTCAAGGTGGCTGTCCTGGGCTGCGGCTCGGTGGGCACCGAAGTGGTACGCCGGATGCACGCCGCCCGCGCGGAGCTGGCCGAACGCGTCGGCGCGCCCATGGAACTGGTGGGCATCGCGGTGCGCCACCCGAAGCAGGACAGGGGACTGGACGTCGATCCGGGCCTGTGGACCGACGACGCCCGGGCCTTGGTCGAACGCGGCGACGTCGACATCGTCATCGAACTGCTCGGCGGCCTGGAACCCGCCCGCTCCCTGACCGTCACAGCCATGGAGCGCGGGGCGTCCGTCGTGAGCGCCAACAAGGCGCTGCTGGCAGCACACGGCCCACAGCTCCACACGACGGCCGCACGCCACGGTGTGGACCTGCTCTACGAAGCGGCCGTGGCGGCAGCCGTCCCCGTCCTCGGCCCGCTGCGCGACTGCCTGTGCGGGGACCGCATCGACCGGATCACCGGCATCCTCAACGGCACCACCAACTACATTCTCGACCAGATGACCCGCACCGGCGGCGGCTACGGCGCAGCCCTGAGCGAGGCGATCGACCGCGGTTACGCCGAGGCCGACCCCTCGGCTGACGTCGAGGGAACGGACGCGGCGGCCAAGGCGATCATCCTCGCCTCACTCGCCTTCCACTCCTGGCCCGACCCCGCACAGGTCCACCGGGAGGGGATCACCGGCGTGACAGCGCAGGACATCGCAGACGCCCGGGCTTGCGGTCGCGTCGTGAAACTGGTGGCCATGCTGGAGCGGGCCGGCAAAGCACAGGGCAGTACACAGGTACGGGCCCGGGTTCGGCCGACCATGGTGGCCCGCCGACACCCTCTGGCAGGCGTCACAGGAGCCGACAACGCCGTATTGGTAGAAGCCCGCGCCTCCGGACCCCTGCTGTTCACAGGAGCAGGCGCGGGCGGCGTCCCCACCTCCGGCCCCGTCCTCGGCGACCTGGTGACCGCCGCCCGCCGACGGCTACAAGGCCGCCGCCCGAGCGGCCCCATCGCGCAGCGAACACCGCCCCGGCCGACCGGCACCCCCGCCGACCCAGGACTGCGAAGCCGCTACCACCTGCGGATACCGGTCCAAGACCCCACGGCAGAGGCCGAAGTGAGCGCGGTGCTGGCCCGAGCGAACATCGGTGTGACCTCCATACGCATGACCCCTGGCATCCAGGCACTGTTGATCCTGACCGCGAATACCGAAGAAACGACACTGCGGCAGACACTGGCCGAACTCGCAGCACTGCCCTCGGTCAGTGCCGCGCCCCGCTCCCTGCCGCTGCTTGACGCCCATGAGGACCAGCGACCTTCGCCCTCTGCCTCCCCCGGCCCCACCCCGATCTGAATCCCGGCCCGACGAATCGCGCCCTCCCTTGACACCCGCCCCGTCCGGAGCCGCAGACAGCACAAGTGCGCTGCGGACAGCGCGGTCACCCCGGGACCACAGCCCCAGCCTGTACAGGAGAGCGAAAACCACTCCCGCACAACGACGCCGCGCCGACCCACCGGGCATGACCAGCCGCCGCAATCGCTACACCCGCATCACGGCACCCTCCCCAGCAGGTTGCTGATCCAAAAAGTGACCTCCGCGGAGCCAAGGAAAGGCACTCATGAACACCCGTCACACCTTCGACGTCGCCTACATCACCTACGACGGGGACGATCCTGACCGCCTGGCCGTCTTGCAGGCACTCCAGGGTGAAGGACTCACCGCGAAAGCCGTCCGCTGGTCGGACGACGACGTCGACTGGGCGGACCACCGCGTCGCACTCCTGCGCAGCGCGTGGGACTACCCCGCCTACAGGGAAGACTTCCTGCAACGGATGCGCACCGCCGACCGAGAATGCCTCCTCATGAACCCGCTCGCCGTTCTGGAATGGAACACCGACAAGCAATACCTGCGGACACTCCAGGAGCAGGGCGTGCCGGTAGTCCCGACGAACTGGCTAACCGCCGACCCCGGCCTGACCGACATCGAGGCCGGCAGCGCCATCCCGGACGGACCCCAAGACGTGGTGGTCAAGCCTTCCATCGGCGCCGGCGGACGCCACTGCCTTCGTACCGGGGACCGCGCCCGCGCCCGCGCGTACGCAGCATCCCTCGCACGCCGCGGAGACCACGTCCTTATCCAGCCCTACATGGAGTCCGTCGAGGACGAGGGTGAGACCTCCCTCATGTACATCGGCGGCACCTTCAGCCATGCCATCCGCAGAAGTGGCTCCTACCTCGGCCCGGAAACCCAGGTGCCCGACCTGATGGTCCCCGGCGGAGACGACGTAGGCCCCATCCAGACCCACCAACCGTCGGATGACCAGCTCAAAGTGGCTGAGAGCGCACTCGCCGCCGTCCCAGGACATGCCGCGGACCTGGTCTACGCGCGCATCGACCTGATCCCCGACGCCACCGGAAGGCCCTGCGTGACCGAACTCGAACTGGCAGAACCATTCCTCTTCCTCAACCACTCCCCAAACGGCGCGCACTCACTCGCCCGCGTCGTATCCCGGGCACTCCGCGCCATGGCCTGACCGTCACAAGAAGCCAGCCTGCCGCCCGGGCACAGCAACTGGAAGGGCGGGAAGGCCGACCCTCTTCAGTGAACGCACCTTTCCCCCGACCAGTCCAGGATAATCGAAACGTTGCACAAAGCTATCGATCCCGGGACATCTGACGACACTGGAGCAAGATCAATGAGAAACCCGTCGGCATTCCCTCAAGGCGCCGCAGTTGTCGACTCGGGCGGCCTGTACCACATCGTCAACTGCCACACCGTAGAAGCCGCCACGCTGAACAGGCTGGCGCTGAACGGCACGCTGCGCCTCCTCACACCTATGGTGGCCTTCTCCGACTGCTGCGCCATGAGGAAGTGCTGGGACACCGAATGCGTTACCGACGAGGGAACCCGTGCGTTCGAGACGCTACGGGACTTCCACGCCAGCTGCGGCGTCGAGACAATTCAGCCTTCCGCCGAGTTCGCACTGACGGCAGGAAAGCTGTACGAGCACTGCATCGCCCAGCACATCATGGGATCCGAGGTACTGAGCTCCTGCCACGCGGCGCTACTGGCCGAACGCGAAGGCCTACCGCTCGTCTCCGTGAACGAGACGCGCTACTGCTATGTACCGATTTCCGGCATGGATTCCATGCGGGTCCACTTCGTCTGAACCAGTAGGAAACCCCACGTCGGACCACACCGGAATCCGCAACCGAATTCCTGAGGCCGTACCCGCCGGTGCGGTCTCAGCCCGAAGGGAGAGTACGCCGACAGGTGATCGTCTTGTTCCGCTCCCGCGGCGCCAGCAGCCCGGTCAGATACTCACGAAACCCCCGCCGCTGGGCCAGGCTGAAGAAGAGGCCGTCGAACCGAGCCGCGTAGTCCTCCAGCGGTCCCGGCGCGGGCGGACACGGACGGCGAGCAGTCATCTTCAGCCCCCAGCACGGCAGTTGGCCCCTATAACCGGCCTACGACCAACCCGACCCGTCGTCAATCCCCACCACCGGCCGGATTTAACGAACTACCGGTAGGGGAACGGAATACCGTCGAGCGCCTGATCAACAATCTGAAAGTTTGGCGGGTATCGCAACTCGATACGGTAAGACACCCGAGAGCTACCTCGCCGGGCTCCACCTCCGCGCCTCCATGATCTGGATCAACGACTTACTGAAGACGACTGATTGATCACAACATCACACAGGCCCCAGGATGCGCCGGGCGCAATACGGGAGGAATCGAGTGCTTCCTGCGCCACCCATAGCCACCGGTGACTGGGATACCCGTGGTTGCAGCCGACGGGACGCCCCCAGATCCCGTCGGCATGATCGGAAGAGCGAGTTATGCCCGAAGATCCTGACCTGGTGGCCCCGACCGTTGACGTCCGTAGCGCCTCCGGAGGAACCGGAAGCCCATCGGCGCAGGCAGCGCCCACACTCGGTGTCGAGGAGGAGTTCGTCCTGGCCGATGGTCGCACCCGCATGGCGGTGCGCAAGGCGTCAGGCGTCCTTGTCGCGACGAGGAGCCGGGTGGGGGCCGACCACGTGGCTGCCGAAATGGCGCAGGCGCAAGTGGAGAACGTGGGCGCCGTGTGCAGCACCGCAGAGGAACTGCATCGTGAGACGACGCGGCTGCGGTGCGCTGCCGCCTCCGCTGCCCGTGAACAGGGCTGTCTGCTCGTGGCCAGTGGCAGCCCCGTACTTGGCAATCCCGGGCCGTTGCCGATTCTCGACCAGCCCCGCTATCACCGGATCGCACGAAGATTCAAACAGCTGGTAACAGATCAGTGCGTCAATGCATGCCATGTGCATGTAGGCGTGCCGGACCCCGGCGAGGCCATCCGCACGGTCGGGCACCTGCGCCCCTGGATGCCGCTCCTGCTCGCGCTCACGGCCAACTCACCGTTCTGTAACGGCGTCGACACCGGATACGCCAGCTGGCGCTCGATGGTCTGGGACCGCTGGCCCTGTGCCGGCCCACCACCGCTGCTTCAATCGGCAGCCCAGTACGAGACCCTGGTCGACCAGCTCGTCAGCAGCGGGGCGGTTCTCGACCCGGCGATGCTCTACTGGCAGGTGCGGCCGTCTCGGCATGTGCCCACCGTCGAGGTCCGTATCGCGGACGTGCTGCCCCAAGCCGCCGACACGGTCGCCTACGCCCTGGCCGTACGCGGGCTCGTCGCCGACGCGCTCACCAGGGTGCGGGACGGAGCACCCACCCCGGACGTTCCCGACATGCTCCTCCGGGCCGCCTGTTGGCGTGCGGCTCGATACGGCGTGGACGACACCCTCGCCGGCACGCACAGAGATGGTTGTCCCACGCTCCCCGCCTTCGAACTGGTCGACGATCTCTGGGCGCGAGTGGAGCCGCACCTGGAGCGCTTCGGTGACGCCAGTGCGGTCAGCCACTGGTTCGACCGTATCCGGCGCTCGGGAAACGGTGCGACGCGTCAGCGACGCGTCGCCGAGCAGAACGCCGGCCGACTGGAGGCCGTGGTCGATTACTTGGCGGCGCCGACAGCCTGAGGCAGCGATCCTTTCCATTCACCTAGGAGACCCGACCCATGAGCAGTGACATCACCCTGTCCGGCCCCTCACTCGTCCCCACTCACATGTACTTCACCACCGGTGTCGGCCAGCACCCGTACGAACTGCAGGCTCACGACCTCATGTACATGGACGCCGGTCTCGGCAGGACGAACCGGGTGCTGGTATCCAGCCGCGTACCACCGCACTGCGCCCTCATCGACCGCGCACAGGGCGGCCGCCTGCTGCGCGACGGCCAGATCGTCTTCGCGATCCAGGCACTCGCGGAGACCAGTACACCAGGTACGAAGATCGGCTCCGCCGTGGGCGCGGTAGTCCCCGAGGACGGAAGCCTGGGCTGCGTAGCCGAAGTGCATGAAGCGGACGCCATTGGCAAGAACGCCGCTCAGGCGCGGCAGAAAGCCGTCCGGATGGCATTGGCCGCGATGGCCCTGGAGTGGGGTGACGCCGACTTCGACACGGATGCCATGTATAGCCCGGACAGAGACCATTACCTCATCTCCGGCAGGTCCGTCGCCGTCCACGCCGCCGCGGTGGAAGCCGTAGGCCCGGACAACGGGGACTACGTCAAGATCGTCACCTCCCTCGTATTCCTCTTCTAACCGCCACCCCGTTCACGCCCGCCGAGAGGACTCCCATGCCAGCACCTTCCGCCACGGACACCATCCTGCGTCCCGAGCGTCTGTGGGACGGTACGGCCGAACAACCGCTCGAAGGCGTCGAAGTCCTCGTCCGTAACGGCCGCATCTTTGAAGTCGGCCGCCGGCTGAGGCCGAGCGGTGCCGACGGTCTGGTGATCGAGTTGCCCGGCCACACCCTGCTCCCCGGGCTCATCGACTGCCACGTGCACGTCCTTGACGACTCCCTGGACACCGAGCCCGTCGGCTACCAGGTCGCCAGCGCCGTCCCCGTCCTCAAGGCCCTGCTCCTGAACGGTTTCACCACGATCCGAGACCTCGGCAGCGCCGACCAGCCCCTGAACGTGTCCCTGAAACGGGCGGTGGCCGATGGCCACCTGGCAGGGCCGCGCATGCTGGTCGCGCCCAACATCATCAGTGCCCACGGCGGCCACGGAGACAAGCAACCCACGCTCACCGAGCGCTACAACCAGGTGGTCGGCACCCTCGCGGACGGCGAGGAGAAGATCCTGCGCACCGTCCGTTCCCAACATCGCGATGGTGCGGACTGGATCAAATTCGCCGCCGGTGGCGGCTTCTCGTCCCCCAGCGACGCCGTCACCGACGTCAGCTACACACAGCGCGAGATGGAGCTGCTCGCCGCGGCAGCAGCCGACCGCGGGCTCCCCGTGGCCTGTCACGCCTTCACCGACGAGGCCGTACGCCGAGCTGTCCGGGCGGGCGTGCGCAGTATCGAGCACGCCTGTCTCACCGGGCCGGACACCCTTGCCCTGATCGCAGAGCACGACATCTTCCTGGTCCCCACGCATTATGCACAGCGGTACTACCTGGACCGTCTGGAAGACGATGCCTTCTGGCAGCAGCGCTCTCCGGCACTGCGGGACGCCTACGCCGAGCAGGCCGCAACACTGCGCGGGCATTTCCCGCTCGTCGCCGACAGCGGGGTGCGTATCGCCTTCGGCACGGACGCCGGCATGTTCCCCCATGCCGAGAACTGGCGGGAGTTCACCACCCTCGTCGACCACGGCCTCACTCCCCGTCACGCACTGCGTGCGGCCACAGCAGACGCAGCAGAGCTCTTGCAGCGACCCGACCTCGGCCGGATCGCGCCGGGACGAACCGCTGACCTCGTCGCCGTGCCCGGTGATCCACTGCGCGACATCGACCTCATGGGCCAAGTCGACTTCGTCATGCAGGACGGCCATGTCCGACTACATCCCGGTCGGACCGAGGACACGTACGAACCAGTCAAGGGACTGTAAGACGTTCGACTCTGTCCCGAAGAGAGAGTGTCTAGTCAACGGCCCTGTCTCACATTCGGTGGTGCCGGAGAGTTGTGAGGATCGTTGACCTTCATGTGGAGGACGTCAACGAGCTTGTGCAGATGGTGTTTTCGGGCCTGTTCCCGCTGGTCATCGGGGATGTGGCCGACGAAGGTGAGCGGATCGTGGTGCGGGCGCGAACCCCACAGGAGGCCGCGATCTGTCCGGTGTGCGGGGCGTCGACGGAGCGGGTGCACGGCTACCACTGGCGGACAGTCGCCGACGTGCCGGTGGACGACCGTCGGGTGGTGGTCCGTGCGCGGGTGCGGCGCCTGGTATGTCCCACGCGCGGCTGCCAACAGACCTTCCGCGAGCAGATACCCGGAGTGCTGGAGCGACATCAACGCCGCACCTCGCGTCTGACCAGGCAGGTCAAGGCCGTCGTCAAGGAGTTAGCGGGCCGGGCCCGGGCACGGCTGCTGGCGATACTCGCCGCGGGCCTCTCGCGTCACACGGCCCTGTGCACCTTGTTGCGCATCCCGTTACCCACCGGGGGGACGCCCCGCACGATCGGCGTCGACGACTTCGCGCTGCGCCGGCGCCACCGCTATGACACCGTGATCATCCGCGGGAGGCGGTGTGGAGTGAGCTGTCCCGGGTTTCGTAGAGTCCGGTGATCTTGCTTCAGGCAAACTGCGGGGTGGCTTCCTGTTGTCGCCACCACTCGCGTTCATACTCGGCGGGCGGTACGTAGTCGAGCGCGGAGTGGCGACGCTCCTCGTTGTACCAGGTGACCCATTGGAAGATCGCCCGCTCGACCTGGTCAACGTCCCGCCACGGTCCTTGCATCTCGATCAGCTCGGCCTTGATGGCGCCGTTCAGCGCCTCGGCCATCGCGTTGACGCTGATCGGAAAATCGTTGTTCGGGAGGGCAGGCGGCAGCATCCGGGCCGCTTGCGGACCGGATGTCGGTGGGACGGGTCGGTCAGGCTGATGTCGGGGTGAGGGCGACCTGATGGCCAAGGGCCTGGAGTTGGCGGACGAGATCACGTGTCCTGCGGGCGGGGTCGAGATGACGCCGGTGCCAGTCGGCGCCGAGTTCCTGGTAGGAGGCGCCCGGGTCGTTGATCAGGTGCCAGGCGATGACGAGTATCGAGCGGGCGACGGCGACCAGGGCCTTGGCATGGCCGCGGCGTTTGACGATGCGCCGGTAGCGGGCGCCGAGGAAGGTGTCGGTGCGGGCGGCGGCGTTGGCGGCCTCGCCGAGAGCTCCCTTGAGCCAGGGGTTGCCCTGCCCGGCCGGACCCGACGTGTTCTTCGCCCCGGACTGGATCGTCCGCGGACACAACTTGGCCCACGAGACGAGGTGTTCGGGGGTGGGGAAGCGACTCATGTCCGCACCGATCTCGGCGAGGATGATCTGTGCGGTGGCCGGTCCGATGCCGGGGACGGCGTCCAGCTTCTCGGCCAGGACGCGAGCGGTTACGGTGTCACCGGACGTATCGCCGCAGGGGCCGTCGTCCGGGGTGGTGATCTCATCCAGGGTGCGGGCGATCAGCCGGTCGAGTTCGCGGATCTGCGCGGTGAGATAGTCGACGGTGCCCAGCAGCACATCTAACAGCCGGGCGTGATGGTCCTCGAACTGGCCGGTGAGAGCCTCGATGAGAGCCGGCTTCTTCTTGACCAGGTTGCCCTTGGCGAGGTCGGCCAGGGTGCGCGGGTTGCGTTCTCCGGCGACCATCGCGTCGAGCATGGCCCGGCCTGACATGCCGAACAGATCGGAGACGACGCCGGACAGTTTGATCTGCGCGTCCTGCAGGGCCTTGTCGACGCGGTGCTTGTGCCGGATGCGCTCCTGGACGAACACGGTGCGGGTGCGGGTGAAGTCCCGCAACTGCCTCACCGGCTTCGGCGGGACGAACGAGGCACGGACCATGCCGCGTTCGGCGAGCTTGGCCAGCCAGACCGCATCCAGCTTGTCCGTCTTCGGGCGGCCGGGGACGTTCTTCACGTCACGCGCGTTCACCAGCCAGCAGTCCAGGCCGCGGGCCTCCAGCAGGTAGAAGAACGGACGCCAGCACGAGCCCGTCGCTTCCATGACCACCCGCTCGACACCCTGGCAGACCAGTGTGTCGCCGAGCTCGAGGATTGTGTTCGTGGTCGAGGCGACAGTCCAGACCTTCTGGAGGCGCCGGCCCTCGATGGTGTCGTGCGGAACGCGCAGGCAGATCATCCCGGACGCCTTGCCGATGTCGATCGACGCGACCCGGGCGACCGTTCCGTCGTCGTGGTCTTCTCTCAACTCCTCCATGACGTACCCCCTGTCGTACTGGTGCGGGCAGGGGCTGCCCGGGAAGCCAAAGGGGGTAACGGAGAAGCTGATCGGCGTGCTCAAGGCGACAGTGTGCGGCCCCCTCGGGCGGCTCCCTCACCAGACTCCTATGCGGGCTCACAGCCCAAACATCAAGCGGCGTCGGCGGACAGCCCCTGTACCGATTTTCACGCCTGCGGGGCGTCACCGCAGGTGAACGGTCGACTCCTCCTCCTATGAGGTCACGTCCGTCCGGCGGCAGCGCTTGCTGCGTGCCCGGCCGGACGGTCGACAGATCAACGCCAGGACACCCTCGGGGTCGGTCGTAAGCAAGAGTCAGACCCTCGCGGCCGGGACTACCCGATCCTTGCGGGATCCGGTACGTAGAGAATGACAGTCGTAGCTGTCCGCGACCGAGCCGACCGAGGCTGAAGCCCCGATCTCGGACAGCCTCTCGGTATACCGAATTGATACGTATTGCGCCCCGCGGTCGCTGTGGTGAATGAGGCCGGAGCCCTTCTTGATCCTCCGTCTCCACAGTGCCATCTCCAGTGCGCCCAAAGGGAGTTCGGTGCGCATGTGGTTCGCGACCTGTCAGCCGACGATCATCCGCGAGTACACGTCCAGGACGAACGCCACGTACGCCCAGCCGGACCAGGTGCGGACATACGTCATGTCCGCTACCCACAGCTGATCCGGCCGCGAGGCCGTGAAGTCGCGGTCGACCAGGTCCGACGGCCTGGGTGCCGACGGCTCCGGCACCGTGGTGCGGCGACGTTTCCCGCGGATCACGCCCTCCAGGCCCAGCTCACGCATCAGCCGCTCGACGGTGCAGCGTGCCACGAGAATGCCCTTGCGCCTGAGCGCGCGGGTGATCCGGCGAACACCATAGGTGCCGCCGGACTCAGCATGGATCTGTTCGATCAGCGGCATCAGCTACTCGTCGCGCAGTCGGCCGGCCGACTTCGGCCGCTTCTTGCGTGCGTAGTACGCCGACTCCGACAGCCCCAGCACCCGGCAGGCGAACCCGACCCCGAGACCCTTGTCCGTGAGGTGGTCGATCACCTGGTCGGCCTCGTCCAGGGACGGTCGAGTTCGGCCGCAAAAAATGCGCTCGCGGCTTTGAGGGTCTCATTCGCCCGCCTCAACTCCGCTACTTCTTTGCGGAGTTGCTTCAGCTCCTCGTGCTCGGCGATGGTCAGTCGGTCGTCGCGTTCGCCGGCGTCCGCCTCAACCTGGCGGACCCAGCCGCGCAGGGCTTCCTTGTGGATGCCCAGGTCCTTGGCGACATGCGCGATCGGCCGGCCGGTAGTGCGGACCTCGCGGACGGCCCGCTCGCGCAGCTCGCCCGGGTATCTACGTGGTGCTGGCACTGCTCGTGGTTCTCCTTCGGACCAGGATCACAAACCTGGCTTCAGGGACTCCACGAAACCGGGGTCAGCTCACCTGGTACAGGCCGCCACCCCCTTGGGTGACCTGATGGCGTGGCTGACCCCGCTGGTACCTCTCGCCCCGAGCCTGACGGTGGCGTCGGTCGCGCTCATGGGGTCCTGCCGGCCCTGGCGCATCCCCGCGGCGTGGTGGACCAGCCAGACGGCCGCGGCCGGCACGCCCGGGGCGCTGGCGACCACCCTGCGCTCACAGCGCAGCGCCGCCGGCCCGCTGGGGCAGAAGAACCTCGTCCTGCGGATGCTGCCCGAGCTTCCCATGCCGACGCTGGTGGTCTGGGGGCTCCAGGATCGATGTGCTTGAGACGCTGAAAAATGTCACGGAAGGGGACGATGGCCTGGTCGTAGAGGGTCTGCCGCGCCTTCTCGGGCGGATCGGGCTCGGTCCCGGGTGGGATGCGTTCGGCGATGATCTTCCGGGTGGTGGCCAGGTCTGCGCGTCGTGCTTCGGTCTCGGCC
>NZ_JBSFVD010000049.1:0-17357 GCF_053592135.1 Streptomyces sp. NPDC002784 | reverse complement strand
GGCCGGACCAGGACGGGGGTACGTCAGACCGCGGAGGGTGCCTCTTCGGCCTCCTCTTCGGCCTCCTCCTCGGGTTCGCGCAGCGGGGGGATCAGCAGGCCGATGGCGAGGGCCAGCGCACTGAACAGGGCGCCGACCCAGAAGGCCGAGGTGTAGCCGCTGTCGCCGTAGAAGGCGGTGCCCTCAAGGACTGTGCTGTCGGAGGCGAGGGCGGCGAACATCGCGGCGCCGAACATCGCGCCGAAGACGTGGGTGAGCATGGTGAGCATGCCGCTGCCCAGGCCCTGCTCGTCCGGGGAGACCGCACCGACGACCAGTACCGGCGCGGCTGCGACGACCAGGCCGCTGCCCAGGCTGGCCACGCACATCGTCCACGTCAGCTGGACCGCGCCGTCGTGGTAGAGGCCCGCCAGCAGGTAGCCGAGGCCCATGATCGCGACACCCGCCCACCAGATCAGGCGGGTGTCCACCCCACGCAGGAAGCGGCTGGCGACAAGGCCGGTGACGAACAGCAGAAGATTCCAGGTGACGCCGACCGTGGCGCTGTGCTGGGCGGTCCAGCCGAAGCCGGCCGAGACGCCGGGGATGTGCGGATAGAGCGCCAGCAGGATGGCGACGACGGGGGCGGTGTAGGCGGCCGCCTGGGCGAGGGCGCCGGAGACGACGGTCGTCGCGACCGAGCGGCGGCGCAGGACCCCCAGGTCGAGGATGGGGTGGCTGCTCGCCCGTTCCACGAGGAGGAAGCCGGCCAGGGCGGCAGCTCCGGCCGCGAGCCAGGCCAGGGTCTTGGCGCTCCCCCAGCCCCAGGACTGACCCTGTCCGACGGCGTAGACGAGGATGGCCAGGCCGCTGCCGAGGACGATGCCACCGAGCCAGTCGAAGCCGGACTCGAAGGCGTGCTTGGGGGTCTCGGGCACGAGCGTCGCCACGAGGACGAAGGAGACGGTGGTGGCCCCGGCCAGGAACCACATGGCGCCCTTGTAGCCCCAGTCGTCGATCAGCCAGCCGGCCAGGAAAGGCGAGCCCAGGGCGACCAGGCCGAGGCTGCTGCCCAGGATGCCGCTGGCGGACTTGACCAGCCGGCCGGGGAAGATGTCGCGCACCGCGGGAAAGGCGAGTGCCGGGAAGGGGCCGTAGCAGGCGGCCAGGCCGCGGCCGACCAGCACCATCTCGAAGCTGCCCGCGGTTGCGGCGATGACGTCTCCCACGACGCCGAGGGCGATCATGCCGAGCATGATCCGCTTCTTGCCGTACAGGTCGCCCAGCTTGATGACGAACGGGCTCAGCAGGGCGGAGACCAGCGTCACGATGAGGGAGAACCAGGCCACCTGCGTCGTGTGGAAGCTCTGTGCCACGTCGGCGGTGGCGTTGGAGCCGAGGATGCCCACCGTCACCAGCAACTGCGTGGGCCAGATGAGGGCGATCAGGACGCCCACCAGTCGCGGGGTCCACTTCTGGCCGTGCGGGGCGGGTGCTGCATCGAGCGAGGGGCTCGCTGACGTCGATGTCACGAGTCCGCTCCTTTCAGGGATCAGCCGGGCGCAGGTGGGGGTGGTGAGGGCAGCGCCGTCGAGGGAAAGGCCAGGTGGCCGCAACACGACAGAAACGTTTCAGCCGTGCGCTCGATGATGAATCCCAACACTTAGTGTGCACTAGGCTTTCGAGGTGTGACTCACGTCACTCCGGAAGGGGTGGCGGGTGACTCGTGAAAGCCCGCGCGCGGTAGGGCCAGGAGCAGCCTGAGATGAGGGTGCAGCCCGGACGCACAGTCACCGCTCTGGTCCGTACGAGCTGCACGGCCTCAAGCCTCTACGGCTGCCAGGTGCGGGACCCGGCCACCACCGCACGACTCACGGCTTGCGGAACTGCTCCACCAGCGCCACATATCCGCTGGCGCCGTGACCTGCGGCCGCCGCTCGCTCGGCAAGCGCCTTGACGAGCCTCGGCAGTTCGGCGTTGACGCCGAGCGACTCGCTCTCCTGGACCACCTGCGCCATCGCCGTCAGGTGGGTGTCGATGGTGCCGTCGTCGGCCGGGTAGACGCCGCTGTCGGCCTGCCGCGCGTACCCCGGCAGCCAGCCGGCCACCGTGTCGATCGCCGTCTGCGCGATGGGGAGATACGCCGTGGCGGACACACCGGTCGTGCCGAGTATCGCGGCGGCGTTGAGGAATCCGTCGAGCATGCCCCACATGAGGACGAGCGTGGCCATCTCGTGCGTGGCCGACAGTCCGGGGTCATCGCCGAGGTGGAGGCCCGTGCCCAGACTGCCCAGGGTTGACTCGTGGGCGTCGTACAGCGGCCGTGGCCCGCTGTAGGCGAGCACGGCGTCGGCCGTGCCGACGGCCTCCGGGACGGCCATGATCCCGCCGTCGAGATAGCCGCCGCCGCGGCGCGCCACCTCCTGGGCGAGCGCTCTGGCGCGCG
Organism: Streptomyces sp. NPDC002784; assembly: GCF_053592135.1. Taxonomy (NCBI): domain Bacteria; kingdom Bacillati; phylum Actinomycetota; class Actinomycetes; order Kitasatosporales; family Streptomycetaceae; genus Streptomyces; species Streptomyces sp. NPDC002784. Next base: position 14,932 of record NZ_JBSFVD010000049.1, on the reverse strand, counting down.
AGGGCGTGCCCGAGGTCAGGTTCACCACGACCCGACCGTCGAGCGGTCCGTCGAGAACGTCCGCCACGGCGTCGTAGTCCGACACGCAGACCACCACGAGCGGGGCGGACGCGATCGCGGCCGCCGGGGACTCGGCGAGCACCGCGCCCCGAGCCACGAGGTCGTCGGCCTTGGCCCTCGTGCGGTTCCACACGGTCGTCGAGTGTCCCGCGCGCAAGAACGCCCCGGCGAGGGCGCCGCCCATCAGCCCGAGGCCCAGAACCGTGACGGGTGTGCCAGTGCGCATCATGTGCTCCTTCGCTGATCGGTGGCACAATCGTCAACCTTCACACCGGTATGAAGGTCAAGGGGGAACGCCCATGCTGATCGGGGAGCTGAGCCGGCGGACCGGAGTGAACTCGCACCAACTGCGCTACTACGAGGCGCAGGGCCTGCTGGTGCCCGACCGCGCCGACAACGGCTACCGCGAGTACGGCGAGGACGCCGTGCTGACCGTGGCCCAGATCAGGAAACTGCTCGACGCCGGGCTGTCGACCCAGGAGATCGGGTACCTCCAACCGTGCGTCACCGGCGCGGCCCCCGATCTGAAGCCCTGCCCGGAGACCCTGGACCTGCTGCGGGCACGCATCGCCGGACTGGACGAGCAGATCGACACGCTCGTCCAGTCCCGCCAGACACTGCGGGAGTACCTGGCGGCCACGGAGCGGCGGATGGCTAGTTAGCACTCCACTTGCAGTTCACTGTCTCTGCTGGTCAGAGGCAGAGCTAGGGGCGCTGCCTCAAGCGGTCGACGATCGCCCAGTCCACCACGTGCGACAGCTGGATGTACGTCTTCTTCCCCGAACGCGAGGTCCGTTCGGCGCGGAAGCCCAGGAACTCATAGGACTCCGCGTCGAAGATGAGGTACTTGCCCTTCTCGTACGGCCCCTCAGGGTAGGAGATCCCCACCCCGCTGCGCCCGGCGGAGTCCTTCATCCCAGGGGTCGCCTTGACCCCTGGCACCAGGGCCAGCGCCGCGTATGCGGCCGGACGCAGGCCCTCGGGCAGCACCGGCCACTTCAACAGCTCGCCGAGCATGAAGTAGGCGTCGTACCAGTCCCAGGCGGTGAATTCGTCGATCGGCTTGTCGGACGTGCCGACGGCGATGATGCCCCGGATGAGCTGCTCGCGGTCGGTGGGCAGCTTCTTCAGCGCGCTCCATTCCCGGGGCGGCCACACGCCCTCGTTCTTCCCCATGGGCTCCTCCCAGATCACCCGGCCGAGCTCCATGGTCAAGGATCGCTGGGAGCCGTCCACCGAGTCCCAGTTCACGTCCGTATACGTCTTGACCGCGCCGGTCTGCTGCTCCGTCTCCTGGATGACGCGCTTCGAGTAGATGAACTGGTCGTTGCGCGGTGCCAGAGGCTTCTCGTGCCTGCTCGCCAGTGCCGCTGCCCCGTTGAGCACCGTCACAGCGCCGGCGTTGCGCATCCGCGGGGCGTTCGTGCCCGCGCGGTCGGTGCGGTCGCCCTCGTCGGCGCCGTCCGGGGCGATCAGTACTGCCGTGCCCGTGACCGCCACCGTGGCCACCGCGGCTGCCGCGAGGCGCAGCACGTGGCGGCGGCCGGGTGCGGTGTCCGGGTGCTGCTGCGTGCGCGTCATCGTGTTGAGCAGTCGGTGGCGGGCCTGGTCCCGGGCCTCTTCGGTGAGCGGGGCCGCGTCCGCGTTCCAGTCCCGCAGGAGTTCAAGTTCGTCACTCATGGCCGGATGCCTCTCGCAAGATGGTGGGATCGGATCCGCCCAACGCTTCGCGCAGCTTGCTGCGAGCCCGGTGCAGCCGTGATCTGACCGTGCCGATGGGCACACCGAGGGCCTGGGCCACCTCCTCGTAGCCGAGACCGCCCCACGCCACCAGCAGCAGTACGTCCCGGTGCCGTGCGGGCAGTGCGGCCAGTGCCGCCGCCAGTTCACGGCGTACGGCCTGTGCCCCTACCCGGGCCGCGGCCCGGTCGGCCAGCGGCTCCTCGTGGTCGGCGGGAGCCGGGACGCGGGCCAGGGCCTTGAACCGGCGGGCCTCGGCCCGCCGGTGCCGGCCGACCAGGTTGGTGGCTATGCCGAACAGCCAGGGCCGGGCGTCGTGGCCCGTGGTGCGCGCGGGGTCGTACCGGTGCCGCTGCTGGAACGCAGTGGTGAAGGTCTCTGCCATGAGGTCGTCGGCCGGCTCGCTGCCGAGCCGACGGGCCAGGTAACGGTGTACCGCATCCGCGTGCCGGTCGAAGAGCACGGCGAATGCCTCGGGCTCATCCCGGGACCGCGCAATGACCAAGGCATCGCTCTCCGCCCCCGTGCGGACGCCTGGTTCGACGGTCATCGGGGCTCCTCTCATCTGGGGAATGCTTCGAAGGCTTGGGCTTTCACCTCTCATTCGCCCCTCGCCCCGATCCAGTTCCCTCAGTCCCCTTGGCCCCTCAACCCCCGCTACGGCGCCGTAAAGCCCTTCTGGTGGGGTCGCGTCAGGCCAAGTCCCGGCGGCGGCTCACCGGGACGGCGAGCAGATACAGCAGCGGCAGTCGGTGTTCCGCGCCGGGCAGGCGCTGCGGCTGAAGCGGGCAGCTCTGGTGGTGGACCACGAACGCCTGACGCGCCAGGCGCACTTCCCCAGGACGAAGATCCCGGGGAAGTGCGCGCGGCACAGGCGGTGGTACGGCAGGAAGTTGAACGGCACGGCCACGGAGGCTGCTGCGGACACCCCGCCGCGACCGTCACGTCGAAAAACTCAAGGAGCGTCGCCCGAGCGCGGCGGCCGCGTCGGCACCGGCACAGATCCGCCGCCCGAGCGGCCATGTTTAACACTGCGGCCGACGCGGAGGCACTGGAGGTCCCAGCTCTCTCAGACAGCGGCCCTCGGGTTCGTAGAGTCGGCGGCGCGGCGGTATTCAGCGTTGATGCGCTGGGCTTCCTCGAGCTGGTCTTCGAGAATCACGATGCGGCAGGCGGCCTCTATGGGCGTGCCCTGGTCGACGAGTTCGCGGGCGCGGGCGGCGAGGCGCAGTTGGTAGCGGGAGTAGCGGCGGTGGCCGCCGGCGGAGCGCAGCGGGGTGATGAGGCGGTGCTCGCCGATGGCACGGAGGAAGCTCTGGGTGGTGCCGAGCAGGTCGGCGGCCCGGCCCATGGTGTAGGCGGGATAGTCGTCGTCATCGAGACGGCCGTACAAGTCGTCTGCTGTCATCTGACCTCTCTGTGGCACACGTGGAGGGCCCTGGCGCCGTACGGCGCCAGGGCCCGAAGGAACTGCTACACCATCTGCCGGCCCTGTTACTGCGCCGGCCTTCCATCTACGCCCACCCGGCCGAACTGCTGTCGGGGACGCTGGGATCGCGGTTGCTTGACCGGAGACCACCTCACTATCGATGTCCTGCGGTACCCGGACTCAACAAGCCGCCCGGGCGATCCTGATGGCGCCCAATCCCTCCGTTCATTCCCTCAATGCTGGTACTGCTCTACTGCGTACTGCTGGTGATGCGACCTGCTCCGTGGCCTGTCACAGCGCCACTCTTTCGGCAGCCAGCCCCGTCGCCCGTCCTGCGTCTGCTCTGGCTTGGAACCCCACTGCCGAACCTCCCGGTGCGCGCGTCCGCAGCCAGCGCCTTCACCGAGGTACTGCTCACTCACTTCACTGCGGGGTACTGCGAACTGCACTTGCGGGTACTGCACCTACTGAACTGCAACTTCGGTACTGCTCACGGCGGCCCCTGATCACTGCGGGCCACCCGGTCCGGCCGTCAGTCCCGTCACCGTCCTGCACAGCCCTGGCTTCGGAACTCCACCACCGCACCGTCCTGCGTACTGCAACTGCGGGTACTGCTGCCGGCAGTTCATCTCTGCCAGGCCTTGCTGTCTCTCTGAGCTACGAGAGAAACCATAACCACACCGCCACCCAATGTCTACTCCAGCCAAGACAGATTTTCTGCGTGTCCGAAGGGGAGGTAATCGACCTCGAGCCGTGATAAGGGCACCAGATGGAGTCCACCCAGGTCGAGGAAGGCTGAGAAGCGGCTGCTGGGGCAGACCGTCATACGCAAGGCGACGGACCAGTGGGAGCGCGTTGCCGGCTACTGGGTGTGGCGACTGGTGGCGTTCCCACCGGGGCCGTCGGACAGGGCGATGCGGGCCGTGATGTGCTTGCCGACCGGCTCCTGCTCGGTGAACAGGGCTTCGGTCACGGCCTTGACGATCTCCAGGCCGTGCTGGCCGATCCGGTCCGGATCGGTGGCCCGGGCAGCGGGCACGGTGGGGTCGCTGTCCCACACGACAACGTCCACGGCGCGGGCATTGATGCACAGTTCCAGCAGGACAGGACCGGGAGCGTACTTGCGGGCATTGGTGACCAGCTCGCTGACCACCAGCTGCGTGAGGTCCCTCGCGCGAGCGGGCACGGGCAGGTGATGATCGGTCCGGGCCTTCTCGAGGAAGGCGGCAGCGTGATGGCGGGCTTCGGCGATGCAGCCGTCGTACCCGCTCAGGGCGTAGCCTGCGCGCATCAGGTATCCGTTCGCGGTCCTGCAACCGTCACCGTCGGCATCGGCATGAGATCCCACTGGCCTCGCCCTCACTCCCCGTACGCGAGTGCCCGAGTACCCACCCTCCCTGCATACATGGCAGAGACACGTTCGCTTTGGGGCCAGTGGTGCACGAAGGCGAGGAGCAAAGCACCCGCCCGTCGGGGCCCCGCACGCGAAACTCCCCTCGCAGCCGCCACCCTCGAAGACATCGAGAAAACAGGGCCCCACCGGGCCCGTGTGGACACCGCTCACGGGAGGCCGACCCCGCCCCTGGGCCCAGCTATATCCGCACCACAGCATCTGTGCGCACCAGGGAGCCGGACATCCCTGGCGGTCTGGCCGGCTGGGTGCTGATCAGCCGGCGAACGTCGACAAGCCGCTCGCCACCGCACCCGACGGCAGCCCGAGCGCTGCACACAGCGAAAACGGCAGCTGCGGCCACCGGGGGCGCCGCACTGCCATCGCCCACCACAACCGGCACCCGGCCGAGGAGAAGATGGGAAACCCGCCGGGAGATGGGCGCCCCTCCCCGGCATCACCGCCGGCCCGACCAGGTTGCGCACTGTGCTGCAGTACCTGACCAAGGCCCTCCATCGCGGCCGCGTCAAGGGCTGCTTCTCCCAGCGCTCCACCGCAGTCGGCGCCCAATGGGCTCGCCACGCAGGCCGCCCCCTGCCTCTGCTCAGGGTGTGCCTGCCCTGCCGCTGCCCAACGCCCGCCGCTCCGGCATTCACCTGCCCCGCTTGAAAATCGCCCGAGCCCCAGCCCGAGACGGACCCCCGTGGAACCCCGCCCCCACAACGGCCAACGATATCCAGTGAGTCAGGGCTGCCAGCGGTATCCGGCGGGCAAGGAGACGAGCATCGGGTCGGCACGGAACTGGGCGAAGCTGAAGCCTCCGTCTTGGCGGCGGCCATCAGCGGGGTTCCTGTCTGGCCCGCAGAGCAGGGAGGGCCGCTCCCGCGGTGGGTGCGGGAGCGGCCGGTGGGTCACCAGCAGCGGGAGCTGACGTTGCCCACCTCGTTGCCCTTGAGCAGGCCGCCCCAGATGTAGTTGCCATCCAAGAGGTACACCCACTTGTTGTGGGTGTAGCCGTTGGCGGAGACCATGCCGCCCTCGAGCCAGCACACGCCGGTGAGGTTGTGGTTCGCCCCGACGGTGTAGGCGATGCGGTCGTTCGTCGACGGCCCGGTCCGCACATTGCCCTGGACCCAGGTGGTGACCGTCTCGAACTCGGCGCTCACGTTCGTCCGGTCGGCCTGCGGAGCTGTGGCCGCGGAGGCCGGAGCCGCCATACCGGCGGCAGCCATCACGCCCACCGCTGCCGTCATCATGACCTTGATCAGCGGGCGCGAACTCGTCCTGTACATCCTCTGATTCCCCCTGATGGATTCCGGGAGGCCCCGGGCCGGCGGCATCCCTCGTGCGGCCAGCGTCGCCCACCGTAGGGAGCCGTACAAGCCTTTCGAGAATCCCCGAAACGTTGCCGCGACCGCCCGCAGCGGTGGCCGGAAACCGACGTCCGGGGAAGGACATCCGGCCGGACGGTGTTGTGCCGGTCGGAGCACGAACCACGCTTTACCTTCACGACGGGGGTTCCTGTTGACCGGCAGTCGTCTCTTACTGGGTCCGCTGGACGAGGTGCACGTGGAAGTGGCCCGGACTCCCGGCGCCACCCTCTTCCCCGTACTGCACGAGGTGCTGGGAGGTGCGCGGCACGGGGTGCCGGAGCGGTGGCGGAACACCGTCGAAGCCGCCCTGCCCGCCTCGGCCGACGTGATCCGCCCCCTGTTCGGGCCCGGACACCGTTGGCTGCCGGACGTACTGGCGCTGACCGGCGATGTGCGTGCCACCCGTATGGAGACCGTGCTGTCCCAGCTGCGGGAGGTCGACCCGGACGACCTCGCGGCCGAGGTGACCGGGCAGTTCGGCGACGCGGTGCCCCGGAGCTGGCAGCGGGTGCTGGACGACCCCGCGCGTTTCCTCGCCGCGTACCACGAGGTGGCCGATGCCGCCTGGCGGCGCCTGGAGCCGCTGTGGGCGCGGACGGACACCCTGCTGGGCAAGGAGACCGAGCGGGTGGGTTCCGCCGTGGTCAGCCGGAACCTCGGCGCGGTGCTGACCGGTCTGAGTCCTCGGGTGCGTTACGTGGACGGGGCGCTTGAGCTGCCGCAGTGCGCGAGGGACGTCTTCGAACTCGCGGGCCGCCGACTGGTGTTGGTTCCCGTGGTCTCCGCTACGGCCGCCTCGATGCACAGTTTTGACCGCGACGACGTGGTCTGGTTCAGCTACCCGCTGCCCGGACTGGGGCGTCTTGGCCCACCGGAACGGCAGCCCGCGCATGAGGACGGTCTCGCTCAGCTGCTGGGACCGGTCAGGGCGGGCGTGCTCCGCTCGGTGCAACCCCCCGCCACGGTCAGTGAACTGGCCCGCGCGCTGAACATGGGGGTCAGCACCATCACTTACCACTGCGAACACCTGAAGGCAGCCGGTCTGCTCCAGCGCGAACGCTACGGCCGTGAGGTGCGCCAACGACTGACCGGCCGCGGGGCCGCGCTGGTGGAGCTTCTCACGCGTCCGGCCGGGTAGCCGCGACCGCGGTCCGCTGGAGAAGGCCCCAGGTGAACTCCGCGATCACCTAACTCCCTACCCCAGCCCGTCCGGCGCGGTGATCGCCAGTCCCCCGCGGGTCGGTGCCGTGCCCTGGAGCGTCCGGGCGGGGGCGGAGGCGCGGACGGCCTCGTCGACCGTGCAGGATCTCGGGATGAGGTCGTCGCGGGTGCGCAGGGCGGGCGGGGCGGTGTCCGGGGCCCGGTCCAGCCGCTCGTTCCACAGGGCACGGTTTTGGACGAGGGGAATCTTCACGCGGAGGTCGGGTTAGACCGGCCGCTGCGAGAGCTTGCAGTCCAGGTCACCAACGCGGTGGGCCGCGGTGTTCGCAGCACGGATGAGCGGTCGCCGGGAGATTGTCTCCGTGAGGAATGCTGGCAGGCCGCATGCCCTGATGCGACTCAACAGCAGAGCGGGCCATCGCCCCATGGCACGACGGCGGTCTGCGAGGAGCCGGGCCGGAAGGAGACCTCGACGATCTCCTCCCACCGCTCATCGAGCGACGGCTCGGCCTCGTGGACCTCCACAGTCAGGCCCACACGTCCTGTATGCAGACCCGTCGTCAGGAACAAGTGGCCTGGATTCGCGGCACCGCACAGCCGAAGCAGGCGATTGGGGGTGAGCCGCCGCCAAGTCCGACGCTGCGCGCGGTCGGCGGCAGAAAACTGGGCCTCATTCCCCTGGACCGGGACCTGATGGACGCCGTGGATACCGCCGGCCCGGCCACTCAACGAGCTATCGCAAAGTGGGCCGTTGGCCAGGCCCTCGTCAAAGCTGAACTCCATACATTCCAGGAGTCCGCCCGCGCTGTCCAGGCGCTGCATGCTGGAGAGGAGCTGCCCACCCCCTTCGACGACCAGAACAGGGCCTGGGAGTGGTTCTTCACCCAGAAAGACCTTCCGCACACCTTCGTGCACTCTCTGCACGGTCCTGAAGATGACCTGAGGCAGCAGGCCATGGCGATGCCGGCACTGTTCGCCGCCGGGCGGGCTGGGCATGGCGGCAGTCGGAATGACCGCCTTCGCCCTGCGCACCCGCGCCACCCCGTCGGCACGAGCCTCCGTGCCAGGTGTGCTGGAGACCGCTTCGGCGCCGTGACCAGGGCTGTTCGGTGTCGTTGTGCCGGTGGACGTCAACAGGTTTCGCGAGACAGGGGGCATGAGTGGCCGAGCAGCAGACCGCGGTGGTGCGCGAGGCACAACCGGCTCTTCCTGCCCACGTCCGCGAAGCATCCGGCATGCCTACCCGGACCGACGCGCGCTGGGCGTGGCTCCTCAGCGACGGCTTCGAGCCGAGGAACTGGATGCTGGTCCTGGCGCCGCTGTTCGGATGGCACGCCGACGGCGTCACGGGAGCCGGGTGGGGCCTGTTCGCCGCCCTGTTCACCAGCGTGCTGCCCTCGGTGCTCCTCCGCCTGGGGGAACGCCGCAGCTACTGGAGCGACCGGCATGTACGGCAGCGCCAGGATCGTCTGGTGGCCGGCCCCGTTGTCCTGGCCTCGGTCATCACCGGTACAGGGCTGCTGTACGGGCTGGCAGCCACACCTGCCGTCCGTGCACTGGTGGCGGCGATGCTGGCTGTGCTGCTGGTACTGATGGTGATCACCTTCTTCTGGAAGGTGTCGGTGCATTCGGCGGTTGCGGCCGGTGCCCTGGCGGTACTCGCTCTGCTCCACGGGCCGTGGTGGGCCCTTTCCGCACCGCTGGTGGCGTTGATCGGCTGGTCACGGGTGCGGCTGCGGTGCCACACCGTCGCCCAGGTGGCCGTCGGAGCATGCGTGGGCGCGGTCGTCAGCGGCGTGGCCTTCACTCTCCTGCGATGACACAGACAACATAGATGCAAACATTCCTTCTCCCCCCAGCGCCGCCGATCTCTTTCCTTCGCGACCTGGAACAGCGCGCCGAGCACCCGGACGCCGCCTCGACCATCGGTGCGGTCCTGCAACTGTCCGGCACCGTTCCCGAGCTGAGCGACCTTCAGGAGTACGTAGCCGCGCGCCTGCCCCACCTTCCGTGCCTGACACACCTCCTGCACGGAAACGGCCGGCAGGCTCAGTGGGTACATGTCGTTCCCGACCCCGCACATCACGTCGGCGCACGTTGCGTGCCCAGAGGGCCAGAAGCCCTCGAAGCCACGGTGCAGGAGTTGATGCACGTCCCTTGGCCCGAGGGCTTACCGGCCTGGCGCCTGGTCCTGCTGCACGGACACATCCCCGACGGGTTCGCGCTGCTGTACCTGACGCATCACGCCGTCCAGGACGGCGGCACCATCGCCGCGGTCATGGAGTCCCTCTTCGGTCCGGATTCACCCGCCGAGCGGCCCGCGCCGGTAGCGCGGACAGGGTCCGCCGAGCCCCGGCCCGGCATGCGGCAGGTATGGCGCAGCGTCGCCATTCTGCTGCGGCATGCCAGGAAGCACCATGTGTGGACCTCGCCCGTGCACCCCGCTTTCCAGCCGCCGTCGCACGTCGTGGGCACACGTGCCTGTGGGGTTGCTCAAGGCGGCCGCCCGTGCGAGCGGCGGCGCCGGCATCAACGACGTCTACCTCACCGCCTTGGGCCACGCGATCGCCGGGTGGGCGAGCACGGCCTGGCCCCGTGCCGCCCGGACACCGAGCCGTACTGCGCGCGGCCCTTACCCGCCTGCCGCCCGGCTTCTCGGGCGCCTCGTGGCCGCGAGTACCGCCCCGGGCCGGCTCACCCTCGCTGCTTCCTTCCTGGTGATGCGCAAGCGCCTCCGCTATGGCGAACGCGGCCGTGAACCGGATCGATCCCGTCATGTGCTGTCCGCCCGGGGCCCCCTGGCGGTCGTCATGCTCGTCTACGCGGGTGAGGCAAGTCTGTGCTTCCGCATCGACGAAGCCCTCCCCGGCGCCGACACCCTGCCCGGACTGTGGCGGCAGGCCCTGGAAGAGCTGTCGACAGCCGGCCGGCCGACGATCAGCCCCGGAGCCGCTACGACAGCAGGAGCCACACCCGCCCCGGGGCGGTCCGTGGAGTGATCACAGAGCCCGTTCGACACTCCACAGCGGCAGGTGTTCGAAGAGGGCGACGGCCTCCTCACGCCAGCGCGGGCGCCAGCCAGCCGCCTCGGCCGAAGCCAGTTCCGCATAACGGCGCATGTCCGCCCGCAGCTTCTGCTCGACCCCGTGGCTGGTGGCGATCTCCCGGACAGCAGCCACCGTCTCCGGCGTGCAGGCAGAGTCGCCGAGCGCGGCTTCCACCACCGCCCGCTCGCTGCCGCTCACGGCCGCCAGCAGGGCAGCGATGGTGTAGCTGCGCTTGCCGTCGCGCAGGTCACGACCGGTGGACTTACCCATGGTCTGCGCGTCGCCGAACAGGTCAAGGTAGTCGTCCCGCATGGTCTCGTAGATTCCCACGAGCCGCGTGTAGCGGCGCAGCTCCGCCTCGAAGCGGGCCGGCTCCTCCCCTGCGGCCAGCAGGCCCAACTGCAAGGGGGCCAGAATCGAGTAATGGGCGGTCTTGTAGTCGGAGACGGCGTGCAGCAGTTCCTCGGACGGGATGTCGGTGAAGTCCCGCTCGATGTCGGTGATCTGGCCCACGATCGCGGCGGAGGCCGCCGCGGTCAGCACACCGACCATGGCGTGACGGACCGAGAGAGGAGCGGGCGAGTCGAGGACAACCTGCAGGGACAGGACCAGCGCGAGGTCGCCGGCGAGCACGGCAAGGCCGAGCGCTTCCTGCGGACGGTCGGGGAACCTCTCCCTGTAGGCGTAGTAGGTGGAAGGGCCGCCCCGGCGGACGAGGCCGTCGTCGATGATGTCGTCGTGGATCAGCCCGTGCGTTTGCAGCAGTTCGATGCTCAGCGCGGCCTCCTCTAGACCGGGCACAGGATCGGACGTCACCAGCCGGGCCGCCTCGTAGATGAACGCCACCCGCAGCCGTTTTCCGCCCCGCACCGACACGTCCCGCAGAAGGTTGAGGCATTCAGGGGTGAAGCTGCTGGACGACGGGGCATCGAAGCTTCCTGCGAGGTCGCGGAAGTACTGCTCGAACCGTGCGTTGAAGCGGCGTTCGTAGGCGGCGAAGCGCTCTTTGACCTGGTCGGTGGGAAGAGCGATGTCGGTCATGAGGAGGATTCCGTCCGTGATGCCGGAGGCGCGCGAGACCGCAGCGCCAGGAGTCGGATCGTGCTCTGTCCGGCAGGGTGCACCGGACACTTCTGGAGGGTTCAGGAGGTGTACTGGGTGGCGGTGACGGCCAGTCCGCGCAGCGCCCGGGACGCAGCCGGCGGCACAGCGGACGCATCCAACACCCGCATGACCTGTTCATACCGTGAAGCGATCATGCGTTCGGTACGGTGCCGCGCGCCGGTTTGCTCCAGGATGGCCCGCACCTCGGCCGCCCCGTGCTCGTCGAGATCGGCCCGGCCTACCAGGTGGCGCAGGCGACGCTGTTGCGCCGAGGTGGCCGCACGCAGACCCGCAGCGAGGAGAACGGTGCGCTTGCCCTCCCGAAGGTCTCCCAGGCCAGGCATACACGCGCCGTCCGTGCTGCCGAAGACGTCCAGCAGGTCGTCCCTGATCTGGAACGCCTCTCCCAGGGGCAGCCCCAGCGCGGTGCACAGGTCCAGGGTGGTGTCATCGGCGCCGGCGACGGCGGCTCCCAGCTGCAAAGGGCGCTCGACCGTCGCAGTGGCGGTCTTGTAACGGACGATCCGCAACGCCGCGTCAATGTCATCATCGGGGCCGGTGCCCATCACGTCCAGGTACTGGCCATACATCACCTCCTCCAGCATCGCGTCGTAGAACCCGTGCACCGCCCGGCGCCGCTGGACGGACAGTTCGGCGGCGTGCAGCAACTCCTGCGCCCAGATCAGAGCGAGATTGCCGACCAGAAGGGCACCGCCCGCTCCGAGCCGCTCCGCCCGCGAGGACGAACCAAGGCGTGTACGCAGAGCACGGTGCACGGCAGGGCGGCCTCGACGGGTGGCCGAGTCGTCCATGATGTCGTCGTGGATCAGGGCGAACGCCACGAACAGCTCCAGCGACGCCGCCACTTGCAGGACCGCAGCCCTGTCCTCGCTCCCGCCCGCGGCATGCCAACCCACCACACACAACAGGGCGCGGATACGCTTGCCGCCCGCGGCCAGGAAGTCCCGCAGAGTGTCCACGACCTCCGGCGGATGGCTCCTGCCGAGCGCCGCGCGCGCCTTGTCCTCCAGGAAGTCCTCCAGCACCGCATCGACCTGCGCCCGCACAGCACTCAGATCGATCTCCCGAACGTCAAGCACACCCGAAGTCACCGGTCGGCCCTCCCGACAAGACGCACCGGCGAACGGCCATGACTCGCGGGCGACGGGACTGTGCCGCCACGATGGACCGATAGGGGCCGGCTGTCTTCGGATCCCGTCCGGCTATGCGGCCGGACCACCCGTTTGATCTTCATGCTTGATCAACGACCAAGGCGGCCCCAGAGCACGCCCTGACTAGCGTGGACCGTTCTTGTGCTGATCACCTGCTGGACGCAGCAGAGCAGCCGGTGTCCGGCTGTGCTCGCTGTGCGGCGCAGAGGCCGAACTGGACCTGTACTCAAAGGGATCGACTACATTTCTGGAATCGAGGACTGACGCTGGCTCGTCGATCAGTTCCGTGCAGACCGGCCTTCTGCCGCCTCCGGCAGCGGACGCGGAGTAACCGCCGTGCTGTAAGCGTCGTTGAACACGGCATCGCGTGCATGAACATCCGACCCCCACGGATACGCGAGCGAGCCCCGGAACGCATCGGTCCGGGGCTCGCGAGCTGTTCGGGCAGGGCTGCTACAGGTCGAACTCAAGGTGCTCGATGCCCGTGAACCGGACCCCTGCCAGGCTGCCGGCACGGCGGCCGCCGTCGTGGAAGCAGACCTCCTTGAGCGCTGGTGAACCCCCCGTGCACCCCAGCAGTGGGTCGGTGTCCAGTACACCGGGACCGGGAGGGACTTGGCGGGCACGTCCAAGACCAGGCCGCCGGGGGCGGTCCCAGCACCACCCCGGCGGTGTCGACGTCGACGACCGCGATTGGCCCGTTCTCGAGGCGGGGGTCGGTGCCGCCCGCCGGGATGCCAGCCGGTCCGCCTCCGCGCCCGGACGGCGGGACGTCGGTGGCCTGGTGGTGCGCGGCGGGCGGGTCGCGGTGACCGTCAGCGACAACGGGGCAGGGTTCTGGGTGTCCTCGGTGGCAGTCATGGCCGCAACCTCAGGCGCCTGGCCTATGAGCGGCGTCTGCGTCTGTGCCGGGGCGGGCGCGTCGGCGAACGTGGCGGGGCGCCGGGGCGGGGTTCCGCGGGCCGTCTCAGTAATCGGGTGTGCGCCTCGCGCTCCGGGCCGCGCTGCTCGGTCGGCTTCTTCGCCGACTCTCAGCCGGATCCTCTGGCCCGCCGCACCTTCAGAATCACGGCGACGTCGTCCAGCGTCAGGTCGTGCGCGGTGCGCGGCTGCTGTGCTCCTCCGCCGACGGCAGCGTGGAGCAGGACGCGACCAGCGCGTCGACCGCGTCGAACTACTCGGCGTGCGGAGTGCGTACGGGCCGAGAGGCGAAGTTTGGTACTGGCGCGGCTGCCTGGTCGAAACCGCAGCGGGTTGCGTACGGGGGAGGCGATGCGCGGATGCGAAGTGAGTCCCTCCAGTACGCGGGGGGCGTGCCCCTCCCTACCTCGGATGGGGGATCGCGGGCCCGGGCTGAGCCCGGAAAGATCACTTGCGCGTTGCCTGGCCGCGCGCCTTGCGCCGTCTGCCCCTGCCGGTGTCGCCCGGCAAGACGGTGTGTGGTGCCTGCCTGAATCCGGGCGACGGAATGATGAGTCCCGCACGTGAGAGGGAGTTGTCCTGTGCCGCTGACAGCCGCCAACGCCGTGACCGAGATGGACGCCGCGAGCAAGGCCGGAGACCCGCCCGCCGACCAGCTGGTGTCCGACATGATCGACAACAGGGAGGTCGACGGGGTCAACCACCTGTTCCGCACCATCAACAAACTGGGGCCGGACCAGGATCTGACCGGGCTGCCCGAGCGGCTCGCCCAGTTCCTGCGCGAGGCGCAGGCCCCGCCGCCGGACTGGAGCGAGGCCGATGTCCGGGCGGCGGAGGGCTTCTTCGCTCACCACCACGGGGAAGCGTCCATGCTCCAGGGCACGGTCGGCCTCATCGGCACCTACCTTTCTCCCACCGGAGCCTTCACCCTGCGCTCCACGGGCCGACTGGGCGGCGTGGAGGGACCGGGCCGCCGACTGTCGCAGTCCTCGCGGCTGTTCATCGATATGGGCAAGGAAAGCGCCCTGCGAGACCGCAGTCTGGCCGCGACCGTCACGAAGGTGCGCCTGGTCCACGCCTCCGTGCGACAACTCCACAAGAAGAGCGGCGAGTGGGACTACGCCAAGTGGGGAGAGCCGGTCTCCCAGAAGTACACCACCGGCGCCGCCTGCGTCTTCAGCACCCAGATCCTCCAGGGCATGCAGAACCTGGGCCTGCACGTCGCCAAGGACGACGCCCACGGCTTCATGTGTGCGTGGCACTACATCAACCACTACCTCGGCACCCCGGAGAAGTGGCTCCTGCCCAAGAACGCCGACGAGGTCGAAGCGCTGTGGAACGCCCAGCGCGACAAGGAGTGGAAGAAGACCGATGACGGCGTCTACATGACCGCACAGGCCATCAAGTTCTACCGGGACCTCATCGGACCCGGGGCCAGCGACGACGGCGCTCGCCCTCGCCGGCGGCTGCGTGGCCGTGGTCCTCGCTCTCTACACCCTGTCCGACCCCGCCTGGTACGCCGATCCCGCCTACGT
>NZ_JBSFVD010000048.1:0-17590 GCF_053592135.1 Streptomyces sp. NPDC002784 | reverse complement strand
CACGAGCTGGCAGCAGCCTGATAGCCACACCCGGCACCCCTGGGCGATCCAACCCTACGAATGGCTCGATCAACCCGATCAAGAAGGTAGAGCAGTCTGACCACCCGTATCACCCGCATAAACGACCCGCGTTCACCCGCAGGAGAAGGTCACCATGGCCCTCAAGAACGTCACCGAGGACTCCTTCGACCAGGACGTCCTCAAGAGCGACAAGCCCGTCCTGGTCGACTTCTGGGCCGCCTGGTGCGGCCCGTGCCGCCAGCTGGCGCCCTCCCTGGAGGCCATCGCCGCCGAGCACGGCGACAAGATCGAGATCGTCAAGCTCAACATCGACGAGAACCCGGCCATCGCCGCCCAGTACGGCGTGATGTCCATCCCGACGATGAACGTCTACAAGGGCGGCGAGGTCGTGCAGACCATCGTCGGGGCCAAGCCGAAGGCCGCCCTGGAGCGCGAGCTCGCCGAGCACCTCGGCTGAGGACAGACCAGGAGCGATCCTCACGCTGTCCGGTATGAACCGCACCTTGCGGTGGGATACCGGGCAGTTCCATGTCCGCACTGGCGCTCAATGACGCGATGAGTAATACCGGGCGTGCGAGGCTCATCGGTCTCGCCTCGGCGCTGGCGGAGGCGAAGGCGCCGGAGGCGGCAGACCGGATCGAATGACAACCTACCGACGGACCGGGCCGACCCCAAGCCCTCTACCGGCTGCTGAACCGACGCGCTCGACGCGGCCCGGCATGCCTCGCGCGATGGATCGGACCACCTGCCCCATCCCCCTCCCGCACGGGCGTGAAGTGGCGTCAGCTCGCCGCCGTCGACGGGTCGAGGATCTCGCGGACCCGGCGCAGGCCGTCCAGGTTCAGGGAGTACCAGACCCAGGTCCCGCGGCGGTCACGGTTCAGCAGCCCGGCCTCGGTCATGACCTTCAGATGGTGGCTGATGGTCGGCTGCCGGAAGCCCAGGCACTCGGTCAGATCGCAGACGCACACCTCACCGGCGGGCGCGCCCTCGATGATCCGGAGGATCTGCAGACGAGTGGGGTCGGCTATGGCCTTGAGCATGGCTGCAAGCCGCTCGGCCTCGTCCCGGTCGATCAGCAGGCAGGCCAGGGCGGGCGTGCACGCGTCCGTTTTCGCCTCGTCGGCCACCGCCTCCGACGCGCCATATGTAGTGACAGCCATCTATTCACCATAAGCGCGCGGCGGGCACGCTTAGGCGTTCGAAGGACACCCGAACGGCAAGTTCACCTAGCGTTCACCTCTGCGCGCGGCTATGCAAGACATAGACAAATGCCTATGATGCCTGGAAGGGAGTAGGGAGCCGCCCATCCCAAGGAGGAGCCGGCTAATGGACGAGCAAAGCCCTCTCGGCCGCGGACGCCCAGCAGCTCCGCCCCTGCGGGACATCAACCCCGTGCTGGAGCGCATCACCCGACGGCTGGCCGCACGGCACAGCAGGGCCTTCTCCTCGGAGACGGTCGAGAACTACGTCGAGGAGTGCTCCTGGCTCCTGTCGGCGAAGGCCCGAGTCGGGCACCATCTCCCGGTCCTGGTGGAGCGGTTCGCCGACCAGCGGCTCGGCGCCCTCGCCCGCGGCATGGGCCTGTCGCCCAAGCCCGTGCCGGAGGTGCTGTTCGTGTGCACCGAGAACGCCGGCCGCTCACAGCTCGCGGCGGCACTCATGCGCCATCGGGCCGGTGACGCGATACGAGTCCTGACCGCCGGTTCCGCACCCGGCACGGAGATCGCCCCGGTGGTTCTGCAACTGCTCGCCGAGCAGGGGCTCGACGCAGCCGACGAGTTCCCCAAGCCGCTGACCACCGAGGTCGTCACCGCCGCCGACGTCGTCGTCACCCTAGGCTGCGGGGACGCTTGCCCCGTACGGCCCGGGCGCCGCTACCTCGACTGGGAGCTGCCGGACCTGAGCGGCCTCGACATCGAGACCGCGCGCTCGGTGCGGGACGCGCTGGCCGCCCGTATCGACGTACTGGCGAGTGAACTGTTGTCGGCAGAGGTTCACCGGACGTGAGTTGCCCGGGAGAGGGGCGGTCCGTAGCGTCGTAGGCGCGCAGATCGCCAGACCCAGGAGGCACTCCCGTGACCCGTGTGATCGCCGTCGGCGGCAGTGACGCCGGAATCAGCGCCGCCCTGCGTGCCCGGGAACTCGACCCCGCCAGCGAGGTCACCGTCGTGGTGGCCGACGCCTACCCCAACCTCTCCATCTGCGGCATCCCATACTACGTCTCCGGCGAGGTCACCCACTGGTCCAACCTCGCCCACCGGACCGCCCAGGATCTCGCGGCCACCGGCATGGAGGTACGGATCAACACCCGCGCCACCCACATCGATCCGGGCGGGAAGCTGCTGACGGTACGGGACGCGGACGGGCACACCGAGCAACTGCCGTACGACGCCTTGTTGATCGGGACCGGCGCGGTCAGCGCCGTACCGCCCATCGCTGGGCTGGCCGACCTCAGCCCCGAGCAGGGCGTGCATCTTCTGCATAGCATGGGCGACACCTTCGACCTGCAACAGTCGATCGAGGAGCGGCGGCCCGCCGACGCCGTGATCATCGGGGCCGGTTACATCGGCCTGGAGATGGCCGAGGCGCTGACCACCCGCGGGATCGCGGTCACGCAGATCGAGGCGCTGCCCGAGGTGCTGCCGACCGTCGACGCCGAACTCGGCGCCCTGGTACGGACCGAGCTTGTGTCGCGCGGTGTCGACGTGCTCACCAACACCACCGTCAAGGGGATCTTCCGCGAGCCCGGCGACCGGCTGCGGGTGGAGACGACCGGCGCGGACGGCGAACCCCTGACCCGCGAGACGGACCTGGTCCTCGTCGTGGTCGGCGTCCGCCCCGACACCGCTCTGGCCGCCGAGGCCGGCGCCGAACTCGGCTTCCGCGGCGCGATCGTGGTCGACGAGCGGATGCGCACCTCGCTGCCGGGCGTGTACGCGGCCGGGGACTGCGTGGTCACCCATCACCGCCTTCTCGGCACGACCTGGCTGCCGCTGGGCACCACCGCGCACAAGCAGGGCCGGGTCGCGGGCGAGAACGCGCTCGGCGGCAACCGGCGCTTCGCCGGGAGCCTGGGCACGCAGGTCGTGAAGGTCTTCGACCTGGTGGCCGCGCGCACCGGACTGCGCGAGCACGAGGCGGTCGCGGCGGGCCGGGGCTATACGCCAGTGACGACCGCCAGCGACCCCGACGACCACAAGGCGTACTACCCGGGCGCCACCCCGATCGCCGTACGCATCACCGGCGACCGCGACAGCGGACTGCTGCTGGGCGCCCAGCTCGTCGGACGGCGCACCGCCGAGATCTCCAAGCGCGTCGACACGTACGCGACCGCACTGTTCCACGGCATGACCGTCGACACCGTCAGCGACCTCGACCTCTCCTACACACCACCACTCGGCTCGCCCTGGGATGCGGTGCAGATGGCCACGCAGGCGTGGGCGCGCGAGCATGGAGCGCGCTGAGTGCGCGGATGGGCTCACACGTCCTCGATGATCGAGCAGACTGTGGACGGCTCTCCGCAAGGGCGGTCGTCAGCCGCTTGGCGGGTCTCGGCAAGGGTCTGCCGCAAGGCAAGGAGATCTTTGATGGTGGCGTCGATCTCTGCGACGCGTCCATCGAGGAGGTTGCGGACAGCGTCGCAGGGGGCTGACCCGCCGCGGCGGATCTGAAGCACTTCACGGACGTCTTCGAGGCGAAGTCCCAGGGCCCGGGCCTGGCGGATGAAGGTCAGCACTTCGACGTCCTCGCGGGCGTACAGCCGGTAGCCGGCTGTGCTGCGTTCGGCCTGGGGCAGCAAGCCCCTGGCCTCATAGACGCGGACGGCCTTGCGAGTGATCCCAGCAGCCTGGGCGGCCTGCCCGATGGTCAGTCCTTGCAGTGCCATGTCTCGTTCCTCCTGCCCCCAGTGTTGACCTTGACCCTGGGTCCAGGTTCTAGCGTCGCTCATGACGGGCCAGAACCACGAGAAAGGGAGGTGAGCGCGATGCCGTTCCGTGAGGGAGAGGTCTATCGCTGCCCCGATGAGAACTGCGGGTGCGAGCTGACGGTGACCAAGGGCGCCCCGGCGACATGCGGCGGCCAGCAGAACCCTATGTGTTGCTGCGGCGAGACGATGGTCAAGGTCGTCTAGCGATTCGAACCGCTGCTCTGCCCGGGCCGGGTAACCGGCCCGAGCGGCGGTCTCGATGGTGGTCAGGCGGCTCGCATGAGCCGGGGCGGGGAGACGGGCAGCCGGACAGACCGTTCCTGCCCCGGGTGAGGCGAATCATCAGCGTGATCGCAACTCAGGTACCCCAAGGCTGCTCAGAAGCGGGATCAGAAGTGGATACTGAGGCAGCCGGGTTGAACCGGCCGGCGGGGCACCGCCATGCAGCCCGCCGGCCGGCGTCTATGGATGCGCCTCGGTGAGGCACAGGGAGATCAGCGTCCGGGCCTCGGCCAGGTTGGCCGCAGTGATGATCTCGGCCAAGGTCCGCGCATCAGTAGTGAAGGTCAGCCACTGTGTCTGGCCGGCGGGCAGGTACCGTACGCGGACCTTCCCCGAGTACCACGGTTTGCGGTGGTAGAGCGTGCCGAGCATGGGGACGTGGTGCCGTCCGTGCACCGTGCCCCACCGGGGGTACCGGTTGGCCCACACCGGCACGTCGAGGTACGAGTCCTCGTCGTCTTCCTCGGCCACCGGATGCTCCCTCCCGATATCCGCCGACGGCCCCTACGCCGGAGAGCCCGGCAGTGACGACCTGGTCGCGCTCCCCTTGGGCCCGCACTCCAGTCGGTAGCCCATGCCTCGGATGGCGTCGATGGTGCAGCAGCTGTGTCCCTCGTCCCGCAGCTTGGTGCGCACCCGCCGCACGTGCACGGTGAGGGTGTTGCTGTCCGGGCTGGCCGTGCCCCAGAGGGCCTCGCTCAGCTCGGCGCGGCTGATGAGCTTGTTGGGGCGTTCCATGAAGTAGCGCAGCAGCAGGAATTCACGGACCGGCAACTGGATCGATCGGCCGCGTACATAGACGTGAAAGCCCGCGGGATCAAGCTCGATGTCACCGACCACCAATGGCTCGGCCGAGCCATCGCCCCGCCCACGGCCTGACATGAGCAGCGGGACGATCTCCTCGGTCCGGTACGGCCGTGCCACGAAGGCGAGAGCGCCGGCCGCCACCGCCGCCGTCGCCTCCTCCGCCCCGTCCGGCCCGGCACCCACGAGGACGGGCACCGGGTGGAGGCGGGCGATCAGCTCGGTAACCCGTGCCGCGCTGACCACCGGCAGCGGGGCCCCGAGCAGGACCGCACCCGGGTGCCGGGTGCCGACCTGCAGGAGCGCCTCGGCGCCGTCGTGGCAGACCACGGTACGGATGCCTGCTCCCTCGAAACGGGCCAGGGCCTTGGCCGCCAGTTCCGCGTCGGGCTCGACGAGCAGCAGGTCCGGGCGCGGTTCGTCGTCGGCTCCGCCCCGCACGGCTGTGGGCTGGGGCCGGTGTGCTTCGGGTGTCACCCGGGGTACTCCTTCACGTGTTGCGCGCAAAGGGACGGACACGGGACTCACCTCTCAGCCGAATCGGCCGGAGATGTAGTCCTCGGTGCGCTGGTCGGAGGGGTTGGAGAAGATCCGCTCGGTCTCGTCGTACTCGACGAGACGGCCGTGGCGTACGCCCTTGTCGTCCACGTCCGCGGTGAAGAAGGCGGTGCGGTGCGAAACGCGGGCCGCCTGCTGCATGTTGTGTGTGACGACGATGATCGTGAACTCCTGGGCGAGGTGCTCCATGAGGTCCTCGATCTTCGCCGTGGCGATCGGGTCGAGGGCCGAGCAAGGCTCGTCCATCAGGATCACCTCGGGGCTGACCGCGATGGTGCGGGCGATGCACAGCCGCTGCTGCTGACCGCCGGACAGGGCGAGCGCGGAAGTCTTGAGCTTGTCCTTGACCTCGTCCCACAGCGCGGCGTGCGTGAGGGTCTCCTCGACCAGGTCGTCGAGGTTGCCCTTGAAGCCGCCCACCCTGGGCCCGTACGCGATGTTGTCGTAGATGGACTTGGGGAACGGGTTGGGCTTCTGGAAGACCATGCCGACACGGCGGCGCACCTCGATGGGGTCGACCTCGCGGCCGTACAGATCCTCGTTGTGATACCGGACCTTCCCCGCCACGCGGGCGGTGGGCACGAGGTCGTTCATGCGGTTGAAGCAGCGCAGCACGGTCGACTTGCCGCAGCCGGACGGGCCGATCATCGCGGTGATCTGCCGCTCGCCGATGTTCAGGTTCACATCGCGTACGGCCTCGTGGTCGCCGTAGAACACCGACAGGCTGCCGACCTCGAAGACCGGGCTGTCCAGGGACGGCGCCTCGCGATAGGAGACCCGCGGGGTCCTGGTGCCGCCGACGGAGTCGGAGGGAGAGGTCATGGAAGCCTCCTGGTCGGAGAGGAAGGTGATGGCGGTGCGGTCGTTTGCTGAGGTCATGGCGGTCACCATTTGCGGCTGTAGCGGTTGCGGAGCCAGATCGCCAGGGAGTTCATCGCGAGCAGCATCACCAGGAGGATGACGATCGCGGCGGAGGCGAGCGCGGTGAACTCCGCCCGGGACTGGCTGATCCAGCCGAAGATCTGGATCGGCAGCGCGGTGAAGGGGCTCTCGACGCCGGTCGGGTTGAAGGTGATGAAGGTCAGCCCGCCGAGCAGCAGCAGCGGTGCCGCCTCACCGATGGCCCGGGACAGGGCGAGGATCGAGCCGGTCGCCATGCCGGGCACGGCCGCCGGGAGTACCTGGCGCCAGATGGTCTGCCACTGGGTCGCGCCCAGCGCCAGGGAAGCCTGGCGGATGGACTGCGGTACGGCGCGGATCGCTTCCCGGGAGGCGATGATCACGGTCGGCAGCACCAGCAGGGACAGGGTGAGCGAGGCGGTCAGCACGGTCTGGCCGAAGCCGAGCCCGCGGGAGATGATGCCGAGCCCGAGGATGCCGTAGACGATCGACGGGACGGCCGCCAGGTTCTGGATGTTGATCTCGATGACGCGGTTCCACCAGCGGTTGGGATCCGCGTACTCCTCCAGGTAGATGGCGGCGAGGACGCCGGTCGGCAGGCAGTACACGGCGGTGAAGGCGATGATCCAGAGCGTGCCCATGATCGCCGACTGGGCGCCGGCGTTCGACGGGTCGATGATGTCGGGGAAGTTCGTCCAGATCCGCGAGTCGAGCCGGGGCCACGCCTCCACGACGACATAAGCCAGCAGGGAGGCGAGGAAGACCACGCCGACGGCGAGCGACGCCCAAAGGCTGAGCTGGAAGAACCGCTCCCGCAAGGGGGTGCCCTTGCCCTTGAGGCGGGGCACTCCGGGGTCGTCCGCCACGCTGACGTCTCGGTCCATGACGTTGCTCATCACTCGTACACCTCCCGGTACTTGCGGACCAGGCGAATACTGACGAGGTTCATCACCAGGGTCATCACGAACAGCAGCAGGCCCACCGCGAAGATCGTCTGGTAGCCGGTGGAACCGGTCGGCAGGTCGCCGATACCGGCTGCGGCGATGAACGCGGTCATCGTCTGCATGCCTTCGAGCGGGTTGAAGGACAGGTTGGGGCGCCCGCCTGCGGCGACCGCGACGATCATCGTCTCGCCGAGCGCCCGGGAGATGCCCAGCACGATGGCGGCGACGATGCCGGACAGCGCGGCCGGGAAGACGACGCGGGTGGAGACCTGCATCCGCGAGGAGCCGAGGGCGAACGCGCCGTCGCGCAGCGCGCGCGGCACGGCGTTCATCGAGTCCTCGGCGAGCGAGGCGATCGTCGGGATGATCATGATGCCCATGACGAAGCCCGCCGCCAGGGCGTTGAAGACCTGGGGGCCGTCGCCGGCCGGCCAGATGTCCTGCAGCAGCGGGGTGACGGCCTTCAGCGCGAAGAAGCCGTAGACGACGGTGGGGATGCCGGCGAGCACCTCAAGGATGGGCTTGAAGATCGTACGGACCCGGGGATGGGCGTACTCGCTCAGGTACACCGCCGCGCCCAGCCCCAGCGGTACGGACACCAGCAGGGCGACGAGCGTGACCATCAGCGTGCCGGTGACCAGCGGCAGGACGCCGAAGTGCGGCGGCTTGAACAGCGGCGACCACTCGGTGCCGGTGATGAAGTCGCCGAAGTTGACCTTGCCGAAGAACTCGGCTGCGGGCGGGATGAGGGCGATGACGATGCCGACGGTGGTCAGCACCGAGACCAGGGAGGCGGCCACCAGGAGGACCTTGATGGCCTTCTCGCCATAACGCGGCTGGGACCGCTTCAGGAAGCCGGGGCTTCCCGAAGCGGCCCTGCGCCCGATGCTCGGGGAACTCATGACTTGTGCGCGGCCTTGAGGGCGTCGAGGTCCTTCTTCAGCTCGGTCTCCTGCTCGGCGTTGAGCGGCACGAACTGGGCCTTGCTGGCGATGTCGGCGTTGTTCTCGACGTAGAACTCGACGAACGCCTCGACCTCCGCCTTGTCCAGCGAGGTGGCCTTCGGGTAGATGAACAGCGGCCGGGAGAGCGGCTTGTAGGTGCCGTCCTGCACGGTCTCGACGCTCGGGGCCACGCAGCCGTCGCCGCCGTCGATCTCCAGGGCCTTCAGCTTGTCCTTGTTCTCCTCGTAGTAGGAGAGGCCGAAGTAGCCCATGCCGCCCTTGGAACCGGAGACACCCTGGACGGTGACGTTGTCGTCCTCGCTCGGGCTGTAGTCGGTCCGGGAGGCGCCCTCCTCACCGTTGATGGCGTCGGTGAAGTAGTCGAAGGTGCCCGAGTCGGTGCCCGCGCCGAAGAGTTCGAGCTTCTGGTTCGGGAACTTGGAGTCGACCTGGTTCCAGTTGTTCACCTTGGAACCGGGCTCCCAGATCTTCTTCAGCTGCTCGACGGTCAGGCAGTCGACGAAGTCGTTGTCCTTGCTCACCACGACGGACAGACCGTCGTTGGCGACCGTGAACTCCTCGTACTTGATGCCCTTCTTGTCACACGCCGCCTTCTCCTCGTCCTTGATCGCACGGGAGGCGTTGGAGATGTCGGTCTCGCCCGCGCAGAACTTCTCGAAGCCGCCGCCGGTGCCGGACGTGCCGACCGTGACCTTGACCCCGGAGTTCTCCGCCTGGAAGAGCTGGGCCGCCGCCGTGGAGAGCGGCGCCACCGTGCTGGAGCCGTCGACCTTGATGTTCCCGGCCAGCTTGTCGCCGTCACCGCCGCCCGAACCCGCGTCGGCACCGCCGCACGCGCTCGCGGCCAGCATGACGGCAGCCGTCAGGGCCAGGGGAGCCTTGGCCCGACGCAATGAAGGGGAAATGTTCACGACTCTCGATCCTCGTGTCTGCCGGTGTGCTCCGGCGGTGGACCGGTGCGCGGCGCGCTCCGTTCGGACACTTGGATCGAAGCCAGCCTATATGAACAACGGGTGTACGGAGAGCCCATCTCGCATGAACGATAGCGGGTCATCTATATAGATCGATCATGTTCCAATGTGACGGGCGGTCGCCGGACGGTGACGCGGAGGTTCCGCTTCGCAAGTTTTCCGCCAAGGACACACCATTCAGGGTCACAGATGCGCCATGCGCAGGAAAAGTCACCCCAACCCCCAGGGGCAGGAGTTCGACCGGAGTTCACCGTTCTGCCGCCTGTCTGCGGGCGGTCTGCGCCTAGCGTCACGGATCGACGGTCGCCTATCTTTCCGGGCGTCCGGAACCACCCGTCCTTCTTCGTACGGAGGAACCGTGCCCGATCAGCCCGGCGCCCGAACCGGCCGACCCGCCGCCCTGCCCCTGCTGCCCGCCGGCCACAACACCGCCCGGTCCGCGCTGACCTGCCGGTACCGCTGCGGCGACGCCTGCTCCCACGGCGCGCCCAACCGCTCGCTCAACACGTACTTCGGTGACGTCGTGCAACAGGCCCTCTCCCGCAGAGGCGTCCTGAAAGGCAGCGCCGTCGTGGCCCTGGCCGCCGGCGGCGTCACGCTCGCGACGTCGCCCGCGGCTGCCGCGCCGGCCACGTCGCCCTCGGGCGGACGTCCGCCGCGCGGCCTGGACTTCGAACCAGTGCCCCCGAACACGGCGGACGCCGTGACCATCCCGGACGGCTACGCCCAGCAGGTCGTCATCCGCTGGGGCGACCCGATCCTCGCCGGCGCTCCCCGCTTCGACGCCCGCGCCCAGAGCGCGAAGGCGCAGGCGCGGCAGTTCGGATACAACGCCGACTACATGGCCCTGCTGGACGCGCCCCGCCGCGGCCACCAGCTGCTCGTGGTCAACCACGAGTACACCAACGAAGAGATCATGTTCTACGGCTACGTGCCGACCGCCCCGACCCGCGAGCAGGTCGAGATCGCCTGGGCGGCACACGGCCTGACGGTCCTGGTCGTCCGCGCCGACGACCGCACCGGCCGCCTGTGGCCGGTGGTCGGCGACCCGCTGAACCGCCGTGTCACCGCCACCACCCCCATCCGCTTCACCGGCCCGGCGGCCGGCAGCGACCTGCTGAAGACGACCGCCGACCCGACCGGCCGCACGGTCCTGGGCACCCTGAACAACTGCGGCGGCGGCATCACCCCGTGGGGAACCGTCCTGTCGGGCGAGGAGAACTTCAACCAGTACTTCGCGAACGCGGCAGCGGTCAGCGACCCGGTCACGAAGGCACGCCTGGCCCGCTACGGCCTGCCGACCGGCGCGAGCACGCGTCAGTGGGAGCGGTTCGACGACCGCTTCGACATCGGCAAGGAGCCCAACGAGCCCAACCGGCACGGCTGGATCGTCGAGATCGACCCGTACGACCCGACCTCCACCCCGCGCAAGCGCACGGCGCTGGGCCGCTTCAAGCACGAGGCCGCCGAGCCCCGCCTGACCCCCGACGGCCGCGTCGCCCTCTACATGGGCGACGACGAACGCTTCGACTACCTCTACAAGTACGTCTCCAAGCACGCCTACAAGAAGGGCCACAGCCGAGCCGCCCGCGAGCACAACATGCGGCTACTCGACGAAGGCACCCTGTACGTCGCGAAGTTCACCGGCGACAGCCCGGCCGCCGAGATCGACGGCACCGGAAAGCTGCCCAGCGACGGGGAGTTCGACGGCTCGGGCGAGTGGATTCCGCTCGCGTCCGGCTCGGTGTCCCACGTGCCCGGGATGACCGCCGAGGAGGTGTACGTCTTCACGCGCTTGGCCGCCGACAAGGTGGGCGCGACGAAGATGGACCGCCCCGAGGACGTCGAACCGCATCCCTACACCGGCCGCGTGTACGTCGCCCTGACCAACAACTCCAACCGCGGCGCCGCCGGCCGGGCTGCCGCCGACGAGGCCAACCCCCGCAACGGCAACAAGCACGGCCACATCCTGGAACTGGAGGAGCGGCGCGGCGACGCGGCCTCGAAGTCCTTCAGCTGGCGCCTGATGCTGGTCTGCGGCGACCCCGAGGACTCCTCGACGTACTTCGCCGGCTTCGACAAGTCGAAGGTCAGCCCGATCTCCTGCCCCGACAACGTCGCCTTCGACACCCACGGCAACCTGTGGATCGCCACCGACGGCGCCGCCCTCGGCTACAACGACGGCCTGTTCGCGGTGCCGGTCAAGGGCTCCCAGCGCGGGCACGTGCAGCAGTTCCTGACCATGCCCAAGGGCGCCGAGTGCTGCGGCCCGATCATCACCGAGGACCGCATCCTGGTCGCCCCCCAGCACCCGGGCGAGACCGACGGCGCCACGGCCGAGAACCCGGGCTCGCGGTGGCCCGACGGGCCGGGCACCATTCCGCGGCCGTCGGTCGTGACGGTGTGGAAGGAGCGCCGCCGCTAGGCCGCGCCCTCTGCTCCTCCTGCTCCTGCCCGGGCGGTCCCTCGACCGCCCGGGCAGAGCTGTCTACGGCTCACTGCGCGCCGCAGAGCCGCAGGCCCTCCGGGCTGAGACACGGGAAGTGCCCCTGGTCCCGTACGACGTCCTGCCCGGCGCCGCGGGTCACGTAGTTGACGAAGCTCACGGCGAGCGAGTCAGCGGGCGGGCGGCCGTAGGTGTAGGCGTACTCGATCTCCCGGTACGGGTAGCCGCTGGTGCCGATGGTTTCGATGGATGCCGTCTGCCCGTCGATGCTCAGAGAGTGCAGGCCCTCCGTGGCGGAGGCGGAACGCGGTTCGCTGTAACCGATGGCGCCGGGCAGGCGGGCCACGGTACTCAACACCTGTCCCGTGCTGTCGAGTTCACAGCGGATGACCGTGGCATCGGGATCGTCCTTGGTACGGCAGTCCCGGGAGGAGTTGGCGGGCTCGTTGCTCTTCAGAACCTGGCGCTGGAAGACCTCACGGGTTCCGGAGTTGGCGTCGCGGCTGACCAGGAGGATGGGCAGGTCCGGGCCGCCCACGTCCTGCCAGTTGCGGATCTCGCCCTGGTAGATCTTCCCCACGTCGGCCAGGCTCAGGTCCTGCACCGTGACCCGGTCGTTCACCACCAGGGTGAAGACGGAGACGGCGACGGGGTTCTCACGGAGCTCCGAGTAGCCGTTCGGCTTGGGGCCGTCGGAGAAGGCGATGACGGACGGGGAGCCGCCGGACGAGGCCGCCTTGACGCCCGCCGCGTCCAGCGCCCGGATCCCGGCGGTACTCCCGTGCTCGTCCACGGTGACGTCCGAGCCTGGGCAGGCGTTTTCGTAGCTCTCCGCCAGTTTCTCCGCCGCCGGGGCGAAGGCGGTGGATCCGGTGACGGTCAGGGTTCCCGTGGCGCAGCCGATGGGCGTCGGTGCGTCGTCGTTGCGGATGACGATGATCGACGCGAGCGTGATGACGCACACGGTGAACAGCACCGTGATCAGGCGGGCCGGCCGGCTGAAGAGGGGCGGCTTGTCGTCGACGGTCGTGCTCTGGTTGCGCTTCACCTCGCCGTCCCGGATCCCGCCGGTCACCTCGACATCGTCCCCGACGCCGCCACCGGTCAGCAGCGCCAGCACCTTGAAGTGCTTGCCCTTGTTGAGCGGAACCTTCGGGAGGTACAGGGTGTCGCCGTCGTGGCGCAGGCCCGCGCCCGGGGTGAAGTGGTCCATCAGATGGGCGGCGTCGGCGGGCTGGGTGACCGCGATGCCGCGGATCGTACGGCCGGAGAAGACCGCCGTGAGGCCGTGAACGCCACGGCTGGTGTAGTCGTCACCGGCGATGCTCTGAGAGCCGTCGTTCTCGATCCGCAGAAGGACGAGGGTGGCATCGGCCAGGTCGGAGAAGTCGTTGAACAGGCCGAGCCGCACGTTGGCCCGTCTGCCGTTACGGGCATGGCTGCCTATCGAGGTGTCCAGCTGGACGCGGAAGCCGATGCTCTTGCGGCGCGGAACCCTGCGTTCGTACCAGACAACGGCGACGGAGGCCGCGAGACCGAGTACCGCCGTGCCCACCGCCACCATGTTCTCGGCGTTAAACCACTCCACGAGTTCGCCCCCGCACCTCGCACTTCGTACACGCGTGCGCACACGGTATGGGGCGGATTCACGAGCGCCAGACGTCTTCGCCGTACCGTCGGCGACTCGTGGACAGATGTTCGCCTGGCGTTCGCGGGGACCGCAGAGTCAACCCGCGCCATGGCGCCCGAGCCCTGGCTCAGGCACCGGACGAACGCTTCGACTACCTCTACAAGTACGTGTCTAAGCACACCTACAGGAAGGGCGACAGCCGCGCGGCCCGCGAGCACAACATGCGGCTGCTCGACGAAGGCACCCTGTACGTCGCGAAGTTCACCGGGGACAGCCCGGCCGCCGAGATCGACGGCACCGGAAAGCTCCCGACGGACAGGGAGTTCGACGGCCGGCGAATGGACCCGCTCGCGTCCGGCTCCGTGTCGCACGTGCCCGGGATGACCGCCGAGGAGGTCTACGTCCTCACACGCCTCGCCGCCCACAAGGTGGGCGCCACGAAGTTGGCCCGCTCCGACAACGTCGCCTTCGACGCCCACGGCAACCTGTGGGTCGCCACCGACGGCAACGCCCTCGGCTCCAACGACGGCCTGTTCGCGGTCCCCGTCGACGTCACCGCCGACAGCACAGCAAAGAAGATCACCTGGAACTACCTCGCTGCCATCCCCCTGGGTGCTGCACGCTGAGCCTGCTGCCTGGCGGCGTGCCCCGATCATGACAGGAAGAGCAGACCATTCGCGAAGCCAGCGGACGTCAGATTCCCCCGGCCGTCCCAAGAAGCGACGCCAGATCTTCAGCCAGTGCGAGCAAGTTCCGGTCCGAGTAAGTCGGCCCCACGAGCTGGACGCCGATCGGGAGATCGTCCGAGTTTCGCGCAACAGGCATGACGAGGCTGGGCAGGCCGACGTGGCTGGTGAGGTTAGCCCAGCCGGTCTGGTCGAAGAAGCTCCGCTCGACGCCGTCGACCATGAGAGTGCGGGTGCCGGCCGGGATCGCCGCGGTGGGAGCGGCGGGGGTGATGAGGACATCGTGCTCGGCGTCGGCGAAGAACCGGTGCCACGCCCCTCGAAGCTGGAGGCGCTCCTCGTCGGCGCGGAGCCAGGCGCGGTGTGTCTGGGTTCGATGGCGGAGGAAGGTGGCCCGTGGGCTCGCGTCATCCTCGTGCAGGTCACGCGCTGCTGCGAGTTCGGCCGCGCCCGCTTCGTCGTCGGTGGCGGCCGTCGCAGTGGCGTGGAGGAGTTGCTCGAAGAGGCGGAGAGAGTCGGCGAAGCCGACCGGCCCCACGGTGCGGCGGACGTCCGTTCCGGCGGAGGCCAGCGCCTGCTCGACGGTGGCGAGAGCATCGGCCGTTTCGCGGTCGACGGGGCAGCGTGCGTCCTCGGTCCACACCGCCACGCGGAGCTGGCCGACTGCACGTCGCGCCGTGGGCAGGTTGACGCGCCAGGGGCTGTTCTCTGCGGGTGACGGCGTCGTCAGCGCGTCGAGGAGCAGGTCGAGGTCGCGGGGGTGGCGTGCCAGGGGGCCGGGGGTGACCATGTCGCTGCTGGTGATCCATCCCGGCGGGCGGGGGATGTGACCGCGGGCAGGGATGAGTCCGTGCGTGGGGCGCAGGCCGTAGACGCCACAGTAGTGAGCCGGAAGCCGAAGTGAGCCGGCGAGGTCGCTGCCGAGGTCGGCGGGGGTCAGGTGGGCGGCGACTGCGGCGGCGGGGCCGCCGGAGGAACCGCCGGCGGTGCGCTTGGGGTCGTGCGGGTTGAGCGTGGGCCCGAACAGGCTGTTGTCCGTGTGCAGGTCCTGGCAGTACGCCGGGGTGTTGGTCTTGCCCATGATCACGGCGCCTTGATAGCGAAGCCGAGCGACCGCGTCGGCGTCACGTGCGGGTACATGATCCGCCAGCTCCTCGGCGCCGCTGGTAGTGCGCAGGCCGGCCGTCTCGAAGCTGTCCTTGATCGTGAGGGGAAGGCCGTCGAAGGTTCCCCTCTTCTCGTTGCGGGCGCGGCGTTCATCTGCCGCGTGTGCAGCGGCCTGGGCCGCCTCGTCGTCGCGGGTGATGACGGCGTTGACGTGGCTGGCGTCGATCCGGTCAAGGTGGAGGTCGAGCAGCTCGCGGCTGGAGATCTCACGACGGTCCAGGGCCTGGAGCTGGACGTGAGCGGGCTGGTGGGTGAGATCGGTCGTCATTCGGAGACTCGCTCAAGGTGGGGGGCTCGTGCGGGCTGGCGGCGAATGTGGCGAGCGACATCGAGGAGAGCGTCGATGTCGTCCATGGGTCCTCTGGTCTGGCGTTCGGAGTCGGCGAATTCGGTGAGCTGGTCGGGCGCCGGGCGGGCGCCTTCGGCCCTGGCGGCGATTCCGGCGAGGATCTGGTCGGCCGTGACGGCAGCCGACAGCTCCTGGCCGTGAAGCCCTCGGGCCCGGTGGTGCGCTTCACTGGCCCCGCGTACTGCGGCATCGAGGTACTGGCGGATCACGAACCGGCCGTCCCGGATTTCGACTGCTCGGCGGTAGAGCCGGATCGAGATACGGCGGAAGCGACGCCTTTGGGCCGGGTCGACTCGGTCGATCGGCAGCTCGATCTCGGGCGCTTCGCTGTAGAACACCAGCCACAGGGGGCGCAGGCCGTAGTAGCTGCGGTACTGCTTGATCCGGTACTGAACGCTCTGGGCCTGGTCGCTGATGGTGGGTACGAGCCAGCCGATCAGCGTGAGCATGGCGCCGACATCGCCGCAGGTCCAGGCGAAGCCCTCCCACTCTGCGAGGGAGGCGTCAAAGGCGCCGGCGATGACGTTGCCGATGCGGACCGCGCTGTATCCGAGGGTGACAGTGGCGCCGAGGGCGACAATGCGCAGGCCGTAGCGGACGGAACCGCGGGTGCTGCGGCGGGCCAGGCGCCAGCAGGCGCGGGCGAGGAACAGCTCCCCGATGGTGTAGGCCGTGACGTACAGGGTGAGGTACGCGGCGTACCAGTCATCGTGCGCGTAGTACAGCGTGAAGTCGATCGGATGAGGCGCGCTGGGCGTCAGCAGGGCGAACAGAACCAGTAGCCCGACGATCACTGCCAAGCCGGCCCCGAGCCACCGGCGACTGCGTCGACGGGCGGTCTCAGGCGGGGATCCCCAGTAGGTGAGGACCACCTGCTGGCAGGCCAGAAGGGCGACCACGCAGCCTTGCGCGAGCGGCACGGAGAGGTTGACGGTGCCGAGGACGCGGTCGAGGTAGTTCCACATCGGCGTGATGGAGAACAGGAACGACAATCCCGACAACAGGAAGACGGCGGCCAGCGCGGTGGAGGCGGGGTCTCGGCGGCGGGTCAGCACGTCCCGCAGGAGGCAGAGGAAGCCGAGCGTGGCGACGACGAGGCTGATCGGATGGAGCAGGTCCTTCACGACCGGGCCTCCCGCCGGCGCAGGAGCGTGTGCGTGACCCGGTCCTGCACTTCGTCCCCGGAGGACTCATCGCTGCGCAGCCACCGGTCGATGATCCGGCGCTGGAGCAGCGAAGCGAGGAGTTCGGTGTCCCGCTCCTCATCCTCGTCGTACTTGGTGCGCCCCAGCATCATCTGCACGGTGGCCGGATCCACGCTGGTGATAAAGGCCGGGGCCAGCGCGGACACCGGTCGGTTCTCGTGGTGGCCGAGCAGGAGGTGGCTGAACTCGTGGGCGATGATGTGGTCTTGGTGCAGGGAGCTGGTCCATGGGTCGTAGAACACGTGGACAGCACTCTCCGTGACGGCGCACGCCCCGCACACCGAGGGCGCCTGCTCTCGGGGCTCTATTGATCCGAAACGGTAAGCGTTCTGGGTCGTTGAATGCTGCGTGAGTGAACTGGTGGGGGACGCACGGCAGTTGTCGCCGTCGGCGCAGGAAGCGTTGCGGCTGCGGGCGGTGGCCGCGCTGGTGGAGGGCCGGGACCGCGAGGATGTCGCGGCGATGTTCAAGGTCTCGCTCAAGGCGGTGGACGGCTGGTGGGCGAAGTGGCAGGCCGGTGGGCGTGAGGCGCTGACCGCGCGTCCGCGTGGGCGGCGCGTGGGTGAGCATCAGGTGCTGTCCGAGGTCGAGCAGGCGGCGGTGCGGCAGGCAATTTTGGATCACCTGCCGTGTGACCTAGGTCTTCGTGGCCAGTTGTGGACGCGTGGCCAGGTGGGTGAGCTGATCGCGAAGCTGTATCGGGTGCGGATGACCGAGCCCGGGGTGGGCAA
>NZ_JBSFVD010000047.1:0-17805 GCF_053592135.1 Streptomyces sp. NPDC002784 | reverse complement strand
CGTCAATCGAGCGGCGTCAGGAACTGCTCAGGCGTCAGTGCGCGGTTGACGATGCGGGTGTCGCCCATCCACCCGTAGAAGCCCTGCCCGAACGTCTCGTCGAACTGGGTGGCGCCCAGGGTGAAGGGCTTGCCCAGGGTGGCGATGCCGGTGGAGGGCTGGGTGGGATTGCGGGCGATCTTCGAGCCGTCCACGTAGACGACCGTGCGGCGGCCGTCGTTGACGACGGCGATGTGCGTCCACCGTCCCACCGGCAGCGCGTGGCTCCACGAGGTGGGATCGGCGTCCTGCCGCTCGGGATAGACGACGAACTGCAAGAAGCGCTCCGGCGAGAGGTTGAGGCTGCACGTGGGCTCCAGCGGCGACCAGCCGGTGGTCTTGCCCGCGTCGCCGTTGCGGCCCTGCCAGCTCAGGATGCCCATCCAGGAATGGTCGCCCTCGAAGGGCTCCGGCAGCCGCACGAACGTCTCGATGGTGTAGCCGCGCAGGAACTTCTCGCTGTTGAGCGGCGCGCGGGGGCCGGTGGTCAGGATGGCGCCGCGATTGGGGCTCTTGCCGCCGTCGAAGCGCAGGCTGGCGTGCGCGGGCTGGCCCGGGTGGTGGTCGGCCGAGACGGTGAGGGCCTGGGCGGCGCTGTCGTTAAGGCGGCTGACGGTCAGGTCGTTGCCGTGGCCGGACAGGTCCCGTACGACCGTCCCGTCCGGCACCGGGGCTCCCGCCGCCGGCAGGGACGCGCCAGCGGTGTCAAACCGCCAGTAGGCGAGGGTGCCGCGCACGAGGACGTCGGCGGCCGGACGCGGCTTCGGCGGGACGACCGGGGCGAAGCCCGCGAAGCGCTCGTCGAAGTCGATCGCGAGGCTGAACCGGTCGACGGGGCCGCTCAGTTCGAGCGTCTCCGCCTCCAGGGGCGTGCGGGCCTCTGGGTCGCGGGCGAGGAACCACGGGGAGAAGGTCTCGATGTCGATGACGTTGCGCACCAGGTCGAAGTGGTAGAGGCGGATCATGGCCGCGCCGCCGTAGTAGCGGTCCTGGTAGTTGGTGATGTGCAGGTGGACATCGTTGTCGGCGTTGTTCTTCAAAACCGTGCGGCCGGGCGGCCAGTAGTGTCCGCCGAGCGCCAGGAAGATCTGGTCGTTGTCCTTGACCAGGGCATCCCACATGCGGGTGCCGTTGTCCGACAGGTGGGCGGTGCCGTCGTCCTGCGCCCATACCAGGTCGTGGGTGGTCAGGATGGCCGGCACCTCGGGGTGGGCGTCCAGGACATCCTGCGCCCAGCTGAGGCCCGCGGCGGACACCCGCCAGTCCAGTGCGAGGACGAGCCAGGAGCGGCCGCCGGCGCGCAGCAGGTGGTAGCTGTTGTAGCCGTCCGGGGAAGCGCCGCCGAAGGTGGGGGCGGAGGAGAAGCGGTGCGGTCCGAAGGCGTCGAGGTAGGGCGTGTCGCCGCGCTGGTCGTCACCGGAGGCGATGTCGTGGTTGCCGGCCAGGACGCTGTAGGGGATGCGGCGGTCGATCAGACCGAAGGTGCTGGAGGCCAGGTCGATCTCGTCGCGGGTGCCGTGTTCGGTGATGTCGCCGAGGTGGGTCATGAAGGCGACGTTCGTCTCTTTGCGCTGGGAGAGCAGATAGCGGAACGTCGCCCGCAGCGGCTCGGGGTCGGCGCTGTCCGCGTCGAACAGGTACTGGGTGTCCGGCAGCACCGCGAGCGCGAACCGGGGGGCCTCGCTGTCGAAGCGGTGCTGGCCGCTCGCGCCGGCCGCGTGGGCGGGCGCGGCGCCGGCCACGAACGCGGAGCCTGCGAGGGCTCCGGCCGCGGGGACGGCCACGGCCGTCTTCAACAGGGCGCGTCTGTCGGGGTTCTGAGGGGGACGTGCGTTCACGGCTGCTCCTGGGACTGGCGTGCGTGAGGGGGGGCTGGACCGCACTGTTCTGGGAGGCCGTGACCGCGCCGGGTCACCGAGCTGAACGGCGCGCGACGGGCAACGGGCGGGCAGGGCGGGGATCCGGACCTCAGGCGGAGGCCAGCCGGCCGAAGGCCTCGCGATGCGGCGACGCGGGTCGCTCCGTCCGGCGCCAGGAGCTTCACAGACGCCGCCTGCCACCGGGGTTGCCCGAGGGTTCCTGTTGCCCGTTCGGCCGGGCGAGGTCGGGGCTTCGACATCACGCCGTGTGCCGCCAGTGGCACACAGCGGCTGAGTCGGTGCCGTCGGACGGCACGATGGCCCGTGTCCTCGCGCCCGTGGAAGGCTGGGACGCGTCCCAGCACGGCGGGTGCTGCGGCCGGCAGGTGAATCAGGGCGGTGCCCCGCTCAGTCGGGTGGAGCCGTACCTCGCGGCCGTGGCGTACGCGCTGGAGGAACCCGGCGGCCTCAAACTGCCGGCATTGGTATGTCGAGGTGCTGACACCGATGTGCAGTCGGCGGGCAAGATCGCCGACGGCCGGCCGGTGCGGGACATGGCGCAGGGGTGCACCACCCCGAAGGAGGGCGGCGCAGCCGGACGTGACTGCCTGTCAGGCGTGGCTCAAGGCTGGCTCCGATTCAGCTGCACAGCGGGGTTGGCCCCGGGCCGAGAGCAGGCAACTTTGTTCGTCAGCCGGCGGCGACCAGCAGCACGCGGGCCTCCAGCAGCTCAGCTTGGTGAACGGGAGTCCCCAGACCCTGCCCGTCAGGCATCACCCACGCGCGTGAAGCGAAGGAACACGCCGTTCGAACGCGGAACGCCCCCAGCGGGGATTTTCCACGTGTTTGATTTATCGCTACCCCCACCGAATAGACCTAAGCCGCACGGTCCTCCATAAAAAAGCTTATATATGCCCATACTCTCCTCCTATGTGCACGGAATTGCTCGGCGTCGGCGAGCAGCGATACGAACACCTGCGCGTGAGGTGCGATTCCGTCCCCTTCCCCCTTTCTGGAGAGTGACATGCGCGTTGTCGTCACCGGTGGCGGCGGTTTCCTGGGGTCTCATCTGTGCGAGGCATTGCTGCGACGCGGCGATGCGGTGGTGTGCCTGGACGATTTCTCCACCGGCGTTCTGGAGAACGTCGCCCACCTGCAGTCCGACCCGGCCTTCGAGCTGCGACGCGTGGACGTGAGCGAGGGCGTGGACGTGGCCGGCCAGGTCGACGCCGTCGCCCATCTGGCCTCCGCGGCCTCCCCGCCGGACTATCTGCGCCGCCCGCTGGAGACGCTCGCGGTGGGCAGCCGCGGAACGGAGAACGCCCTGCGTCTGGCCCTCCGTCATGGCGCCCGGTTCATCCTCGCGTCGACCAGCGAGATCTACGGCGACCCGCTGGTCCACCCGCAGGAGGAGACGTACTGGGGCAACGTCAACTCCATCGGCCCACGCAGCGTCTACGACGAAGCGAAGCGCTACGCGGAGGCGGTGTCGGCCGCGTACCGCCGAGCCCACGGTCTCGACGTGGGAATCGCGCGGATCTTCAACACCTACGGGCCGCGGATGAGGCCGCACGACGGGCGTGTGGTGTCCAGCTTCATCACCCAGGCCCTGACCGGCGAACCGATCACCATCTACGGCGACGGTGGCCAGACGCGCAGCTTCTGCTACGTCGACGACCTGACGCGCGGCCTCCTCGCGCTCCTCGACTCCTGCGAGATGGGCCCGTTCAACCTCGGCAACCCCATCGAGCGCACCGTCTGCGAACTCGCCGAAACGGTGCTCACCCTGACCGGTTCGGCATCCGAGATGAACCATCACCCGCTGCCGGTCGACGACCCGGTCCGTCGGCGCCCGGTCATCACCCGGGCACGCGAGGTGTTGGGCTGGGCGCCCGAGATCGACCTCACTGAGGGTTTGCGTCGCACCATCGCCTACTTCAGCGCCCGCCCCGACCGGCTCGGCGTCTCGGCCGCGGCGATCCGGGGCGGCCAGGCCGAGACGGTCCCACCGTCCTCGGTGTCGGTCGCTGCCCAGGCCATCCCCGCCCCGTCCGCCGTTGGCATGCATTCCGGGGCAGCGTCCGAACCGGCCGCCGCGAACGGCTGACCGGGCCCGCCTGCACGACGGGCCCTCGGACCGCTAGTGGCCGAGCAGGCCGCCGTGGCCGGACCGGTCCGCGGTCGCGGCCCCGATCCCCGTTCGCGGCCCCGGCGCCCGTCCCACCCCTCACGCCACAGACCCCTCACGCCACGGACCCGTGTCGCACCGCCTGGAGATCTGTCTGCCATGACGTCGTTGGAGCAAGGGCCCGTCCTGGGGGCCGGCCTCAAGAAGGACTCCCCGCTCTCCCGCCCGGCCCCCGGCGCACCGGAGGAATGGGCGGCCCTCGGCCACGAGATCCGCGCCCTGTCGCAGGGTTCGGTGGCCACCATCGGCCCCGACGGCCCCGTCCTCGCACGCCTCTCCCGTGGACTGACCTACCGCCCCTCCTGTTTCGTACGGGCGTTCTCACGCTCCGACCGTCTCCTGGTCCTGCTGCTCTCCGTCGGCTGGGCGGCCTGCCTGGTCTGGTTCTGGGTGTGGTGGCTCCAGCCGACCCACCGCCTCGGCTGGCCGGGCATGGTCGTCAACAGCGCGCTGATGCTCTATCTGACCTATCTGCCAGTGCACTTCCTCGTCGCACTGATCCGGATGCGGCGCTTCAATCCGCGGGTCCCCGTCCCCGCGCTGCGCACCGCCTTCGTCGTCACGCGCGCCCCCTCCGAGGGCTGGGACATCGCCCGCACCACCCTGGAGGCAATGCTCGATCAGGACTTCCCGCACGGTTACCACGTCTGGCTCTGCGACGAGGACCCCACCGCGGAGATCCTCGACTGGTGCCGGGCTCGCGGTGTCGGCGTCTCCTGCCGGCGCGGCCACGCGGACTACCACCGCGCCGACTGGCCGCGACGCACCCGGTGCAAGGAGGGCAACCTCGCCTACTTCTACGACCACTGGGGATACGCGCACTACGACGTGGTCGCCCAGCTCGACTGCGACCACGTCCCCGGGCCCCGGTACCTCGCCGAAGTGGTCCGGCCCTTCGCCGACCCGGCCGTCGGGTACGTCGCGGCACCGAGTGTCTGCGACTCCAACGCCGACGGTTCCTGGGCGGCCCGGGGACGGCTGCATCGCGAGGCCATGTTCCACGGCCCCGTGCAGCTCGGCCACTCCGCCGGCCTCGCTCCGGTGTGCATCGGCTCGCACTACGCGGTGCGTACGACGGCGCTGCGCGACATCGGCGGTCTCGGCCCTGAGCTCGCCGAGGACTTCTCGACCACTTTCCTGCTCACCTCGGCCGGCTGGCAGGGCGTGTTCGCGATCGACGCGGAAGCCCACGGCGAAGGACCCCTCACCTTCAACGCCATGATCACCCAGGAGTTCCAGTGGTCACGCAGCCTGACGGTGATGCTCCTGGGCATGGTGCCGCGTCATCTGGGCCGGATGCCCCTGAAACTGCGCATCCGCTTCGCCGCGGCACTGATGTACTACCCCCTCCTCGCCACGGCCACCGTCGTGGGCATCCTGCTGCCACCGGTCGCCGCCATCACCGGAACACCGTGGATCAACGTCAACTACGCGGAGTTCCTTGCGCACTTCTGGAGCATGTCCGTGTGGCTGATCCTGCTGACGCTCCTGTGCCGCCGCCGCGGCCTGATGCGCCCCAAGAACGCCCCTGTCTTCGGCTGGGAGATCTGGCTCTTCGCTCTCTCCCGCTGGCCGTTCGTGGCCAGGGGCGTACTGGCCGCTGTGGCGCAGAGGATCCGGCCCCGCCAGATCACGTTCAAGGTCACGCCGAAGAAGCGCATCGGCCTGGAGTACCTTCCGCTGCGGACCGTCGTCCCTTATCTGCTGATCACCTTGTTCCTGTCCGGGGCAGCCATCGTCGGTGAGTTCACCGGCCCTGCCGTCGGCTATGTGTTCCTGTGCATCCTCGGCTCGATCTCGTACGCCGTAGTGACCCTCGCGATCAGTGTGCTCCACATCAAGGAGACCGCACGCGCCGCCGGCGTCCCCGCCTCGCGAGCCCTGCACACCGCCGCGCTCCCGATCTCCGCCGGCCTGCTGTGTCTGCTCCCCCTGACCCTCGCCGCCGGCGTCTTCCCCACCTACCTCACCGGCTTCTACGCCTGGTGACCGCCTTCTCGGCAGAAGAAGAAACGAGGTCCTCCATGGCCCGGACCGTCCTGGTGACCGGCGGCGCCGGCTTCATCGGCAGCCACACCTGCGTGGAACTCCTCCGCGCCGGCGACGAGGTCGTCGTGCTCGACGACCACTCCAACAGTTCCCCCGAGGCCCTCGAACGGGTCTCGAAGATCGCGGGCCGCCCGATCGCCGCGGCCCACGTGGCCGACGTACGCGACAGAAAGGCCCTGGACACCGTCTTCGCGAGCCACCCGATCGACGCAGTGATCCACTTCGCCGCGAAGAAGGCCGTGGGCGAGTCGGTGCGCATTCCCCTGGCCTACTACGACATCAATGTCGGCGGCACCACGGCCCTGGTCTCCGCCATGCACGCGCACGGGGTGCACCGGCTCGTGTTCTCCTCGTCCTGCTCCATCTACGGTGACGCCACGAGCGTCCCGCTGACCGAGGCGTCCCCGGCCGCACCGACGAACCCGTACGCGACCACCAAATGGACCTGCGAGCAGATCCTCTCGGACCTGTGCCGGCACCTGCCGGAGCTGCGGGTGCTGGCCCTGCGGTACTTCAACCCCGCCGGTGCCCACCCCACGGGACTGCTCGGCGAGGACCCGCGCGGGGTGCCGAACAACATCGTGCCGTTTCTCACTCAGATCGCCGTGGGCCGCCGCGACGCTCTCAGTGTCTTCGGAGACGACTACCCGACGCCCGACGGCACGGGCATTCGCGACTACATCCACGTCGTCGACGTCGCAGAGGGGCACCGCACGGCCCTCGACCACATCGACGACGAACCCGGCATGCGGGTCTTCAACCTCGGCACCGGCCGCGGCGCCTCCGTCCTGGAGCTCGTGCGCGCCTTCGAGGAGGCCTCCGGCCGCCCGATCCCCTACCGCGTCGCCGCCCGCCGGGCCGGCGATGTCGCCGAACTCGTCGCCGACCCGGCGAAGGTCACGGCGGCCTGGGGCTGGACCGCACGGCGGGACCTGGCCGCGATCTGCCGCGACGCCTGGAACTTCCAGCAGCACAACCCCTACGGCTACGCCCCCTGACCACGGCACCCGACCCACCTTTGTTCGAAAGGAGTTGCCCCGCATGCGGTTGACCGTCATCGGCACGGGCTACCTCGGAGCTGTGCACGCCGCGTGCATGGCCGCCATCGGACACGACGTCCTCGGTGTCGACGTCGACACCGAGAAGATCACCGCCCTCTCCGAGGGCAGACCTCCCTTCTACGAGCCAGGCCTGGACGAAGTCCTGACCCAAGGACTCGCCTGCGGGAACCTGCGCTTCAACACCCGTCTCAGCGAAGCGGCCGCGCACGGCGAGGTCCACTTCATCTGCGTGGGCACCCCGCAACAAGCCGGTTCCCGAGCGGCCGACCTGCACTACGTCGACAGCGTCATCGACGGCCTCGTGCCGCACCTGCGTTCCTCCTGCCTGATCGTCGGCAAATCCACGGTCCCGGTGGGCACGACGGAGCGCCTGACCGACCGCGTCGCGGGCCTGGCACCCGCAGGGGTGCGGGTCGAGATCGCATGGAACCCCGAGTTCCTGCGCGAGGGATACGCCGTCGACGACACCCTGCGGCCGGACCGGATCGTCACCGGCGTGAACAGCCCGCAGGCGGATGAGACCCTCCGCCGCGTGTACGCGCCGATGCTGGAGGCGGGCGTCCCCTACATCTGCACCGACCCGAACACCGCCGAGCTGGTCAAGGTGGCGGCCAACTCCTTCCTCGCCACGAAGATCTCCTTCATCAACGCCATGGCGGAGGTCTGCGACGCCGCGGGCGCGGACGTGGTCACCCTCGCCGACGCCATCGGCCACGACACCCGGATCGGACGCCGGTTCCTCAACGCCGGCGTGGGCTTCGGCGGCGGATGCCTCCCCAAGGACATCCGGGCGTTTTCCGCCCGTGCCCAGGAACTGGGGGCCGGCCCTGCGGTGGCGTTCCTCGACCAGGTGGACGAGATCAACGGACGCCAACGGACCCGGACCGTCGCCCTCGCCCGCCGGATGGCCGGCGGCGACCTCACCGGCCGCCGCGTCGCCGTCCTGGGCGCAACCTTCAAGCCGGACAGCGATGACGTACGCGACTCGCCCGCGCTGGCCATCGCGGTCGCGCTGCGCAAGGAGGGCGCCGACGTCCGGGTCCACGACCCCGAGGGCACTGCGAACGCGGCTCTGGCCCACCCGGAGTTGTACTGCGACACCGACCTGCTGACAGCCTGCAAGGACGCGGAGCTCGTGCTGCACCTCACCGAGTGGGCCCAGTACCGTGAGCTGGATCCGGTCAAGCTGTCCCGGGTGGTCCGTATCCCCGTCCTCATCGACGGGCGCAACGCACTTGCGCATGACGACTGGCGGTCCGCCGGCTGGACCGTGAAGGCGCTGGGGAGGTCGGCCCCCAGCCCGCGACGGATGGTCAAGGCCGCTGAGCCGACACCGTCCCAGCTCGTCCCGCCGCCCGGTGCGCAGAGCAAGAGCACCGCGCCGCCGTCGCCCCTCATGGCGTAACCGTCGCGCCGGGCGCCCACTTCGGCGTTTCGGCACCACTTTTCTTTGATTCTGTTGTGTTGTGTTGTGTCCGTATTGGGCACACAGACGTCCCGAAGGGGTGCGCGTGAACGCGGTGAAGCGGAGCCGGACCGATCGGACCGTCATCGGAATCTCGGCCACAGTGCTTCTGCTGGTGACAGGGTGCGAGGTACCGGGGGCACCGGCGGTCTACCGGCCGGCGCGCCCGGCCAGCGGCGGCCCCTTCACCTTCTACGTGAGCCCGGACGGCGACGACAAGAACGACGGCATGTCGCCGCAGAAGCCCTGGCGAACCCTGGACCACGCCGACAGCGCGCGCCTCCACCCCGGCGACCGCCTCAGACTGCGTGGCGGCGAACGGTTCCGCGGCCGCCTCACCCTGGAGAAGGGGGAAGCAGGCAGCCCGACCCGGCCCGTCGTGATCGACTCCTACGGCGAGGGCCGGGCCACGATCGCCCCGCGCGGCACGTCCGGCATCACGGTCCACAACACCGCCGGCGTGGAGATCAGGAACATCGCACTCGTCGGTGACCGCAAGGCGCTTCGCGAAGGGGCAGGGATCGCCCTGCGCAACAGCCTTCCCGGCACCCGACGCCTCGAGCACGTCTCCATCACCAAGGTGGACGCAAGGGGATTCCAGAACGGGATCAGCGTCGGCGCGGACAAGGACTCCGTCACCGGCTTCAGCAACGTGCGGATCGCGGACACCTCCGTGCACCACAACCTCGAGGCGGGACTCGTCTTCTACGGCCCCGAGTTCGACGCCGCCCGCCCCGCCTACGCCAACACAGGGCTGCGGATCGAGCGGGTCAACGCGTACTCCAACACCGGTGACCCCCGAAACGACCGGCGCAACACCGGCAGCGGTATCGCACTGGGCAGCGTCAAGGACGCGAAAGTGACGCGGTCGGTGGCCCACGACAACGGCACGCAGTCCGCCACCGACGCCGACGAGGGCCCCGAAGGCATCTGGACGTACGACTCCACCCGTGTCGTGCTGGAGCACAACAAGTCCTACCGCAACCGAACCGGCTCACGGGTCGACGGCGGCGGGTTCGGCCTCGACAACAACGTGTCCTCCTCCGTCGTGCAGTACAACCTCGCTTACCACAACGACGGACCGGGATTCCTCGTCTACTCCGGCAAGCCGACCGGCGCCCACAAGGACAATGTGGTCCGCTTCAACATCAGCTGGGACGACGCACGAAGGCTGCCGGAGTACGGGGGCATTGTCGCCTACGGCACCCGTTTGAAGGACCTGTCCATCCACCACAACACGGTGGTGATGCGGACCGACGGCCTTGCCTCCGCCGCTGCGACGGGCCAACGTCCCCCGGCCCTGAGACTGCGCGACGGCATGCGCGGCGTGCGCGTCCACAGCAACATCTTCGCCACCGACAGCGGCCCTCTGGTCGACACCCAGTCGCCCTACAATCCGAGCGTCCTCAACTTCCAGGGCAACAACTACCACAGCACGCGCAGTTGGTCGCTTTCATGGGGGACCGAGCGTTTCACGACCCTGGACGCGTGGCGGACCGCTTCCGGCCATGAAGGGCTGAACGGCGTTGCGACCGGATCGAGCCACAACCCGTGCCTGCGGGCACTGGACACCCCCGGCACAGGCCGGATCAGCGCAGAAGATCTGGTACCGCGCTGCCAAAGGGCGACGCCCGCCGGCCTCGACCCCCGGGCACTGGGCACCGACCCGGGCCCGGTCGACTACCTCGGCAGGCGACTCCCAGCGATCCTTACGGCGGGGGCCGTACAGCCGCGCCCTTGAGCGACCGGACAGGCAGCCGACTTTCGTGGCCCGCCGGCCAGCCGTACTCAAGTCGGCCAGCAGGATCGGGTGCAGCTCGTCGCATACGCTCGACTCGTGCCACCGGGCCGGCCGCCGCCGACGGGACCGGCGCGCACTGGCCCGGCTCTGCGCTGTACGTGCAAGCGCGCCCGCTCCCCGCGTCCCTCGATACGATCACGGGACGTCAGCGGGTGCGGTCGCTGAACCAGCGGCGGGGTGACCAGATCCTTGAACCCGCTTGAGCACGCCGGGCTCAGGCCCCGCCGACCACCATCTCGGCTTCAGCCTCGGTGACGGAGCCATACACCCCAAGGACGGTGTCCACCCCAGTCATGGTCAGCGTCCGCTGCAGCTTCGGCGGCACAGAGGCCAGCACCAGTACGGACCCGGCTCCCTCGGCCTGGCGCCAGGCGCACAGCAGCACATTCAGCCCGGCCGAATCACAGAAGGACACCCCCGACAGGTCCACCACCACACGCCGCAGCCCCCGCGCGATCTCATCCACAAGACGAGTGCGGAAGAACGGAGCGGTCTGCCAGTCCATCTCTCCGCTCAGCAGCAAGATCAGACACGTTCCCGACGCACTCGTGTCAACCGAAGGCTCTGCGGTCATCACGCTCTCCCAGCCGCCTCGAGCGGGAGACGCCACCGATTGTGATGATGAGCCTACAGAGTTTCCGCACATTTAGTTCTCAGTCTGTCCACAAACGGTGGCCCACCGTGCCGTCGGCCTGGCCACGTGCGCGCGGTGCCGCGGACGCCTCTGCCCTTCGATCACGGCCGTCGCTGCGCCTGAGCGAACAGAAAGCGAGCCTCGCGGCTGGGGCCGCCCGGTGATGTGACGGCGGCCGCGCCGAACCAACAGGGTTTGGCGCAGCCGTTCGGGGCGGGTGGTGTCGCCGGAGAGGGCGATCTCCCGCAACTCGCGGGCCAGTCGCCACGGCCGATGTGGGGGACGTATCACGCGGTGGAGCTGCGCCGGGCCCCCACGCCGCGCGCGGAGGCCTCCGGGGACCGCACCATGCTGCTGACCAAGCGGGAGCGGGAGGTGCTGGCGATGCTCGGCGCCGGCCTGTCGAACGCACAGATCGCCGAGCGTCTGCATCTGGTCGAGGGGACGATCAAGACGTACGTCAGTGCCATCCTCAACCAGCTCGGGGTCCGCAACCGGGTGCAGG
Organism: Streptomyces sp. NPDC002784; assembly: GCF_053592135.1. Classification (NCBI taxonomy): domain Bacteria; kingdom Bacillati; phylum Actinomycetota; class Actinomycetes; order Kitasatosporales; family Streptomycetaceae; genus Streptomyces; species Streptomyces sp. NPDC002784. Next base: position 6,204 of record NZ_JBSFVD010000047.1, on the reverse strand, counting down.
CGGCGATCATCGCCTATGAGGCGGGGCTGGTGAACAAGGACGACCTGGGGTAGCCGGGTCCGGGCGGGCCGCCGCGCCCTCAAGTGCGGTGCGGCGGGCCGCCGTTCACCCCTGGACGCGGCCTTGCGTGTGGTCCTTGACGAAGCGGGCGAGCTGGGTCGCGCCCTCGGCGGCCTGATCGACGGTGACGCCGTAGGTCTCCGCCGACCGGCGCAGTGCCGCCTCGTCGGCGGCGAAGGGGACGTCGAGGGTGAGGAAGAAGCCGCCGTGTGGGTCGTTCCAGTGCACCCCGGCCGACTCTGGCTCGCCGGGCGGCAGTTCACGGGCGAGGGTCTTGCGCAGGACGCCCATGGTGGCCTGGTAGTGCCGGGCGACGGGCTCGTTGGCGGCCCGCAGGCCTCCGCCGGCGCGCATCAGGAGTCCGGCGACGGCGGCCTGGCGAAGGAGCCGAGGTAGATGACGCGACGCGCGGTGTCCAGCGCCTTCAAAGTCGGCCGCCGGAAGGTGCTCAGCTCGTCCTGTTCCATCAATGGCGGTCAGCCGCGCACGTGCAGCCCGAAACCCGTGCGACCCGCCGGTTCCAGTCCCTCCTTCAGGTGCAGCGAGGGGATCTCGTAGTCGCCGAAGTTTTGCCGCCGGAATGCGATCGGCTCGGTCGACTCCAGGGTGAGCAGGCGCTGTTCCCATGCCTTGGCGACGTCCGCATAGTCTTCGCCGGTCATCCGGTCAGCGCCGTACAGCACGAACGGCGGCAGCACTTCGATGCCCGGGTAGTAGAGGATGCCGTGCTGGATCGGGAACAGCAGATCGTCGATGGGGCCGTTGATCCCGCGAGCGGCGTAATGCGACTCCGGGCCGCCGGCGGTCACCGACAGCAGAGCCCTCCTGCCCGCGAGGGTGCCTTCGCCGAAGCGCTCGCCGTACTTGGTGTCGCTGTGCTCGCCGACGCCGTAGGCGAAGTGGTACGTGAAGACCCGGTCCACCCAGCCCTTGAGGATCGCGGGCATCGTGTACCACCACAGCGGGAACTGGAAGATGATCGTGTCGGCCCACAGCAGCTTCTCCTGCTCGGCGAGGACGTCCGCGGTGAGTGTCCCGGAGTCGAAGGCCCGGCCCGAGTCCAGGGCGACCTTCAGCGGACGCGAGGCGTTGGGGCCGTAGTCCGTGGCGTCCACGACCGCCTTCCAGTTCATCGCGTACAGATCGCTCACCCGTACCTCGTGCCCGGCGTTCAGCAGCGTGGACACCGCGAGGTCCTTCAGGGAGCCGTTGAGCGACTTCGGCTCCGGGTGGGCGTAGACGATCAGCGTCTTCATGGGAACTCCTTCGGATCGGATGCCTCCGATCCTGGACGCCACGGCGCCCGGCGTTCAGGGGCCCATGTTCCGTCGGACGGGACTTCCTGGTAACGGCAGGACCACCTTCACGGGCCCCCGCCGAGGCCATACTGGGCACATGGACGATCTCGCGGGCTTCCTGCGGACCCGGCGTTCCAGGGTCGACCCGGCCGCTGCCGGCATCCCCACCGACAGCCGCCGCCGGGTCGAAGGGCTGCGCCGCGAAGAGGTCGCGCACCTGTCCGGAGTCAGCGTCGACTACTACGTCCGCCTGGAGCAGGGCCGCGCGACCCAGCCCTCCGAGCAGGTCCTCGACGCCCTCGCCCGCGTCCTCGGCCTCGACGACACCGAACGCGGACACCTCTACCGGCTCGCCCGGCAGCGCCGCCACCGCGCGAAAGCACCAGGCGGGCGGGTCCGCCCGGAGCTGCTGCGCGTCCTGGACCTGGTATCCGACGCACCCGCGCTGATCATGAACCACCGCACGGACGTACTCGCCGGAAACCGCCTCGCCAGACTCCTCTACGGCCGCCCGATGCCGGGCCTGAACACCGCACGGCACATCTTCCTCGAGGAAGCCGAGCGCGGACTGTACGCGGACTGGGAGAACTGCACCCTCGACGTGGTCGGGCACCTGCGCCTGGCCGCCGGAAAATACCCCGAGGATCCCCGCCTGGCCTCACTCATCGGCGAGCTGGCGATGGGCAGCGAACGCTTCCGCCGCCTCTGGGCCCGCGCGGACGTACGCGCCCGCACACATGGACGCAAGGCCTACCGGCATCCCCTGGTCGGACTGCTGGAACTGCACCAGGAGAACTTCGCGCTGCCCAACGAATCAGGCATCGAGCTACTGGTGCTGTCCGCATCCCCCGGCAGCCCCGCCGAGGACGGACTGCGCCTGCTCGCCGGCCTGGGCGCCGACAACGGCAATGACCATCCCCCAGTGGACGCCCAGATCCGCGAGTAATCTGCCTATGCGAGGGTGAGCGAACGAAGTTCAGCGTCCAACATGCGAATCAGTTCACCAACCCGTCCACCGCCACCTGGTGCCGCTGGGAAGCGTTTGAGCACCTCCACGACGACCGGTGTCGCACGACGCACCGCTCGCTCAATATGTTCGGCACCAATGCCCGGATTGTCGCCAGCGACGAGTTCGGCTGCTCTGGCCGCGTGAGCGCCGGCTCCGAGAATGTGCTTGACCTGGGTGGCCTTCGCCAGCGGATGCAAGTACGCGGCGCCGGCCGCAGACATCGCTGCCCGCGCTGCCTCGCGCGCAGCCGCAGTGTCCGCGCTCTTGGCTGCCTTGAGGGCCGCCCACGCTGTGTCGCGCAAAGCCTTCCCTCGCTCACCACCCCGGGCGAACTCCCACGCGGTACCGATAGCATCTCGAGGCCGCGAGTCGTCAGGCTGATCCGCCTCGAATATTCCGAGCACCACTTCCGCGCACGCCGCAGCGAACGCGGTGACCTCACGCAGGTCTTCCTTACTCAGAGCAATCCCGCTCTCGTCCTCTGCCATGAATCCATCCTCGACCATCGCGCCGGACAGCAAGGTGGCAGGGGAACTCCGGGCTGCTGGGCCTGGTCAGAGCCGACCCCGGGCGCGGCACGCCGGGGCGGCCCCGACGATGGCTCGGGGCCGCCGCTCATGGGCCGGTCAGCCGGAGGCGATGCTTTCGGGGTCGTCCGCCGGGGTGCCGACGCGGAGCCACCGGTAGCCGTACGGGGGCAGGTCGACGTGGAACATGCCGTCCTTGCCTGCCTTGAGACCGGTGTGTTGCTCGTCGAGCAGGTCCGTCAACCGTCCACTGGATCCGGCCTCGGCCAGTTCCAGGCGTACGGTGTGAGGCCGGTCCGCGAAGTTGTGTACGGCCAGCACGGTGCCGTCACCGTCGCGGCAGACGTGCGCCAGCACGGCGTCCTCCCCGGTCGTGAGCAACCGGTAGTCACCCCAGGCCAGTTCGGGGGCCTCCCGGTAGCGTTCGACGAACAGACGCATGCGGCTCAGCAGGGAAGCAGGATCGCGGCTCTGCTCGTACACGTTGACCTTCTGGGGACCGAACGCGCCGTCCACCAACGGGTTGGGGAAGGCGTCCGGCTCGGCGGTGGAGAACCCGGCGGCCTTCTGCGGGGTCCACTGCATCGGGGTGCGTACGGCCTGGCGTCCCTCCGCGGCCAGGTTCTCGCCCATGCCTATTTCCTCGCCGTAGAAGAGCACGGGGGTGCCCGGCAGGGTGAACAGCAGGCTGTAGGCCAGTTCGACGCGGCGTCGGTCGCCGTCGACCATGGGCGGGAGCCTGCGGCGCAGCCCTCGGTCGTACAGCTGCATGTCCTTGTCCGGGCCGAACGACGCGAACACTTCGGCCCGTTCGTCGTCGCTGAGTTTGTCGAGGGTCAGTTCGTCGTGGTTGCGCACGAACGTGGCCCAGTGGGCGTCGCGCGGTGCCGCGGGGCGCTCGCGCAGTGCGGCGGCCAGCGGCCTGGCGTCGTGGCGTGCCATCGACAGGTACATCTGCTGCATCGCGACGAAGTCGAAGCACATGGTGAGTTCGTCGCCGCGGTCCGAGGAGGGGTCGCCGAAGAAGCGGGTGGTGTCGTCGTAGGGCAGGTTGACCTCGCCGAGCAGGACCGCCTCGCCGTTGCGGCGGCCGAGGAAGGCACGCAGGTCGGCGAGGTACTCGTGCGGGTCGGGCAGTTCCCCCGCGTCGCTCTGTCCGTCGGTCTCCAGCAGGAAGGGCACGGCGTCGACCCGGAAGCCGGACAGGCCGAGCTGGGTCCAGAAGCCCATGATGCGGGCGATCTCGTCACGGACCGCGGGGTTGGCGACGTTGAGGTCGGGCTGCTGCTTGTAGAAGCGGTGCAGGTAGTACTGGCCGCTGCCCTCGTCGTACTCCCACAGGCTGTCCTCCGCGTCGGGGAAGACCACGCCCTCGGGGCCGTCCTCCGGGGGCTCGTCCTTCCAGACGTACCAGTCGCGGTGAACGGAGTCCCGGCCGGAGCGGGCGTCCTTGAACCAGGGGTGGTCCTCGGAGGTGTGGTTGACGACGAGGTCGGCGATCACGCGGATGCCGCGGTCGCGCGCGGTGCGGACGAACTCGGTGAAGTCGCCGAGGGTACCCAGGCGCGGGTCCACGCCGTAGAAGTCCGTGATGTCGTAGCCGTCGTCGCGCTCCCGCGTGGGGTAGAAGGGCATCAGCCACACGCAGGTCACGCCGAGGCGCACCAGGTGGTCGATGCGCTGGGTGAGCCCCGCGAAGTCCCCGATGCCGTCGCCGTTGCCGTCCTGGTACGTCTCGACGTCCAGGCAGTACACCACCGCGTTCTTCCACCACAGGTCGGACGTGCGGGTCAGACGCATCGGTACTCCTTGGCCGTGGCGGGGATCGGGCGGGTCACGTCGAGCAGCGGCAGCACCTCGGCGCCGAACGCGTCGATGAACGCCGCCTGTTCCCGACCCACGTGGTGCAGCATCACCGACTCGAACCCGAGGTCGGCGTACTCCTGGAGCCGGGCGGCGTGCCAACCGAGGTCGCTGGAGACGTTGACCGTGCGCGCGACCTGCTCGGGGGTGACGTGCTCGCTGACGACGTCGAACAGTTCGGCGGAGTCGAGGTCCCAACTGACCGGCGGAGAGTGCACGTTGGTCCGCCACTGGTCGTGCGCGAGGGCGAGCGCCTCTGCCTCGTCGGGCGCCCAGCTCAGGTGCACCTGGAGGTGGAGGGGCCCACGGCCGCCCGCGTCACGGTACGCGCCGATGATCTCGCGCAGGCGTTCACGCGGGGCGTTGACCGTGATCAGTCCGTCCGCCCACTCGGCGCACCAGGCCGCGGTGGCTGTGCTGCACGCGGCTCCTATCAGCGGCGGTTCCTCGGGCGGCAGCGTCCACAGCCGGGCCCGGTCCACGGTCACCAGCCCGTCGTGGCTGACCTCTTCGCCCCGCAGCAGCGCCCGGATGACGTCGACGCACTCCCGCAGGCGCGCGGAGCGGATGTCCTTGCGGGGCCAACCCGCGCCGGTGATGTGTTCGTTGGAGGCCTCTCCGGTGCCGAGCGCGGTCCAGAACCGGCCCGGGTTCATGGACGCGAGGGTGGCGATCGCCTGGGCGACGACGGCGGGATGGTAGCGCTGGCCGGGGGCGTTCACCACACCGAACGGCACCTGGTCGGTGGCCTGGAGGGCGGCTCCGAGCCATGACCAGGCGAAGCCGGACTCCCCCTGACGCACGCTCCACGGGGAGAAGTGGTCCGAGCACATGGCGGCGGTGAAGCCCGCCTGCTCCGCGCGTACCACGGCGTCGAGGAGATCCGCGGGTGGAATCTGCTCGTGCGAGGCGTGAAATCCGTAGACAGTCATGGCAAGCGACTACCCCCCGGACGGCCTCTCAACGGGCGCCGAACCCACGGGTGTCGGCGCCGTCAAAACTCCGGCGCCGCACGATGCCCGTGGTGGGGTTGAGGAGCGCGGGAGGGAGCCTGGAGAGGTGCCCTCGCAGGACATCCACGGGGAAGCGACCTCGGACGACCTCAACAGGCCCGCTCCGGCACGAGCCGTCTGCGCCGTGCGTCGGCGACCCCGTCGTCCTCGGCGCCGACGGCTTCGTGTCCGGCCGAGCGCCGCCGCGTCTCCGCAGTCCTCCGGCTCGCAGGTCCGCGTGTCAGGCGCTCGCGTGACGGCGGACGGCCGCCCTGCGGGGAGCCGCATGGTGGGCGGGCCGGTCGGCGTCCTTGGACCGGTGCTGCCGCAGCCACAGGGTCGTCGCGGACAGCAGACCGGCTGGTCGTCCTGCGCAGCCTGACCAAGACCTGGGGCCTGGCCGGGCTGCGCATCGGCTACGTCCTCGCCGCCCCGGAGACGATCGCGGAACTGGA
>NZ_JBSFVD010000046.1:0-18453 GCF_053592135.1 Streptomyces sp. NPDC002784 | reverse complement strand
GCCCACCAGATGATCCGCCGTGGGGCACACAAGAACATCCAGGCCCTGGAGGCTGACATCCGGGCCTGGGTCAAAGACTGGAACGAAGACCCCAACCCGTTCATCTGGACCAAAACCGCCGAAGAGATCCTCGACTCCCTCGCCCGCCTCTGCCGACGGATCTCTGGCGCAGGACACTAGATTAGGGCCTGCCCGTTCCTGCACAGAAGACGTGGCATGGGGCAGTGCTTAGCGGCATTCGCCCGGGATTTTCGGCTGTGGCGGGGCAGACTGTGAGGATGAATTTCGGTCCTATGGAAAGTGGTGGGGCGGGGCGTTCGGCCACTGGGCTGTGGCACCAGGTGCCGTACGCGCTGAAGAGCCCTCAGGTCGGCGACGCCCAGCGGCAGGAGTCCTTGGCGCTGGGCGCTGCGGAACTGGCCTTGGCCCGCGCCGAGGAACAATGCTCGGTCACTGCCGCAGACGTACAACGCACTGCGTCCCACGAGTTTTCGCTCCAGCTCGACATGCGACAGGCGTGTGTGGCTCTGCGGGATCGCCGCGAAGCCTGGCACGGGAAATAGGGAGTCGGCATGACCACCTTCGTCATCACCATTCCGGGCACGTTCCTGCGTGACGTGAGCGACGCCGAACGGGCCTCTGTCATGAAGCAGCTGCGTCCGGCCGACCCGCAGCACACGGCATTGGGCCAGAGCGAGGACCTGGACATCCTCACCGTCAATAACGACGGGACGTTCTGCCTCCGTCTGGAGGTAGAGGCTGACGACGGCCGCAGCGCGGAACAGCACGCCAAGCAGGTGGCCGCTGCAGCCCTGCGCCAGGCCGGCTTCGACGAGGAACAGGCTCCGCTCGGCCCGACAGCGGTGACCGGCATCGACACCTGAACAGGGTGCTCACACGAGCCTCCCAATGGTTGCGGAAACGGTGACGGGAAATCCGGCTGCCGCGCGGTGGGCGCGGCAGCCGTAGACAGTGGGGGCGGTCCCGTTCGCGTGGTCGGGCGTGGGGGTCGGGCGTCGGTGTCCGACGCTGTCGCGCGGTGGTGTCGCCGGCGTTCGCGTTGTCGGCGGAAAAGCAGGGCAACCTCACAGCGGGCTCATGGGTCATGCATACGGCGTCACCGATCCGGGGCGCCGGATGTTCGACTCACGGGGGTCCCATGACGTCTCTCGCCGCGGTGCGGCAGACCATCTCAGTGTTCGCGTTGGCCGCCCTGGCCGGTACGGCGCTCGCCGTTCCGGCCAGTGCCCAGGAGGAACCGCTGCCGGTCTCCGTGACCGGCCCTGGCAGCGTGAACCTTTCGCTGCAACCGGAGTCCGGTGAGCCGGGCGAGCCGGGTGAGCCGCAGATCGAGCTCGGACTCCGGGCACCCGGCGAGCCGGTGCCGGACGAGAACGGAGTCATCTATCCGATCCACCAGGGCGATTACACGGTCACGGTGGACGCGAGCTCCCTGGCCGGTGTCGCCGCCGTCGACTTCTCCCGCCTGGGCGGGTGGCAGGGCTGCTCCGTCGACGGGCTGGTCGCGACCTGCAGCGACTACGAGATCTACGCCGGCCAGGACTACAACGACCTGGGCGGCATCAGACTCGACGTGACCGACGAGAGCGCCGCGGGCGACTTCGGCACCATCACGGTCACGGCCGCGGGCGAGGGCCTGGCCTTCACCGGGCACACGGTGGACGTGCTGGTCGGCGGCCCCGAGCTGCAGATGAAGCAGCTGACCGAGCCCGAGGGCTTCCGGGCCGGCGACACCTTCCAGGCGCCGCTGGGCTTCCGCAACCTGGGCGGCCTCGGTGGCAAGGGCGTCGTGCTGCAGATCTCCGGCACCCGGGGCCTCTCCTTCCCCAGCACCTACGGCAACTGCTGGTACGACCCGCGTGACCCCGACAAGCTGCTCGATCGCTCCACGGCCCTGTGTGTCTTCGACACCGAGTTCGCCGGCGGCGCGGCCTACGGGCTGAACGCCCCGTTCCCGATCGGGACGGCCGGCTTCGCGCTCTACGACTCGATGTTCTACACCTTCAGCGCGGTGCCCGCCGACCAGGTGGCCGACCTGCTGGCCGAGGGCGACTACCAGGCCGGTGCCGGGCCCGACCTGGAACTGGTGCGGCTGCCGGACGCCGACCCCACGGGCTACACCCGGTACGCGGAGACGGACTTGCCGACGACGAACACCTTCGACCTCGATCTGACCGGTGAGCGGCTGCGGGCCCGCAAGGGCGAGACGGTGTCGGTCGACGTCGGCTTCGCCAACCACGGCCCCGCCTGGCTCGCCCTGCTGCGCTCCGGCGGCGAACCGATCTCCTTCTGGGTCGACCTTCCCCCGGGGACCACGGCCACCACGGTCCCCGAGGGCTGCCAGGCCGCCGACTGGGAGGGCGCCGAGGGCGACTACCTCTGCTTCGTCGACACCCCGATCCTGGAGGACGCCTCCCGCACCTTCACCTTCGGCCTCCGCATCGACGAGGTGATCAGGAACGCCACCGGCCGGGCGTTCTTCGCGTACACGATGCCCAACGAGGGCAACCCGGCCAACGACTCCGGCGCCATCGTGCTGAACCCAAGGGGCCAACTCTGATCGACGACAGTGCGGGCCCGCCCCCTCGGGGCGGGCCCGTTCCGCGTTCCGGCCGCGGCTTCCGAGCACAGGCCGCAGGGCGACCAGGCCGCAGCGCGCGTGAGACGGGGGCGCTTCGGCGGTACTCAGCGATGTCCCGTGGTGTTCGGCGAACACCACCCAGCGATCCCGAACACCCCCGGCGCGGCCAGGGCGTACCGGCGGACGGCATGCGGACGAGGACCAGGTGATGCATGCGTGTGCCGGAGCGCGATAGTTGTCACCATCGGCATCCGCTGGCCTGCGGTTTCAATAGGACAAAGCACGGTGGTGGTCACCGATGCGGCGCGCTACCTGTCACCAGCGGCAAGCGAAGCAGGGTCGATGTCACCGCGTTCGGCTTCTGGTGGGCAGGACGCCGGGCTGCGGTCCTCGGCGATCGCGGGCCATACTTCGTGCGCCCTGCGCGTACCCCGCCCCTACGATCACCTGGTACGACTGCTGGAGGGGCGGGAATGTCTGAGGACATCGAGGACGGGACAGCGGCAGCGACGCGGCTTGCGGGGGGCGCGCCGCTTCAAAGCACGCTTGATGTCGCCGACCCCGCTGACTGGATCGCGCTGAACGCAGGAGTGCGTGAGCCGGCTTGGCACCGCCCGCATTTCTTGCCGGGGTGGGAGCACTGCGCCCTACTGCCCGCCAGCCTGACGCAGCTCGACGAGTCTCGGCTCGCACTCGCCCTCTGCCACCGCGACGGGCGGATCCGTCAGGAGGCGGTGCGCCAGTCGGTCCGCTACCCCGCCCTGCTGCCGTTGATCGTGATCCGGCTGCACCGATTGGGCCGGCCCGTGCGCGAGCACGCCCCGACCCATGCTGCCTCCTTTACACAGGAAGTTGGCCCGTCATCAGGTCCAGCTCTTCAGGTACGACGGCAGCAGGTTGCAGCCCGGAGTCCTGCCGGCTGCGGGTGGCTGCCTGGGGCAAGCGGGTGATATGGGCGTTGCTCATGGGGATGCGAGTCGTTTAGCCCGACATGATCAAGAAGATTGCGTGTGCCTCCGTCATGGCCGTTGCTCTTTTGACGGCTGCTCCTGCCGCCCAGGCCGCGGCTACTCCCGCCCCGTCTACTGCAACGCCTGGTGCTGAACTTCTCAACGCCGTTGCCGGCTCGCTGGCCGTGGGGCACCCGGCTACATCCCTCTCGACGCTGCTTCCGTCGGGCATCCTCGGCGGGTGAGGTAGCGCCTGCACTGTGGCACGACGAAGCAGTCGTGGCCGAGGAGAGTGGAACAGGTCATGATCGTCCTGCCGAGACTGCTCGCTCAGTTACTCACCAAAGTCGGTGAGTGTCGGGGCGCCGAGCTTGCCCTCGATGTCGTTGAGCATGTCATGGAGCCGCTGACCGACGGCCTGTGTTCGGTGTGCGGGGAGTACGTGACCGCCGCCCGTCAGGCGCTCCGGCTCGGCCGGGCGAACGACCGGCCGCTCCGCGCCCACGACGCTTTCGTCAAGGAGGCGTAAAGGGACCCCGGCCATTCGGACGACAGGAGCCTTTTGGACTCCGCAGTCCGGCTGGCCTGCCAGGACATGTTGACCGACGCCGGGGTCTGCAACCGGGCCGGGCGCGTCCCCGTGACGCCGCAGTACACCGCGAGGACAGCCCCGTCCTTCGTCGCCCGGCGGCACTCCGAGCGGGCCCGGGAGGGCAAGGACATCCGGGAAGTGAACCGGCGGGGTTGGGAAGAGGCGCGCTGGCAGGTGCAGCGGGTGATCGCCACCGAGCCCGCCCCGCCCGGGAACGGTGAGCCCGGGCGCGCGTCAGGGCGCACCCGGGCTCGGCTCCCCTCGGTCAGGCGGTCACGCCCGCTGCCACAGCGCCGGGACGTTCGGGGGCTCCCACCCCGTCTGGGCCTGGTGGTTCTGGAGGCAGCGGTAGGTGACGCCGCCGTAGGTCACCGTGGCGCCGGCCTGGTAGACCGTGCCGGCCACCCAGGTGCCGCCGCCGGGCTCCCCGGGCTCGCCGGGACCGCTCGTCGTGGTCTTCAGGGTGAGGCCGTACGACTGGAGGATCGGGTTGAGCGGCTGGAAGTACGTGGTCCCGCCGCTCCTGCAGTTGCCCGAGCCGCCCGAGGTGACGCCCTGGGCCTGGCTGCCGGAGATGTAGGAGCCGCCGGAGTCGCCCGGCTCGGCGCACACGCTGGTGCGGGTGACTCCGGAGATGGTGCCCTCCGGGTAGGTGACGCTGGTGTTGAGCTGCTGGATCGTGCCGCAGTGCCAGCCCGTGGTGGACCCGGAGCGGCAGACGGAGGAGCCCACCGCTGCCTGGGTCGAACCGGCGACCTGGACGCTGGATCCGGCGACGTTCGGGGTCGGCGTCCAGTTGGAGTTGGCCGCCACCCACGCCATGTCGTTGCCGGGGAAGACCGATGCCTGGAAGGTGCCCTGCGCCACTCGGTTGAAGCCGGTGGTGCTGTTCCCGGTCCGGCCGCAGTGGCCCGCCGTGGCGAAGCCATGCGTGGTGCCCTTGGTGACGGCGAAGCCGACCGAGCAGCGCGAGCCGCCGTTGATGTAGTACGCGTCGCCGCCCCGCAGGTCGTACAGCGGACGCGGCTGGGCGGTCGACCGTTCGATGCGGGCGAGGGAGCCGTCCACCCCGGCCGCCGCGAGCAGGGCGCGCCCGGCGGCCGGACGTACCGCCTCCACCACGAGCGCGTTGGTGCGCACGTCGACGTACCAGACGGGGGTGTCGGTGGTGGCCCGGTGTGCCGCCGCCCGGTCCAGGCGGGCCTTGGCCGCGTCCAGGTCGGCGAGGGAGTGGCGCACGACGGACGCGGTCGCGCCCCGCGCCTCGATCACCCGGGCGTCGGAGGCGTCCGTTGTCGCCACGGTCAGGGTGGCCGACTCCGCGCCGCGCACCCAGGCGCCCGCGAAGTCGTCGCCGAGCGCCAGGCGCAGCCGGCCGGCGGTGGCGCCCGCCTCGGCCTCGTTCGCGAGGCGGGTCCGGGCCTGCCCGGAGTCGATGCCGAGGTCCCGTTGCATGGCGTGGAGGAGTGCCGACGGGGCCTCGGCGGCCCTGGAGGTGGGCGCCGCGGTGGACGAGGGTTCGGTGCCTGCGCTCGCGGAGCCGCTGAGCCCGGCCACGAGCAGCGCGCCGGCCGCCACCGCGGCGGCGCCCGCGGCCCGGGCCAATCTGGTGGGTCGTTGGAGCATGGGGAGGTCTCCTCGGAGTCGGTTTCGGTGGGGCGGAGCGTGCCGAAACCGTAGGGAGGACCGTCCGGGGGGCATAAGACGTCAGTCGACCCCCTGCCGCGGTGTTATGGAACGCGGGCGCCCGGCCGCCGGTCAGGGCCGGCCGGACCGTTCGGCCAGCCAGTTGGTGTACGTGGCGCTGCGGGCCGCCGTACTCGCGTGGGCGGTGCGGGCCTGGGCCAGGACCGTCGCCGCGGTGCCGGGCTGCTGGGTCGCCGGGTGCCAGCCCAGCAGGTGGCGCCAGAACAGGGGGGCGCCGGTCAGGGGGCGGGTGGCGATGCCGGGCGTGGTGGGGAAGGAGGCCCGGCACAGGCCGACCGCCCGGCCGACCTGCACCAGGTGGACGACGGAGGAGGTGTCCGTCTCGTACATGCGGCGCGGGCTGAAGCCGGCGCGGGCGCAGGCGGCGGTGAAGCACTCGGCGAAGCAGCCGTCACCGGGGACGCAGGCCCACTCCTCGTCGGCCAGGGCGGCCAGGCCGATCTCCGGCCCGTAGGCGAGGGGGTGTCCGTCGGCGAGCATGACGAAGACCGGGTCCACCGCGATCTCCTGCCACACGAGGTGCCCGGCGCCGGGTGGACTGGCGGAGCCGCAGGTGCCGGTGAGGGCGAAGTCGAGGAGTCCTTCGGCCAGTTGCTCGGCCAGCTCCCGCTCGGACCAGGAGGCACGGGTGGTGACGGTGGCGCCCGGGGCGGCCTCGGCGAGCCGGTCGACCAGCGCGCCGAGGAGCGGGCCGTGCGTGCCGCCGAGCCGCAACCGCTCCGGCTCCTGTCGGGCCCGCGCGAACCGGGTCGCCTCCCGCTGCAGCTCGGAGACGGCCGGCAGGACGACCCGGGCGCGCTCCAGCACCAGTTCACCGAGCGGGGTGGCGCGCACACCGTGCCGCCCCCGCTCGAACAGGGCTCCGCCCAGGGCCCGTTCGATGCGCTTGAGCTGCGCGCTCAGGGCGGGCTGGGCGAGCCCGAGCGCGGTGGCCGCCCGGGTGAGGCTACCCGCCTCGGCGATCGTGCGGAGGGTCCTCAGATGCCGCAACTCCAGCTCCATACAGGGAGCTTGCTCGGCGGACGAGGCAGGGGCAAGACGCTGGTATGGACCAGTTGCGGGCATCCGGTTCGCTCGGTACGTTCTGCCACCGAACAGGCCCGCGCCTGCCATGGCGGGCGGACGATGCGCAGAACCACGTCCTGCCGGGAACGCCAGGCTCCTGACACGGACATTGGCGGGACATCCGCCCCCCGGCACCACCCAACGCTAGACACCCCAACCGCACCCCATACACAGGATCTCCTCGCCGACCCGCATACCCGCGGCGTCGTGATGGGCGCGGGCGACCGTGGAGTCCACGCTGACCAAGGACAAGTCCGTCTGTCCGCGCCTGGCCGCCTCGGCGATCATCCCTTCCATCAGCGCCTGGAAGACACCCACGTCACGCCATCGGAGGAAGCGGTCGTAAACGGTCTGCCAGACCCCGAACTCCGGCGGCATCTCCCGCCACTGGGCACCCGAGCGGAACTTCTAGATCACGCCCTCGAACTGCTCCCGCAGATGCTCGGATACGGGCCGGACCTGCCTATCGGCAGGAACGGGCCGATCAACTCCCACTCAGGCGCGGACTGGGCTGGCAGGGCGCCAAGCACAGCGGCTGAGACTTCAGCCGCCGCATGTACGACGGAACACAGAACGAGGAGGACGGCAAGGCGCTGGGCTGCTTCTACCTGTACAACCGCATCATCGAGAAGGATGCGCGGCGCCGGCTTTCGGATGGACCGCACTGTCCGCGTTGACTGATGCCGTTCTGGGCGGCGATGGCCGGTGAGTCCGCTTGTCCCATCGCTTCGCACCTGGGTGGCTGATCTACGACGTCATGGAGCGGGATGGGGTTTTCTGCCGCATCTGAGAGGTGGGGGCGGTGTGGCTGCCGCTGTCGCAGCAAAACTGACGGAGCGTCGTGGTTGGTCGGTCTGAGCCTGTCCAGGGCGTCCGGGGTGGGCTTGCCCACCGGGCCCAGCCTGCGAACTGGTGGTGTCCGGTGTGGGGGGGGTGCCGGCTTTCGGTTCCCCGCTTGGGGCAACCGTCCAGCCCAGCGTTCAGCCGCCTCTCGGTGCGACCCCCTCCTGGGCGAGCGCGGCGGGGCTGGTCGTCAGACCGCGGGGCAAGGCATCCTTCCTCTTTCACACCTGCCCCGGGCAAAGGGTGCGCTCCCCGGCGCGAAGGCCGGGGACCGCACCCTTCGCGTCAGCCCGTGCTCGCGCGCGGCCTCAGCAGGGTGATCCGGGAGGCGCCGAGCTCCGTCACGTACAGGTTGCCGGTAGCGGTGTCCTCGGTGACATCCAGCGGCTGCTGGAAGCCGGTGAACCCGGTGATGCCCCGCGTCGGCGCGGAGAGCCTGCCCTGCGCGTCGGCGCCGAAGACCTCGATGTCCTGGCCGCTGCTGTAGCGGACCACGAGGAGACTGCCGCGCAGCGCACCCCCGAAGGCGCCGCCCCGGTACTCGACGACGCCGTTCGCGGAGGCGTGCAGGCCCGCGTCGTACATGCCCGCGAGGTCGAGGTTGCGGTCGGGGAGGGTGCCCACGGGGTAGTCGGCGGTCTCGAACGGGTCGGTGCCGGACGTCGGGTTGCCGCCTGCCAGTACCCATTCGCAGCGGGCCGGGTTCGGATGTCCGTAGTAGCGGCCCCGCTCGACGTCGAAGACGTAGTCCGTCTCGGCGGCGCGGTTCGAGGTGATCGCCGGGACGGGCGGTCCGGTGTAGGTGCCGTGCGCGGCCGCGTCGATCCGGCGCGCGCAGGAGCCGGGCAACGGCGACGGCGTGGCGGGGGTGTTGCCCCCGGCTGCCGAGCCGTTGGTCGGGGTGTACAGGTGCCCGTTGCTGTGCCACACGAGGTCGAAGGCGTTGCGCACGCCGGTGGCGTACAGCGTCAGCGGGGCGCCGGGGGCGTAGGGGTCGTAGGTGCCGGGGCTCTCGGTCCGCACGTCGAGCGGCAGCGCGGCGGGGAGCTTCGCCGGGTCGAGGCGCAGGATGGCGGCGCTGAGCAGGCGTTCGGGCCGGTTGGCCCAGACCGGGTCGGGGGCGCCCATGGCGTTGTTGGCTCCCTGGCTCACGTAGAGGGCGCCGTCCGGGCCGAACGCGAGGGAGTTGGTCTCGTGGTCCTTCACCGACCGCGGCAGGCGGCTGACGATCTCGGTGTACACGGACAGGTCGGGGCCGCTGAGGCGGCCGATGGCGCTGGACCAGTCCGGCTCGGCGGGGGTGCCGCCCGGATACATGGTGTTGGAGGAGATCCACAGCACGGGGGCGCTGGCCGTCGAGGCCGGGGCGAAGGCCATGCCGATGACGGTGCGGGCCGGCGCGCCCGGCAGGCCGCGCGCGGCGGCGTCGTCCCGGACGGTGGTGATCGCCCGGCCGTCGGTGAGGGTGCCGTCGGCGGCGATGGCGTACCGCATGATGTAGCCGTCGAGGGTGGCCGCGTACAGCCTGCCGTCCGGTCCCTTCACGACGGAGGTGAAGCTCCGGCCGGAGGCCACGCCGGTGACTTTGTCGAACGCGACGGTGCCGCCGCCCGTTTCCGCTCCGGTGGTGAACACCGACTGCCAGGGGAGGAAGCTTCGGCCGTCCACGTCCTTGACGCCGCCGGTGACGGCGAACCGGTAGCGGGTGTGCGGCTTCAGCCCGGCGGTGGGTGACAGGTTGACGACGTCACCGCCGCCGCTGGTGACGACGCGGGCGGCGACGGGGGTGCCGGTCGCGGCCTCGGTGAGCGTGACGGTGGAGGAGGTGAGCGTGGCGGCGTCGACGCCGCCGCCGACGAGGCGGAGGTCCGCGACGACGCTGCCGGTGGGCGGGGCGCCCGTCGCGGTGTTGGCGGGGGTCACGGTACGCACGGCGGGACGGGTGGCGGCGTCGGCGACCGGCACGATCGCCAGGTGCGTGATCTTGGTGTTGGTGCCGGTCGCGGGGCTGACGGTGAGCCGTCCGTCGGTCACGGTGGGCGTGACGGTGCGGGTCGCGTACCGGGTGGCGGTGGTCGGGACGAAGCCGTCGACCGCGTTCTGGTCCTCGACCTGGAGGGCGTGGACGCTGTTGGTGTGGGCGGCGTCCCCGACCGTGACGGTGACGGAGTAGGTGCCGTCCGGGACCGCGATCTCCCACCGGCCGGGCGTGGTCACCCCGGGGGATCCAGCGGGCAGTTGCATGTGCATGAGGGTGGCCCGCAGCCGGTCGGGCTCGGCTGATCCCCGGTCACGGCCGTTGCCGATGAGGTCGAGCGGTGTGGCGGCGTCGGTCCGCGTCCAGCCGTAGGTGAGGCCGGTTCCCTGGTGCGGGCCGGTGCGGGCGCCGTACGCCTGCCCGTAGTCGAGCAGGTGGCCGGTGACCGGCACGGTGGCCGCCGTACCGAAGTCGACACGCGCGGTGAACGCGGTGTCGGCCCGCGCCGGTCCGGGCGCCGCCCCCAGCGCCATGGCGAGACTCGCAAGGACCGCCGAGAGCGCCGCGAGGCGCGGCCGGTGACCGGTCGACGACCGTAGGCGTCTTCGGGTACGTATCGTGGTCATGATCTCCCCCTCCGTCTTGCCAAGGACTGGCTGTCTTGCCGAGGACATGGCAAGGCATCCTGCCCGCCGACGCGGACACCCAAGCGGCACCGCCGCCCCGTGCCGCTCCTGAGGGTTGTGGGCTGTGTCCGGTGTTCACCGGCCGCAGCGGGTGGTCGTGGGCGGCCACGGCGAAATTCCCGCCAGCCAGCGGGTGGTTGGGGCGCCGCCCCCTTCCGCCGGGAGCTTCATCGCTGCGTACTGCCCGGGCACCCCAACGGCGCCGAGGCGGCGACGTTCAGCGTGGTCGGCCGTGGCGGCTTTCGCTTGGGGTCCGGGTGTTGCTGGTGGCCACGTACCGGCGCACGAACCTCACGTTGCGGCACATGGCGTGGTTGTGCGGAGTCTCGAAGTCCGCGGCCGACCGTGTCTTGGACCATCTCGCACCGCTGCTGGCCGTCTCGCCCGCGCGCCGGCCGCGACGACCAGGCGTTCTTACTGGCGCACAGCACCTCGCAGTGCGGTCGTCGCGCGTGGCGATCCTGGTGGCGGGACGGAGCCCTACCTGCCCTTCCGTGGCACGGCAGGCGGGATTCTCTCCAGCACGCCGCCTGCGAAGACGTCGTACAGCGGCAGAGTCTCCAGGTGAACGTAGCCGATGTGGCAGTCGCACACGACCAGCGGACACGGGCGCGGGCGCAGGGCGGCGCGGTAGGTGCCGTCGTACAGGTTGCCGAGCTCGGCGCGGACGAAGTGGCAGCGGCGCACGGTGCCTTCGCCATCGACGGAGATCACGGACTCGCCGGTGCGGCAGGGCAGTCCGGCGCTGGTGTGCGGGGTGCGGCTGTAGGGGAACAGCGGGTCCAGCGCGGTCCACTCCTCGGCCTCGGAGTCCCGGTAGGTGTGCCCTTCCGCCGCGTTGATCCACAGGTAGACGTGGTCGGGGAGGTCGTCGCGCAGACGGCGGGCGGCCGGGAGGTGGTCGGGCAGGCCGACCACGCCGACGCTGTAGCGGACGCCGCGTTCGGCGAGGTCGCGGCACTTGGCGAGGAACCGGTCGTAGGGCGTCTGGCCCGGGTGGTAGGTGCACCACAGGGCGAGCGTGTCGCGGTCGGCCGTGTCGAGCCAGTCGGTGCGGCAGCTCAGGTTGGTCTGGATCGCGACGCGCCGGATGTGCGGCAGGTGGGACAGGTCGGCGAGGGTCTCGCGGTACCAGGAGCGGACCAGACCCTCGCCCCACGGGGTGAACAGCAGGGACAGGCGGTCCTCTCTCTGCCGGGTGGCCCAGTCGGCGAAGCGGTGCAGGGCGGCCCGGTCGGCGCGGAGCTGGGAGGTGGAGTCCCGCCGCTTGGCGAACGGGCAGTAGGGGCAGTCGTAGTCGCAGGAGGCGAGCGGGCCCCGGTACAGGACGGTCAGATCCATGACGGACCGCTCACTTGCGCTCGTAGGCGGCCATGGCGGCGCGCACGGCGGGAGAGAACAGCAGCGGTCCGACGGCGTCGGAATGCGCGAGTCCCTCGGGGGTCAGTCGCAGGCGGGTGGCGGTGGGGTCCGCCAGCCAGCCCTGTGCGGCGAGGCCGTCGAGTTCGGCACCGAAGTCGTCGCCAGGCTCGGCGCCGAACCGGGCCCGGTAGTCGCCGGTGTCCAGGCCGTCCGCCTGGAGGAGGGACTGCAGCAGATGCCGGCGGCGCGCCTCGGGGCCGTCGACGCGGTAACCCACCGCTGCGTGGCCGAAGTCGGTGGTGGCGACGTAGTCGTCGATGATCCCGCGGATCTCGTGCATGCCCACGGCGTAGTCGAACGAGTAGTGCAGCGCGGAGGTGTACGAGCGGGCTCCGCAACCGAGGCCGATCATGCCGTCCGTCTGGCAGGCGTAGTCGTCCGCGCCCTGGGGCGGCGCGTCGGCCCGGCGGAACATCCGCATCGACTGCTGGACGTACCCCTGGGCCAGCAGATGGTCGCGGCCCGCGCGGTACAGGCGCAGCCGCTGCTCGTCCCACGCGGGGTCGGGGCCGCCCGCGTCCGGGCGGTGGCGGTTCAGGCCGGTCAGGGGACGGATGTAGAGCGGGTAGAGGTACAGCTCCTCGGGCCGCCAGGCGAGCGCCGCGTCCAGCGAGCGCAGCCAGGTCCGCTCGGTCTGGCCGTCGATGCCGTAGATGAGGTCGATGTTCAGCACCGGGACGGCCGTGTCGCGGATGCGGCCGAGCGCGGCCTCGACGTCCGCGCGCCGCTGCGGGCGTACGGCGGCCCGCGCCTCGGAGTCGACGAAACTCTGCACGCCCAAGCTCAGCCGCGTCGTGCCGCGCTCCCCCAGGACGGCGAGCCGGTCGGCGGTGGCCGTGGCGGGCGAGGCCTCCACCGACAGCGGGACGGCGCGCAGATCGGCGGCCATCCCGTGCTCGGCGATGTCGCAGAGCCGCTCCAGCTCCCGCGCAGTCAGGAAGGTGGGGGTGCCGCCGCCGAACGCCGCCGTGGCGAACCGGATGCCGTCGCCGAGGGCCTCGCGTACCGCCCCGGCCTGCCGCTCCAGCGCGTCCAGGTAGGCGCCGATCAGGCCGTCGGGGGCGCCGATGCGGGTGAAGAGGTTGCAGAACCCGCAGCGCACCTCGCAGAACGGGATGTGCAGGTAGAGCGAGAGCGCGCTCTTGTCCTCCCTCGCCCACACGTCGCTCAGCGCTGGTCGGTCGTCCAGCGGACGGTAGGCGGTCTTATGCGGGTAGGCGTACACGTAGTGCTGGTACGGACTCGTCGACGGGGCCGCGGCACTCGTTGCGGCGGGGGTCGTCAGGCTGGTGCTCATCGGGTGGCCTCGGCGGGGTCGAGGAAGAAGTGGGCGTAGGGCACGGTCCACACGGACTCGTGCCCCAGGCGGTGGCCGGTGTAGCCGTCGTCGCCGTAGGCGGTGCCGTGGTCGGAGCAGACGATCGCGAAGCAGCGCCGCCGGGAACGCATGGCGTCGAAGAGGCGGCCGATGTGCCGGTCGACGTACTCCAGGGCCGCGGCGTGGGTGGCGCGGGTGTCGCCCGCCTCGCGGGTGGCGCCGGGCAGATGGAACCAGTTCGGCTGGTGCAGCGCGGACACGTTCACGAAGAGGAACAGCCGCTGCTCGGCGGGAAGTCCGGCGACGATCCGCTCGGCGCGGTCGACCTGCCTCTCGAAGGACCGGGGCGAGGTGACGCCGAACTCCGGCTCCCAGTGGGACTCCTGGAACAGGCCCGGCAGCACCGAGCCGAGCGGGCCCTGCTTGTTGAAGAAGCCCACGCCGCCGATGCACGCCGTGCGGTAGCCGGCCTTCGCCAGCCCACCGACCAAGTCGGGCGTGTCGTAGACGAACGTGCCGTCCGCGGTGGTCTCACTGCCCGCGAACGTCGCCGCGAACAGCCGGGGGTGCGGACCCGGAGCGGCCGGAGTGGGCAGGAAACCGGCGAAGATCGCCTGGTGGGAGGCGTAGGTGAAACTGCCCGGCGCGTGCCGCTTCTCCCAGCGGCCGCCGGGCAGCCGGCTCGCCAGATGCGGGATGCGGCCCGCGGCCGTCAGCTCCTCGGCCACGTCGTGGCGCAGGGTGTCCAGGGTGACGAGGAGGATGTCGTGATCGCCGACGACGTCGTTCATGTCAGGCTCGGTCATGCGGTGTTCCTGTTCGATACGAGTACGGGTGCGGCTGGGGTGTCGCACAGCGGCCGGGCCGGGGTGCGCAGCGCGCCGAGCCAGGTGCCCTGGGGCCGGGCTCGGGCACGCAGGACCGCCGCCACCTGCGCGCCGTAGGTGTCCAGCCCCTCGGCGCCACTGCCCGGCAGGCCGGTCAGACCCGGCAGCAGGTCGCCGAAGGCGTTGACCTCGCCGACGAACGACCGGCGCCAGCCGACGGCAGGCAGCAGGTCCACGCCGACACACAAGGTGCGCGGGAAGCAGGCGGCGGCCCGCTCGCACACCACCAGGACCTCGGACCAGCTCCCGCCCGCCGCCGTGACGGCATCACGGGCCGCGTCAAGATCACCGCGGCGGCCGCCCAGATGGAGGTTGGTCAACGGCGTACGGCTGGTGCGCACGACGGCGTGGGTCGCCCGCCCGCCCACCACGACCACCCGGAGATCCGCGGCCCGGCCCTTCTGGGACGCCTTGGGCACCCACCGTTCCAGATGCAGCCCGTCGGGCGCCAGGGCGTCCACGACCGCCGCGACGTCCCGCTCCCGCTCGTAGCGGCGCACCTTCAGGGAGTTGTGCAGCCGGCCGTCCTCGGTCAGCTCGACGGAGGTCGTCGCCCTGATCCGCCCGCCGCCCGCCTCCACGGCGAGGACCCCGGACGCCGACGAACCATGGGCGGGCTTGACGAAGAGCCGTGACATCCGGTGCTCGCGCATCAGCGCCCGTACGTCGTCCCAGCCGCGCACCGGCGCGCCCTCCGGCCCAGAGGTCGGGGAGGAGGGCACGGGTACCCCCGCCGCGTCCAGTACGGCGTGGCAGCGGCGCTTGTCGAACAGCACGGCCAGCTCGCCCGGATCATCCAGCCGCACCCCGCCGCGCAGTCCGCGCAACGCGGCCGTGAACCCGGCGTACCAGCGCGCCGAACCCTCCACCCGGGTGGGCTCGAGGGCGCCCCGCAGCATGCGGTCCACCTCGGGCTCCTCACCAGGGGAGTCGACCCGCACGTACTCCTCGGGCGCGAAGGCCGCTCCCCCCGCGCCGAGGACGTCCGCCCACGGCACCACCCGTGGACCGGGCAGGCCGGCGGCGCGCACCGCGTCGGCGAACAGCGACACCCGCCGGTTGCCGGGGTTTCCGACCACCGCGAAGCGCACACCGTCCGCGGGATCCACGCCGCCCCCGCTCACTCGCCCACGGCGACGTAGCGCCAGACCGTGCCGTCGTCCTCGGTGTCCTCCTCCGCGTCGTCCCGGTCGAGGTTCACCTCCACGCCGGCCGTCTCCAGCGTCTGGCGCACCCGCTCCTCGACCGCCTGGCTGAGGTAGTGGTGGTGCAGGTCCAGCTTCTTCAGGTGGGACAGCGGCTGCCCGCTCAGCAGTGCCACGGCGCCCTCGTCGGTCAACACGCCCATGGACAGGTCCAGCACCTCAAGACGTGCCACGACCGGCGCGGCTGCGACGGCCGCGGCCACCGCGTCCTGCATCTCGCTGTTGCGCAGCGCCAGGTGACGCAGGTTCGGCAGCCGTGCGCCGGACAGCAGCGGCTCCAGGTCGGCGGCCTCGCTGTCGCCGCCGTAGTCGGGGGTGCCCAGCCACAGGTCGAGGTGGACCAAGGCGGGCAGGTCGCTCGCGCCGATGCCCCGCACCACCCGGGCGGGCAGACCGCCGCTCTCCACCACCAGCCGGCGCAGCCCCTCGTGGCGCAGCGCGTCGAACCCCAGACCCGAACCGCCGCGCACCCCGAACTCCTCCAACCCGGGGAAACCGGCCAGCAGTGGGGTGACGTCGGTCTGGTTGATCCAGGAGATCTCGCACTCCTCCATCACCAGGTCGCCCAGGAACAGCGCGCGCAGCGCGGGCAGCCGGTCCCGGGCGGCGAGCAGCGCCTCGATGACCTCGGAGGAGTCACTGTCGTATGCCTCCTCCCAAGCGCCGACGATCAGCGCACGCACCCGGGTGGTGTCGACGGCCTCGCAGAAACGGGCGAAGGCCGCCGGCCAGTCCTCGTCGGCGTCGTACACGTCGGCGGCGATCCGCCAGGCGACGGACTCCGGCTCGGGCAGCTTGTCCGTCGGGGCGCCCGGGCCGGGGAAGGCGAACGCGGGCAGCCGATACAGCTCTTGCAGGTGGTCACCGATGGTCATGCGGCTGCTCCCGAGGCGAAAGAGGTGTGCGGTCCGTGATGCCGCAGGCGGAAAGAGGCGTGCGGTCCGTGATGCCGCAGTTCTACCAACCGCCACTGACAGCGCCACACGGAGGGCCCGCTTCGAGGGCCGGAGGCGGGGGCGTTGTCAGTGGCGGCCTCTACGGTCGTGGTCATGAGGCCGGTGCGCGGTGCACCCGGCGGTGAGGGGACAGCCATGTACCGGCAGGGAGACGTGCTGATCGTGCCCGTGGAGGAGAGCGCGGTGCCGGACCACGTGGCGCACGCGCCCAGGGAGCGGCGTGACGCACGCGGCCGGCTGGTGCTGGCGCTCGGCGAGGTGACCGGGCACGCCCACGCGGTCGTGGGACCGGGCGAGTTGGTGCGTGAGCCCGGACCGTTCGGTCCGCTGCTGGCACACCTTCCGCAGGGTGGCCGGGTGGTGCACGAGGAGCACGCGCCGATCGCGCTGCCCGTCGGCTGGTACCGGGTGATCAGACAGCGGGAGTACGTGCCGGGCTCGGTCCGCATCGTCGCCGACTGACGCCGACTGACGTGGAACAGCGCAACCTCATGGAGGGGCAGATGACGACCATCGAGACCGACGGCGGCACCGACGGGCTGGGCGCCTGGCGCGCCCGCGCCACGGCCACCGTCCCCGCCGACCGGGCCCGCGCCGAACAGGCCGTACGGCTCGCCTACCGGCAGGCCGGACTGGCCGAACCGGAGACCGTGCTGTGGGCGGACTCTCCGCGCGCGGCCGTCACCCTGATCCGGCAGCTCACCAACCGCGGCCCCAGCGTCCGCGAGGAGGTCCGCAGCGCCCCGTGGGCACGAGAACGCCGCCGCCTGCACGACGAGTTGGGGGCCGAGGGCTGGTCCGCGCACTGGGCGGCGACCGGCGGACGGCTGTGGGAGTCCACCCAGGCCCTGGTGGACCGGATCAGAGCCGGAGTGCTCCAGGATCTGGTCGGACGGGACACCGGCAAGGAGGCCGCCGAGGTGCGGGTGCTACTCCTGGACGCGGTGCTCGGCCAGCACGACGCACCCCCTGGCTGGCCGCGTTCCCCGCCGACGACGGCCCGCTCGGCGCACTGACCGAGGTGTGCGCCGGCGCGGGCTGGTGGTGGCCGTTCGCCCGTGTCGCGGTGGTGTCGGAACGCCCCGTGGAACTCCACCGCGACGAGGCCGGCCGACTCGACAACGGCGACGGCCCCGCCCTCGCCTACCCCGACGGCTTCGCCCTGCACGCCTGGCGCGGCATGCCGGTGCCGGCCGACTTCCTCGCCGAACTGCGCTCGCTGACCCCGAGCCGTATCCGCGCGGAGGAGAACGCGGAACTGCGGCGCGTGATGCTGGAGTACTACGGCTACGACCGCTACCTCACCGACTCCGGCGCCCGTCACCTCCACCAGGACGAGACGGGCACCCTGTGGCGGATCGAGCTGCCCGCGGACGAGCCGGTCGTCATGGTCGAGGTCCTCAACTCGACACCGGAGCCCGACGGGACCCGGCGCACCTACTGGCTCAGGGTGCCCCCGTCGACCCGGACCGCGAAGGAGGGTGTCGCCTGGACCTTCGGCATCGGGACGGAGTCGTACGCGCCGCTGAGGGAGACCTGAGGTCGGTCCTCAGAAGCCGCCCCGGCTGAGGTCGGCTGTGCAGGACGCCGTGTCCGTACGCTCGGCCGTCACCGTGAGGCGTGAGGCGTGAGGCGTCGGAGGGCAGGTCCCCGCTCAGCGCCTGCTGCCGACTGCCCTCGGAGAGCGTCCCCTCCGTCACGGTCCCCCCATCGACGGCGATGGACCAGCGGACCCGCGCAGCTCCCATGTGTATGTCACGGCCGCGGGATCGTACCCGGTCCGCACCTTCTCGCCCGCGGCACGCGCCATCGAACCTGCCCGCCACCACACCGGCCGCTGACCTGGTGCGGTTGGCGAAGATGCGCTGGCGGATCGAACACGATTACCGCGAGCTCAAGCACGGTCTGGGCCTGGACCACTTCGAGGGCCGCATCTGGCGCGGCTGGCACCACCACGTCACCCTCGTCACCGCTGCCCAGGCCTTCCTGACCCTGCGGCGCTACGACCCAAAAGCCCAAACGCAGGCCTGACCCTCTACCAAGTCCTCGACACCCTTCAGGACCTGCTGCGGTGCTGGACCGGCACCTGCACCACCCGCGGCCCCCCACTCACCACCAGAACCAGAACGAGAACCTAACGAAGCACTACTAGGGCGTGTTGCGAAAGTGCTGGTCACAGCCACTCGTTGATGGCTGCGACCAGCACAGTCGCCTCGTAGCGGACGGCGAGTTTCTCGTATCG
>NZ_JBSFVD010000045.1:0-18704 GCF_053592135.1 Streptomyces sp. NPDC002784 | reverse complement strand
GCCTTCGCGCTGGAGCCAGACGTAGGGGCCCATCCGGGCCACGACCGGCCTGCCCGGCAGTTCGGACCAGAACGCAGCGAGCCGCTCGGGGTCTTGGGCATCGACGACGAGGGCATTGATCTGCATAGGTGACTCCGCCATGACTCGATCTTCTCAAGCGGGCCCGCAACCGCTCACGGGCGAGAGCGGCTGCGTGGTGGGCGCCCAGGAACTGGAGCAGAGCCGGAGAGGCGACAGCACGTCGGCACGGGGCAGGGAGGGGTATGGCCGTCGGCGCCGAAGAGGTGTGCACTGGGCAGTCCTCGCGGGCCCGGATGCGGTGGGGCTGTCAGCGCCAGTCGTCGATGACGTACGCGTCGGGGTGGCTGTAACCGGATTCGTTGGGTCGGTGCATGGCCACGCCCTGCAGCCAGGTGCGGAACCCGCGGTTGACCATGCGCTGGTAGGCGTCCTGGCGGGCCAGGTTCACACCGGCGCCCAATTGGCCCAGGTTGCGTTCGGCGGCGAGTTGCTCACAGGCGGTGAGCAGGCGTTCGAACCGGTCGGCTGCCTGCGGACCGGGGCGTACGGCGCCGAATTTTACGAAGCAGACGTCCTCTCCGGCCTCTGTTCCGGCCCCGCAGTGGCAGACGGCCAGGCCGTCGAGCTCGGAGTCGGCTCCTTGGAGGAGGATGGTGTCACCGAGTCCCTGCGCGTGCGTGGCGATGATCTCCCGTTCCACGCTCAGGCCGTCGAACACGCTCCCGGTGAGTGTGCGGCAGAGGCTGAGGGCGTCGGGCTGCTCGGCGGGGGATAGCTCGCCGTACAGCATGCGGCCCGGGGCCGCTGCAGGGCCTGTGACCTGCTTTTTCATGATGGCTGTCAGGAATCGGGGCCAGAAGCCGTAGCGGCGGTAGAGCTCGAGGTGTTTGGGGCTGTGGGAGAAGGTGAACAGACCGAGGTGCCGGTTTTCCCAGGTGTCGAAGCAGTCCATGACCGGTTCCATGAGGCGTCTGCCGATGCCCTGGTCCCACCGGTCCGGGTGGACGGTCAGCGGGCCGAAGTAGCCGACGCTGCCCCAGTTGGTGGCGAAGTTGGATGCGACGACTTCGCCGTCCATGGTTACTGCGAAGGCGGCGCGTGGATCGGCTGTCCAGCGGGTGCGGACGTAGTCGGCGCTGCCGAAGAAGGTTTCCGGTTCGGGAGCTCCGAGGAACGTCCCGAAGGCGATCCTGAAGATTTCGTCGGCCCGGTCCAGGTCCGATTCTTCCAGCGGGCGGATGGACACAGGGCTGGTGCTGCTCTTGTGCTGCCCTGCCGGTCGGATCACCGCTTGCTCCTTCCCCGGCCCCCGCTTTCATCGCACCACGGCTTTGCGCCTCAGGCGAGGCGAAGGGTTCACTCCGATACCCGGGGACGGGGGACCGGGCCGGTTGGCCGTGTCTGTCCGCCGAGAACTGCCGCAGTCACGGGTATCGGGGCCTGGCAGGGGCCATCTGCTGCCCGGGACGGCAAGTCAGCCGACGGGTGCTGGGGCACGGGGGATGGGGGAGCCCACCGAGGCGCTGGAGTACCGAAACACCCGGCTGGTCACCGACGCAGGAGGAACACGGAGCCGACTGGCATTCGGTGACCACACACGCTGACGGTCACGGATGACCGAAGACCGTTCGATGAGACGATCATTGCCGACGAGACTTGCACGGCTCCGCTCGAAGGCGTCGGTGTGCACAGCGCGGTGGTGGTGGGACCGGACGAAGTGGAGCATGACCAGGTCGCGCAGTGTTGCCCGGTGAAGTGGTCGGCGAACGGAGTGCGGGCATGCACGGCGGCCAACGCGGCAGGAGGGCGTCTCGCCACGGCGCACCACACTTCTTCGGCGGATGCGGAGTGCAGGACCTGGAAGATGAGGTGCTGCAGCGATGTCTGCTGTGCCCTTGCCACGTGCCAAAGTCCGCCAAGCGCCCTTCTCCAGCCGCTAAGGGTTTCCGGACCGCAGCCCGACGTTGCCACCGGCCAGCACAGGGGCACTCCCAGACCGTCCCGACCGTCACTCATGTAACAGTCATGTTTTTCACACCTCGGGGCCGCATCTTCTTCGCAGCACCGATTCCTGGGCGCCGGAACTCATCTGGCCGTCGGAGAGGCCGAGGTCTGGTCCGGTCAGGAGTGTGCTGTCGTGGTCTCGGCGACTCCGATGTTCTGGCCGTAGCGGAAGAGGCCGGTCGGGTCGTAGTGGCGCTTGACGCCGGTGAGGCGTTGGTAGTTGGCGCCGTAGTAGGCGTGCTGCCAGTCAGGCAGGTCTGGGTCCGGGAAGTTGACGTACGCGGCGGAGGTCTCGAGCCTGTGTCGCAGCGTGCGGTGCATCGTCCTCAGCTGGGTGAGCAGACGGTCGGCGTCCTTGCGGGGAGTGTCGGGGTGCCAGTGACTGCCGATGTCGATGACGAACGTGCCTCGGCGGTGTGGGTATGCAGTGTCACCGGGGGAGGGCTGGGCGCTGGAGCCACCCATGGCGAACAGTGTCACGTAGCCGGCGTTGCCCTTGCGGCCTGGCTGCCAGTCCTCGATCCAGCCGATGATGTCTTCGACGGCGGGCTGGCCGATGCCGCGGTCGGGCACGAGGGACTTGGAGGCGCTGGCTGCGGGCTGACCGGGGCGCTCCATCAAGTAGTCCTGGGCGTCCCAGAAGTGCCTCTCCTGCACGAATGACTTGCGCGGGCGCAAGGACAGCACGGGCGCGAGCGTCCGGAGCAGGCCGTCCTCGTCGCCCAGACGCTGACCGAGGAGCCACAGCGTCCCACCGCCGCCGTCGCCGTTGTTCTTGAAGCCGATCCGCACGTCGAGGGCATTGTGCTCGTCTGCGGCCAGGGCCTCCTGAACGGCGGACATGACCACGACGCCCCGTCGGACGGGAAAGGTCAGGTCGAACACGGTGGCGCGCTGGGCGGAGACGTCGACGGCCTCGAAGGTGAAACCGGTGTTGATGCCGAAGTTCCCGCCGGCCCCGCCCCGACAGGCCCAGAACAGGTCCGCGTTCTCCCGGGCGCTGGCCCGCACCAGGGAACCGTCGGCCAGCACCAGGCGAGTCTCCACCAGCCGGTCGCATGTCAGGCCCCACTTGCGGTCGTTGAAGCCCAAGCCCCCGCCCAGGGCCAGCCCCGCCACGCCCACACCGGGGCAACGGCCGCCAGGGAAGTACAGGTTCGCCGCTTTCGCCTCGTAGACGTCGGAGTTGGTGGCACCTCCGCCCAGCACCAGCCGGTGACCGCTGGGGACCACGCTGCGCATACGGCGCAGGCTGATCAGCAGTCCCGTGGTGGTGGAGTATCCGGCGTAGTTGTGGCCGCCTGAGCGGACGGCGAACGGCATCCCCTGGTCGGCGGCCCAGCCCAGCGCCGCCCGCACGTCCTTCTCTGTGGCGCACGCGGCAATGCCCGCCGGCCGCACCGCCGCATACCGCCGGTTGTCCGGCAGCACCAGGCTCTCGTAGTGTGCGCTCCCCGGCCGGTAGAGCCCCGCTCCGCCGCTCAACGCCCGTCCCAGCTCCCGCCATGCCGGGGCCGGCACGCCGTGTCCTGAGACCGGCGGGTGTTGCGAAGCGGCCTGAGCGGCACCCTCGGTCATCCGACCGGCACCGGCCAGGGCCACGGCCTGCGCTCCGCGCCACAGAACCTTTCGACGACTGATCACAATTGCGCCCTCCGCACTCATCACGGACACACCGGTGCAGGCGGGTCCGTCGACCTCGACGCCGGCCGATGTCAGTCCGGGCCGTCGGCCACATCGTGTCGACCGGCGGGAAGAATCGGGCACGCCACGCCGCTCAGCAGCCGTTAGTCGTACCGATAACCGCCCCGATCGACCGCCATCTTTCGGATGCTGCTGCTACTCGTGGGACATATGCCGGTAGCAGGCGGAGCGCCATCTGACATGCCGGTAAGCCATATGCATATGCCAGAGTCGCGGCCTTTTATGCGGTATGCCACCTTGGAGAGGCAGTCCGGTGGACATGCGCAAACTGCCACGCCAGTCTTCTCGCGAAGGCGGGCTTGGGCCGGCGAGCGGGTTTCCGGCCGTCGGCTGACGTCTGAGCACTGATCCTGACCCCTCTGCGTCAGGAGGGAAGGCAGGCAGGCCCATCGGGCGTGCACGCACGTTCGGCGCCCCGTACCACTGCGGGCGCTCCATCCATTCACCACAAGGTGCCGCTCTGGTGCGGCGTGCCCGCCCCGCCCGTGAAGCGGTGCCGTGGCGCGCCGCCAGACAGGCGCGAGCGTTCTCCGGCGGTGCCGTGCCGCCGGTGTAAGGGAGTGTCGGAATGCCCAGTGCCATCGAGGACTACGCGTTCCTGGGAGATCTGCATTCGGGTGCGCTGGTCGGGAGGGACGGGTCGATCGACTGGCTGTGCCTGCCCCGGTTCGACTCACCGGCGTGTTTCGCCGCCCTGCTGCACGACCAGAGCGCCGGCCGCTGGCTGCTGGCCCCGGCGTCGGGCGGCCCCGCCACTCGGCGCCGCTACCGGGACGACACCCTCATCCTGGAGAGCGAGTGGCACACCGCCGAGGGCAGTGTGCGCATCGTGGACTGCATGCCGCTGCGCGGGGAGGCATCCGACCTGGTCCGCCTGGTGGAAGGCATCAGCGGACGCGTCACCATGCGGATGGATCTGCGGCTGCGTCCCGACTACGGCCGCATCATCCCCTGGGTGAACCGGACCGGCGGCGGCCTGCGGGCCGTGGCCGGCCCCGACGCCTTCTGGCTGCACACCCCTGTGACCGTCTACGGCGAGAACATGGCCACCAAGGCCGAGTTCACCGTCGAGGCAGGACAGCAGGTGCCCTTCGTCCTCACCCACAAGCCCTCCCACCTGTCCAGCCGTGCCAAGCCCGTCGATGCGATCGCCGCCATCGCGGACACCGAGCGGTTCTGGCGGTCCTGGATGAGCCGGTGCACCTACCAGGGGCAGTGGCAGCAGGCGGTTCGGCGTTCGCTGATCACGCTGAAGGGCCTGACCTACCAGCCCACCGGCGGGATCCTCGCGGCGGCCACGACATCGCTGCCCGAGCAGCTCGGAGGGTCGCGCAACTGGGACTACCGGTTCTGCTGGCTGCGGGATGCCACCTTCACGCTGCAGGCCCTGGTCGGCACCGGCTACCTGGAGGAAGCGTCCGCGTGGCGGGAGTGGCTGCTGCGCGCGGTCGCCGGCAACCCGGCCGACCTGCAGATCATGTACGGCCTCGATGGCACCTGGCGGCTGCCCGAGTACTCCCTCGACTGGCTGTCCGGCTACGAGAACTCCAGCCCGGTCCTGGTCGGCAACGCCGCGGCCGGCCAGTTCCAGCTCGACGTGTGGGGTGAGGTTCTGGAGTGCTTTTACGTATCGCGCGAGGCGGGGCTGCCGGCGTCCGACCCCGCCTGGAACGTACAACTGGCCCTGCTGGACTTCCTGGAAGGCAACTGGAGCGAACCCGACAGCAGCCTGTGGGAAGTCCGCGGCGATCCCCGGCACTTCGTGCACTCCAAGGTCATGGCCTGGGCGGGTCTCGACCGGGCCGTGCGCTCGGTGCTGCACCACGGCCGCTGGGGTCCGGTGGACCGCTGGGAGGACCTGCGCGACCGCATCCACGCGGAGGTGTGCGCCAAGGGCTACGACACCGAGCGCAACACGTTCACCCAGTTCTACGGCTCCAAGGGCCTGGACGCGGCGCTGCTGTTGCTGCCCCGGGTCGGCTTCCTGCCGTGGGAGGACCCGCGGGTGCGGGGCACCGTGGACGCGGTACGCCGCGAGCTGGGCGAGGACGGTTTCCTGTTGCGCTACCGGCCCGAGGCGGACGGCGGCGTCGACGGGCTGCCCGGCGACGAGGCTACTTTTCTCGTCTGTACCTTCTGGCTCGCCGACGCCCTGCACGGCACCGGCCGCCGACGCGGGGCGAGGGAACTGTTCGAGCGACTGCTGGACCTGCGCAACGACGTGGGACTGCTCAGCGAGGAATACGACCCGCGCACCGGCCGCCATCTGGGCAACACCCCCCAGGCGTTCAGCATGGTCGGCCTCGTCAACACCGCTCTGTGGCTCAGCGGCACGGCCGACATCACCTCCGTCGACGGTGACGGCCCTCCCCACCATGCCGTCCAGGCCGCATCCCTGAAGCAGCGGCCCACCCGTGCGCGCCGCTGACGACGGTGCCGCGCTGCACGACCCACCCCGTGTGAGAGGAACCTCATGAACGACAACGACGTGCTCACCACCGAGTACGACGCCCTGATCATCGGCAGCGGCCCGGTGGGCTGCACCTTCGCCCGCAAGCTGGTCCAGGCCGGCAAGCACGTCCTGATGATCGACGCCGGGGCGCAGCTGTCCCGGAGATACGGCGAACACCTCAAGAACAGCTACCTGTTCCAGAAGAACATCGACCTTTTCGTCTCCGTCATCAAGGGCAACCTGCTGCCCCTGTCGACCTCGACCAACAAGGAACCGGCCCTCACCCTCGACCCCTCGGCGTTCGCCTACGACCCGGACAAATACGCCGGCTTCTCCATGCGCAACCAGAACCCCGAGCAGAAGAAGCACACCAACCTGCCCGCGGCGGCCGCGACGTACGCCGTGGGCGGCATGGCCACGCACTGGACGTGCGCCGTTCCCCGCTTCCACGCCCAGGTCGAGCGGCGCAACGGGGACCAGGAATACCCCATCGACGACAAGAAGATGGACGAGCTGTACGACGAGGCCGAAACGCTGCTGGGCCGGCAGACGTCCGTCTTCGCCGCTTCCGCCCGGCACCTGCTGGTCAAGCAGGTGCTGAAGCAGACGGGCGAGGAGTTCGCCGATATCGCCGAACTGCCCCTGGCCGTCAGCGAGCGCGCCGACTCCGAGAAGACCTCCGCGGTGACGTGGTCCGCGTCCGACACCGTCCTTGGGGACTTGGCCGAACCCACGCACCGGCCGTCCGAGGGTTCGTTCACCCTGCTGCCCGAGCACCAGTGCGTACGCCTGGAGATCACCGGCACCGGCAGGCGGCAGAAGGTCGACCATGCCGTCGTACGCGACCTGCGCGACCTGCGCCGCGAGATCCAGCTGCGGGCCAAGACGTACGTGGTGGCGTGCGGTGCGGTGCCCACCCCGCAGCTGCTGTTCAACTCCGGGGTCACGCTGCCCGCCCTTGGCCGCTACCTCACCGAACAGCCCATGTCCTTCTGCCAGGTGGTCCTGCAGCAGGAGCACATGGACAACATCGAGGAGATTCTGCGCGGCGTGAGCGGCAGCGACGACGCCCCTGCGGCGTCCGCCGCCGAGCGGGTCGCCGCCTACCGCGCAGCCCAGCTCAAGCGGCTGCACGGCGGTGACAAGAACGCCGATCCCGTGCCCTTCCCGCCCGCCGAGCGCGACCCGAACCTGGCCCTGCTGGTGACCGAGGAGCGGCCCTGGCACTGCCAGATCCACCGCGACGCCTTCACCTACGGCGCCGTGCCGCCCAACGTCGATCCCCGGCTCATCGTGGACCTGCGCTGGTTCGGCATCTCCCGCCCCCGCCCGGAGAACAAGGTCACCTTCTCCCGCAAGATCCGCGACACCTTCGACATGCCGCAGCCCACCTTCCACTTCCGCCTCGACGCGGCCGAACGGAAGGAGACGGACCGCATGAACGAGCACATGCTGCGCACCGCCGCCGCCCTCGGCGGCTTCATGCCCGGCTCCGAGCCGGTCTTCCTCACCCCCGGCCTGCCGCTCCACATCGCCGGCACCACCCGCATGGGCACCAGCGAGCTGGACAGCGTCGTCGACGAGTACTCCAAGGTGTGGAACGTCGACAACCTCTACCTCGGCGGCAACGGCCTGCACCCCTTCGGCAACGCCTCCAACCCCACGCTGACCAGCGTCGCCATGGCCGTCCACGCGGCCGAGACCATCCTCAGCGGCCACCCCGGGCACTGACCCACCCCCGCGACCCCCAGGACTGTCACATGAGGCAAGACACCACTGCCCTGCCCGAGGGCATCCACCTCGGCATCACCCCCACCTGCTGGACCAACGACGACTTCCCGCTGATCGGCAACGACATCCCGATGGAACAGTGCCTCAGCGAGATCGCCCTCGCCGGCTTCGAGGGATGCAGCATCGGCCACAACTTCACCACCGACGTCGACGCGCTGACCGCCGCCATGCACCTGCGCGGTCTCAGCGTGAGCGAGCCGTGGGTGAGCACCTACTTCACCGTGCCCGACGGCGCCGAACGCACCGCCTGCGACCTGCTGAAGGTGCTGGAGTTCCTCAAGGACTTCAACGCCGGCGACCCCCCGGTGAAGACCACCACGATCGGCGTCGCCGAGTTCGGCCACTCCATCCACCTGCAGTCGCTGAGCCTGCGCAGCAACCGGCCGGAGTTCACCGACGAGCAGTGGACCGACCTCTGCAAGGGCCTGAACAAGATCGGCGAGATCGTCGCGAGTCAGGGCTTCACCCTCGCCTACCACCCGCACATGGGCACCGGCGTACAGACCGAACAGGACGTCGACCGCCTGATGCGCGACACCGACCCGCGCCACGTCGGCCTGCTGCTCGACACCGGTCACCTCACCTGGGCCGGCGCCGACGTGCGGGGCGTCATCGAGCGGCACCGGGAGCGGATCGCCCACGTCCACCTGAAGAACGTCCGCAGCAGCGTGCTCGCCGACCGGACACTGGCCTCCGGGAGCTTTCGCGAGTACGTCGAGGCGGGCATCTTCACCGTCCCGGGGGACAGCGACGGTGACATCGACTTCGACACGGTCATCAAAGCCCTGCGCCCCGGCGACACCTACCGCGGCTGGCTGG
Organism: Streptomyces sp. NPDC002784; assembly: GCF_053592135.1. Classification (NCBI taxonomy): domain Bacteria; kingdom Bacillati; phylum Actinomycetota; class Actinomycetes; order Kitasatosporales; family Streptomycetaceae; genus Streptomyces; species Streptomyces sp. NPDC002784. The sequence continues at coordinate 9,913 of NZ_JBSFVD010000045.1, read as the reverse complement.
TCGTGGAAGCCGAACAGGACCCGCTCGGTGGTCAACCACCTCTGCACCACGCCAAGACCGCCCGCGACTACCTCGCCCGCGTCCTGGGCTGACCTGACCCCTGCAACACCATTCCCGGAAGGCGCCCCAATGGCCGCGAACACCCCCTACGACATCTGCATCCCGCGTTTCACCCGCGAGGTGGTGGCCGACCGACTTACCGAGGGCTACTGGGTGGAGGCCGCCGACATCGACGGCGACACCCGCCCCGACCTGCTCACCCACGGGTTCAACCTCGGCGAGATCTACTGGTACCACAACCCTGACTGGCAACGGCAGCTGGTCGCTGACGGTCTGCCCATGCCCGCAGGCGCACACGCCGCCGACATCTCCGGCAACGGTCGTCCCGACTTCGTCGTCTGCCACCAGCTCTACGGAGCCAGCGGCCGCCTGGACGACCCCGACCCCGAGGGGGGAAGGATCGACTGGATCGAGAACACCGGCAAACCGGACGGCGACGCACGCTGGGAGCGGCACTACATCGGCCGTGAGACCGGCATGCACCGCCTGCGCGTGGGCCACTTCACCCAGACCCGCAAGCCTGAGGTGATGGGCCTGCCGATCGTGGGCGCCCGGCACGTCCACGGGCTCATCCCCATCGTGCTGTTCAGCCCCAACAACGACGTGCGTAAACCCTGGGAGAAGCGCGTCGTCGACGACAGCCACTTCCGCCTGATCCACGGAGTGGACGTCCGGCCGAACCCGCTGCCTGGCTGCGAGCACCTCGACTCGGTCGTGGTCGCTTCCGAAGAGGGAGTGAGCTGGCTGCACTACGACGAGCGACAGGGCCGGTTCACGATCACGCACATCGGCGAAGGAGAACAGTCCCAGTTCGACCACACCGGCTTCAAGGGCAGTGGTGAAGCCGCCGTCGGCCGGATCGGCGACGACCCGCACGCCTATGTCGCGACCATGGAACCCTTCCACGGCAACACCGTGGCCGTCTATCTCAAGGAGCAGCCCGGCGCGCCGGCCGGAGAAGTCTCCTGGCGGCGCGTCGTGCTCGACGTGTTCGGCGATCCCAACGAACACGGTGAGGGCCCCGGCCATCACATCCTCTGCGCCGACTTCGACAACGACGGCGACGACGAATTCCTGGTAGCCCTGCGCGGCCCCTGGCCCTGGCAGGGCGTCTTCTACTACAAGGCGATCGACATCCAGGCCGGCATCTTCACCAAGTGGCGCGTCTCCTCCGACTCCACCGCGCGCATCGCCATCGGCGACTTCAACGGCGACGGCCGCCTGGACTTCGCCACCATCGCCTACAAGGTCGACAAGTACTTCGTCGCCCAGGACGCCAAGCTGTCCGTCTTCCACAACGCCATCGACGGCATCACGCCCCACGACGCCGACTAGCGAGACCTCGACGCGTGCGGCTGCGCCGGCCATCCGGCCACGGAGCCGCACGCGAACGGCGCACCACATGCTCGAAGGAAGGAGACGGACGTGGTCACGCCCGGTGACGACACCGGCAGGGACACCGACGACGGCCGGTCTCCCGGCTGGAAACCCTCACACGCCGACGCCTCACCCGCGGGCGCGACGGCGAGCGGTCTGCGCCCCAGGTGGCGGACCCGCCGCGCGCGCCTGACCGCAACAATCACCCTGGCCCTGCTCCTGGTGACGGCGGCCGTAAGCCTGCCCTCCCTGCTGAGCCCGGCGCCAGAGCCGGTGCACGTGGCCGTGGTGACCAGCCACACGGGCCCGGGAGCCGTCCGCGGGCAGGAGATCACCCGCGGCATCCGCTTCCACATCGACCGGATCAACCAGAACGGCGGCATACGCGGCCATCCCCTACGGCTGCTGCCCTACGACGACCGCGCCGACCCGGCGACCGCGCGCCGCACGGCAGAGCGCATCGCCCGCGACGACCGTGTCGCCCTCGTGATCGGCAACACCAGCAGCCCCACAGCCACCCAAGCCGCCCCCGTGTACGCCGCTGCCCGCATCCCCTTCATCACCCCCACAGCCACCGCCGACAGCATCACCGCGAACCCCTGGAGCTTCCGCACGACCTACACGAACACCTATCAGGGGCACTTCATCGCCGCCTACGCCCACCATGTGCTCGGCGCGCGCAGCGCGACCGTCCTGCACGTGGACAGCGCCTACGGCGCGTCCCTGGCAGACGGCTTCCGCCGCGCCTTCACGACCACAGGGCGCGTCCACCGGGTCGTCGCTCTCGGCGACCACGGCGGCAACCCGCGCCAGGACCAGCTGCAGGAGGCGCTGGAGGCTGCCCGCACCGACCCGGACCGAGGCCCGGTCATTCTCGCCCTGCCGGAAGACCCCGCACTGACCACGCTGACCTACCTGCGCCGCCATGGCGTGCGCGCCACCGTCATCGGGGGCGATGACCTGTCCAACACCCAGTTCGGCTCCCGCCTGGCCGCCTCCCACCTGGAACGGACGGCACCCGGCTCGATGACCGGACGGTTCTACGCCGCCTCACCCCAACTCGCCGACAGCCTCACCGGAGCCGGCTTGACCTGGGCAACCGCCTTCCGGGACCGCTACGGCATCATGCCCTCCTGGAAGGCGATGTCAGGACAGACGGCGGCCGACATGGCCGTGCACGCCATCAGCCGGGCAAAGATCCACCATGCCCACGTGAGCGAACGGGACAGGACGGCGGTCCGCGACGCGCTGGCCGCCGTGAACACTCCGGCCAAGGGCATCCCGGGCCTGTACGGGCGGGTCTTCTTCGACCGTACCCGCTCCCTGCACCTGCCCGTCACCATCGGCATCGTCCAGTCCGGGGACATCGTTTCCGCTCCCGTCCAGCTGACCGAGTACAGCCCGGAGGAGGATGTCGACGTGGCCCAGGAACTGGCCGCCAAGCGGGCCGTCTCCTTCGAGGGCAAGGTGCTGGCCCGTCAGCAGATCGTCTACACCGGTATCAACGTCAACCGGATCAGCACGCTCGACACCCGCGAAGGCACCTTCAAGGCGGACATCTTCCTGTGGTTCCGCTACAGCGGCAGCGACGAGGCCACGGACGTGGAGTTCCCCAACCTCGCGGACGACAAGTTCAAGTGGACGGCCCCCGTCCGCACATCGTCCGCCCATGGTGTGAAGTACCGCCTCTACCAGGTCGTCACCACCTTCAGCACCTCGCTGGACTTCCACCGCTTCCCCTTCGACCGGCAGCATCTCGCCATCACCTTGCAGAACCGCATCCAGCCCTCCTCCCGCGTCGTCTACGTCGTGGACCGGGCCCTGGTGAAACAGGACCGTGTGGAGGCGCTGAACAGCGGCAAGGACGTCCGGCAGACCATCGACGGCCTGCCCAACTGGACGGTGCGCGATCTGAGTCTGTACAAGGCCGCCGTGGGCAGCACCGCGCGGCTCGGCGACCCGGACCTGTCGCAGGGCGAACACGGCGTTCACTACGCCCAGTACGTCGCCGACGTCACAGTGGCCCGCGACGTAGCACCCTTCCTCGTCAAGAACCTCCTGCCGCTGTTGCTCAGCGCCGCTGTCACCTACGCCACCCTCTTCTTTCCACGCGACCCCCGCTACACCAGCACCCGCGTCTCCCTGGAGGTCACCGCCATGCTCAGCGCCGCCGTGCTGCTGACCAACGTCACCAACTCCCTGCCGGACATCGGATACACGGTGGCACTCGAGTGGGCCTACTACGCCTTCATGTTCCTCGTGGGCACATGCGTCTTCATCTCGCTCGCCGGCGCCTGGCTCCAGGAACACGACAACATACGGGCCTGGAACCGGCTCGCGCTTGTCTCCCGCGTCTACTATCCGGTGTTCTGCCTGTCGGTCTTCCTCGTCTACGCCGCCCAACTCGGCTGAATCCGCAGCGGTGACGTGGTGAAGACGCCGAACCACGATCCACTCGTGCACCACTTGCGAGCTGCCGCCCGAGGAATCGACCTGCTCGCCCTCGCCGCCGGCGCGCTGTTCGCCGTCACGCTCACGGTCGTCGCGCATCGACACCACCGACTGGACTTCGCAGATCCCGGCCCCGCACTCGGCGCCGTCGTGATCACCGGACTGGCCCTGCTCCTGCTGGGCGGCCTCGCCGGCATCCGCCGACTGAGGGTCCACCGCCTGTGGCTGGCCAGCGCATGGACCGCCACTGTCCTGCTGACCGGCACCGTACTCATCTGGTACGCGGTAATGACCGACACCTCGCACACCCTCGCCCGCGGCACGCAGGTCACCAGCATGCACGACACCGACGCCTACCTCACTCGCCACACCCCCGCACCGGCGCACCACGTGCGCGTGCCCACGGGCGTGTTCATCCAGGCCCTGCGCTTCACGGGCCCTTACGACGTCGAGGTGAGCGGATACATCTGGCAGCGGTACGCCGACTCGGTGCCGGCCGGCATCGAACGCGGCGTCGTCCTGCCGGAAGCCGACGACTCCTACGAGCCCCGCAAGGTCTACGACGTCCACCGCGACGGCGAGCACGTCATCGGCTGGTACTTCAACGTCCAGGTCCGACAGGTGTTCGACTACCGTACCTACCCCCTGGACGAACAGGACGTGTGGCTCCGCCTGTGGCACCCCGACTTCGAGAGCAGAGTCCAGCTCGTCCCCGACCTGGCCGCGTACCCGCCCTGGCGCGCGCCGGCCGCCTACGGTCTCGACGCGAACTTCGTCCCCGGCAACTGGGCCGTCAAGACCACCTCCTTCAGCTACGACACCCCGCGCTACTCGGTGAACTTCGGACAGGGCCGCCAGTACCGCCAACAGACGCATCCAGAGCTGTACTTCAACATGCACATGGCCAGAGAGTTCGCCGCACCGCTCTTCGGGCGGATCATCCCCCTGGCCTTCATCGCCGTCCTCGTCTTCGCCTCCCTCTTCGTCACCACGAAAAACACCCGGCGCTTCCCGCTCGCCGGATTCGACGGACTGACCGTGGTCGAATTCGCGGCGGCCATGCTGCTGGTGCTGACCGTCGACCACAACACCGCACGGAACGAAACCGGCTCCCACGGCATCACGTACATCGACTACGTCTACTTCTGCCTCTACTTCATGACCATCGCCGTCGTCTGGAACGCCCTGCTGCTCTCCCGCGGCCCCCACCTCGCACTGATCCAGTGGCGGGACAACCTGGCTCCCAAACTGCTGTACTGGCCCGTCCTCGCCTTCCTCCTGTGCTCCATCACGGCCCTCACGTTCCTGCTGTGAAACGCGACGGGTCCGATCTGGACCATCTTCGACGACACCCATCTCGGGCTGGACCGGCCGCACGCCCTGCGCTTCCTCCCGCACGCCGACACCGGCTGGCGCCGCCCGGGACCCGCGGAGGTGTGGGCTCCCATGGGCCGCCGCCCCGATGAGGTCGTCATCCGCAAGCCCTCCTACGGCGCGTTCACGACACCCCGCTGCGCAACCTCGGCCGCGACACACCCTCACCAAACGAGTCGCGCCAGGAACCCGAACTCGCCGTCCTGCGCGCAGGCTTCGCACTCGTGCTGAGTGCCGAGGAGATCGCGGACCGATTGACCGTAGCCGCCGCCACCGGGGCGCAGGGTGTACAGATGGCTGGTCACCGGGGTGCTGGCTCGTGCCGACTTTTGGACACTTCCCTGCCGTGGGGGACTGAGGCGTGCGCCGTCCGGGGACGCATGGGGCGTGCCCTGCCCACCCGATCGGAAGGCGTTGCCCGTGCCTTTCACCGACCCCGACTGCTCACCCCGGACGGCCTGGACGAGCTGCGGGCGGAGACCCAGCGGCTGGTGGCAATCGCCCGACGCCGGGACTTCGCGATGTCGTGCATGGACAACTCCCCCCGGCACATGACCACCCTCGGTGGCCATGTCATCGCCCGGGAATCATCACTTGTACGTGAGCTCTACGGCGACCCGCGTCTGCTCGGTCTCGTGGGCGCGGTTGCCGGCGAGCCGCCCCTTGCCGTGCCCGATCCGCTGGAACGGCACGTGCTCAACGTGCTCCACCGATAAGGCGACACCCATGGCGCGCACACCCCTGCATGCTCGGCCCATCACCGTGCGGGCGACGCCTACCTCCTGCGCAGCGACACCACCGCGCACCGGGTCACCTCCCTCACCCGGCCCGGTGTACGCCCTACTTGGTTGTGACGCGTCCGATGGGGTGGGGGCCGGTGGTCAGTGTCTCGCAGGCGGTGTGCCAGGCAGAGGCGCCGGGGTGGAGCTGGGTGTGGAGGTACGCGGCGGTGAGATGGGCGAGGGCGGCGACGCGGGCGGGGTTCTCGTCAGTGGTCTCGGCGGCGTCGTATCCGGCGATGCCGCCGAGTCCGTGTTCGGCGTCGAACACCGTGAGGAGGGTCTTGGGGCTGGGGGAGAGGGCGTAGGGGTCGGTGTGCCAGGTGGGTCCGATGTCGGTGAAGTGCCGGGGGTCGTCCTTGTCGCCGGCTACGACGAGTGCGGGCGCGGTCATCGTGGAGAAGTCGACGGCGCCGATGACGGGCCACTGCTGGGCCATGGGCCCGTTGTAGGCGGCGCCGCCCCTGCCGGGCGCGGCGAGCAGGACGCCGGCCTTGATCCGGGGCTCGCGCAGGTGCACCAGGTCATTGGTGTCGGGGTCGGTGAGGCCTGCGCCCAGCAGGAGGGCGGCGGTGAAGCCGCCGAGGGAGTGTCCGGCGACGGCGACCTTGGCGGGGTCGATCCGGCCGGCGAGCTGCGGCACGCTGCGTTCGATCAGGTCGAGCCGGTCGAGGATGTGGCTCATGTCCTCGGCCCGGGTGCGCCACCAGTTGGGTTCGTCGGCGATGTGGCTCAGGGTGCGGGAGGTGAGGTGGGTGGGCTGGATGACGGCGAATCCCTGGGCGGCCCAGAGGTTGGCGAGGGGCGCGTAGCCGTTGAGTGAGGAGAGGTGGTGGGAGGGGCCGTGACCGTGGGAGAGGAGGATGACGGGCAGGCCGGTCCCGGTGGCGGGCGCGGAGACGCGCACCTGGAGGTCTACGGGACGTCCGGGCACCGGGAGGGTGACGGGGCTGTAGGACAGGACCGGGGCGGGCGCGCCGAGGGTGTCGGCCCGGGGGGCGGTGGATGTGCTCACGAGGGGGTTCCCTTTCATGTGGCGCCGACTGTCCGCCGCCTCTGCTGCGAGCGGCGGCGGGCACGGCGGGCATGACGGACAGGGGCATCCGCTTCCGCTAAGCTGAAGCGGAGCGCTGCTCCACTTAGTATTCGGAGCACTGCTCCGCTTTGTCAATCGTGGGGAAGGAGCACTCGGTGACCACCGGCAGTGCTGCAGACAAGCCGCCGTCCCAAGCCAAGCGGGCCGACGCCCAGCGCAACCGCGACGCGGTGCTCGCTGCCGCGGCCGAGGTGTTCGCCGCCTCCGGCGTCGACGCGCCGATCCGTCGGATCGCCGCCCAGGCGGGCGTCGGCATGGCCACCATCTACCGCCACTTCCCGACCCGCGCGGATCTCATCACCGCCGTCTACCGCCACCAGATCGAGGCCTGCGCGAAGGCCGGCCCGAACCTGCTGGCCGGCGCCGACCGCCCCCTGGACGCACTGCGTGAGTGGATCGACCTCTTCGTCGCCTTCCTCGTCACCAAGCACGGACTCGCCGACGCCCTGCACTCCGAGCAGGACCGCTTCGCCGCGCTGCACGACTACTTCCTTGACCGCCTGCTGCCCGTCTGCGCCGAACTGCTCGACGCCGCGGTCGAGGCCGGTGACATCCAACCCGGCATCCAGCCGTACGAGTTGCTGCGCGGCATCGGCAACCTGTGCATCGGGCACGACCACGACCCCCGCTACGACCCCCGACGCCTGATCGCCCTCCTCCTCCAAGGACTTCGGCAACCGCACGCGTCCTGATGACGATGAGCGGCATGCACTCCGCCGCCCGTCCGGACTCCGCAGGGCGGGGTCCGGTGGGGCGGCGGGGGGTCAGCGAAGTGGGGGCGGCACGGTCAGTGCGTGGCTTTGTAGAAGACGGCCTTGTACGCCTTCACGACCGGCGCCATCCTGTCGGTGTACGACGACCATGAGCCGGCGTCCTTGACTCGGGCTCGGTATGTGCCGTTCTTGTGGCTCTTCAGGGCGGTGTGACTGATCGCCTTGTTGCCGCTGTCGTCGTACTGGAGCTTGTGCTGTGCGCTGATCCAGGTTCCGGAGCCCGCGGAGACCGTCTTGTCATCGTGGGACGAGACGGCAGTCCAGTCCGTTCCCATGTGCGACTTGCTGGGAGTCTGGGGAAGGCCGTCGAGGAAATTGCTGCCCTTGCGCATTTGCCTGCACTGCAGCGCATCGTGGAACGCGCACAGGTTGAGCTGAGCGGTGTTCGCCCCGTCGTGCGGAGTACCCAGCGTGACGACGTCCTCGATATACAGGTACGGCGGGAAGCCGGCGGTGCCCTTCCTGACGTGGTACAGCGCGGCGCGGACCACGAGGCCTCCCATGGAATGGGCGACCACGTCGACCTTCTGGCCGCCGTAGGGGGAGCTGGAGTAGGCGTTGTGGACGCGGTTGGCGAAATGCTTGGCCAGCGTCGTGAGGGACGTATTACGGGTGCCGTACTTGCCGTCCTTGTCCTTGAACCGGGTGGTGCAGCCGTCTGAGCCCGATTCCTTCTTGTAGTAGCCGTACGTGATCAGCTGGTTGTCCGCGTAATTCTTCGACTTGAAGTAGTTGATCGCGCTCGACCAGTACTCCTTGCAGTTGACCGCCGCCCCCACCACACCGGTGGGATCGAATCCGTGCACGAAGATCACCTTGCTGCGGCCGTCCGACCGGCTCGGCGCGGCGTTTGCCGGGGCAGCCGCCCCGAACAGGACCGCCAGGGCGAGAAGTGCACTGAGGAACAGCGTGGTGGAACTCCGGGCTCTTTGCATGGCCCTACCCCTCCGGGTAATCGGTTTGACGTCGTGAAGACCGGGCGTCCGACCCAGGTGAACGTGCACGGGCAGGCCCCGTCGGATCGCGAATGGCACCCGGGCCCCCTTCCCGGGCGTTTCCGGATTCGAAGACTATGGGCGCGCCTCGCGAGGGGCATGTCACGCGAACACGTGACAGCGCCTCAAGATGCCGCGCATACCTCCCCTCGCCCGCGCGCGGTGACTTAGGTTGAGCGGCGGGTTGCCTCGGCGACCGGGGGTAACGGGGGGAGACATTATGGGGAGTACGGCCAAAGTAGCTTTGGCAGGCGGGGGTGCACATCCGCGCGAGGGAGGCGGCGGGTCGGCGCGAGGGCCCGCCCAGCACCAGCTTCAGCGCAAGTCCGCACGCCTGTCCGCGGTGTTGAGGGCGACCAGTGCGCTGGGAGCGGCCCTCGTCGCCTGGGTCGGCTTCGCACCGCCCGCCCGCTTGGTGTGGGTGGTTGTCGCTGTCGTCGCACTGCTGGTGTGGAGCGGCCTGTTCACCGTGGTGATGTTCCGGCCGGGAGCGCATCCCTGGCTTGCCGCCGGTGACATCGCCGTCGTCGTGACGCTCTGTCTGGCACACGGCCGGCTCGTCCCGGCCGAGGTCCTTCAGGCGTCGGCGGGCTCCGGATGGATCGACATGATCGCCGGAACCGGTGTCTTCATCGCACAGTTCACGCTGCGCCAGCCCTGGGCGATGGCCGCGGCGCTCGCCATCGCGGCGGCCCACGCGATGGGCACCGGGCTGCGAGATGCCTCCGTCGTCCTGGTCCTGCAAGGGCTGCTCGCCGCCGCCGTCGCCATCCTGCTGCGCCATGGAGCGCGTACGGCGGACTCGGCACTGTCGCGGGAGGCGGCGGCGCGTGCGTCCGCGCGGGCCCGGTCCGCCGCCCGCACCGATGAGCTGGACCAGCAGCGGCTGCTGCACGACACCGTGCTCGCCACGCTCACCATGGTGGGCACCGGCAGCATCACCCGTGACTCCGCCGCGCTGCCCCAACGGGCCTCGGCCGACCTGGGCGTCATCGAAGCCATGCGGGC
>NZ_JBSFVD010000044.1:0-19450 GCF_053592135.1 Streptomyces sp. NPDC002784 | reverse complement strand
CGTCGGCATCCAGTGCGAGGCCGTGGTGGTGGCCCTTGCCGCTGTCGATCCCCGCCCATATCCGGCTCATCGCGCTCCTGACCTGCTTGTTCGTGTCGGCGTACACCTGAACGTCCCCACCCGCGTACGGATGAAAAGGGACAGTTGCTGATGCGTTGAGACCTGCTGCTCGGCACTCTGCTGCTTGGTCGGTGAGAGGCGGCGGCAGGAGGTCGACGGTGGTCCTGGATCCGCATCGTTGGTTGGAACTTCGGCGCTTCCGGAGTCTGCTGGAGTCCGGGGCGATCAGCCTGTCGGAAGTGGCCCGGGAGACAGGGCTGGACCGGAAGACGGTCCGCAAGTACTTGTCGGCACCGGGGCCGGCGACCCCGCCGCGCCGGTCGCCGAACGGGCGGTCGAAGGCGAGGGTGATCGACGAGTTCGCGCCGCTGGTGGACTCGATGCTGCGGGCAGAGATTTTGATGAAGGCCGCGGTGATCCACGGGCGACTGGCCGCGGAGTACGGGTTCACCGGCAACTACCAGCGCGTCAAGCTCTACGTTCAGGAAGCCCGGCCTCGCATCGCCGAGGAACTCGGCATCACGCCGAAGGAACTCGCCGGCATGCACCGCCGGTTCGAGGTCATCCCCGGCGCCCAGGCCCAGGTCGACTGGGGCGACGAAGGCAAGATCCTCGCCCACATGGGCATCCCGAAGGTCTACTCCTTCCACGTGACGCTGTCGTACTCGCGTGACCCGTTCTGCTGCTTCACCACCAGCCAGGACCTGCAGACGTTCTTCGACTGCCACCGCCGGGCCTTCGCCCACTTCGGGGGCGTCCCGATGACGATCGTCTACGACCGCACGAAAACGGTGGTCCGCCGCCACGTTGCTCCGGGCGAGGCGGTCCCGCTGCACCCGGAAGCGGTCGGGTTCGCCGGCCACTACGACTTCGACATCGACGTCCTGGCCGCCTACCGTCCCACCGGCAAGGGACGCGTCGAGCGCCAGGTCCTCATCGTCCGCGACCACGTCCTGTCCGGCCGGTCGTTCTCCTCCGTCGAGGAGATGGACGCCGCCTTCGCCGCCTGGGTGCCGCAGCGGCGGGCCCAGGCCCACAGGACACACCAGCAGATCATCGGAGAGCGGGCAGCCCGCGACCACGCAGCTCTCAAGCCTCTGCCGCAGACTCCGTATCTGGTGGCCGAGCGGCATCTGCGGCCGGTCGGCAAGGACTGCCTGGTTGCCTTCGGTGGCAACCTCTACTCCGTGCCTGCCCGCAGGGCCCGACCGCGTCAACTGGTGGAGATCCGGGCCACGAAGTCGCAGGTCATGCTGCATTCCACCATCGCGGACGCCAGCGGCGAGACGCTGCTGGCCACCCACCCACGGGCGATCGGCCGCGGAGCCCGCGTCGTCGACGAGGCCCACTGGGACGGCCTACCCACCGGCAAGGGCCGCCGGACCACCACCGGCGATGTTCTGCCACGGCCTCGCAAGGAGCGTCCTCTGGGCGAGGAGGCCGGTCCTCTGCAGGCCCTGCTGAACCGGGCCGCGGCCACCCGCGTCGAGGTCGGCCGCCGTCCGCTGTCGGTCTATGACGAGCTGACCGGCACCCGCCCCTTCACCACCCGTCCGAGCACAAGGGAAACGTCTTGAGCGAGCTGGTCAGCACCCGCATCCGCAACACGGCCGGCAAGCTCGGCCTGCCCCACCTGGCCGAAACTATCAACGAGTACACCCGGCGGGCCGACGAGGGGAAGCTGGGCTACCTCGACTTCCTCGACCTGGTCCTCTCCGAGGAACTCGCCGTCCGTGACGACCGCCGCTTCCGCCAGGGCCTGCGGCTCTCCAGACTGCCGCACCACAAGACGCTCGATGAGTACGACTTCTCCTTCCAGCCCGACCTCGACCCACGCAAGGTCAAGGACCTCGCCACCCTCTCGTTCGTCGACGGCAAAGCGAACGCCGCCCTGCTCGGGCCGCCCGGGGTCGGCAAGACCCACATCGCCGTCGCTCTCGCGGTCGCGGCCTGCCGGGCCGGCTACTCGATCTACTTCACCAGCCTCGACGACATGGTCCGCAACCTCAAAGCCGCTGAAGCCGCCGGCCGTCTGACGAACAAGCTCGGCACCTATCTGCGGCCCAGCGTCCTCGTGGTCGACGAGGTCGGCTACCAGCCCCTCGAACGAGCCGAGGCGAACCTGGTCTTCCAGGTGATCTCCAAGCGTTACGAGAAAGGCTCGATCATCCTGACCTCGAACAAGACCTTCAGCGAATGGGGCCAGGTCTTCGGCGACGAGGTCCTCGCCACCGCCATCCTCGACCGCCTCCTCCACCACTGCGAAGTGATCTCCATCAACGGCCCCAGCTACCGGCTCAAGAACCGCCTCAAGGCCATCGAGCGGGAGAACGAAGTGGCCTGACAGCTGGGGACGTTCATCCGTACGCAACTGGGGAGAAAAGTCCGTACGCCGACACCATGGCGGGTGAAACTCGAAGAGCCCGGCACCGTGCCCGGCGGGCAGGTGGCCCGGGTACGGGCCACTCTGGGTGAGACCGTCAGCGACCTGGTCGCCACCAGCTACCGCGGCGGGAGCCTGGAGGTCGCTCGCACCCGCCGGCACGTGGCACGGGCCAAGGACCGCTGGTACGGGCTTAACCTGGTCCTGGCCGGGCGGCAGGACTTCGAGCACGCCGGGCAGCACCACAGCGTCGGTCCCGGCGAACTGCTGCTGTGGGCCTCCGACCGGCCCTGCCGCATCCGCGTCCCCGCGCCCAAGGTCGTGTACCTGACCCTGCTGGTGCCCGCCGCCACCCTGGACGCCACCTGCGCCAACGCCGCCCGCCACGTCGGCCGGCCCCTGCCCGACGCCCCGGCCACCGACCTGCTCACCCACCACCTGTCACGCACCGGCCAGCTCCTGCCCGACCTCTCCCCGCGCACCGCCACCGCCGCCCTGTCCGCCGCGGTCGACCTGCTCTGCGCGGCCCTGCCCCAGCCGGAGTCCGGCCAGGACACCACCGACCGCACCCACCTGTACGAGGCCATCACCGCCTACATCCAGCGCAACCTCACCGACGCCGCCCTCTGCGTCGAGACCATCGCCGACGCCCACGGCATCTCACCGCGCACCGTCTACCGCCTCTTCACCACCCACCACCAAGGCGGCATCGCCGCCCATATCCGCACCCAGCGCCTCCAGGCCGCCCACAACGACCTCCTCAAACACCCCGACCAGCCCATCGCCGCCATCGCCCGCCGCTGGGGCTTCACCGACCCCGCCCACTTCACCCGCGCCCACACCCACCACTACGGACATTCACCCCGAACAGCCCGCACCTCCGGCACCATGCCGGTCGACCGCCAGTCCAGCCCTGGCTGAAGCATCCGCGGCCGTCCGCGGTCACAAGCGCGCTGGTGCGAGGTCACGGTAGGGGTTTGCCGAGATGGTCCGCCAGCGCGGTCAGCTCGGCGGCGTCCCGATCGAGCCGTTCAACTCGTAGACGGTGAAGATGGCGCCAGGGTGCCGGACCGCCATGGCTGGCCCACGGTCGGCCAGGGCCGGGACGCGCAGGAGCTTGGCGAGGCGGGGTACCTTAGCAAAATGGCCGGTGTGGTAGGGGCTGGCGAAACCACTCCGAAAACGCGAGCGGCAGGGTGAGCCGGGCTGAGCGGGTTGAGGGTCCGTCTGAGAAGCTGTTGTCTTTTCGATCTTGAGGGATGCGCGTCGAACGGGAGTCCCGATCGGGTGGTCGCGGGACGCTGGGCGCATACGAACAGGGCCTCCTGAACAGCTCGTTGGTGTCGAATCACCGAGCAGCAGGAGGCCCTGGTGTAGCGGTCTTGCGTGCCGATGGCCGGGCAGTCCAGCGCGGTCACCTGGGAGTGTGACTGCCTGGCTCACCGGTTCGGAAGCGCCGCCGACAACGGGACGCGGCAGCCTCGTTATCCGACGGGCATGACGGACGGGGAGTGGGCCGTCATCCGCCCGCTGCTGCCGGTGCCGGGCTGGATGCGTGGCCGGGGCGGCCGGCCGGAGGCGTACTGCCACCGGGCAATGCTCGATGCGATCAGGTATCTCGTGGACAACGGGATCAAGTGGCGAGCGATGCCCGTCGACTTTCCGCCGTGGGACCGCATTTACGCATTCTTCCGCCGCTGGCGCGACAACTTGCTGGTCAAGGAGTTCCACGACCGGTTGCGGGCGAGGATGCGCGAGGAGTTGGGGCGGGATGCGGAGCCGACGGCCGCAGTGATCGATTCGCAGTCCGTCAAGGCGGACGCCGTCGTCGGTGGGGACAGCCGGGGCTTCGACGGCGGCAAGCTGATCAACGGCCGCAAGCGGCACGTCGTGGTCGACACGCTCGGTCTGGTGCTGGGCGTGATGGTCACCGCCGCGGACACCGGCGACCGCATCGCCGCCCAGGTCCTGCTCGGGCAGGTCGCCTACGCGCACCACCGCCTCGAACTGGTCTGGGCCGATGGCGGCTACACCGGCAGCCTCGTCGAGTACTGCCTGGCCACGTTCGCCCTGGTCCTGGCGATCGTCAAACGCAGCGACGACCAGAAGGGGTTCGTGGTGCTGCCAAAGCGGTGGATCGTCGAGCGCCTCTTCGCCCACCTGATGCGAAGCCGCCGTCTGGTGCGCGACTTCGAGCGGCGCACCACCAGCGCCGAGGCGATGATCTACTGGTCGATGACCCTGCTCATGACGCGCCGCCTGGCCCGGTCACGCCTGCCGCGAGGGTGAACCGGCCCGGCTGCCGCTCGGCCAGCCATCCCCGCGCGACCAGGCGTTTCGCCCTCGACCGCAGTGCCTCCACCCGCGCCGGCACCACGTCCATGCCGAACAACGCTGCCATCTCCTGGCAGGTCAGCGGCCCTTGATGGAGCCGGTCCCGGTCCGCGAGCGCCGTGAGGATGCGCTGGTAGTCGACTGACAGCGCCGACCAGGCCAGCCCCTGGCGCCACGCCGGAACCTGCGACTTCGGCTTCGCCGCGTCCCGAGGTTCCGTCGGCGCGTCCGCATCCCGCCGATCGCCAGAGGCCTCCGTGCCAGCGGTGTCGCCGCTATCCGGAGCCAGCACCGTGTCGACCCGCCTGCGGGCAATCGCCCACTCCTGCCATTCCTGCTCGGCCGCAGCCAGCTCGGCCTGGATGCGGTCGGCCTCCTCCCGCAGCCCGTCGACTCGACGGCGAGCGGCGAGCTCGTGCTGTTCCAGCAGTCCGACAACCGACGGCATCCGTGACCTCCCGGGGAACGACGACCCGACAGGCCACGACTCCCACAGAATCACCACTGCTATCCCCGACCAGCGGAAACGCACCGATCACGCCCGAAAAAACAACAGCTTCTGACCTCGCATCGTGTCACAAACTATTCCCAGAACATGCGCCGTTGCACTTGGACTGAGAACGCGCTCTGATGGTGAATCCGGGGTCCGGGTCGCGTGCGACGGCCATTTTCGATCTCGCTTCGGGAGCAGGGCTGATTCAAAGTCCTGGCGATCATGTGGCGTTGCTGGTCAGGGCGGTCCGATCAATTCCAGCGGAGGGGTGAAGGGTGTGTAGGAGACCTCGCGCAGGCCGGCGGTGATGCTGTGGTGCCCGGCGGTGCGCAGGGTGCTGATCGCGAAGCTGCGGAGTGTGGCCATGTTCTCCGGCCCGTGCCCGGTGCGGATCTTCGAGGCGTCCTCGCCGAACGTGGTGTCTCTGACGTGGTGCACGGCCTCGATACCCCAGTGCGCCCGGGCGAGTTGGCCGATGGCCTGGGGAGATGCCTCACGCGCCGTCAGGTAGATGATGGCGTAGACGGTCTCACGGGTGATCTTCCCGGTCAGCCACCTGGCGTGGTCACGGTGGGTGTGCAGGGCATCGGCGGTCACCACCACACCGGCCAGGTTGAACGGGGCCAGCAGTTTCGTGAAGGCGGTGACCTCGGTGGTCTTGTCCGGCACCCGCAGCTGGCTGACGGTGCGTCCGCCTTCCAGGACGGCGGAGACCAGGTGGGCGGCGGGGCCGGTGTCCGTGCGCGAGCCGCGAGCGGTCTTGCCGTCCACGGCCAGGTGCCGGGTGCCCGCGGGGTCGCAGCCGAGCAGGTCGGCAAGCCCGCCGGGGCATACCAGGGTCAGGAGGCGGCGGATGGTGGAGCTCGACGGTGCGCGGCGCACGCCCAGCGGGCCGGCGGCGCGCACGCCGAGGCGGGCGAGTGAATCCAGAGGTGCGTGGCGGGCCCACTGACCCACGGCCAGATAGGAGCGAGCCCCGGCCAGCACCGCGCAGCAGGCGGTGAGCAGGACCGATACCAGCGGTTGTGTTCGTGACGGCCTCTCGCCGGATCGCCAGACCACAGCGACCTGCACGGTGCTTGGCCTGTACGACGATTCGACCTCGCTGGCGATGGTCGCCCATGACGTCGGCGGCCTGGTCACCGCTACCGCCCACACGGCGGGCCGGCCAGCCGTCGCGGACCAGGAGGTCTCGTAACGCGTGCTCGAACTGCCGGTCGTCCATGGAGTCAAGTTCGGCCAGGGTGATCCGCAACGTGGCCAGCCGTCCGGCGTCGAGTCGGTGCCGACGCACGCTCGGCACGATCCGGCAGGCCCCAAGAGCGGACGCCAGCAGAGTGACGGCCACTACGAACGGCCACGCGTCCTCGAGCGCTGCGGCGGTCGCAGCGGCCATCCGGATGGCCAGCACCACGACGGCCAGGGCCACGACCAGCGCCGAGAGGACCTCCGCGGCGCCGCGTGGGCGGCGCACCTGCCACCGCGTGCGCGTCGTCAGCGGCTGGCCGGAGTGGAGGCGGCGGGCTGCGGAGCTGCGGGCGGCGTCGTGGAGGCCGCCTCACCGAACCCGAACACCTGCCCCCATAACCAGTCGCCGGCCAGCAGTCCGGCGATCATCCAGCCGCTCATCCGCTTCGCGCTGCGCGGTTTCGGGTTACGGCGGATGTGTCCACGCACATAATGGAACCCGTCCGGAATGTTCGGCATGCTGTTCCCTCCCGTCGGTGAGCCACTGGCGCGGCTCGTCCCTCAGATTGGTGTAGCAGCGGCCACTGACAGGAATTGATGGATCATCACGGTGCTGTGCTTGGCCGGACCGCCATCAAGCCACGTGTGTCACTCGGCCTCGCGGCCCCCGGGTCGTGGAGCCTGAACTGCTGACCTCGACGGACAGGCTCCTCAGCTGCTCTGCCGTCCGCGCCGCAGTGGCTCGGACCCTACGAGCTGCAGCAGCCTACGCGGCGCTCACCTGCGGAAATGCTGCCGGACTCACTAGACAGGAGTCCTGGGAATGAATGGCGAAAAGCCGTAGGAGCGCACGCCTCGTCGCGAATGCGCCGGTGCCACCCCTGAGCCACTTCTTCGCGATGCCCACGTGCGGATTCGGAGGAGGGCTGCCGTGGCCGGACTCGGCCGCCGAGACCGAAGGCAGGGGTAAGGGCGGGTTCTGCCGGCGCCCGGCGATCAGGTACGGGCCGACTCGCTCTCGGGCAGCCGTGCGCGGAGCGTGGCGGCGAAGTCCTCGGCGCGGGCGAGCTGGATCCGCAGCTTCTCCACCTGCTCGGCTGCGGCCTTCTCGTACTCGCGCACGCGCTCCAGAAGCGCCTCGCGCTCGTCCGGGCCGAGTTCACCGCCGGCGTCGAGGCGGTCGGTGGCATCCAGCAGGTCGCGCATCTGGTCCAGGGTGAAGCCGAGCGGCTTCATCCGGCGGATGACCATGAGGCGGGCAACGTCGTTCTCGGTGTAGAGGCGGAAGCCCCCCTGAGAGCGTGCGGAGGGGACGACCAGGCCGGTCTCCTCGTAGTGCCGGATGGTGCGTAGGGACAGCTCGGTGCGCGCGGCGACCTCGCCGATCTGCATGTGCCTGCCGTCCACGTCCCCGCTCCTGGCCTTTCCGTCACAGTGGTCGCCCCGGCCGGGACCCGCCAATGCCTACTCTAACGTTAGGGTAGAGTTGCTGATGCTGATGCTGATGCTGGAGCGGCGCACCGCTGCTTCACCAGTGCCGTGTCGGGGCCGATGCCGCCCCCGGCGAAGTTCTGATTCTTGCAGGAGAGACGCGTGCGCGAGCCCATGACGCCCGGTGCCGCCGCCTGCCCGCCGTGACGCTTCGCCCCCGAATGTGAGCCCGGCGCCCTCGCGCCTGCCTGCTCCGTTCCCTCTGGTCTTCCGGCTCCGCGCTGACGGGGCCGTCCGCGGGGTGTCGGCCCGGCCCCTCCGCGTCCTCCCGCATGTCCCTGGCTGCCGCAGGGTGTGCCCGAGCACGACAGGTTCCTGAACTCTTGTCTTCCGCTACCGCTGTGTCCCCGGCCGCGCGCCTGCGCGGCCTGAAGCCCGACTGGCTGACCGATCCGAAGGTCTGGCGCACCGAGGTCCTCGCGGGCCTGGTTGTCGCCCTGGCGCTGATCCCCGAGGCGATCTCCTTCTCGATCATCGCTGGTGTCGATCCTGCGGTCGGCCTGTTCGCCTCCTTCACCATGGCCGTCGTCATCTCCGTCGTCGGCGGACGCCGAGCGATGATCTCTGCCGCCACCGGTGCCATCGCCCTCGTCATCGCCCCGCTCAACCGAGAGCACGGCCTCGGCTACCTGATCGCCGCCGTCATCCTCGCCGGCGTCTTCCAGGTCGTCCTCGGAGCGCTCGGGGTGGCAAAGCTGATGCGGTTCATCCCGCGCTCGGTGATGGTCGGCTTCGTCAACTCCCTCGCCATCCTGATCTTCATGGCCCAGGTGCCGGAGATGCGGAACGTCCCTTGGGCTGTGTATCCGCTGATCATCGGCGGCCTCGCGCTCATGGTGTTCTTCCCGAAGATCACAACCGTGATCCCCGCACCGCTCGTCTCCATCGTGATCCTCACCGTCATCACCGTCGGTGCGGCCATCGCGGTGCCGACCGTCGGCGACAAGGGCGAACTGCCGTCCTCCCTCCCCGTGCCGGGCCTGCCCGACGTGCCGTTCACCATGGACACCCTGACGACGATCGCCCCGTACGCCTTCGCGATGGCGCTGGTCGGGCTGATGGAATCGCTGATGACGGCCAAGCTCGTCGATGACATCACCGACACCCACTCGAACAAGACCCGCGAGTCGATCGGCCAGGGCATCGCCAACATCGTCACCGGTTTCTTCGGCGGCATGGGCGGCTGCGCGATGATCGGCCAGACGATGATCAACGTGAAGGTCTCCGGCGCGCGCACCCGTCTGTCGACGTTCCTGGCGGGGGCCTTCTTGATGGTGCTCTGCATCCTCTTCGGCCCGATCGTCTCCGACATCCCCATGGCCGCGCTCGTCGCCGTCATGATCATGGTGTCGTTCGCGACCTTCGACTGGCACTCCCTCGCACCCAAGACCCTCAAGCGAATGCCCGCCGGCGAGATCACCGTCATGCTCGTCACCGTCGTGTGCGTGGTCGCCACCCACAACCTGGCCATCGGCGTCGTTGTCGGCTCGATCACCGCCATGGTCATCTTCGCCAAGCGCGTCGCCCACCTCGCCGAGGTCACCGCCGTCACCGACCCCGACGGTGGGACGGTCCTCTACCGGGTCACCGGCGAGCTGTTCTTCGCCTCGTCCAACGACCTCGTCGGCCAGTTCGACTACGCGGGCGACCCCGGCAAGGTCATCATCGACCTGAGCGCGGCGCACATCTGGGACGCCTCCTCCGTCGCAGCCCTCGACGCCATCGAGAGCAAGTACGCCCAGCGCGGTAAGACCGTCGAGATCGTCGGCCTGAACGACCCCAGCGCCCACCTCCACGGCAAACTCAGCGGCGAACTCGCCGGCAGCCACTAGCCTGGCGCTCAGCGCGCGTGACACTCGATGACGGGACAGACGCCGTCGGCCTCCGGCTCCGACCCGGAGGCCACCGCGTCCTCGCGTGCCGCCACCAGGGTCGCGCGCAGCGCCCGCAGGTCAGTGATGGCCCGGTCGATCTCACTGATACGGGCGTCCGCCATGTCGCGCACCGCCGTGCACGGGGTGGTGCCACTGCGGCGCAGGGCGAGGATGGTTCCGATGTCGTCGAGGGGGAGGGCCCGGGCCCTGCGGATGAAGGTGAGTGTGTCGACGTTGTCCTGGTCGTAGAGGCGGTAACCGGCGTCGGTGCGCGGGACCGACCTCAGCAGGCCGCGCTCCTCGTACAATCGCACTGCCCGGCGAGTGGCGCCGATGCCTCGGCGGCCTGTCCCACAGTCATGGTCCGGCTCATCGCACACCCTCTTCGGCTGCTAGCCGCACGGGCTTGACCTTCACCCTGCGTGAAGGTTCTACCGTCTTCAGCGTACGGCGAAGGAGCGGAAGGAGGTGCAAGTCATGGCACTCGTCGAAGGCGAGGTCTACCGGTGTCCGGACGCGTCGTGCGGCTGCGAGATCACTGTGACCAGAGGGGCTGCTCCTGGCCATGGGGGCGACCGCAACCCCACCTGCTGCTGCGGGCATGAGATGGAGACGGTGCGTCGCTGAGCAGGACGCCAGGGCCGTCCAGCGCCTGCGGGCCGAATCGACCGGTCAAGCCCGGCGCGTCGCCAAGGGCGGCCCAAAACCCCGCCCTCCGGAGCAGGCTCCTGATGGCTCTCGTTGAGCCTGGCAGGGCGTCATCATTGGCCGCTCTGGATGTCCCGCACCGCTTCATCGGTGGTCACGACGGCGTTGGCGAGGAAACCGAAGTTCGTCAGTGCTGCGGCGTAGCCGTCACCCAGCTCGGGGTGCTGCGCCGCCGCTGTGGCGTCCTTCACCACGGTGACCTGGAATCCCTGCTCGAGGAGTTCGCGCAGGTGGGATTCGACGCAGAGGTTGGCGGACATGCCGGCCAGGACGACCTTCGTGACCCCGCGCTTTCTGAGCTGAAGGGTGAGGTCGTTGTTCTCGGGGCCGTACACCTTGTGCGGGCTCGCCACGATCGTCTGCCCGTCCTCGAAATAGGGCTTGAACCGCTCCAGCCAGTCGGCACCCGATCCTTCGAATCCTTCCAGGGTGAGTGGGCCCTTGCGGGCGAACATGCTGGTGTCGTGCATCATCTTCTCGACGGTGCCGCCGAACTCCCACTTGCTGTCGGCCGGGTAGTAGTAGTGCGGGGAGACGAACACGGGGTAGCCGTTGTCCTTGGCCGCCTTAAGCAGTTGCTCGATGTGTTCGATGGTTCGATTGGCTTCCACACTGGCTCCCACGAGCTGCCATGCTGCGCCGGCCGGGCTGAGGAAATCGCTCTGCGGATCGGTGATGACCACGGCCGTATCGGTAACCGACATGACGCTCCCCTTTGCTCCGGTTCGGGTATCTCCGATGTCATCAGCCTCGCCCTGAAGCCGTACGGATGGGTCTCGCATACGTGCGGCGGCGTCCAAGGACTCCGCGTTGCTACGGTCGGTGCATGCTGCTGGAGCGTTTGCTGGACAGCCTCGCCGTACATGTCGAGCCGTTCGCGTTGTGCCGGATTCCCGCCGGCTCCTCGTTGCGGCTGGACGCCCGGGACGACGTGGCCTTGCATTTCGTCCTCGAAGGCGATGGCGAGGTGGTATGGGGGCCGACCCGGGCGAGAGCGGTGCGGCAGGGACATCTCGTGGTGATGCCGGCGCACCTCGGACATGCCATTCGGCGGCCCTCCGGTGTTGCTGACCGGAAGATCAGGAGCGTCTCGGCCGTGGGCGAGGTGGATGCCATGCAGGTGTTCGCCGGGGGTGACAACGGTCCGGACGAGGACAAGGCTCTCGTCGTCGCGTGCGGTCGATTGCAGGCGTCGTACGCGCATGGCCCGGGTCTCTTCGACCTGCTCGCCGATCCCCTCGTGACGGACTTCGCCGGTCAGGACGAGATGGTGCACATCTTCGCGCGACTCCTCGCGGAGAGCCGGGCCCCGGCGCCGGGTAGCAGAGTGCTGCTCGCCTCGCTCATGAATGAGTGTCTCGTGCTTCTGCTCCGGCGGCTCTCCACGGGTGACACATGTGTGCTTCCCTGGCTGGAGGCACTTGAGGAGCCTCGGATGGCGCGCGCGCTGGAAATCATGCTTGAGCGGCCCGCGAACGGCCATTCGCTCGAATCGCTCGCGGCTCAGGTTTCCATGAGCCGTTCCGCGTTCGCGCGTGAGTTCAAGACGTTCTTCGGGCGCACCCCCATGGAGTTGCTTCGGGACATCAGGCTGAGGCGAGCGGCTGAACTACTGCAGAGCACGACCCTGCCCGTCGACGTCGTCGGCCGACGTGTCGGGTTTGCCAGCCGCAGCCATTTCTCGCACGCCTTCCGTGATCGCTTCGGGACTACGCCGACCGACTTCCGGTCCAATCGGACCGGGTAGGTCACGGCCAGCTCCTGCGGTAGAGCCGTGGACGGCTGTCAGTCTCGCCACAGGCTCGCGCAGGTGTCGCCGCGCGACTATCCGGCTTCGTCGCGGAGCCTGTCGGTGTCGAGGACGGTGATGCGGCCGCGGGCGAGGCGGATCAGGCCGTGGTCGGCGTAGTCGCGCAGGACCTTGGTGCAGGTTTCCCGGGAGGTGCCGGCGAGGGCGGCGAGCTGTTCGTGGGTGAGAGCGATTTGGGGGTGCCGGCCGCCGGGCCGCAGGGGCGTGGATGGGGGCTGGGCGGTGGTGAGCGTGATCAGGGTGGTGGCCACGCGCTGGGCGACGGTCTTGAACACGCTGTCGGAGAGGCGTTGTTCGAGGTCGGCGAGGCGTCCGCCGAGGATTGCGGTGATGCGCGCGGAGATCCGGGCGTCGGACAGCAGGAAGCGGTGGACATCGGCGCGGCTCATGACGCACACGACGGCGTCGTCGAGGGCTTCGGCGAAGTTGTCGTACATGCGCTGGCCGAGCAGCACCATCTCGCCGAAGATGGTGCCCGGCGTGATGATCGCGGTCGTGAGGGCACGGCCGTCGGCGGAGACCCGGAAGACCCGGATGCGCCCCTTCTTGAGGATGAAGAGCACCTCGGACGGCTGGGACGGGGAGTAGAGGATCTCGCCGGCGTTGTAGGTCTTCATCGGGGCCGCGGCGGCGATGGCCTCCATCTCCCGCTCGCTGAGGTCGCGGAAGATGTCGACCTCGGAGATGCACCAGGTCCGCTCGGAGTCCTCTCCGGCGTGGGTCATACGGTGTGGCTCCTCGCGTCGTCCCGGTGCCCACGGCGGGGGCGCGGCGCCCCACGCCGGGCTGCCCAGCGCCTCGGCGCTGCTCACCAGACAGTAGCCGTCCGGGGTACTGCCGGGGAGTGCGGCACCCCGGGGCGGTGTGGCGGGACCGGGTGCTGGCGCCGGCGGTATCGCTGTCATCCTCCGGCCTGGCCCGTGCGCTGCTTGCCCATCGCCTGGGCGATGCCCGCGAAGGTCAGTCCGGCGAGGAGCCCGAAGACGAGGTGGGCGCCGAGGCTGGAGCTGGTGACGTCGTTCCATTCGAAGACCGGCATACCCATGTTGGCGGGCATGATCCACAGGGCGCCGACGGTCCACCACACGGCGCCGTAGGCCAGTCCGAGGACGACGGCGGGCGCGGGCTTCTGGGCGAACTGCCCGAGCAGCGCGCCGAAGGTGATGCCTGCGAAGAGGGCGATGGACAGGTGGATCAGCCAGCCGGCGAAGGCGTTGGTGGTGCCGAGGAGGCCGGCGACCATCGTGATCATCGCGGTGTCCATCATCGGCCGGGAAACCGACATCCAGATGCCCATTCCGACGCCTCCGACAAGGCCGGCCGCAGCGCCCCATAGAGCGTGGACCGGGATGGCGGCGATTCTCGGCGGTACGTTCACGGCGGTTGTCATGGTCGAAGTCCTTTCCCACATGCTGATGTCTCGTCCGGAACCGACGCTATGACTCATGGGCGTTGCAGGTATGTGAGGACGCTTACGTACCAGGCGGTAGCGGCTTCTCGGCGATGAGGAGCGCGTAGCCGAGGACACCGTCGGCGACGGCAGTGCGGGCCGCGTTCATGACGCCGGGGGCGGCGTCGAGGTCCACTCCGCCCGCCGCGAGCTTGTCGGGGGCGGTGATGCGGAGCAGGTTCAGCCGCGCCTCGATCTGGTCGATCATGCGGAGCATGGCCTGGTCGCGGTGCTCGGTGTGTACGGTGCGCAGCCCCGCGGCGGCCAGGATCTGCGTGTATTCGGCCAGGGGGCGGGCGTCGGCGATACAGGCGATGCGCGCACCGAGCGTGGACAGCTCGGGCGGCAGGCGACCGGGCGTGGCCGTGACGTCGGTGATGCCGACCCGGCCGCCGGGCTTCAGGACGCGGGCGAACTCGGCGGCGGCCCGCCCCTTGTCCGGGAAGGTACACAGGGCGCACTCACACACCACAGCGTCGAACAGTGCACCCTTGTACGGGAGCTGCTCGGCGTCGCCCGTGGTGAAGACGGCCCGGTCAGCGAGGTCGGCCGCCTGGGCGGCTCCTTGGGCGAGCGCGGTGCTGGCCCGTGAGTAGTCGACGCCGTCGACCACGGCCCCGTACGCGTCGGCGAGGAGGAGAGCAGTGGTGCCGCGCCCCGAGGCCACGTCCAGGACCCGGGAATCCGCGCTGAGCCCGAGGTGATCGGCAAGACGTCGGGTCAGTGTGGTGCCGCCGGGGTGGTAGGAGTCGCCGAGCAGCAGGGCCACGACGTCTTTCGAGTAGGCGTCGGCGCAGCACGCTTTGATGGCGTCACTGTCCATTGTTGGCTTCCTTCGCGGTCTTGGACCCGTACGGCGTCGTGGTGAGGCGGTCGGCGAGCGGCAGGGCGTTGGGTACGACGTCGGCGACGGCGACGCCGGACATCTGAGCGCGTACCTGTTCGCGGTAGCCGACTGAGTTGTAGGCGCAGAAGGGGATGAGGCGGCCGTCGGGGGTGATCTCCTCGACGCAGCACTTCATCAGCTGCTTGACGTTGAGGGTGTAGGGGTCCTGGAAGTCCTGCACGACGATCATGAACGTCTTGTCGTTTAGCTGCTTCACGGCCTGCGGGAGGTCGATGCCGCAGGCGTCCGCGCAGTCCAGTACCTCGGCGGTCGCTCGCAGCTTCTCGTCGGTGGTGGCGGTGCCCATGAAGGCGGAGGCCGACCACAGTTTCTCCAGGGCCTCGCGGATGCCGGCGTCGGGCATGACCCGGTTGGTGACGTAGTCGAGGTAGTCCTCGACGTTCAAGAGCCGCGGGATGGGGACGACGGTGCGGTTGCCCGGTTCGCCGTCGGCCAGGAGGTAGGTGATGGAGCGGCAGGTGGGGAAGCAGCAGGGGACGGGGAAGAAGTCGCCCTTCTGGAACCAGTCGGGGCGCTGGTCGTTGATGAGCCGGATGACGTCGGGGTTGGTGAGCCGCTGCAGGGGGTCGAATTCCACGTGTCGGCCGGAGTGGGTGACCGGCTGGAAGGCGACCGACCGGACGGCGGGATGGTCGATGCCGTACTCGATGATGTCGCCCAGTTCGTGTTCGTTCAGGCCGCGCTCCACGGCCGCCACGAGGGTCACGGTCAGGCCGGCCTCGGCGCAGTTGTCCAGGGCCCGCTGCTTGAACGTACGCAGGTCACGGCCCCGGATTTGCAGATGTGTGCGCTCGTCGAAGCCGTCGAACTGGAGGTAGATGTTCACCGATCGGCCAGGGACCTGGTTGCGCTTGCCGAGTTCGGCGACGAAGCGTTTGTCGGTGGCCAGGCGGATCCCGTTGGTGTTGAGGTTGACGTTCTTGATCGGCCGGTCCTGGGCGAGGTCGATGAAGTCCAGGATGTGTTTGTGGATGGTCGGCTCGCCGCCGGAGAACATCACCACTTCCGCCTCGCCCTCGGACTCCACGAACGCGTCGAGCATGCGAACGCACTGTTCGTGGGTGATCGAGTAACCGTCGCTCTGGTGTCCCGAGTCTGCGAAGCAGATCGGGCAGTCCAGGTTGCAGCCGGTGTTGACCTCGATGATCCCGAGACAGGCGTGCTGCTTGTGCTCGGGGCACAGCCCGCAGTCGGACGGGCAGCCGTCCTTCACTTCGGTCTGGAAGACGAGCGGGATCGTGCCGGGCTTGTTGAACCGGGCCGAGGCCAGGTACTCCTCCGCGTCCCCGTAGACCAGCGCCTCGAACTCGCCGTGTTCCCGGCAGCGTTTGCGCAGGTAGACCTTGTTCTCGCGGATGTTGACCTGGGCGTCGACGGGGGTCTTGCACATGGGGCAGATCGACTTGGTGAATTCGACGAACACCTCGTCGCGGTCCACCTTGCGCCGTGGTTCGGGGGTGGCCTGGGTCATGTGGACTCCTCTTACTCGCGAGTGCGGCCGGGCTGCTGGTGAGCCCGGCCCTGGCGTTGTGACAAGGGCACGGTCGTGCAGCAGTCCTCGGGCCCCGCACCATGACGGCGCCGGACCCGGCACCGCAGGACGTGGACGACGGAGATGAGGACTACGACCGCCCCCACGGTGATCAGCCATGGGTTGCACAGGGCTCCGCCGAGGCCGCTGATCGCCCCGCCGGCCACGAGCAGGGGGCCGGCGCAGCACGCCACCATGAGCAGCCCGGCGCCGACGGCGGCCCAGATGCCGCCCGGGCCGGTGCGCTCACGAGTCCGACGCATCAGGATCGCCTCCTCGGTCGGGCATGGAGCGGCGGGCCCGGCGTCGCACCGCATGGACGACGGCGACGACAGCGGCGAGCACCATCACTGTGCCGACGGTGATCAGTGGGGGACTGCCGCGCGCGGCGCCGACGGCGACGGCCGCGCCGCCGGCCACGAGCAGCGGGCCCGCGCAGGCCAGCACGATCAGCAGCCCGGTACCGGCGGCGGCCAGCAGGCCGCGCGGACCGGAGGGTTCACGGGATGCGGGCATCGGGACCAGCCTCCGCCCTCGACGCTGGGAGTGGGGCCGGATCGCCGTTGGCGACAGCCCGCTCGGCCGGCGCGGTGGGCGCCTTGCGGGCCGCGCGCAGCAGCAGCCACGCGTAGCACAGCATCAAAGCGTCCTGGGCCAGGACGAACCAGCTCAGCCGCTGGGTGAGATAGACGCCGAAGCAGCCGCAGTTGGCCACTGTGAGGCCGCGTGCGTACGCCTGTACGGCCAGCAGCGACCATGCCACCGACACGGCCGTGAACACCCACACCGGCACCAGGGCCTTCGATCGTGGGCGAGCCAGGAACCAGATCCCGCACACCAGCTCCCCGGCGATCAGCGCCACGGCCAGTACGGTCGCGGCGCTGGCGGTCACCAGCCCGTACGCGGACAGAATCCGCGGCATGTCCCCGAAGGAGGCGAGCTGGGCGACGCCCATCGCCGTGTACACCGTCCCGAGCACGATCCTCAGCACCATGATCCGACCGTAGGCTCCCGACCGGGGCGAGAACTGTAAGCGCGCTCACCGAACCACCACCCCCGCACCCGGCACGGTCGAAGGGCGAAGCGGATCTCGCCACCGTGCGAGCCCGCATCCCGGGAGATCGGGAGGTGCCAGGTGAACGGTCAGCAGTCCCCCCGCCAGCCTCGCCAGCAGGCCCTCAAGGGCGCGGGAGTGATCGGTGCGACCACGGTGCTGCTCGTCGGCGGTGGCGTGATCGGCTGGCAGACCCTCGCCGACCGCCCGGATCCGGTGACGGCCGTGCAGCCGGGCCAGGACCCGTCGCTGGAGGCGCTCGCCGATGCCGCCGTGTCCGGCGGGCCGGGCAAGGACGGCATCCCCTCCATCGACAAGCCCCGCTTCGTCCCGGCGAACAGGGCCGACTTCCTCGACGACGACGATCCAGTCTTCGCCCTTGAGTATCGCGGCGTGGTGAGGGCGTACCCGCAGCTTGTCCTGGTGTGGCACGAGATCGTCAACGACACGGTGGCCAGCGAGCCGCTCGCCGTCACCTACTGCCCGCTCACGGGCACGGCCATCGGATTGCGTGCCCCGCCCGGCGCCCAGGACCTGACGTTCGGCACCACCGGCAAGCTCGTCAACTCCAACCTGCTGATGTACGACCGGCAGACCGGGTCCGAGTGGCCCCAACTGCTCGGAACTGCGGTCAGCGGCCCGCTCAAGGGCACGAAGCTCGCCACCATCCCGCTGGTGTGGACCACGTGGAAGCAGTGGCGGACCGCGCACCCCGACACCGAGGTGCTGTCCACCGACACCGGCGCGCTGCGCAGCTACGGCAGCGACCCCTACGGCTCCTTCCCGGGCCGCAGCGGCTACTACGTCAAGGGCGGCCTGCTCTTCCCCGTTCTGGCCACGAGTGACCGCTTCGACGACAAGCACGTGGTCATCGGCGTACGGGTCGGTGGCGGGCGCCTTGCCATCGACAAGGACCTCGTGAGGGCGAACCGGATCGTGCGCGCGGACGTCGGCGGCACGCAGGTGGAGGCCCGCTGGGACGAGAAGCTGGGCACGGCCCGCGTCCTCCAGCGCGACGGGGAGCGGTGGGTTCCGGCGGACTTCCTCGACGCCATGTGGTTCGCCTGGTACTCCTTCTACCCCAACACCCAGGTGCGGACATGAGCAGGCTGCTGACCGTTTTCGCCCAGGCGGGCGATGCCTGGGACGGCACCGTTGCCGCGATCGCTGTGACGCCCCGGCGGGTGCGTGCCGCCCTCGCCGTTCGCCGCTACCGCAGGGCCGCACTGATCGCCACGACCCTCACCCTGGTGGTCTACCTGTTCTCCATCGGCGACCTCGCGGTCTCGGTTTCGGGCCGGTTCACCGGAGCCCCACTCGTGCGGGCCGCGCCGGATCAGCTGTTTACGGCGCGGGCGCCGTACCTGTTCGAGCCGGTCCTCGCTTGGCATCCCGGCAGCCACGTCGCGGTCTTCATCAGCCCGGTCAACCTGCTGCTCGGCGCGGTCGTGGCCGCACTTGTCGGGTGCAACATCGCCGTCACCGCCCACGCTGCCCGGCAGGCCGCCTCCTGCCGGCGCACCCGCTACGCCCGGCTCCTCGCCGTGCTTCCGGCGTTCCTGCTCGGCTTCGCCTGCTGCGTACCGGCCTTCGTGCTGGTGCTCGGTGCCAGTACCGCCGCCGCCCTCCTGCCGGTCCTGATCCCCCTGCGCCCGGTGTTCTACCCGCTCACCCTGGTGATGCTGGCCGCCACGCTGGTGTGGGGCACCGCGAGGACCGCCCGCACGACGCGGCGCCCGCGCCAGGCAAGTGACACCGGCGACGTGGCGGCGCCCACACCCCCCGCTGTCCCCGATACGCAAAGACCGTGACCATCTCGGGCACGGTTGTTCAAGGAGGTCCCTCATGGCGCACGTACCGCACGCAGTCGATGCCGTGGTGATCGGAATGGGGGTCGGCGGTGAACACGCCGCCGAGCGTCTGGCCGAGGAAGGGCTGGACGTGGTCGGGGTGGAGGCGGAACTGGTCGGCGGGGAGTGCCCGTACTGGGCGTGCATCCCGAGCAAGATGATGATCCGCGCCGGCAACCTGCTCGCCGAGGCCCGGCGTGTGCCCGGCATGGCCGGAGACTCCTAGTAGGGCTTGGTCAGGTTCGTAGCGGTGTGGGTATGTCGCGGTGGCAGGTGGGGCAGGCGCCGGCCCAGAGAGCAAGGAGTGTCTGCAGCTC
>NZ_JBSFVD010000043.1:0-19511 GCF_053592135.1 Streptomyces sp. NPDC002784 | reverse complement strand
AACTCCGGCGGGTAGTTCTTCATGACCACGAGATGTCCGTTCTCAGATCCTCAGGATCCAGTGTCTCGTGTGTTCAACATCAGGGGTCAACGCCCTCCTACGGAAGCAGGGCACCGCCCCGCCGCGACTGGGGCATGCAGCCTCGCCCGCGGCGGGGCACAGTTTTTACTGCCAGTCATTGATCGAGGGCGGCCTTCTACCTGAAGATTTTTCACCGGCCCCGTGTAGTAGCGCACCCGCCAGTCCAGGTATCGCGCAGCTACTGTCACCAACCACGCCCCGCCGGCGCGCTGCGCACCGCCGTCACCGCATCCGGCGCCTGCTGCGCATGCGCAGCGGTGTCGGGCACTTCGATGTCAGCGGCCATCGACTGCGCGAGCCGGGCCTGCGCAGTCGCGGAGTCATCGGCGCTGCTGCGCAACCAGGCGTTGACGAACAGTTGCGCATAGCCGGCCGGATCGGAGGCGCTTGTGGTGGTGCGCACGGGGGCGGCTTGGGCGCGGGCGTGGCCCCGGCCGCGGTGGGGGAAGAGGTGACAGCGACGCCGAGGGCGACGGGGCCGGCTGCGATGACGCTCCACACGGTGACGCGTACCCGGCGCGCCGCATCGCCTGAAGGTGGGCGCCTGCTGCCATCGGGGCCAAGGCCTCGTGGTCGAAGGCCCGCTTGCCAGGGGACATGGTCCAAACTCCCAGGTCAGAAACGGCTGTTGCTGACCAGACCGCCCGCGCGGTGACCGCAATCACCCCAGAGGTGCGGTCCCGAAAGGTTCGGCCCGCCTCCGCGGGGAGGCGGGCCGAACCTTTCGGGCTTATCCGATGGCGATGCGGGTGAGCCAGAAGGAGTGTGCGCCGTAGACCTGAACGGGGTTGCCGGTCAGTGCGGTTCTGCCGCCTGCGTAGAAGCCGACGGAGCCGTCGGAGCGGATGGCCCAGATGTCGGGGATGGTGTCGTTGTTGGCGTCGGGTGTGCCGTAGAGCATGGGCACTGCGGTGCTGGTCCAGCCGGACGCGGCGTATTCGTGGTCCGTGCCGCCGGATGAGTTGGCTGCGGTGGCCAGCGTGTTGGGGTCGACGCCGCCGCTGGATGCTGCGATTCCCTTGCGCAGCAGCAGTCTGCCGGAGACGTCGCTTCGGTAGAGCAGGTCGGCGATGTTGTCTCCGGAGACGTCCTGGACGGTGACGATGTCTCGGTCTTTCCAGGAGGAGGAGATCAGGCGGATCGCCTGGTCGACGGTGGCGCCGTGGTAGCCGGTGAAGGCCCACAGTTCGTCGTCGGTGCCGTTGCCGGCGGTGGCGAGGAAGTCGGTGCGTCCGTCGCCGGTGATGTCACCGGCGGCCACGATCTGGGTGAAGCTGGCGGGGCTGGGGGCGTTGTCGGGCAGGAGGATTTCCTGGCGCTTGTCGGTGTTGACCGCGCCGTATCCGTCGCCCGGGTAGACCCATAGCTTGCCGCCGACGCGGACGACGAGGTCCTGGAGGCCGTCACCGCCGGTGATGTCGCCGTTGTGGGTGATGAGTGCGCCCTTGAAGTGGCCGCTCGCTGCTGCGGCGTAAGGGGGAAGGTCGTCGCCGTTGGGGTCCTTGTCGGGGTTGGCGCGGTAGGCGCCGGGCATGGAGAAGTCCAGGTCGCCGGTGCCCTTGTTCAGTTCGGTGTTCTGCTGGGAGGGGTAGAGGGCGAGGTTGCCAGCTTCCGTGACGACCATGAGGTCGGGAAGTTTGTCGCCGGTGAAGTCGCCTGGCAGGTCGGCTTGGTCGCGGGGGGTGACGTAGAAGAGGTACTTGGTGGGCTCCGAGAAGTTGTCGGCGCTGTCGACGGCCCGTACGTACAGCACGTTGGGGCCGGCGCTCGGTGGTTTGGCGTCGTTGATGGTGGCCGTGACCGAGGTGGCGCTGCCCGGTACGCGGCTGACGGTGCCGGTGTAGGTGGGTGAGTTGAAGCCGTATTCGTAGCGCTTGACGTCGGTGTTGACCGCGCGGAAGGTGAAGGAGCCCGGCGTGCCGAACTTCTTGACGCTCCAGATGGCGTCCTCGGCGCTGCTGCCGAAGCCGTTCTGGCTGGCGTCGGCGTCCGGGTAGTCGGTCGAGGTGACCTTGGGAGGCCTGGGTGCGGTGGTGTCCAGGACGAACCGGCACGGGGCCTTGGTCGGGTAGTAGCCCGATGAGCTCTCCGCGTCGTCAACTGCCCGGACCCGCCATGAGTAGGTGGCGCCGCTCTTGAGCTTGCTGGTGGCGTACCCCGACGTCGTTACCAGGGCGTCGCCGGTGCCGTTTGACACCGTCTTCTTGCCGGTCGATCCGAGGAGGTCGCCGGTGGTCTTCCACTGGCCGAGCTCCCACAGGTCGAAGTCGACGAAGTCGAGGTTCTTGTCCTTGTCCTTGGCCCTGGCGGTGAAGGTCAGATTGCCCGAGCCCATGCGGACGTAGGGCTTGGTGGTGGTGCACTTGCCGTCCGGGCCGAGGTCGAGGGAGTTGGAGACGATGGTGGGCTTGCGGTTGTACTCCACCAGCAACGACGGACCGAAGTCGCCGTTGGCCTCGAACTTCTTCCAGGCGTACTGCGAATTCTCGTCGCGGGCCCGCAGTCCGAAGGTGATGGTGTCGTCGCCGTCGTCGGCTGCTTCCTGGGCGCCCTTCTTGACGTCGAACGTCTCGAAGTCGTCCCCGCAGCTGGACTTGTAGCCGTGGGCGAAGCTCTTGGTGGCCAGCTTGTTGCCGTCGTGGAGCTTGGGGGCGTTCTTCCAGTTGGTGTGGGAGTTGATCGGTCCGGTGCGATGCACGCTGACGCTGCGCGGACTGCAGGACCAGGCGTACCTTTCCAGCACGGTCAGCTTGGCCCTGGTGATCTTCGTGCCCTTGAGATCCGGGTCGAAGTTGATGTTGAAGAATGACCGGGAGGTGCCCCAGGTGTCCGACTCGAAACCGACGCGTGCCTCGTGGGTGCCGCCCGCGTTGAAGTTCTTTCCGTTGTAGAACGTGGCGTTGGGGTGGCGGTTGTAGGCCGTGGTCCAGTCCTGGGTGTCTTTGGTGAACGCAGGGTCGATGAAGACGGGGTAGGTGGTGGCCGGATCGGCGAGGAAGTCGTGGTCGGGGGTGAGTGTCCACTGCCCGACGCCCAGTTCGGCCTCGACGATGTTGCCCCGCGAGTCGGGTGCCGGCCCGTTGAGGGTGACGAGGCCCAGGGTTGCGGCCGCGCCGGTCGGGGAGGGCGAGGGGGTCGGCTCGGGCGGCGCGGAGGGTAGCGGGGCATCCGACGCCGTAGGTCCGGGGCCGTCGCTCGCGGAGGGCAGGTCCTCCACATCGGTGTCGCTCTGCTCGTCGGACTCGACGGGCAGTTCTTCCTCGCTGGGGCTCGGTGCGGTGCTGTCTGTGGGGGAGGGGCTTCCGGTGTCGGGTGCCTCGGGTGCGGTCGGCTGAGCGCTCGCCCCCACGGTGCCGTTGGTGACGGCGGGCGCTCCGCTGCTGTCCCACATCAGCGGGGTCGGTGACGTCGCCACCTCGTCGCCGTTGGCGTCCAGCGCGCTGACGATGCCGGACAGCGGGTCCAGCCGGAACGTCAGGGTGGATGATTTGAGGCCGTAGACCAGCTGCTGCACATGCGGATCGGAGGCCGCCGCGCGGTTTTTGAGAACCACCATCTGGCCGAAGCCGTCGTCGTCGGCCGTCAGCACCAGGTCACCGCCGGGGAAGATCTCAGGGTACAGCGCGCGGTTGCCGTCGATGATGGGAGCGGGGACGGGGCCGGGCCAGGTGAGCTGGATCGCGTGTGCGCCGCCGTCGACGTACAGCGTGACCAGCGGGCTGCCGGTGTCCGCTGCGGCGGCCTGCTTGACGAGGGAGACGCGCTGCACCGCCGTACGCGAGGCGCGCTGGTCGTCCCGTTTGCTGGATCCGTCGGAGAACACCATGCGAGTGTTGGTGGCCTTGGGCTCCCAACCGTCCTTGGTGCGGCGCAGACGTGGGTCGATCCGCTTCCACTGGCCGCCCACCTTGGCGCGGATCGGGGAGGCGTACAGCTTCTTCACCATGCCACCGTCGGGGCGCACCCAGGTCGTGGAACGGGCGGTGCGGGCCGCGGTCACTTCGACGTTCTTGCCGCTGTGCGCCGCCTGAGCCGCAGCGGCAGCCTCGGTCACCGGCTTCGCCTGCCGGTCATGGCCGCTGCGGGCCGGCTCGTCGCTGCTGTCCAGGCCGACTCCGGCGTAGACGACACCGGTCACGGCGAGCGCGGTGGCGAGCACGGCCGCACTGGCCCGACGGCTGGGCACACGGCGCCAGGTACGCGTCATCGGACAGATTCCCCTTCCCCCTCGTTCCCTCTCGGGCCAGCCGATGATGACTCATGAGGAACGGGTCGTCACCCGGTGACGGGGTGGTGGATGCGCGCAGGGGCATGGCGCTGCCCCTCCCGGCTTGATGGCCCCTGACCTCCCCCTGCTGTGCGGAAGACCATGCAATCCCGGCAAAACGTAGTGCTTGCTATGGGGATAGAAGCTTGATCGTCCCGAAAGGCGGCAAAGGCAGGACCAAAGCCAACTGGCAGCGCTTTCGCTCCCTGTGGGGCATTGCTGACATCACTTCCCGTTGCAGGCCGTTACGCGCCGTGGCGATCATCACATCGGCCCGTCGCCTCTGGTATTCCGTCACACGGTGATCACAGAATCTGCATGCTCTGCTAAGTCGTCACGCGTGGTCCGTCGCCGGTCCCGCTCCAAGTGGTCCGGGGGGCCCCACCGTGTTCGGTCGACTTCCGTACGCCCGCAAGCCGCGCCGCGCGCGCATCGCCGTGCCGGTCACCGCCGCCGCGCTGTTGGTGGGGTTGCTGCCCGCGCAGTCGTTCGCGCTGCCTCCGGATCCCGCCAAGGAGGAGACCGGACGAGAGTCGTTGAGTCTCGAGGGCCTGAGGCGTGATCTGCCGGTGCCCAGCGGCAAGCCACTGAGTCGCGCTCTGCAGTCGCTGAAGGCGGAGATTCCGCAAGACCGGCTCGTACCGCCACCCAGCACCGTGACACCGCCTTCCAATGTGAGCGGCTCAGTCACCTTCGGCTCGGCCACGACACCCGCCTCGACCAGGTCCACTGCCCAGCAGACGGCGCTCAGCCCCGTAGGCACCCTTCCCGTCAGCCTCGGCCAGGCCCCCGCCCAGCCGACGCCCACGGGCACCTGGCAGGTGACCATTCCGGACCGTACCGCCGCCGTGAGCCAGGGCGTCGACGGCGCCCTGATGGTGGTCCAGGCCCCCGCCGCGGGTGCGGTTCCGGTCTCCGTGAAGCTCGACTACGCCAAGTTCGAAAGCCTGTACGGCGCGGACTGGGCCTCCCGGCTGACCTTCGTCCAGTTCCCGGAGTGCTACCTGACCACGCCGGACGACGAGGCATGCCAGGCCTACGAAGAGCTGGAAACCGACAACGACCCGGCCTCCAAGTCCCTCACCGCCACGGTCGACCCCGCCGCCGACGGCACGGTGACGCCGGCATCCGCCCCGTCGGACCCCGCGAACGCGACCGGGACTGAGGTGGCCCAGGCCGCCTACCGCACCTCCTCTCCCGCGACTCCCGCAGCCGCTGGCGACACCGCTGTCCTCGGAGCCCTCGATTCGGGCGTCGGCAGCGGAAGCTTCAAGGCGACCTCGCTCGCCTCCAACGGCAAGTGGGCAGCGGGAGGATCATCGGGCGCCTTCACCTGGTCCTACCCGCTGACCATGCCGACGCCCCCCGCAGGCCCCGCCCCCAAGATCTCCTTCGAGTACAACTCCCAGGCCGTGGACGGCCGTACCGCGGTCTCCTCACCCCAGGCCTCGTGGATCGGCGAAGGATGGAGCTACGACGTCGGCTTCATCGAGCGCCGCTACCGGACCTGCAAGGACGACCGCAAGACACTCACCTCCGGCACACCCAACAACACCGCGGCCAAGGACAAGACATCCGACCTGTGCTGGGTGTCACCCAACGCGGTGATGTCCCTCAACGGCAAAACCACCGAGCTGGTCCGCGAGCCCACCACCAGCGTCAACCCCGAGACCGCCACCGAGCGCTACCGTCCGCAGAGCGACGACGGCACCCGCGTCGAGCACCGGGTCGGCGCCGTCAACGACGACAACAACGGCGAGTACTGGGTCGTCACCGGCTCTGACGGCACGAGCTACTACTTCGGGCAGCACCAGGTGGGCGGCGGCCACGCTGACACCAACTCCGTCTCCACGGTGCCGGTCTTCGGCAACCACCCGGGCGAGCCCTGCCACGCCGCCGCCTTCGCCGACTCGCGCTGCGGCGCGGGCAAGCAGCAGGCATGGCGCTGGGGCCTGGACAAGGTGGTCGACGTCCACGGCAACACGATGATCGTCAACTGGAAGCAGGAGACGAACTACTACGCCCCGCGCAAGAAGTTCAAATCCCCCGAGCAGTACGACCGTCACGCCTACCCGGTGTCCATCGAGTATGGGATGCGCCCGAGCGCGCTGACCAAGCCGTCCGCGATGATCGACTTCGGCGTCAAGCAGCGCTGCCTGAAGTCGGAGACGGCGTGCGAGGCGGCGAACTTCGCCAAGACCGACGACCCAGGCGCCTACCGCCCCTGGTGGGACACCCCGGGCAACCTCAACTGCAAGTCCACGTCCAAGCTCTGCCCGGCGTTCCCGTCCTTCTGGACCCAGATGCGCCTGGACTCGGTGACCACCAAGGCCGCACGGGCCGGACAGACCGGCCTTGGACCTGTCGACAAATACACGCTGCACCACTCCTTCCCCGAGGACTGGTACGACAGCTCACCCGGTCTGTGGCTGAACTCCATCACCCGCACCGGCTACGCCCCTGGAGAGACCACCGGCACCCTCCAGTCCGAATACGGCGTCAGCTTCGCCGCATACACCGTGGGTTCCACCTCACCGCTGAGTGACCGGCTCAAGGACCGGCACCTGCCCAACCTCGTCCCCAGGAGCAAGACCGACCAGCGACCCGGCTTCACCCGCCCCCGCATCGGCACCGTCTCCACCGAGTACGGCGGCGACATCGAGGTCGAATACACCGGAGGCTGCGCAGCCGAGCCGGTGGAGGACAAGGGCAAGAACAACGGCACCTGCTACCCGGTCCGCTGGTCGCCCGACGGGGACGACAAAACCCCCAAGAAGGCCTGGTTCAACAAGTACGTCGTGGCGTCCGTGACCGAGACCGACAAGGTCACCTCGCACGGCGTGCCCGTCACCACCAAGTACGCCTATTCGGACACGGCCTGGGCCAAGGGCGACGACGAGTTCACCCGCCCCGCCCTGCGTACCTACAGCGACTGGAAGGGCTACCGGCAGGTCTCCGTCCGCAAGGGCGCCAAAACCACCTCCACGACGAGCGTGAGAAACAGCCAGTCCTACAGCCTCACACGCTACTTCCAGGGCGTCGGCGGTGAAGTGAAGGACTCAACGGGCGCTCACACCCTTAGCGCCGACGATGCACCGCAGTTCGCCGGCATGACCGCGGAGACCATCACCTACGTCGACTCCGACGGCAAAGTCCTCAAGCGCCACCTGACCTTCCCCTACTCCAAGCAGACCGCCTCCCGCGCCCGCCAGAACGAGGACGCGACGACAGCCGACCCGCTGCTCGCCCACCGCGTCGGCGTCAAGCGGACGGATGAGATCCAGACGGTCGGCGACAGCTGGCGCGGCGTTCGAACGACCACCGCGGTCGACGACACCTATGGGCTGCCCCTCCAGGTGGACACAGCCGTCGTCAAACCCAGCGGCACCTCCGAGACGCTCTCGGACCGAACCTGCACCACGACCGCGTACGTACACAACACCACCACCTGGCTGATCGGTCTGCCCAAGGAAGAACGCGTCACCGCCACCAGCTGCGCCACGCAGGCCACCGCAGACCCGGCCACCCAGCTGAAGTCGTCGCTGAGGAACACCTACGACAACCTGACCTACGGTGCCACCCCGACCAAGGGACTCGTCACCTCCAGGGCCGCGATCAACGGCACCGGCACCGCGCACTCCCACACCATCACCACCAGCTACGACCCGCTGGGCCGGGTGCGCACCATCACCGCCCCCGGCGCCGGCACGACCGAAACGCAGTACACCCCCGGCGATGCGGGCGGCCCGGTCACCGAGGTGAAGTCCCTCAACGCCAAGGGCCATCTCACCAAGACAACTTTCGATCCCGGACGCAGCCTGCCCCTGACCGTCACCGACCCCAACGGGCGCATCACACGCAACGAATACGACGCCCTCGGCCGTCTGATCAAGGGCTGGACGCCCTCACGCTCCTCCGCCGGCCAGTCCCCGAGCGTGCAGATCTCCTACCAGGCGGCCATAGCCACCCCCAAGCTCAACCGCCCCGCCTCGGTGACCCTCCAAGCACTCCGGGACGACGGCACCTACGCGCGCACCGTCACCCTCTACGACGGTCTCCAACGCGAAGTCCAGGCCCAGACCGAGGCCCACGGCCCCGGACGGATCATCGTCGACACGAAGTACAACGACCACGGCCTCGTCCGTGAGAAGACCGGCGGCTACCTGGCCAAGGGCGAACCGGCCACCGACCTGTTCCAGCCCCGGTCCTTGTCCCTGATACCGAGCTCGACCCAGTACCGCTACGACGGCCTGCAGCGCGAATACCGCGCCATGGTCTACCACGGCGGCAAATACAAGTACGGCTCATTCGCCACCCACGGCGAGATCTACACGGACATGGACCCCCCGGGCTCCACTGCCCCCAAGACCCGCACGTACTTTGACACCCTGGGCCGGGTCACCTCCATCAAGCACTACAGCAAAACGAGCGGGGACACCGGCCGCACAACGTCGTACGAGTACGACGCCCGCGGCTACCGCAGCAAGGTCACCGACCCCGCAGGCAACAGCTGGTCCTACGTCTACGACACCCGCGGCCGGCTCACGTCCTCCACGGACCCCGACACCGGCACCACGCTGACGCTGTACGACGAAGCCGACCGCCCCAACTACACCAAGGACGCCCTCCAGCAGGAGACGTTCACCGAGTACGACCTGCTCGGCCGCGTGAAGGCCGTCCGCCAGGGCTCCACGACCGCCAGCCCGGTCAAGTCATACACCTATGACGAGACACCCGGCGGACTCGGCAAGCCGACCGAATCAATCCGGCACACCGCGGACGGCGACTACATCAACCGCGCCACCGGCTATGACGCCGAGTACCACGTCACCGGCAGCGAGACGGTCATCCCGCCGAACGCGATGACAACCGGCCTGTCCGGCACGTACACCTACACCTACACGTACACCCCCACCGGTCAGCCGCAGTCGGTCACGCTGCCCGCCAAGGGCGGCCTGGCGAGCGAGAAGGTGGTCACCCGCTACACCAGCGACGGCCTTCCCGAGTCGACCTCGGGCCTCACCTGGTACACGGCGGGCGCCACCTACTCGCCCTACGGCGAGGCACTGCGCACCGTCTCCGGCGCCCAGCCATACCGGGTATGGACGACGAACTTCGTCAACCCCAACACCGGCAGCCTCCAGCGCACGATCACCGACCGGGAGACGGCAGGGCCGCACCGCATCGCGGACAGCTACTACTCCTACGACGCCACAGGCACCATCACCTCCAACGCCCGCCAGCTCGAAGACGCGTCCGGCAAGACCTGGGACGCCCAGTGCTTCACCTACGACGTCATGGGTGAGCTCAACCATGCCTGGACGTCGAACGTCACACCGAGCCTGAACGGCACCGGCTGCAAGACGGCCAACGGCACGACGTGGGGCTACCGCACGGACTACGCGTTCTCCTCCGGCCCGGTCGCCGACGCGCCGGACGAGTCCACGGACGCCAAGGCCCCCGATGCGTCGCTGGCGTCGACGCTGTCGGCAGCAGCCCCGGATTCCACCACCGTCTCCACAGGCGCCACCGCCTACCGCCAGTCGTTCACCTACGACTGGATCGGCAACCGCGCCACCATGACCGAGCACGACACCGCGGACGCCACGAAGAACGTCACGTTCACTTACGGCCACGGCAAGATGGTCGCCGGCAATGGCACGACCCCGTCGTACACGACACAGCCGCACACGATGACGGGGATCACCTCCACACCGGCGGGTAAGGGAAGCTCCTACGCGTACGACGCGACGGGCAACACCAAGGTCCGGGACCTGTACAACACCACACAGAGCCTGATTTGGAACCAAGAAAACAAGCTGGCCTCGATCACCAACGCCGGCACGAAGACCACCTACGTCTACGACGCCGACGGCAACCGCATCCTGGAGAACTCGCCGACAGGCTCGACCCTGTACCTGGGCGAGACAGAACTGACCACGAACGCGACGGGCAGCATCACCAAGGCGTCCCGCACGTACGCCCAAGCCGGTGCGCCAGCGGTGACCCGAACCACGACGAATGGCTCGACCACGGGCCACAAGCTCAACATCCTCCTCGCCGACCACCTCGGCACAGCGAACACGACGGTCGAGATGGCCACCGGCCAAGTGGTTACCCGCCGCGCCTTCAAACCGTACGGCGAAGCCCGGGGCGCAAAGCCGGCGAGCTGGCCGAACAAGCGGAGCTACCTTGGCGTCGGCATCGACGACGCGAGCACCGGGCTGACACACATCGGAGCCCGAGAATACGACCAGAACTCGGGGCGGTTCCTGTCCGCGGACCCGATCGTCGTCATCAGTGACCCGCTGCAGATGAACGGGTACGCCTATTCCAACAACAGCCCTGTCAGCCACAGCGACCCTTCGGGTCTGTGCAGACGAGACATCTGCGGCGATGGCTATCCAGTCGCAGGAGACGGTGAACGCGCGGGCTACACCGGTCAGCGGCCCGGGGAAGCGGCATGTACATCGTGCAACACACAATTTCAGCGCACCTACTATGACCCGGCTGAGATTTTCCCAGGCGTCAGCATCACGACGAAGTGGCAAGGGCGCAACGAGTTCATCAAGCAGTTCTACCGGAAGTATGTCGATCCCAACCGGTTCACTAACGGTGCCATCTGGGGCTACTTGACCGATGGAACTAATCCGGAAGGTGCAGCTCAAACCCTCGGGTGGTGGGGACTCAACACCTGTCACGACCTGAGATCCTGCCCCGAGTCTGTAAAGAATTACTTTCGCAGTATGTCGATGGGCGTCGCGCAGAGCATCACTGCGA
Source organism: Streptomyces sp. NPDC002784 (assembly GCF_053592135.1). Taxonomy (NCBI): domain Bacteria; kingdom Bacillati; phylum Actinomycetota; class Actinomycetes; order Kitasatosporales; family Streptomycetaceae; genus Streptomyces; species Streptomyces sp. NPDC002784. The sequence goes on along the minus strand of NZ_JBSFVD010000043.1, from coordinate 8,383 downwards.
TGGGCGATGCACCAGGCGCGGGAAGAGCCGGTGTAGGTGCAAACCCCAAGAAGGGCAATGCGGGGGACTGCAACAAGTGCTTCCTCGCCGGCACCGACGTCCTCATGGCCGACGGCAAGACCAAGAACATCGAGGACATCGACGTTGGTGACGAGGTCCAGGCCACCGACCCTGTCACCGGGGAAACAGGAGCCCGAAAAGTCACCCACCTCATCATCACCGAGGACGACAAGCACTTCAACGAGCTGTCCATCGCCACCGAAGACGGCATCGACAAGCTCACGGCCACGCACGAGCATCCGTTCTGGTCTCCGTCGAAGGGCGACTGGATAACTGCACGCGAGCTCGAACCGGGCATGACCCTCCTCACTGACGAGGGTGACACAGTCATCATCACCGGAAATCGGCCTTTCAACAGGCACGCGCGGACGTACAACCTCACAGTTGACGACCTACACACGTACTATGTCCTGGCGGGCGCCACGCCGGTCCTGGTTCACAACAGCAACTGCGACGTCATATCCGGTTCCCTTCAAGGGGAGAAGCTCGCGCAGAAGTTGCGGCTGGAGTCGGCGAACTCGCCTTTCACTAGAAGTGGCCAGCTGACACCTGATGCGATCTCCGGTTCTAGGTTGGCCATGCCTGGGACGAAGATGGGGAACAAGGAACTGCAAGCTCGATTCGCAGAACGCGGAGGTGCTTCACAATGGGGCAAGTACAGCACCGAGACACATCAAAGCCCGTACGGTGATTATCAAGTGCACTACTACATGAATCGAGTGTCTCGTGAGGTCATGTACGACTACGACTACAAGGTCGTCATGAACCGCAGAGGGAGTGCCCCGTGAAAGTGAGGTTCGCCGGCGTCGAAGGTCACGAGCAGAGTATTCGTCAGGGGGCGGATGCCCTGCGTCAGGGGCAGGTATACGTGGTCCTTGAGCTGTACTGCCAGACGGACGGACCGAACTACTTCAGGATTGAGTTCCGTAGAGGCGAACTTCCGCCCCTCTTTGACTCGCGACTCTTCGAAGTGGTCGATTCAGAGGTGCATCCATCGTGGACCGTATCCACTGAGTTGGACGGATCGCTCACTATGGCGCCTGCCGCCTGGCAAGTTCGAGGTTTCTGGGAGGAATTTATGGATCACTCTCCCGGGGCGATCGAAATCTATGAGGTCGGCAGGGATGTCCTGATGCTGGGCTCTGAATGAGCCTCTTCAGCGTTGCCGCTCCAGGGTGAGAATGTGTTTGGCGATTGACGTCATGCGGTTGGGGCTGCAGCGGGACCTGCGGAAGATCCGCCAGGACTTCAGGCAGGCCACGCCGCGCTCAACTGGTGCCCGTGCCGCGGCCAGAGCCCGGTTGACGGTCTTCTCGGTAGGGGTGAGTTCCCGCAGGGGCCTGCGCTTGATGCCCGTGGTCAGCCAGGGGCCACCGCCCTGGTAGGCGAGATCGGCCAGGATGGGAACGCCCTGGCGCTCGCAGATGCGGATGATCCGGTGGGTGCGGGCGGCGGTCAGGTCGTGAAAGCGGCCCGGCAGCGCGGGCGAGAGCCACAGCAGCCGGCCGTCCGGATCGGTGACTACCTGCACGTTCACCCCGTGCCGGCGGTGCTTGTGGGAGTAGTCGGCCCGTCCGTCGCCGACCCGGTCGCACTCGGCGAGCGTGCCGTCCAGGAGGACGAAGTCCGGATCCTGCTCGCGCAGGACCTTCAGCAGGCCCGGTTCACGGTCGGCGAGAAGGTCGATGACCGCGCTGGTGTAGGCGTGGGCGGTGGACTCGCTGAATCCCGAAGCCGGCAGCGACCTTCGCCAGGGTGGTGTGCTCGCGCAGGTACACCAGTGCCACTATCGCGCGCTGGGACGGACGGAGCTTGCAGCGGCGGTCACCCTCACGGGTGACGATGAGCATGGTGACCCACTCCACGAGCGCATGTGGCAGGTCGAGTGCGGCAGGATAGATGACCAACGAGGCCCCTGAGCAGCGTGGTTGAGACGTCAGACATCTCGATCAACTGCCCAGGGGCCTCGCTCATTGCGCTTCACGGACCGTCACCCGATCGGTGGCCCGCTCGAAGAAGCTCAGTGGTTCCGTGGCGCGAGGCCTGTCACGGCTGTGGCCTGCGGAGTGTCGGCGTGGATCGCTCGGTGCGCGTGCGTGTCGGTCGCTTGCCTGCCCTTCGGGTTGCTGGCAGTGCGACAAGGGTTGAGGGGGTGTGGATGGTTGGAGTTCAGTCCTCGGCGTGCACCGGGCGCAGGCCGGGAAAGTGAGGGCCTACCACCTGGGCCCTGTTCTCGCGGCAGTACGCATTCCATGTCTGCCGCTGGGCGACGGCTTTGTCCGCGTCCCAGTCGTCTGTTCCCTGCCAGTGTGGTTGCCGCAGCTCGGCTGGGGTGTGCAGCACGTCTCCGACCAGAACCAGGTGCTTGTGTCCGTTGTGCAGCACTGCTACCGCGGATCCCGGCGTGTGACCAGGAGCCGCCCGCAGGCTCAACCACGTGAAGAGCTCGGTGTGTGGGCCCTCCCACAGGTGTATCCAGTTGGTGAGCGGAGTTAGGTGTGCGCGGATGGTGGGGTAGGCGTCGCCTTGCGCATAGTGGTGCCAGTCTTCGCTGTGGACGTGGTGTCGCGCGCGGGGGAAATAGACGTCGCCTCCGACGGTGGCCCACCCGATGTGGTCGGCATGGAGATGGGTCAGGACAACGTCGGTGACATCTTCCGCGGTGATGCCCTGCGTGCTGAGGGCGGCCGGCAGCATGCCGTGGCGTGGTGCGGTGAAGGGAAAGAAGCCCGGGTCGGGGCCGGCGCCGAGGTCGATCAGCACGATCCGCTCCTCGGGCCCCAGAACAAGGAATCCTCCGTAGGGGAACTCCAGCAGGCCGTCGGCATTGAGGAGTTCTTCGCGCCGCAGTTCGTCAGGTGTGACGTTGGCGAAGAGGGCCTCGGGTTCCATGATGGCGTATCCGTCGATGAGCGGGTGGACGGTGAGTTCTCCCAGGCGCATGCATGTCCCTATCCAACGGGGTGTGAGTTCTGACCACAACCGACGTTCACTGCAACCGGCTGTACGGCTGCCGAACGGCCGCGCCTGAGTGTCTGGCCGGGGCCGGATCAGATGAGTGGCGGTATAAACAAGAACTGAAACGGGAACGAATCTCCGTAAATCTTCCAAACAGAGGAGTTTGGGATGATCCACTCCGGTTTCGGACCCGCTGTACGGGCGGAAGGCTCGGGGATCGGGCAACGCGGCTTCGTCCAGGACCATGGCCTCGGCAGTGCAGAGCGAAGTGAAGCCGTAGACCACGTGGTCGGCCGAATACGCGAGCTGGGTCTGCGTACGGTCCGCTTGGTCGTCGTCGACCAGCACGGCGTTCCCCGGGCTAAGTTCCTGTCCGCGTCGGCAGCCGAGGCCGCCTTCGTGCGGGGACTGAACTTCTCCAGCGCCATGTACCAGATGGACAGCGGCAACACCGTCTTCACCGGCGGGTTCGTCTCTGACGCCGATCTGGATCTGCCCGAAATGACTGGTTTTCCCGATGTCGTGGCCGTGCCGGACCCGGCCACGTTCCGAGTCCTGCCCTGGGCCGACCGCACCGGGTGGATGCTGTGCGACACCTACTTTCCCTCCGGGCTGCCCAACCCGCTGTGCGGTCGGGGGTTGCTGAGCCGACAGTTGGAGGCCCTCGGCCAGGACGGACTGCGCTATGTCGCCGGGCTCGAGGTGGAGTTCCTGGTAGTCCGGCGTGACGTCCAGCGTATTGCTCTGGACGATCTCGGCCACCCGCCGCCCGTGCCGCTGGTTTCCGCGACGGCCCACGGCTATCAGTTTCTGTCCGAGACCCGCCTGGACTCCGCGCACACCGTCCTGGGTCCTTTGCGGGACGCCCTGTGGGAGGTGGGACTGGAGCCAAGGACCATGGAGGATGAGTGGGGCCCGGGGCAGTTTGAGTTCACGTTCAGCCCTTTGGAGGGCCTGGCCGCCGCAGACGCGATGGTCATCCTGCGCTCTGCGGTCAAACAGGTCTGCGCTCGGCACGGGTTTCTGGCCTCGTTCATGAGCACCCCGCACCTGCCGCACTCCTTCCCCTCCGGATGGCACCTGCATTCCTCGCTCATCACCCGCGAGGGAACCAACGTCTTCGCTGACGCGCACCACACGCCCTCGCAGAAGGGCCTGCAATACATCGCCGGACAGCTCCGCCACGCACCGGCCCTGACCGCGTTCGCCACCCCGACGGCCAACGGCTACGGGCGCTACCGTCCCTACTCCTTCGCGCCCTGGCGCATCGGCTGGTCGGTGGACAACCGCGGTTGTGCCATCCGCGTCGTCGGCGGCCCGGGAGACACCGGCACGCACGTGGAGAATCGGCTGGGTGAGCCCTGCGCAAACCCTTACCTGTACATGGCCGCGGACCTTGCCGCCGGCCGGGACGGTATGAACCGCAGCGTCCAGCCACCGCCGGCGGAGGCGTCCGACCCCTATGCGGGGGAGAGCCAGCCCCTGCCCCGGACTCTGGCCGAGGCTGTGTCCGCGCTGGAGGAATCGGACTTCTACCGTAGCGAGTTCGGAGACCGATTCGTCTCCTACTACGTGAAGATGCGTCGCTTCGAGATCGCCCGGAGGCAGGAGGCGATCCAGGCAGCCGGCGCAGGTGACGAGGCAAGCGCCGGCGGCAGGGCCGCGGCGCAGGACTGGGAGATGAGGGAGTACTTCGAGTTCTTCTGAACCCGGCCCGACCCTGGGAGGGCACGTCATTGCCCCGCCGCAATGCCCGACCAGAAAATGTCGAAAAGCTGTCGTGTCATGGCCCGCGAGCGTTCGCCCTGCCGGTGCGCCTGAACGGTCAGGGCTTCGACGTCGACGCCCTGCTGTTCCAGGGCGTCCCGGTACATCGCCACTCGGCGGTCCAGTTCCTCCGGGGTCACCTCCGGGTGGAACTGCACCGCCAGGCAACGACCGTGCGCATACACCTGTGGCGCCATCGATGTGCGGGCCAGCAGGGTGGCGCCCACGGGAATGACCAGCAGATCCTCGTGCCACTCCAGCCACGGACCGGTTGGCAGCATCACGGAGTCTATGCTGTCGACTTCCACCCAGCCGATCTCAGGGCTTGGCGCCTCACGGGAAGGCGCTCCCAGGACCTGGCTCAGGACCTGCGCCCCGTAGCAGATGGCGAGGACCGGGATCCCGCGCTCGATCGCGGCTTCGTACACACGGTGTTCCTGCGCTCGTGCTTCTTGCGTCGTCTCGTCCCGCACCGACGACAGCGACCCCAGGGAGACCACCAGATCGGCTCCCTTGAGCAGCTCCGGGACCGGCCAAGGCCGAGAGCGCGCCCGATGACACATGCGCACCTCACCCAGCCCATGCGCCTCGAAGCACTCCGTCAGGTATCCGAGAGCGTCCAGCTCCTCATCAGCGACAGTCAGGACCGGCACAGCACACCTCGCAGTCGGTGCTAGGAAACAGCGGGCGGACAGCCGGGGGCAGACAGGGAGGGCGCTGGCCGCGCTCCCACGGCGGCCCGCGCAGGGCTGGGGGTGCTGTTCCAGAGTCTGCCCCGACACTTATGCCTACCCGCCGGACGCCGGCTTCAGCTCTGTGGGCTCCCTAGGTCACCTGCTCGACGCCCGCCAACTACGCGAAGCAAGGGCGCGACCGGGCAGCCGCAAAAGGAAAGCCTCCACGACCTGACCAGGAGCCTTTTGCGGAGACAGGCCGAGGCAAGGTCTCCTGCTGCTTGGCTAGATCCGCAGGGCCTTTCGCGTGATTCACGGGTGCCTGAGCGGATCCAAGTTCCGCACGGAAGCTACACGTGACTGTGCGCCGTAGGGCGTTCTTGCCGTTCCGGTGAGAGTTGTGCGCGGGCGCACTCTTTTTACATGGATATGACGCATGCGCCTTTGCGTGAACGCTTGGGGTGCGGGAAGCCGGTAGGTAAGACTGAACCGTTCCGGGTTCGGTAGAGACTCGATTCCGTGAAAGGATCGAGTCATGGCACGTCCCTCCTCCTATCCCGTTGAGCTGCGCAAACGAGCGGTCCGTATGGTCGCCGAGGTCCGTGGTGACTATCCGAACGAGTCGGCCGCGCTGAGGGCGGTTGCCCAGAAACTCGGGATCGGTTCGGCCGAGACCCTGCGGAACTGGGTGAAGCGCGATGAGGTCGACTCCGGGAAGCGTCCGGGGACGACCACGGAGGAGTCCGCGCAGATCAAGGCGATGAAGAAGGAGATCGCCGAGCTGAAGCGGGCGAACGACATCTTGAAGGCTGCGGCGAGTTTCTTCGCGGCCGAGCTCGACCGGCCACACACACGCTCGTAGCGTTCATCGACGAGCACCGGGCCCGCTTCGGCGGTGTCGAGCCGATCTGCCGCGTGCTCACCGTGCACGACTGCAAGATCGCCCCCTCCACCTATTACGCCCACCACAAACGACTCCAGGCCCCGTCGGCCCGCACCGTCCGCGACGCCGAGCTGAAGCCGCTCATCCGGCAGATCTTCGAGTCCAACTACCGTGTTTACGGGGCCAGGAAGGTCTGGCGTGAGCTGCACCGCCAGGGCCATATCGTGGCCCGGTGCACCGTCGAACGCCTCATGCGCGAGCTCGGCGTCACCGGCGCCGTGCGCGGGAAGAAGGTCGTCACCACGATGGCGGGCAGCTCCGTCGAGCGGGCGCCAGACCTGCTGGACCGCAACTTCGTCGCGCCGGCCCCGAACCGCTGCTGGGTTGCCGACTTCACCCACGTCAGCACCTGGTCGGGAGTCGTCTACGTCGCGTTCGTCGTGGACACCTTCTCCCGCCGGATCGTCGGCTGGTCCGCCGCCCTGTCGAAGGAGACACGGCTCGTCCTGGACGCCCTGGACATGGCCCTGTGGCAACGCGACCGCGACGAACAGCCTTATCAACGGGGTGAGTTGATACATCACTCCGATGCCGGGTCGCAATACACGAGTTTCCGACTCGCCGAGCACCTGGACGCCGTCGGCATCGCGGCCTCGATCGGCTCGATCGGCGACGCCTACGACAACGCCCTCATGGAGAGCACGATTGGCCTGTTCAAGACCGAGCTGATCAAACCCCGACATCCATGGAAGACGCTTTCCCAGGTCGAACTCGCCACTGCCGAGTGGATCGACTGGTACTGCCACCGCCGACTCCACGGTGAGATCGGGCACATCCCACCAGTCGAATACGAGACCAACTACTACCTCGCGACCGCGGAACCCCAGGTCACAACCACAATCTGAAGTCTCTACCGAACCCGGAACGGTTCAGACCACGGTGAGGCGGCATCGTCGGGGCCGGCCGCTTCCGAATCTGACGCAAACCGGCTGAGCCCGGTGACATCCCCTGCTGATCGCAGGAACTCCCCAGCTCCGCGGACGAGGCACTGCAGAGACACCGAATCATTGACCCGCAGCGACCTGGTGTACCACCGGCGACCTCTTTGTCGACTGGCACAGGGAAGAAACGCTGCGCCCCCGCCTGTAGGACGCGCAGTCGGCGCGTTTGAGCACCACGACGTCTTCGGAGGAAACAAGGGCATGTTGGTCGTCCAGAAATATGGAGGGTCCTCGCTGAAGGGCGCGGACGGCATTAGAGCGGTCGCCGAACGGGTCCTCACCACCAGGCGCGGCGGCCACGATGTCGTTGTCGTCTGCTCGGCCATGGGTGACACCAGTGACGAACTGATCGATCTTGCGCAGATGGTCAGCCGTGACCGTCCCGCTAGGGAGATGGACATGCTGCTCACGTCCGGCGAGCGGGTTTCCAATGCGCTGGTGGCGATGGCGGTCCACAACTTGGGTGGCACCGCCCAGTCGTTATCGGGGGCGCAGGCTGGCATTCACACCGATGGGTGCCACGGTTCGGCGCGCATCGTCGACATCGCCCCGGCTCGGGTGTGGGAGGTGCTCGAGGAGGGCGCCGTGCCCTTCGTGAGCGGCTTCCAGGGAATCTGCCAGGAGAGTGGGGACCTCACGACGCTGGGACGCGGCGGATCGGATGTCACAGCAGTGGCCCTGGCTGCCGCGATGAATGCCGACGTCTGCGAGATATACACGGACGTCGAAGGCGTGTTCACCGCCGATCCGCGCGTGGTCCGATGTGCCCAGCGGTTGGATGCCGTCAGCACCGTGGAGATGCTGGAGATGGCCGCCGCCGGGGCGAGGGTTCTGATGTCGCGCTGTGTGCAGTACGCGCACCGTCATGGCGTGGACGTTCACGTCCGCTCCTCGTTCACGGACTGCCCGGGAACGCTGGTATCGAATTCGGTGGAGGCCGGGTCCGGGCGTTGACCCCTGATGTTGAACACACGAGACACTGGATCCTGAGGATCTGAGAACGGACATCTCGTGGTCATGAAGAACTACCCGCCGGAGTT
>NZ_JBSFVD010000042.1:0-22072 GCF_053592135.1 Streptomyces sp. NPDC002784 | reverse complement strand
ACCGACGACACCGTCCTCCCGACCGAACTCACCGCATAACCTAAAAAACGAGATCACCGAGTGGCCGTCAATACACCACTCCAGCGGACGTGACCCCGCTCGGCGGCTCCCTGTCTGCTGCAGCGGACCGACCTGCTTGGGACAAGTTTCGTCCGGCCGCCTGACCCTGGCCGGGGCGCGGGGGAGAGTGGTCTGGGGGCGAGCATGTCCCGCCAGGTGCCTGCTCTGGTGAGCGCACACGGGCCGGGGCTGGTCGTGGTGACGGCTGCGCCCTCAATGGAGCGTACGCAAGCTGCTCTTCGCGCGGCGGCGGTGCTGGGGCATGCAGCGAACGCTCGGGGTCTGTTCTATGCCCTGCCGACCGGTTCTGCGGCTGACAGCCACATGGCGCAGGTGCATGCTTTCGCCGGGCAGGCCCTGATGGGCCCGCGGCGCTCGCTGCTGCTCCACAGCTCCTCGCGGATGAAGCCGGCCGAGGCTGCGCAGCAGTGGGCGCAGGCCAACGCAGCCGGAGCCGTGAGCGCGGAGCCCGGTGAGGAGTGGGCTCTGGCGGCGAACAGCTGGCTGAACTCCCATCACCGGGCGCTTCTGGCTCCGCTCGGCACGGGGACGGTGGACGAACTTCTGCAAGCTGTCATGCCGGTGAAGTTCAACGTGATGAGGCTGTTCGCGTTTTCGGGCAAGGTCGTCGTGGTGGACGAAGCCCATGCCCGGGGAGCGTGGGGGCACCAGCTGATGCTCCGGTTCCTGGAGTGGGCCGCTGCGCTGAGGATCCCCGTTGTCCTGGCTGCGGCGGCCGCGGACCGGTCGGTGGACGCGATGCTGGCGGCCTACCGCCGGGGCGCAGGCGGGGGTGGAAAGCCGGTGATGCAGCCCCGTCGATCGCCAGGGTGGTCGTTCGTGGATGCTCAGTGCGGAGGCTGGCACCTGCCTCAGCAGCCTTCGGGGGCCGTTCGTGCCAGCACCCTCAGCATCACGGTCGCTGACGGTACGCCGGATGGCGAGATCCAGGCGGCTCTTGCCTCGATGGTTGCAGCCGGCAGCGGAAAGGCCGCCGTCTACCGATCGACGCCTGCGGAAGCCATCCGTACGTTGCGCCGGCTCACGCAGGATCTGCCTGGCCTCGATGTGACCCTGGTCCACGAGCAGATGTGCAACAAGGACCGGTGGCAGCGTCTCGCAGCCTGCCGGAGTGCGTTCGCTCCTGCAGGTGAGGCCTCCGGGCCCTGCGTGCTGGTGACGACGCCGATGCTGGAACATGTCCGGGGCCTGCATTTCGACCTTGTCCTATCCGGACCGGCACCGCTCGCGGACTTGCTGGCCCGTGCAGGGCACAGCGCGGGTGACCGGGCCCGTCTTGTGGTGCTCCACACGGACAGCACGTCCGACCTGGACGACGCCGCGCTGGTGCGGCGCACTGACCTGCTCCTGGGGGCCGGCAGGACGGTGTGTCTGCCCGACGACCTGCCTGTGCTGCTGGATGCGGTGTACGCCGACGAGCTCGTGGATGGGTTGGGGTGGCCTGCGGCGCGTGAACTCCGGCAGCTCGACAACCGGCGCACGGTCCGTGAACGCAGAGCCGGCGGCACTGCGGGCTGGCTGGCGGTACCCGGGCCGGGGGAGCTCGACGGCGACCTCGGCCTGCTGAGCCGCGACCACCCCGGCACCGAGCCCGAACTGCTCTCGTCCGTGCTCGGTGAGGAGACGGCCCATGTGGTCTGCCTGTACCCCTGCCGCAACCAGCAGGGCCATGAGGTGTATGTCCTGGAGGAGGGTGTCCTGGAGCGGAAGCTTCAGCGCGCTGAAAAGGGCAGACCGAAGCCGGGACAGCTGGTCCCCTATCTGATCCCGGTGCCGAAGCGAATCGTCGAGGCCGTGGACGGCGATGCCAATGCCGCCTGGCGCGAGATGGCCGCCCTGAAGAATGTTCTCCGGCTGAACCTGGAACTGCAGGACGGCAAGTGGGTGCACACCAGTTCGAAGTACCGGTTCTGTATGAGTGAACTCGGCCTGGAGATTGACGAATTGACGTAACCGCCCACGCCGCCTGGCCCGTCCTTCTAGCATTTGCTGAACGTCCGACCACGGGGGGAGGGGCGTGGCCACGCCTGCGTCCAATCTGATTGACCAGCCATGGATTCCGGTCGCATGGCTGGAGGGGAAGTCAGGCCCTCCCTTATTGGGCCTGCGGAGCCTGTTCCTGCACGCCCGCGAGATTCGCACGCTCCTGATTGAGGAAGCCCCGGCTCACTCGGCGCTGCTCCGGTTGCTGTATGCGCTCACGGCCCGGATCACCGCGCTGGACGAGGCCGGTCCCGGAAGCTGGGGCGAGCGGCGGGAGGACGTCCTCGAGCAGGGCTTTGCCGAGGAGAGCATCGACCTGCCCGGCGGCCGCCGGGCGGGCATCGCCGGCTACTTCGACCAGTGGACCCACCGCTTCGCCCTGTTCGACCGCGACCGTCCCTGGCTCCAGGACCCGCGCCTGCCCGATCAGTGCGACAGGAACAAGACCGCCGGGGTCCACAAGCTGGTCATGAGCCGGCCGGCGGGAAACAACCACTCCTGGTTCGGGCACTGGAGCCACGTAGAGCCCGTGCCCCCCGACCTTTCGCAGGCCGCGTTATCGCTGCTGACCTGGCATTACTGGGGAGCCCCCGGCACCCTCTCGCGGCGCACGGTCGGCGGCGTAAACCATCACTACGCGAAGGCCTCGCCCCTGAGGGCTGCGCTGTCGTTTCACCCGGAGTGCGACAACCTTTTCCTGACGTTGCTGGCAGGTCTGACCCCGCCGGATGGTCACGTCAGCCGGCAGACCGACCTGTGTCCGTGGGAGCGCGACACCCTCCCGGACCCGCTCAAGGCGATGCCCGAGCCACAGGGCCCCTGCTCACGGCTCACCGCCAGTTCACAGCACGCTCTCTACCTCGTCCCCGCCCCGGACGGCGAGCACACCGCCGACGCTTACATCACCTGGGCCTACGACGCCGAGCGCATCAGGCCGGAAGATGACTACCTGATCTGGGAGATCGGCGAGGATGGGCAGACGTTCCCCCGGCTCGCACGCTCCTCCCGTTCCCTCTGGCGGGACATCGACGCCCTTCTGCTCAAACAGCTGGATGACTCAAGCCCTCTCCAGCCGAAGGTCATGGATCACGCCTTCGACGTCTGCGAGTACCTGCGGGTACGTGCGCTCGGCTTCGAACAGGACGCCAGCCAGGCGGCCAACTACCAATACGTCGACTCCACGACCCCGGTGCTTCTTTCCCGGGTTGAGGTAGACGCGGTGAACACCGACCTGCCCATGCGCCAGCTCCGCGAACTCGGCGAGCTCTTCGGGGACCGGCTGGAGCAGGCCACGAAGGAAGCCTGGCTGACGTACACGGATGACAAGAAGAATGATCCGGGTGCCTGGCTGGACGCGGCCACGGCACGGTACTGGCCATCGGCGGAGGACGAATTCTGGTCGCGGTTCAGGCAGCTGACCCGCTCGGACGGCGCCGCGGATTCCGGGTTCGATTTCGAGGCCACATGCAGGGCCTTCGGGCGGCACGCGCTCGACGCGTACGAGGCGGTCACCGACTCCGTGACACGCACATCACGCGGTGCGAAGGCCGTCACCAGAGCGAAGGCGATCATCCTCGCCGCCCTGAAAGACCCGCACAAGGCGATGGAGCAACTGAAGACGAAAAGGGCGGCCAGCAAGTCGTGACCGTCGCACACCGACCCGAGGACAGGCAGTGACCTTCCCAGCCCCGTTAGAGAGCCAGCGCCAGAGGGCTCGCGCCTCGTATGCCGCTTTCGCCGTGAGCATTGAACGCCTGTGCCGCGCGGACCCCGGTGCCCGTGCGGCGCTGCGCGCGGGCCTGCGCCGAGATCTGGACCACCCGCGCGCCCGCCCCATGCACCGGCTGCTGACCCTGCGACTGCCGGACGGCTGCGACGACAGAACAGCGCAGGCCCACTACACCGTGGCCTCACTGATCGCGGCCCAGCCCCGACACGCCTTTGCCGCCGGTCAGGAAGACGGCGAAGACACCGCAGACGAACAAGCGGAGTTGGAAAGGCAGGTTACCCACGAACACGGAGAACCGGACGAGGACACCGCTCCGCCCGGGCCCACCCCGTACGGCACCTCCTTCGGTGCCACGCTGGGCCATGCCGTGATGGCGACGAACGCCTCCATGCGGCTCAGCGCCGCAGAGAGCCGCGTCAACCTTCTGACACGGCAGAGCCTGCGCGGCCTCCATCTGCACCTGCCTGCCGCGGTGAACCAGGTACGCACCGCCGGCGCCACCATCGACTGGGGGCAGCTCCTGGCAGACATCGTCGACTGGCCGTATCAGTCCGGGCGTATCAGCCGCCGCTGGTTGCAGGACTTCTACCGGATCACCGCCCGCGCCGAGCAGGACTAACCTCGCGACCTGAAGGAGACCCCCAGATGGGCCTAAGGCCACGCTTCATCGATGTCCATGTCGTCCAGCCCGTCCCCTACGCGAATCTGAACCGGGACGACACCAACTCGGTGAAAACCATGCTCTATGGCGACGCCCTGCGCACCCGCATCTCCAGCCAGTGTTGGAAGCGGGCCGTCCGCGAGCACTTCCAGGACGCGCTCGGCGACAACGCGCTGCGTACACGCCGCATCGGCGAGCGGGTCGCCGACGTACTTCGCGCTCGCGGCTGGGAGAAGGCGCTTGCCGAACGCGCCGGCGCGCATGTCGCGGCGGGCAGCAGTATCAAGTGGGAAGTGGCGAAAGGCAAAGACAAACAGCCCATCACGAACAAGGTGCTTACCAACGCGCTCATCTACCTCCCCGAAGACGCGGTCGAGGAACTGGCGGACATCGCCGAAGCGCACAAGGCTTCGCTCACCAGCGACTTCACCGGCAAGCCGAAGTCCAAGCCCGAGAGCGCCCTGAAAGGGAAGATCGACAAAATTCTCCTCAAGAGGAACGGTGTCATCAACGTCTTCGGCCGCATGCTCGCGGAGGTCGACCAGGCCGGCGTCGACGGCGCCGTCCAGGTTGCGCACGCTTTCACCACCCACACCACCGAGGTCGAACTCGACTACTTCGCAGCCGTCGACGACGTCACCGCGACGAAGGGCGACGAAACCGGCAGCGGCCACATGGGCACGGCCGAGTTCAGCACCGGCACCTTCTACCGGTTCGCAACAGTCGACCTCGACGAACTCACCAAGAACCTGACCGACGACCACGGCACCGCCGTCGACGCCGCTCGCGAACTCGCCGGCCAGTTCCTGCTCTCCTTCATCGAGTCACTTCCCCAGGCGAAGAAGAACTCCACCGCCCCCCACTCGCTCCCGCACCTCGTCCACGTGGCCGTGCGCTCCGACCGGCCCCTGTCCTTCGCCGCAGCCTTCGAAGAACCCGTACGCTCCGCTCAGCACGGCGGCTACGTCGCCCGCTCCGTGGAGGGCATCGACGCCTATTCCAAGGCCGCGAACACCCTCCTCGGCCCCGACCGCGTCCTGCACGCAGCCCACGCATCCCTCCAGTTCGACAAGCTCGAGTACCTCGGAGAGCGCCACTCGTGCTTCGCAGCACTCGTCACCTCCGCCATCGACATTGCGCTCGCCGAGGCCCCGCAGTGACCGATAGGCACGCATACGGGCTGTTGCTGCGCCTGGCAGGCCCTCTGCAGTCTTGGGGCACCCGCAGCAAGTACCTGTGGCGCGACACAGCCCGATTCCCCACCCGGTCAGGCGTCGTGGGCTTGCTGGCCGCAGCACTCGGGCGCCAGCGCGAGGCCCCCCTGGACGACCTCACGGCGCTGTCGATGACAGTACGCGTCGACCGACCCGGTGTCGTGACGTCCGACTTTCACACCGTGGGCGGCGGGCGACCCGCGGATGAAACAGTGATCACCGCTGACGGGAAGCGCAGGCCGGCGGGCAAGGGCACTTTGGTGTCCAAGCGCCAGTATCTGGCCGACGCTGCTTTCACCCTCGCGGTCACCTGCGACGACGCGCAGCAGCTCCACGTGTGCGCTGCTGCCCTGCGTGACCCGCACTGGCCTCTCTTTCTCGGCCGCCGGTCCTGCCCGCCGGAGGGCCCGATCCTGCTGGGAGTCGTGGAAGATCCGCTGTACCACCTGGTACGGCTGCCGCTGGCAGCCAAGAGGCCGCGCCGCGGCCCGCAGCCGACCGACTTCTACAGCGACAGGCCGCTCGGGGTGCTCCCCGTGGACTCTGACACCCCGGACAGGGGTGACGGTGACCACCACAGTGGCGAAGTCACCGACGAGCCGCTGTCGTTCGCACCGCTGGAGCGCCAGTATCGGCCCCGGCCGCTGTACCGGCGTGCCGTGCACCTGCCGGATGCCGCGTACGAAGGCTTCGGCACCGGCTACCTGGAGAAGCTCCAAAGCTACATCGACACCCATTTCGTTGAGCCGGAGAGGAGCGGCCGGTGACTTTGTGGCTGACCCGCATCGTGCCCTCGCCCAGTTCCCGCGAGGCCCGAAGGGACCTCAGTGGCAGCGACCACGGCATCCGACTGCACCAACGCATGCTGCAGATGTTTCCTGACGGCGTCGAAGGCCCGGCCCGAGCCGCATTCGGAGTGCTGTTCCGTGCCGAGGACAGCCCACGTGGACCGCAGATCCTCCTGCAGAGCCACATGGAACCCGACTCCTCACGCCTGCCAGACGCCTACGGCAGCGTCGAGACGCGATCCCTCGACGCCTTGCTGGCGATCCTATACAAGGGGATGGTCGTCAACTACCGCTGTGTGGCCAACCCCGTGCGCAAGCCGAGGGCCACCTCTCGGGAAGCCTATAGGCTCCCGCCGGTCGTGGCCTTGAGCGGCAATGCCGCTGTTGAATGGTGGGAACGCCAGTCCCACGCAGCCGGGTTGGAACCACTGCACATCGATGCCCACCCGCTCGCCACGGTACGTGGCCAACGGGCTTCCAAAGGCGCCGCCGCACAGCAGCGAATCCGGCATGCCCGCACACAATTCGATGGGACGGCCCGAGTCCTCGACGCCGAACTGCTTCGCGAGAAGCTCGCTACGGGCATCGGGCGGGCCAAGGCATACGGATGCGGGCTTCTCAGCATTGCTCCCGCCCAATGATGATGTCATCCGTGCGCCGAACGGCGCCTTGCCGCGCCCATAGCTGCGATGCTCCGCGCGGCGGGAACTCTGACTTTCCTCTACAGCCGCCCCTGCAAGAGGGTGGTAATGAGCCGTCGGCACCCAGTACGCGTTCGTCTACGACATCGCCGACCTCTGCAAAGCCGACACCACCCTCCCCGTCGCCTTCTCCCTCCACCAAGCAGCCGACCCCGAACAACAAGCCCGCCGACGATTCCGTGAGGAACTCCGCCTCATCCGCCTGCTGCCCCGCGTCATCCGCGACATCCAGACACTCCTCACCCCGGGCTCCGAGACCGACGACGACCCCTCCGAACGCCTTGACGTGCCTCTGGTCCACCTCTGGGACCCGAAGACCGGCGTGCTTCCCGCCGGCGTGAACTACGCGCCGGACGGAGCCTGACATGCCCTCCATGCTCGTCATCGCCACCACCGCCGTGCCCGACCACCTCCGCGGCGCACTCAGCCGCTGGTCCACCGAAGTAGTCCCCGGCATCTTTGTCGGCAGCGTCTCAGCCCGCGTACGCGACCAACTCTGGGACGCCGTCGCCGAAGTCGTCGGTGACGGCGCTGCCGTCCTCGTGTACCCAGCCCCAACCGAACAGGGCTACGCCATTCGTACAGCCGGCACCCGTCGCCGAGTCCCCGAGGACTTTGATGGACTCAGCCTCATGCGGATGACCGCTGCTCCACAGCAAGCAAGAACGGTAAAGAAAAAGCAAAGCGCTAAGTGAAGGGCAGGTCGCGAAGTGTGCTCCCCGCCGACGCGGGGGTGAACCGGTCAGCCCTTCCGGGGGCGCCGCCCGCTCCGGGTGCTCCCCGCCGACGCGGGGGTGAACCGCGGATGATGCCGGCGCGGGTGCCGTAGATCCCGTGCTCCCCGCCGACGCGGGGGTGAACCGTCGGCGGCGGTTGTGCCCTTGGCCTGGTGGTGGTGCTCCCCGCCGACGCGGGGGTGAACCGCCACCAGTCGCAGACCCAAGTCTGCCCCGACTGTGCTCCCCGCCGACGCGGGGGTGAACCGATTTTCTCGTCGCGCAGCGCGCTGACGGTCGTGTGCTCCCGCTGGCGCGGGGTGATTCGATGCCCAGCGCGGTGGGCGGTGCCAGGGGTCGCGTGGGCCGTCATCTTCTTCGCGGTCCTGCAAGAGGGCCGCTGGCCTCCGGGCCCGGTATGGCTGCTCCCTCTGTCGAACGGATGACCTGGGGTGGTACAGCCGGGCAGCAGTCGGCTGTTCCTCGCTCGTGCTCCCCGCTGGCGCGGGGGTGATCCGGTACCGGAGTTCAGGCCGAGGTCGGGGCCCCCTGCTCCAGGCGCAGAGCGTCGGGCTCTCAGTCCTTGATCACGTCCGGGGGAAGGTTCTTAAGGTCATCCGCCTCAACCTGCTTAACCCACCCCGTCAGTTACTGCCGTCAGGCGCCGCCACCTCAGCATGAGGGGTAGCAACTGCCCGAGGTCGTCGGCTCAGCATGCCCTCGGCGTAGCCGGTGCCCTGCCGCTCGGCCAGGCACACGGCTCCGTCGCGCTCGAGGTGAGCATCACGTCGTTCACGGGGAGCTGAGGAGCCACTGCACTCTGTCCTTCGCTGGCTGTGTCAGGGCCGGTACCAAGGCTCGGTCGGTCGCCAGCGTTCAGGCGCCTGGGGCAGCTTGTTGAAGTTCGGCAGGGCGACACGTTCAGCGCGTGACTCGGCGTCTGTGCCGGTCTTGTCTGCGGCGGCCTGGTGGTCTTCGGCGACTCCGGCCGGAACCCATGTGTGGCCGTCCCATTCCTGGATCACGCGGGGGGCGTCAGGGTCGATGTGCGTCCCGCGCTCGGATGCTTCGCCGAGGGGGACGGCGCGGCGCTCACCGGGTGTGGGGCGGCGCTGCGCACGGCGGGCTGCCCACTCCTCGAGGGGCTCGTCTTCCATAGGGGTGCTCCCTCCTTGTCGGCTCTTGCCCAGTGTGCCGTGTCAGCGCCGCCTTGTAGGTCACAGAGTTGCGGACCACCCGCCGCGCGACAGAGTCGTCGTGCCGTCCGGGGTGATGGTGACCTGCGCCCCGTACACGGGGAGTTCGCCTCGTTCGATCCAGTGCCAGCGGATCGCTTCGAGTTCGTCGTACAGGCGGCGCGGTCCGCTCTGGTGCACGGTTGCGCTCTGCTCGCCCGGCTTGGTGGTGGCCCGGGCCCAGGACCCGTCTGCGTGGAGCATCCACGTCATGCGGCTGCCGTCGTCACCGGTGCCGTTGCGGTGCTCGATGCCGGATACCGCAAGCGACAGCATCGACCACACCTCCCAGGCCTGCATGACGTCGAGCACCGGGAACGGGGAGGTGGTGACCTCGTCTCCGTCCTGGTCGACGGCCTTGGCGAACACGTCCTGCAGCCTGGGCGGGTAGTCGTCGCCGGTCCGGGTCGTCATGAACGCTGCGCGGTCCCATTCGACGCGGCCGATCGCGCCGCCGTCCTTGGTCTTGTCGGCGGTGACGATCAGTCCGGTGCCTGCGAGGGTGGTGACCAGGCGGCCGGCGGGCGTGAGGGCGGACAGCCACGAGGCGGGGATGCGGGGCATCGAGACCATGGACACGATCCGGTCGAAGGTGCCCGGGAGTTCGTCCGCGCCGGCGTCTGCGGTGACGACGGTGGGGTTCCATCCGATCCGCTGCAGGCGTTCGGCGGCGACCTGGGTGAGGTAGGGGTCGATGTCCAGCGTGGTGACCAGGTCGTCGCCGAGGCGCTGGCAGGCCAGGGCGGCGCTGTAGCCGGATCCGGTGGCCACATCCAGCAGCCGCACCCCCGGGGTGAGGCGGCCGTGGCGGAGCATCGTGAGGACCAGGCTGGGCAGGGTGGATGACGAAGTGGGTAGGCCGATGACGGGCTGTCCCGGTTCGGCCTGGTCGGCGTGCACAGACCCGATGCGCGTGACTAGCGTGGTGTCCGAGTAGGAGGCCGTCGCCCACCGGTTCTCGTCGGCCGGGCCGTCGGCGACAGTCCACCCGTGCTCGCTGGGGGTGAACCAGCGTTCCACCAGCAGGTGCCGGGGCGTCTCCTTGATCGGAATCCAGCAGCCCGATGCGGGATGGGTGATCTCGGCTGCGAGGGCGGCCGCGTGCGGCTTCCAGTCCATCAACGGGCTCCTTGCAGCTCGTCGGCGATCGTCTCAACGATGGGCAGGCCAGTGGCGCCTTGGATCCAGTCCCATTGGCCACACGGGTTGACCTCCAGGAATGTCCACTGCCCGTCGGGGTCCACGACGAAGTCTGCCGCCCCGTAGCGCAGGTTCAGCCGTTCCATCAAACGCCGCATTCCGCTGGCCACCGGCTCAGGTATCTCGGTCGTGTTGTACGTCAGGGAGCTGTAGTCGCTGCGCCAGTCCTCGTATGAGGCGACGCTTCCCGCATGGATGGCGGCAGCCAGCATTCGCTCCCCGATGATGGTGAGGCGAACCTCGTACTCCTTGGCGGCCCACGCCTGGAAGAGATGCGCGGTGGTGTCGACGCCCCGCAGGTCTTCCAGGTCCTCGTCGTCGAGACAGCGGGTATACACGGTCTTGAGGCGGCGGCCCTCGATGAGGACAGGGGAGGCGACCGGCTTGCACACGATCGGCCCGCCGACCTCGGCAGCGAAGGCGCGTACCTCGTCGGGCCGGTTCGTGATGAGCGTGGCCGGGATGCGCAGCCCGCAGGAGCGTGCGGCAGCCAGCTGCGCGGGCTTGTACTCGGCTTCTCCAGGTGTCTGATGGCTGTTGCGTGACGTTGCGGTGAGTGTGCCCGTTGAGCGTTGTGCAACAGATCTCCGGGGGTGTGGTGCTCGTGGCTGTTGCTGTGCAGGAGCGGTCCGAGCAAGGAGATGAGGGTGCGGGCGTTTCCCGTGGTGATGCCGTCCGGCGTGAAGTACTGGACGGTGCTGGACGAGGAGTTGGCGGTGGTGCCGACCGCGGATGCGTTCTTGAGGCATGTACGGCTGGGCCGTGATGATGCGGAGTTGACAACCAAGTCGTACGCCGGATCGGTGGCCTTGTACTTGCGGTGGTGCGCGAGAACGGGCCGGGACTGGCGTACGGCTGCGGTCGACTTCGGGTTGCTCATCACCTGGCTGCGTCATGCCCCGGCCGAGGTCAGCGGTGCGGAGGCCGTACCGGGTGCCGGGGAGGTGCTGACCGGGCCGGGCCGTGCGCCGGTGCGTGGGGCGAGGCGGGTCAACGGAATCCTGTCCGGAGTACGGGGTTTCCTGGCGCATGCCGTCACCACGGGCGAGGCCCCGGCCACGGTGATGGCGGCGCTCTACGAACTGGCCGACGACTGTGATCTTCCTGTTGAGGCCCGCGGGGAGTGGAGCGGGTTGTCGTATCGGATGCGGGCCCGGCACCGGCTGGTGGAGGCCCAGCGGCCGGTGGAACGGGCGAGCGATGAGGAGATCGTCGCGCTGTTGCGGGCCTGCCACTCGTGCCGGGACCGGCTGATCGTGCTGCTGATGGCCCGTGCCGGGCTGCGCCGTGGTGAGGCGGCCGGGCTGCGGCGGGAGGACATCCACTTCCTTCCCGATTCCTCATGGCTGGGCTGCCGGGTTCCCGGCGCTCACCTGCACGTGGTGCGTCGGGAGAACGTCAACGGCGCCTGGGCGAAGTCGCGTCGTCAGCGGGCCGTCCCGGTGGACTTTCTGTTGGTGCAGGCTTACGACCAGTACGTTTTGGAACGTTCGGAGGTCCCTGCGGCCGAGGCCAGCGACTTCGTGCTGGTGAACCTCTTCCGCACCCCGCTCGGGGCGCCGATGCCGCCGGATGCCCTGAGCGACCTGATCAAGACCCTGGCCCGGCGGGCGGGGCTGCCCGAGAAGGTGACGGCCCACATGCTGCGTCACGCCTGCGGGAGCAACATCGCCGATGCGGGCGGCAGCGTCGATGAAGTACAAGAGGTCTTGGGGCACGCCTCGCCGAGCGCCAGCCAGGTCTATCTCCACCCCGACCCCGGGCGTCTGCGCGCGGCCGTCGAGCGAGTTCCCAGCCCCCGCCTGGCCGAGGAGACGGGCCGGTGAGCCCGGTCGCGACGGCGACCGCCGTCCACGCGCCCCAGGTCGGGACCGTCGATGGGGATCATGAACTCCTGGTCCTCACCGGCCTGTTGGACGCGGGCTTCCTGGATGAGATCGGGTGGGATCCGTCGGCCGGAGTGCTGAGGGTGCCCGCCGAACACCCGCTGCTGGGCTACCGGCTCTGCCGCGTTCCCGGATGCGTAACGATGATCTACGCGTACGCGCTGGGGATCTGCCGGGCGTGCTCGAACCGGCTGCAAGTATCCGGCCAGAACGAGGAGGAGTTCCTAGCCAACGCCAGAACCTGGCGCACTGTCGGGACACGGTTCTGCGCGGTCACGGACTGCGCGCGACCGGCGAAGACGGCCCGGGCCGCGCTCTGCCGCGCGCACGACTACCAGCGGCGGGACCGTCTGAAGGTGTCGATGGACAACTTCCTGCGGCACCCGGACGTACAGCCGCTGCCGAGTTGGGGGCCGTGCCGCGTCGTGGCCTGTGTCCGCGAGCAGGACACCGAGCGGACCCCGTACTGCTGCGCGCATCGCATGCAGGTGCTGCGGGTGCAGCGCAAGAGCGCGGACTTCGACGAGGACCACTGGCGCCGCACGGCGCCGGCCGTCGCGGAGGGCGGCATGGTCAGCCTGCGCGGACTGCCACCTCTCGTCGTCACCCAGGTGCTCTACGGCCTCCAGCGCAGAACCGAGTCCGGGGCCAAGACCACGGTGACCAGTCTGCGGCGGGTTTGCGACCGGCTGCGCGAGGAGCAGGTCACCTCGGTCGGTCAGGCGACCGGGATCACCAGCACGGGCCTGCGGCCGTTGTGGAGCCAACTGGTCACCTTCGCCCGCCAGGCCCTGCTGGACCCGGAGTCCGAGCGGCACAAGGACCTCTGGGACACCGCCGCGTTCGGCTATGGCGGAAGCCTGGACTTCACCAAGATCCGCCAGCACTGGATCCGGGAGGCCGCCAAGCGGTGGGCGGCCGAGGACCTGCCCCGCCGACGGGGCGACCAGGTCGTGGGCATCGTGCAGAGCCACATCAACTCCTTGGTCCTGTTGTCCGAGAGCCTGCACGCCACCCGCCACCAGGACCACGGCCACCAGATCGGCGAGGTCGGGCGGCCAGACATCGTCGCCTTCCTCAACCGGCTCGCCTACCTGGAGAAGACCGGCAAGCTCAGCGCATACGGCCGCCTGGTCCACTGCCGCAATGTCCGCAAGATGCTGAACACCTGCCGGGCGCTGGGCCTGACCCGGACGGGAAACCCGCTGGCCGGGCTAGCCGACGACTTCACCGTCCGCCAGCAGGACCTGCCGCCCGCACCCCAGCGAGAGGAGCCCGGCCGTGACCTGCCCCCGGAGGTGGTGCGGCAGCTGTGTGACGCCCTGCCCCGGCTGGATGAGATCACCTCGCGCGAGATGCGGGTGGCCATCGAAGTGCTGATCGACACCGGCCGACGCCCGGACGAGATCTGCGAACTCGCCTGGGACTGCCTTGCCTGGGACACCGACAGCCAACCCGTGCTGGTCTACGACAACTGGAAGGAGCAGCGCATGGGCCGTCGCCTGCCCATCCCGCGGGCGACCGCCGAGCTGATCACCGGGCAGAAGAAGCGGGTCCGGGAACGCTTCCCCGATGCCCTGCTGGCCGAGCTGAAGCTGCTGCCCTCCGCCGTGAAGAACCCCCACGGCAAGAAGGCCATCAGCGACGGCGGACTGACCGGCCGGCACCGCGAATGGGTCAACAGCCTGCCGCCGCTGTTGCTGGCCGACGGCACCGAATTCGACAAGTCCGCCGTGGTTCCCTACGCCTACCGGCACACCTACGCCCAGCGGCATGCCGATGCAGGGGTCCCCGCCGACGTGCTGCGCGATTTGATGGACCACCAGAGCATGGACGTCACCAAGGGCTACTACCGGGTCGGCGAACAGCGCCGCCGCAGCGCGGTGGACAAGGTCGCCGCCATGCAGTTCGACCGTCACGGCAACCGCGCCTGGCGGCAGGCCAAGGCACTGCTGGACACCGAACACACCCGCCGCGCTATCGGCGAGGTCGCGGTCCCCTTCGGCACCTGCAACGAGCCCAGCAACGTGCAGGCCGGCGGCGACCACTGCCCCATCCGCTTCCGCTGCGTGGGCTGCGACCACTTCCGCACCGACATCTCCTACCTGCCCGAACTCCAGGCATACCTCGACGACCTGCTCCGCAGCCGGGAACGGCTGGCCGCCATGACGGAGGCCGACGCCTGGGCCAAGGCCGAAGCCATGCCCTCGGACGAGGAGATCACCCGGGTCAGGAGGCTCATCCGCCGCGTCAAGGAAGATCTCGACGGACTCAGCGCCGAGGACCGCGACCAGGTCGACAAGGCCATCGCCGTCGTCCGCAAGAACCGTGCCGTCCACCTGGGCATGCCCCGCGTCCGCCAGCCCCTGCCCGACATCCGACCGGAGCGACCTGCATGAACACCGACCACACTTCCTCCCTGGCCGAAGGCCGACGCGCCGACTCAGCACGCCGCCGCCAGCGTGTCCTCACCGCGCTCCACGACGCCCAGGCCGCAGGCGAGGAGATCAGCGTCTCGGCCATCGCCCGCCGGGCCGGGGTGGACCGCACCTTCCTCTACCGCCACCGCGACCTGCTCGCCGATCTCCACACCGCCGCAGCTCAACCCGCCGCCGGACCCGGCGGCGGACCGGCCGCCAGCCGGGCCTCCCTGCTGGCCGACTTCGCCAACAGCCAACAACGCTCCGCCCGGCTGGACGCCCGCGTGAAGCAACTGGAGAAGAAGCTCTCTCAGCTCCTTGGCGAGCAAGCCTGGCGCGAGTCAGGGCTCGGAGCCCCGGACGACATCGAGCAGCTCAAGCTCCGCATCACCGCCCTGGAACAACAAGCCGTCGACCTACGACTGCAGCTGGACGAACGGACCGAGGAACTGCAGGCCGCACGCGCCGCCAACCGCGACCTGATGACCCGGCTGAACCGCTGACCTGCCACGCGGGGAAAACCCTTCGACCAACCACACGTCGATCCGGCACCCTCCCCGGCATGACCACGCCCGTCTTCATTCCCGGCCTGGAGCTCTCCCGCCGCTTCTACCTCGAAGCCGTACCCCCCCTGCTGGACGAAGCAGTCCCGGGGACGGTGCACTCCGCCGCCCGTCTCGGCAGCGGCTCGGAAGTCCTCGGATTCGACACCGCTCGCTCCGCGGACCACGAGTGGGGTCCCCGTCTGCAGATCTTCCTGAGCCCGCAGGACGCCGCCCGCCACGGCGCGCAGCTCAGCGCACTGCTCTCCAACCGCCTGCCGAAGACCTTCTGCGGCTACCCGACCCACTTCGCCCCCACCGGCGAGGTGGGCATCGGGGTCATGCAGGCGACTGCCGGGCCCATCCACCACCGCGTCGACGTCACCGATCCGACCACCTGGTTCATCGCGCAACTGGGCTTCGATCCGCGCAAGGACGTCACCCTGGCGGACTGGCTGGCCACCCCCACCCAACTCCTCGCCGAGGTCACCGACGGCGCCGTCTTCCACGACGGGCTCGGACAGCTCGCCCCGGCCCGCGCCAACCTCGACTGGTATCCCCACGATCTCTGGCTCTACCTGCTCGCCTGCCAATGGCAGCGAATCTCCCAGGAAGAAGCCTTCATCGGCCGCTGCGGCGAAGTGGGCGACGAACTCGGCTCCGCCGTCGTCGCCGCGCGGCTGGTGCGTGATCTGATGCGGCTCTGCCTGCTCATGGACCGCCGCTATCCGCCCTACAGCAAATGGCTTGGCTCCGCCTTTGCCCGCACCCCCCAAGCCTCCGAACTCACCCCGCACTTCACCGCCGCCCTCGCCGCCACCGACTGGCACACCCGCGAACAGCACCTGGCCCGCACCTACGAGGCCATCGCTGCCCTGCACAACCAGCTCGCCCTCACCGACCCGGTCGACCCGGCCACACGGCCCTACCACAGCCGCCCCTTCCAGGTCCTGCACGCCGAACGCTTCACCGCCGCTCTGACCACGCGCATCACCGACCCCACCGTCCGTGCCCTCCCGGTTATCGGGGCCGTCGACCAGTTCATCGACAGCACCAACGTCCTGAGCCGACCCGAGCTGACACGCGCCGCCGCCCACGCCACGCTCACCGACCCGAAACGGTGAAGCCAGCCCAACCGCCTTGCACCACAGCTGTTGCACTCGATAGCTTCCTACCAACAGCCTGTGAACTGCAGAAACGCAGTCTCCTGAGCCGCCTCACGGCTCAGACCCCCAGAGAACTCGGCGCGGGCCATGGCCGTTGGGTGGTTCACCCAGCGGCATTCCAGGGCGGACAGGATGCCGCCGAGACCCGCGCGGGCCTGAGCGGCGGCGAACCTCTCCTCCGGACCGGACATCCCCTCAGGGAAGCGGAACGCCCCGGGGGCGCGGTAGTACACCGCGCCAACCCGGGACAGCTCCACCGTCCGGTGCTCGGTGGTGAGGTCGCCCGTCCACGCCTGTTCCTGGTCGATCCTTGCGGCCAGGGCGAGCTGTTGCGGGAAGTCGGCGGTGTCCATGCGGAACACCTCGACCCCGCGGTTCTCCAGCTCAACGACGATGCGGTCGGTGGGCCAGTCGTCGTGTGCGGGGATGATCAGGACGGGCGCGCTCATCAGTCCTTGGGCCCTTCGTCCAGCGGCGGCGGGTTGCTGACCGAGCCGTCGGGGACGGTCGGTTCGTGCGTGTTTGCCATGCACGTCAGCAGGCCGCCGCCGTCGCAGACGTTGACCTGGCGGCCGGCATCGTAGACGTGCGACGGGATGCGGATACCGCTGGTGGAGTCGGGGACGCGGGCGAACCGCAGCGCCCACGGCCGGGTCTGCTCACCCGAGGGAGCCTCCTCGCTGTAGGGGGTGCGTCCTCCGGTCGGTATGAGGGGGAACGCCTCACGGTCCAATGCTGTGGTCACGCAACTTCTCCTTGGGTCGTTGGTGCGGTGAATCCCGGCGCGGGGCTTACGTGGCCGTGGGGGAACACGGACCCGGAGCGTTGTCCCCGCGCCGGGGGTTGCGGCCTGTCCAGCGGCCGGGAGCGTTGTCGACCGGTCCGCCAGACAGGAGTTAGGGGGCAGCCGCAGCGAAGGCGACCACGGTGGTACGGCGGCAGTCGCGCACGGCCTGGTGGGCGATGAAGAACGGCATGTCGGGGGAGTCGTAGACGACGCACGCGTCGTGGTGCGTCACGTATGGCGCTACCGGTCTGCCCACGGTGACCCCTCCGTAATTCGGCTGCAGGAAGGCGATGAAGGCGTAGTGGCGGTGCAGCCAGCGCAGGTACGCCTCGTCAGTGCTGGGCATGGCGCCGCGGTCGGTCGTGAGCACGCCGTCGACGAAACCGGATCCGGCGCGACGGCACGCGGTGTTGAACTGCGGGCGGATGAGGAGCGGACCGCCGGAGGGCTCGTCGGTAAAGCGCTCCCGGTGCACGTCCCACCCTCGGTCGCGCGCGTAATGGCCAAGGAGGGTGTGCGTGGCGTCGGCGTCCACTCCGGGGCATGCGAACACGTACGTGGTCACCCGGATGCGGCGGCCGGGCTTCACTGCGGCGATGCCGTCCCCGTAGACGGTGCGGCGTAAGGTGCTCAGCCTGCTGTCCACGGTCGGCCGGAGTCGCGGTTCAGCGGAGCGCCACCACAGCCACGGTTCGTCAATCTCGTCGGTCCGGACGGGCTGCAGCCTCATGACGCCCTCCTGCACAGCTCGGCGAAGCGGCGGCTCTCCTCGGCCTGCAGCGCTGCCATGGGCGCCGGGCCCGGCGCAGGACGCACAGCGTGCATAAGAGCAGCGCTCGCGGCACCGATGGTGATGAGGAGGAGCAGCTTCGTCATGGGTGCTCGATTCGAATGAGGCCTGCGGCTAGGGCCGGATCCCGCCCCAGCCGCAAGGGCTTGCCCGTGCACGTCGACGACCGTCACAGCGTTGACGCGCACGGAGTCTTAGGTGGAGAGACCGAGTCGCGCCGCGAGCTCAGCGTGCGGCGTCGGCTCGGGACGGAGCTGCGCCAAGGCTTCGCGGAGCGGTCCGGTCGGGACGAGCCGGTCACTTGCCGATGGCCGGAACCAGTACGGGCCCGGGGGGACGGTCCTGTTCAGGGACGGCAGGGTGATCGTGTGGGGCGCGCCCAGGCACACGGCGTGGGTGTGCGGCTGCCAGCTGCGAGAGGAGCCGGGCGGGACGAGCCAGTAGAACCAGCCGCTCTCCGGGGCCTCGATCACGGGCCCGCATCCGCCCTGAATCTCGTCCATGAGGGCTACGGCGCAACGGGCCTGGACGCCCGAGCCGGTGATGACGACATCGAAGAGGTGGCCGCCCAGGCGTACGCGGGTGTCGCGGCCGGCTTCGACGGCCAGCAGGGTGCGGATCATTGCCGCGAGGTCGGCCATGTCGGCGGCCGGCCGACTCGCTGCGCCGACGGTCTCGACCAGGTGCTGCACTATGTCGGCGCCGCGCGGCAGCGCCTTGGCCGGGGCGGTCACAGCTCCACCAGCCCGGGGCGCAGGACGGCGCGCACGGTCTTCGCGTCGAAGCCCGAACCGATGAGGAACCAAGAGAGTTCCACGCCCTGGCGCGCGATCTCCCACAGCCCGCGTCCGCAATCGCCGGTGACGGCCTGGTCGAAGTCGGGGAAGCGGGGGAGGGGGTCTGTGACGTCGACGAGCAGCTCGTGCGCCTCGGTCAAGCTGAGGCAGGCGCTGAGGCTCTGGTCGGGCTTGCCGGGAGCGAGTGCGTGCTGCACGGCGTTGTCGACGAGGGCATGCAGCACGTCGATCGCGTGATGCTGATTGCCTGGCCAGGCCGCCAGGGTGAGGAGGCTGCGGGCCTTGATGCGGGCTAAGCCCGCGGCGCTGGGGTCGGCGGGGAGATCCAGCGGGATCTCGCGCACCACCGGCGCGGTTAACGCGGCGGGTTGCATGTCTTCGGGTCCTTTGGTCAGGGGGAGAGTGCACCAGGTCGTGGTGCCGTCGTCGCTGACGCCCCAGGTGTCTGCAATGGATGCAACGAGGAAGAGGCCGCGCCCTGTCTCGTCGTCAAACGCCGCTTGGCGCACCTCGGGACGAGCAGGGGAGCCATCGTTGACCTCGATCTTGAGGTGATTGCTCCGAAGACAGATCCGCACGCCGATTTGTGGGCCTTGCCCATGGCGGAGCGCATTCGTCGCGAGCTCCGTAAGCAGCAGCTCTGCTTCCTCGGCCAGCTCGGGGCGGCCCCAGTACTTCAGCCCGGCGCGGACAATGCGGCGAAGCCGCTGCGGCCAGATGCTGTCTGCGGGGGAGAGACCGACGCTATTTGAATCGGGGTGGCGCTGGATGGACACATCGAGGGCGGGACGGGCCTTGGTCCTGCTGCTCCTTGCATCAGTTGCGACAAGGGCTCGCTGGTCGCTGCGCCCTTGGGCCGTGGACTGTGTCGTCATGATCACTGCTCCGTCATCCCGTCCCTGCGACAGCATCGGAGGTGGGCAGCAGTGAACCGGCGCCAACTGCCAACTCGGCACGCCCCTTCAGCGCTGGGCATCCGCGTGGCCGTCGCTGCTACGGCGACTCTGGAAGGCATCGAGGGGACTCCCTGATCCATGATGTGCATGTCCGCGCACTCTCAGTGAGGGCTGCTACGAGCTTTGCAACGGAGGGCAGACGGTTCTACCCCCAGACGATCCGCTGGATTTGGCGGGAAACTGACGGTCTTCCTCGGCTCTTCCTCGGACTCGCCTCGGAACTGGTAAGTAGCGTCCAAGTAGGTGAAGTTGATGAGGACAGCGCTCTAACGTCGGACTGTGACGTGCTCAGCGGATGGGATGGGGAGGCACCGTGCTGTTCTTCCGGTTCGAGCTCGAAAAGCGCGGTATTCGTAGCGCCGACGAGTTCCTTCCGCCGTACAGGCAAGCGGCCGGGCGGCTCGGTCTGACGAACGTGGACCCTGCCCCGAAGACCTTCGAGGGATGGTTTTACGAGGGGCGTAAGCCTCAGAAGGCCTTCCGCCCGGCCATCGTCGAAATGCTCGGCTACAGCATCGACGACCTGTGGACCGAAGTCCCCCAGGGAGCGGCCCCGGACGTCGTTCCCCTGGTCGGCACGTCGCCTTGTGCATCCCACGCCGAACCCGGCATGGGCCTGAGCGAAATGAAAAGGAGCGGTGCAATGGCCGTTCGGCGTGCGAGGAACTACGTTCTCCAAGCGGACCGCGACAGGCTTGGAGACAACACGCTCCCGTTGCTTCAGGACCACGTTGCCAGGCTGGTCACCGATTACCCGCGTGTACCGCTGGCGGAGATCTGGGATGACCTGCTGGACGCCCAGGATCAGGTCATTTTCAACCTGGAGACAGGAAAGCACCGCCCGTCGCAGCTCAGCGACCTCAACTTCATGGCCGGCGTGCTGGCGTTCCTGGTAGCCAAGGGTTTCAACGACATGGAGGACCGGGAGCAGGCCAGGACGATGAGCCTGCTCGCCGGCGCATTCGCCAAGGACGCCGAACACCCGGGCCTCATGGCCCTTGTCAACGGTCTGCAATCCCTTATCGAGTACTGGGCCGACCGGCCCGGGGACGCCCTGTTCTATGCCCAGAAGGGGGCGGCCCTCTCCTCAAACCTCAACGGGACCGTCGGCTTGTGGCTCCTTGGCCTTCAGGCACGTGCCGCGGCCGTCCTGGGCGACGAGTCGACCGTACGCACGGCGAACCAGGAAGCAACCGACCGGCGCGGAAGCGTCGTCCTGGACGACCTCGACCAACTGGGCGGACTCCTCACCTACTCACAGGAGAAGCAGGCGTACTACACCGTGGAGTCCGAGGCACTGCTCGGCCATGGGGATGCGGAGCTCACCGTGCAGGCAGAGCAAGCCGTACGCGGCCTCAGCGACCGCGAGCACCCGCACTGGGCATTCGGCGACCTGGCTGGCGCCCAGTGCAACCAAGCTCTCGTCCTCCTCTACAGCGGAGAGGTGGAAGGCGCCGCAGACGCCATCCGCCCCGTCCTGGATCTGCCGCCCACGTACCGTAACAACGGCATCGTCGTCTCCACCCAGCGTGTCCGGCAGGCACTCATGGCCACCAATGCCCACACTGCCATCGCTGCCCGCGACCTGCGCGAGGAGATCGCGGTCTACCCACCCCGCCGACCGGCGCTTCCCGCGGGAAGCCAGCGATAGGGTCCTGGCATGTACCCGGTCCAGCGTTCCAGCCAGCGCCTCAGTCTCCGCGAGCTCACCATCGACGACGTCGATGCGGTGTTCGCCATCTACGGCAGCCAAGAGGCCACGGAGCACTTGTCGTTTGAGCCGCGGACACGTGCCCAGGTCGGTCAGATCGTCGCCCGGTCCATCGCCTCGGCCATCACCGAGCCCCGCAGCGAGTACGCACTCGCCGTCGTCGAGCGGGACACCAACGCACTGATCGGGTACGGCCGACTCGCCATGGACCCTCACCAACAGCGTGCAGCCACGTTCGGCTTCGCGCTGCGACCGGACGCCTGGGGAATCGGCTACGGCGTCGAAACTGTTCGCCTCCTGCTTGGCCTCGGGTTCGAGGACCTCGGCCTCCATCGCATCTGGGGCGCACGGGGGCCGCTCAACGAAGCGTCAGCGAAGACCATGGCAGCGGCAGGCATGGTCCAGGAGGGCGCCATTCGTGCCCACATTCATAAGGCGGGTCGATGGCGGGACTCGGTCGTGCACTCGATGCTCGACGACGAATGGAAGCCGTAGGAGCCGAGACTGCTCCTGGCCGGCCACCGGCAAGTCAGCGGCATACGTCTGACAGTGAACTCTGACTCCGCGTCAGCCCTCTGATGCCGCCCTGCGCCTCCTAGCTAGCGCGAGTTGAGACTAGGGCGTGTTGCGAAAGTCGATCTTGGTCGTGAATGATCACTTGTCGTGGGGCGTGGTGATCTGACGAACGTCCAGTGGGCCCGGCTCGAGC
>NZ_JBSFVD010000041.1:0-25376 GCF_053592135.1 Streptomyces sp. NPDC002784 | reverse complement strand
CACCGCAGCAATCTCGTCCGGAGTCACACACTCTCAACGCCACACCGGGCCCCAAGGACACGCACCACCCCAGCCGACCTGACCAAGCCCTACTACTAGCGCAGCACCATAGCCCCGCCCGCGATCAGACCGCTCACCAACGTGGCGTGGCGGGACTGGGAGGCGGTCCGCACTGGGTCACCACGGGCCCATGGCGGCGCGCGCGGTGAGGCCGAGGCCCACGACCAGGACGAGAGCCGAGGTGCCGACCGGTCCGTAGCGGGCCAGGCGCCGTAGCTTCTTGAAGCGGTCGGGCCCGGCGCTCTTCAGCCCGGCTTCGACGCGGTCGCGAAGCCGTACGAGCAGCAGGCCGGCGAGGGTGAGGGTGGCGGCCATGCCGAGGCCGTAGGCGAGGACGAGCAGGATGCCGAACGCGGTGCGGCCCAGTGCGACAGCGCCGAGGAGCACGACGAGAGCGGAAGGGCTCGGGACCAGCCCGCCGGCGATCCCCATGCCGATCAGGCCGCCCCGAGTCGTTCGCACGGGCTCGTGGGAGTGCGAGTGGGGGTGGTGGTCTGGGTGGGGATGGGTGTGCTCGTGGTTCTGCCTGGTCAGCAAGGCGAGGGGGCCGCTTCGCTCGTGTTCGCCGTGGGGGCTGCGGCTGTCGGGGATGACCGGTGGCCGGTCGCTCCCGGCATGCTGGTGCCCGTGTGCGTGGTGCCCATGGTCCGGGCCGTGGTGGTGATGCTCATGATGGTGGTGCCCGTGCTGGTGGTGGCCTGTCGCGCGGTTGAGCAGCGCGGAGCGCAGCAGCCACAGTCCGATGGCGGTGACCAGGAGTCCGCTGGTGATGCCGAGCCAGGTCAGCACGGTCTCGCCGGCCAGGTGGGTGGCCAGCGGGAGGACGAGACCAAGGATCAGGACCCCGCCGGTGTGGGTGAGGGTGACGGTCGCGCCGACCGTGACCGCGTCCCTCGGAGTGCCTCGGCGGCCGGCGAGATACGCGGCCATGAGCGTCTTCCCGTGGCCGGGCAGCACGGCGTGTGACGCTCCTAGCACGATGGCCAGGGCGAGAGCCAGGAGTCCGACCGGGACGGTCAACTCGCGCGAGCCGACCGCGGATTCGAAGGTCGAGGAGATCTTCTCCAGGAGCGTGCCGAGCGGGCCGGCGCCGTCGGCCGCGTTCCGGGTGTCGGCGGCCGGGCCGCCGTGACCGGGCTCGGCGCGGAGCGACGCCGTCTGCTGGTCCAGTGGCGCGGCCAAGGGGTCCTTGGGATAGCGGCGCAGCTCGTCGGTCGACGACCTGGCCGGCACGTCGGCGTCGATGAGCCTGACGTCATCGCCCCGGGCGGTGATCTCCTGCCAACCGATACGCCGGGTGTCGTAGGAGGTGCGCACCTCGACGCGGGCGGTGGAGCGCAGGTCGGCGGCGGCGGTGAGACTGCACTGAAGCCTGCTGGTGTCGAGCCCGGCCTCGCCCGGAGGGTGGCTCATGGAGTTCCCGACCGGTGTCCAGCGGAGCGGTACGCCGTCGGCGGTCGCGTGCAGCTGGGTGGCGAGGTCTGCGCAGCTCTTACGGGCGTACGCCGCGGACTCCTTGGGGGCGATCTTGCCGTCGTGGTCACGGTCGATGGCCGGGAGCTCCTGCAAGGCGGCGATCTCGGCCCGGTCGACGATCAGCTGGGCGTCCACGCGGTCCGGGTGCAGTACGAGCCCGGTGTGGTGGTTGACGGTGAAGTTGCCCAGCGGGTGCGCACTGGCCACGGGCGCTGAGGCGCCGGCGATGACGAGGGCCGCTGCCGCGCCGGCCGTCGCGCGCAGGAGGGTCGGGATCATGTGGTGCCGTCGATTCTGCTGAGCGTGGTGCGGGCTTTGGGGGCGTGCAGGGGGTGGAAGTGGGGGGCGATGGAGCGTGCCCGCCGGAGGTCGGCTCGGGCCGCGTCGGTGTGGCCGAGCGCGTGGTGGATCATTCCGCGGTGGTAGTGGAAGAGGGCGCTGCGGGTACCGAGAGCGAGGGCCTGATCGGCATGTTCCAGCGCCTCCTCGTTACGGCCGGCACGGTGCAGGGCCCAGGCGTAGGCGTCGTGGACGGCGATGAACGGCCTGCCCGCCAGTGCCTCGCCGGCCATGATGACGGCTTCGCGGGCATCGCCGTGGTCGGCTTCGAAGAGGATGGCGTCGACATCGGCGGGGTCGCCGTTCGCCCGGCGGATCGCCTCTTGGGCCCGCAGGATCGTGAGGTGGGCTTCGGCCTGCTTCGGCCGCTGGAGCGACAGTTGGAGTTCGCCCAGGCCCAGGAGGTAGTGGGGCAGCGGTGCGATGGCGACGGCGGCGGTGTAGTCGCGGACCGCCTGCTCGCTGTCTCCGAGGGCCGTGTGGGCGCGGGCGCGGGCTTCGAGGAGGGCACCGTCCCGGGGAGCTTCGCGGAGCCCGGCCTGGGCCTGCTTCAGGGCGGTGCTCGGGTCACCGTTTTCCAGGGCGAGGAGCGCCAGGTGCGTGCGGGCGAAGGATCTGTCGTCCAAGGTCGCTGCCGCACCGAGGGAGCGGGTCATCAGGTCGCGGGCCCGGCGGTGGTCACCCCGTAGCTCCCAGGTGTAGGAGGCCCGGGCGAAGGAGGCGCTGTCGGGGCGCAGGTCGACCATGCGCTGAACGGCTTGGTACGCGTCCTCGTACCGGCCCAGCTGGGTGTGGGCGTCGGCCAGTACACCGTGCGCTGTCGGGCTGTACGGGTTGGACCTGACGGCCTTCTCGGCCCAGTCGAGCGCTTCATCGAAGTCATGGCGCCCGGCGGCGAGCGCACCCATCGCGGTCTCGGCCGGATGGTTGCCGGACGGCTGGAGTCTCAGGGACGTCCGCAGGGCGCTCTCCGCCCGGTCGTAGGTGGCGGGGTCGGCGGTGGCGCGGGCCTGCTGGACGTACGCCATTCCCAGCGAGGCCCAGCCGCCGGAGTCCTTCGGCAGCCGACGCACGCGTTCCTGGAGCGCCGCGACGGACCCTCGTGCGGCGGCGGTACTCGGCGACGCCTTCTCGGTCTGCGCGCGGCTGGTCGGCGAGGAGCCGGTCGGGGACAGTCCTACGGCTCCGACGGCGAACATGACCGCCCCGAGAGCGATGACGACCGCCGTGCTGCGCAGGTGTCTGCGTGGCGGTGCGGGGTCGGATGTGTTCTGGCGGGGCACTGATCCTCCGGGCGGGCAGAGCGGGGCGGGCGCCCTGGTGGGGCACAGCGGCGGCCGTGCCCCACCAGGTCATGTACGTCAGGCGGTGTGGCGCCGACGCCAGGTGCGGTAGCCGCCCGCGCCGAGCAGCAGTGCGCCCATCGCCCCGAAGGCGGATGCCTGGGCCGGCTGGAACGAGGACTTCTGGACGCCGTTCCCGCCACCGGAGCGGTTGACGTTCTTGGTGTGCGGGAGGGCGACGTACGGGAACGACTTCCCGAAGGCGACCTCGTTGGCGTTGACCTTGTCGCCCGCCGCGAGGGCGGGGACGAGCCGGCCGGTCTGGGCCGCGCCTTCCACGGCCTGCAGGGAGATGTCGATGACGTCGTCGGTGAGGCGGCGGCCGTTGGGGAAGCCGGCCAGGTCACCGGCGAGGACGCCGAGTCGGTTGGGCCGCTTGGTGGGAGCCACGGCCATGTTGAGGCGCAGTTCCTCGGCCGGGACGATG
This sequence comes from Streptomyces sp. NPDC002784, assembly GCF_053592135.1. Lineage (NCBI taxonomy): Bacteria > Bacillati > Actinomycetota > Actinomycetes > Kitasatosporales > Streptomycetaceae > Streptomyces > Streptomyces sp. NPDC002784. Next base: position 21,731 of record NZ_JBSFVD010000041.1, on the reverse strand, counting down.
CTGTTCAGGTCGGCGTCCCGGTTCAGCCGGTGGGCGTTGAGGTCGGCCTTGATCGGGCCGCACGCCTTGCAGATGCCGGTGAGGTAGATCTCGGCGAGGTCGTCGCGCGGAGTGGCCGGCGCGGGGATGCCGTACACCTTCTGGATGAGCTTGGGCAGGATCGGGTCGTAGACCTTGTCCACGACCGGCTGGACCGTGCGGTCCTGGTCGGGCGAGATGGAGTTGAAGGCGTCCTTGAACTGGAGCGGGACGACGACCTCGTTGACCAGCGGGTTGCCGAGTCGCGAGACCTGGCGGTAGCCGTCCTTCGTGTTGGCCTCGGGGCCGTGGCCGGTCACGTGGGCGCCGCGGCGCTCAGTGGTGGACCAGATGCCGATGACGGGGTTGCGGCTGCTGTTGCCGCGCAGGGCCAGGTCCTTCTTGGGGATCTGCAGGGCGACGGTGTTGACGTTGTAGCCGGCGAGGGTGTCCTGGCCGCGCTTGCTGAGGTCGCCGCCGTACAGGAGGTCGAAGACCCGCAGGTCGGCGAAGAACGGGTCCTCGGTCTGCCCCGCGAACGCCTTGCCGCCGCCCTGCACGCCGAGCACGGCCTGCGAGCGGAGTTTGCCGTAGTTGGGCATGGAGGCCTCGCCCGTGCGGGAGGGCGCGACGGGCGCGTTCCGCAGCAGGGTACGGGTCTCGCCGTGGGCGTCGGTGACGGTGAGGTCGTAGAACTGGCGGAAGTTCAGGTCCGGGTCGTTCAGGGAGGTGACCTGTCCGGTGTTGTACAGGAACTGGTTGGCCGCGTCGCGGATCTCGTTGCGGAACTTCCACCGGTAGGTGAGGTCCGGACGCCCGTCACCCGTGTTGTCGATCTTGATGGTGTAGCAGGCGTCGTCGGCGAACGGGTAGAAGTTCGGGCCGCCGTTGGGCTCCTCGAACGGAATCCAGTTCGCGACCAGGGTCACCGTGTCACTGCGGTCGGGGCTGGTGAACGCGTATGTGTCGGTGTTGTCCGCGCGCGGGTCACCGGCGATGAGGGGTGCCTCGCGGTGGCTGGAGGCGACACTGGTGCTCGGGGCGAGAGTGAGCACCGCCAGGCCGGTGGCCAGAGCGCCGGCGCCCAGCACGAGGAGTGACTGGTCGACGACGCGCTTGCCGGGCCTCTTGGAACGGGACATCTACGGCTGGTCCTTTCGGCTGCGAACCATCCCAGCCCGGCCGGATGCGCGGCGGTCAGGTGAGGTTCACCATGTGGGGGGTGATCGGGCACGGGGCCGACGGCCCGTCATAACGGTTGCGGGTCGGCCTTCGTGGCGATCACCACGCAGAGGCTGCGTCAAGCCGTAGAAGACCATGAGCGCAGCGTCACCAACGCCGCCTTTTGTCGGCACAGAGCGCGACGAAGGTGGGAGCGTGCATGCATAAGTGCAGGTCAGAGGCTCACGAGAGCGTGGCGCGCCGGCGCGGAAACACTGCCGACACGAATTGCCTCCGTTACGCCACTCAGGCGCCCCCGCCCTTACTGCACATCATGCGCAATAGGTTCGAGATGGCGCCTCATGTGGCAGTGAGCACCCTAACGAGGGGACGGATGCGTCCGGTTGGGTCAAGGGTCGGCTCACAGTGTGCTGAGGCAGCCCGTCCGATGCGTCGGCAGCGCCGGGTCGTTTCAGTGTTCACACTCAGCCTGGCGGGGCGAGGCAGTCGCTGGGGCCAGGAGGCGAGGTCCTGGGCGAGTCGATCGGGGGCGGATGCTGCGACGTCGCAGGTACATGACGCCGCCGACCGCGGCCAGTAGACCGCCGACCGCGGCCAGTAGACCGCCGGCGGCGGTGAGTGCCACGGTGTCACCGCCCTGGGTGCCGCCCATGCGTACGGCGACCGCTCCGAACGGTCGCAAGTGGCCGGGATCGCTGGATCCCGGCCACCCGGTCACCGGCCTTTCGGCGTCAGCCCGGTGACAGCTGTGAAGGGCGTGTCACTGATAGACCCGTACGTAGTCCACCAGCATCTTCGCCGGGAACGGGGTGGAGGCGTCGGGCGGTCCGGGCCAGTCGCCGCCGACGGCGAGGTTGAGGATCAGGTAGAAGGGGTGGTCGAAGACCCAGGGGCCGCGGGTCTGTTCGACCTGGGCCTTGTCGAGCGTGAGGACGGTCCGGCCGTCGAGGCTGTAGACGATGCCCTTGCTGTCCCAGTGGGCCGCCCACACATGGAAGTCGTCCGAGTAGTCGGCGTCCCCCGGCAGCTTGTAGGGAGCGCCGATCCCGCCGCCGCCGTTGTACGCCGGCGCGTGGACGGTCGAGTACGAGGTCTTCACGTCCTTTCCGAGGACCTCCATGATGTCGATCTCGCCGTTGTACGGCCACGGACGGCCGTCGAGGAAGTCGGCGCCCATCATCCAGAAGGCGGGCCACAGACCGTTGCCCTTGGGCACCTTGATCCGCGCCTCGACCCGGCCGTAGGTGAACTCGAACTTGTTGCCGGTGTTGATCCGCGCGGAGGTGTACTGGCAGGTGCCGCTCCCGGTGAGCGGGTCGGTCGGGCACGAGGTGCCGGGGGTGGCCTGCTTGCGTGCCTCGAGGACGAGGTGACCCGCGCCGTCCATGCTCACGTTGTCGTGGTTGGTGTAGTACTCCAGCTCGTTGTTGGGGCCGGTGCCGGGGTCCGCGGACCACTTGGCCGGGTCGGGCTTGGTGCCCGCCGGGGAGTTGAACTCGTCCTGCCAGACGATCCGGGGCGGGTCGGCGGGGTCACGCGGCAGCGGGGGCGGGGTGATCGGGGCGCCGCCGGTGCCGTACACCTGGAACTCCCACAGTGAGTAGCCGTACGAGGTGGCCCGCTGGGTGCCGTACATGCGGACGTACCGGCCGGTGCCGGAGACGGTCAGGGTCTGCTTGAAGCCGGTGCCGGCCGTGGTCGAGTAGATCGGGGTCCAGTTCGTGTTGTCGGGTGAGACCTGGATCTGGAACGACCTGGCGTACGCCGGGTCCCACTGGAGCACCACCTTGCTGATCTGCGCCGTCGCGCCCAGGTCTACGGAGATCCAGCCGGGGTCGGTCCAGCCGTTGGTGGGGCTGGTCGCCCAGCGGGTTGCAGGGTCGCGGTCGAAGGCGCGGGCCGGGTTGCACTCCCAGCAGTGGCCGTCGTGCTGCGAGCTGGAGGCCGCGCCGGTCTTGCCGTAGGACAGGAGCTTCTCGGCGGGGTCGGGGTCCGGGTTGCCGCCGGTGTCCTTGGTACCGAAGATCTGGAACTCCCAGAGGGAGTAGCCGTATTGAGTGGCTCGCTGGGTGCCGTACATGCGGACGTACCGGCCGGTTCCCGAGACGGTCAGCCGCTGATTCCCGCCGGTGCCGGTGGCGGTCTCGTGGACGGTGGACCAGGTGCGGCCGTCGGCGGACACCTGGATCTGGAACGCCTTGGCGTAGGCGGCCTCCCAGTTCAGGGCGACTTCGCTGATCTTGGCGGCGGAGCCCAGGTCGACCTGGATCCACTGGGGGTCGGCGAAGGCGCTGGACCAGCGCGTGCCCGGATCGCCGTCCACGGCGTTGGCGCCGACGAACGGGGTCTCCGTGGACGAGACCGTCACCGGTCTGCCCTGGGAGAGCAGAGGGTCGGCGGCGTGGGCGGGCGGGGGGGCCCGGTATGCCGGCGAAGGACAACAGGATGACCGCGAGGGCTATGAGCAGGCCCAGGCGGCGGCGCATCAGACTCACGGCGGCTCCTCGAAGCGATGAGGTGGGGCGAGAAAGCCAGGGAGCGCTCTCTGGAGGGGGAGCCTGCTGCGGCGGTGGAGAGGTGTCAAGGATTTACGTTCGCCTTGAGAAAACACGTAATCTAGGTCTGATGGACCATCAACTCGCCTTTGAACGGCTGCTGGACGGCATCGGGGCCTTGCGCGCCGGACTGTGTGCCGCCGCCTGGGCGGCGGCACACAGTCCGGCGTCGGTCAGGACTTCTTGAAGACGGTGACGGCGAGGCCGTCGGCCGTGGTGCTCGTGGAGTCGACGGCGCCGTTGGTGCCGAGGACCTTCCTCCATGTTCCGGCGGGCAGGGACACGTTGTAGGCGTTGTTCGTCGGGTTGTAGACCACGACGGTGTCGTGGCTGCCGGGCGCGCCTGCGTTGGAGCTGATCGCCGAGATGACGACGGATCCGTCGGTGGTGGTGGACATCTGGGCCTTCACCGCGTCCCAGGTGCCCAGGCGCAGGGCGGGGCTGCTCTTGCGGAGCGCGATGGCGTCCTTGTAGTAGCGGAAGGTGGCGGCGTTGAGGGCCTTCTCGCCCCACTGGAGGGCGTTGACGTTGTCGCCTGCCTCGTAGGAGTTCTTCGCGGTCTCGTAGTCGCCGTTGACGACCTTGGAGTGCAGGAACTCGTCGCCTTCGTAGAAGAAGGGGATGCCCTGGGAGGTGAGGACCATGCCGGCGGCGAAGCGGTTCATCTGCCCGGCACGGCCGGCCGTGCCGCCCGGCACACCGGAGTAGGTGATCTTGTCCCAGAGGTTGAGGTCGTCGTGGGCGGAGACGTAGTTGATGGTCTGCTCGGGGTCGTGGGCGAAGGCCGGGTCCCAGGGGTTGGACAGGGCGTTGGTGCTCTTGGTGGCCAGCGGGGAGCCGCGCACGCCGAGGGCGATGGCGGACGTGTTGGAGGCGGAACCTCCCATGTAGCCGAGGACGCGGTCGCGGGTGCCGCCCTTGATGGCGTCGCGGTATGCGCCGTTGAAGACTCCGACGTGGCCGCCGGCCAGCGTGGGGGTCGTGCCGTAGCGGACCTTGGCGGCTTCCTGGGGGTCGCTGACTCCGCCGCTCCAGGGCTCGCCGTGGATCTGCAGGCCGCGGTCGGGGAAGGTGGAGTTGAGGTGCTTGGCCCAGGCGTCGACGTTCTTGGCGTGGTGGATGCCCAGCAGGTCGAAGCGGAAGCCGTCGATGTTGTAGTTCTTGACCCAGTACTCCAGTGAGTCGCGGATCATGCGGCTGACCATCGGGTTGCCGTCGTCGATGGAGTTGCCGGTCGCCGACAGGTCGGTCTGTGTGTAGTACTTGCCGGTGATGTTCTGGAAGACGTCCTTGTTGGCGGTGTGGTTGTAGACGACGTCCATCAGGACGCGGATGCCGTTCTTGTGGAACTCGTTGACCATGTTCTTGAACTCGCGCATCCGGTCCTCGGGCGCGGTGAACTGGGAGAACTGCTCCTCGGGGACGTTGTAGTTGAGCGGGTCGTAGCCCCAGTTGGGCACGGTGCTGTTGAAGTCGAAGGCCGGCATCAACTGGACGTGGGTGACGCCCAGTTCCTTGAGGTGGTCGATGCCGGTCCTGACGCCGTTGTGCGTGGTGCCGGTCTGGGTGAGGCCGAGGAACTTGCCGCGCTTGGCGCTGTCGACTCCGGAGCTGGGGTCGATCGTGAAGTTGCGGACGCTCAGCTCGTAGACGACGGCGTCCTCCCGCTCGGTGATGGCGGGCCTGGGGGCCCAGCCGTCGGTGGGCTGGACGGCTGCGGCGTCCATCACGATGCCCTCGGTGGTGCCGGGCTTGACCATACGGGCGTACGGGTCGCGGACCGCGTTGTTGCCGACGCGGAACTGGTAGGGCTGGTTCTTGAGGTCGCCCGGGACGATGGCCTGGTAGACGTCCGTGTAGCCGCTGACGTCCGCGGGCCGCAGGGCGTGCGTCTGTCCGCCGACAGTGACGCTCACCTGGGAGTTGTCGGGTGACCAGATCCGGAAGGTCGTCCGGGCGGGCGTGTAGAGGGCGCCGAGGGTGCCGTCGGGGGCGGGGCCGGGCGGCTCCTGCGTGCGCACGCTCAGGACGTGGGTGGTGCTGTCGTACGAGAAGTCGGTGGTGGCGCCGTTGGTGGGGACGGTGAAGCTGATGTCGGCGCCCGTGGGGCGGCCGCCCTGGCCGTAGCTCTCGGTCCAGGACTGGCCGATGGCGGCCTTGACCTTCCAGGTGCCGGCCGGGATGGCGGTGGTGGACCAGGTGTAGGTGCCGTCGCCGTCGATGTCCTTGAGCCAGGAGGTCAGGCAGTCGGGTGCCCAGTCGGCCGCGCAGCCGAGCTCGGACTGGAAGGAGCCGGCGGCGGTGACGATCTTGTTGTTGACGTCGTCGGCGATCCAGTGGGTGACCGGGTCGTAGACGAAGGTGACGTTCTTGCCGCCGGCGGGGATCTGCAGGGGGATGTCGGCGCCGTGGTACTTGGCGTGGGCGCCGTAGTTGTCGGTCCAGCTGTTGTTGAGGGCCGCCTTGTAGGCGTGGGAGCCGCCCGGCACGGTGATGGTCTTCGACCAGGCTCCGGAGCCGTCGGTGCGGGCGCTGAGCTGGGCCTGGGCGCAGCTGGGAGCCCAGTCACCGGCACAGCCGATCTCGCTGTTGAACGTGCCGGGGACGGAGACGGCGGTGGCGGGTGTCTCGGCCTGGGCGGCGGTGGACAGGGCGGGCACGAGCGCCAGTCCCATGGCGGTCGCGGCGAGGACCGCCGACGCGGCTCGTGCTCTGTGGCGCCGGGGGCGGCGCGTGGTGGTGCCGTGCAAGGGGGTGCCTCCTCGGAGTGGGCATCACCCGCAGCCGGGGATGCCGCCGGGTGCGGGTGACTGAAGGAAGGCGGCGCTGGCGTCCTGACCAGCGGCGCGGCTCTGCGGCGGGTCTCCGCCCGCCGTCACCGATCAGCATGCCGCCGGTTCACCCGACCGGCCGCTAATTCGTGTGTAACTCCACTTAGTAACCTGGTAGTTGTGTGGCGTCAATGGATCCGGCAGGACCCGCGGGACGCTACTTCTCGATGAAGACGGCGACGGTGTGGGCGGGGACGGTGAACGTGCCCGTCGCCCGGTCGAAGGCCGCCGTCTTGACGACGGGGTCGCTGCCGCCGCTCTGGACGGGGTGCGGCGCCTGCCGGGTTCCGGCGAGCTTCTTGACCGTCTGGGTCTGAGCGGTGGGTGTGGCGTTGTAGACGACGGTGACGGACCGGTAGGTGTCCAGGCCGCGGCCGTCGAGGTGCTGGGTGATGACGCCGGGCTTCTCCGCCTTCGTCCCCGACAGCGGGAAGGTGAGGCGCTTGCCGACGGCGTCGGCCGTGCCGAGGGAGAACAGCGGCGTGGACCGCTTGATCTTCAGGTACTGCTGGAACTGGGCGGTGGTGGCACTGATCTCGGTGCAGCCGGGGCGCAGCGCCGGGTCGGCCAGCAGCGGCTTTGCGAGCGGCCACTGGGCACTGTTGGACTCGGCGAGCGGCAGGCCGCGGCCGAAGCCGTTGCCGTCCTGGCAGTTCCACTGGATGGCGTTGAACCAGTCGCCGCTGTCGTAGGAGTTGTGGTCCAGGGACTTCGAGCGGAGCAGGTCGGTGCCGCCCTGGGCCATGGACGGGCTCTGGGAGAGGGTGCTCGTGGCGAGCGCGAGGGCCTGGAGGCGGGCTCGGGCCGCCGGAGTGGTGGTGGGGGCCAGCTTGTACGCCAGGGCGTCGAACAGGGCGAGGTTGTCGTGGGCTTCGACGTAGTTGACGGCTTCAGCGGGTGCGGTGGTGTAGCCGGCCGGGTGGCCGTTGTAGTCGATCTCGGCGCCGGTGCGGCGGGTGCCGTCGCTGGTGGTGAAGGCGTAGTCGGCGAGGTTGCCGGTCAGACCGATCTTGACGAGGTCCATGTCGTGGAGCAGGCGGGTCTTCTGCTGCTCGGGGGTGCCGTTGACCTCGGCCCCGTTGGGGGCGGTGAACAGGCCGCTGGCGAAGCCCTGTCGGCGGGGGTCGGCGTCGGAGATGCCGCCGCCGCGGGCACCGTCACGGAGCCGGTCGTTGAAGGTGCCGATGCCGGTGCCGGCCATGTTCTGCTGGGTGGCCTGGACGAAGCGGGCGTCGCCCGCGACGATTCCGTAGTCCCAGCCCTCGCCGTACAGCAGGCCGGCCTTGCCGTTGATGCCGTCGCGGCCGGGGGTGAGCCTGGCCAGGGACGACTTGACGTCGAGCATGGTCTGCTTGGGGTCGAGTCCCATGAGGTCGAAGCGGAATCCGTCGATGCGGTAGTGCTTGGCCCAGGTGGTGACGGAGTCGACGACGAGCTTGTTCATCATCGCGTTCTCGGGAGCGGTGTCGGCGCAGCAGCTGTCGCGGGTGACGGTGCCGGTGTCGTCCAGGCGCTGGTAGTAGCCGGGGACGATCTTGTCGAGGACGGAGGCGGGGTCCTGTCCGGCGGCGGCGGTGTGGTTGTAGACGACGTCCATGACGACGCTGAGGCCGGCGTCGTGGAGGGCCTTCACCATCCGGCGGAACTGGACTATGCGGTCGGTTCCGTCGGGCGTGGTGGCGTAGGCGCCCTCGGGGACGGTGAAGTGGAAGGGGTTGTAACCCCAGTTGTAGGCGTCGCGGGCCTGGGTGGAGGCGACGCACGCCTGCTGCTCGGGCGAGTCGGGGGCCATGGCGTCCATGTCGCAGGACGGGGTGGCCTGGTCGGCGCGGAGTTCGGGGGTGCCGGCGAAGTCGAAGGCGGGCAGGAGCTGCACGGTGGTGACGCCGGCGGCCTTTAGGTCCTTGAGGTGCTTCATGCCGCGCGAGCCGGGCTCGGTGAAGGCGAGGTAGGTGCCGCGCTTGCCGGCGGGCACGCTCGGGTCGGCGGAGGAGAAGTCGCGGATGTGGACTTCCTGGATCTGCTGCTTCTCCAGGGGCAGTGCCTTCGGGGAGCGCGTGGCGTCCCAGTCCTCGGGGGCGGTGGCGCGGTCGTCGAGGTCGACGATCTGGCTGCGCTGCGAGTTCGCCGACAAGGACAGCGAGTACGGGTCGGTGACAGCGTTGGTGACGGTCTTCTGCGCCGCGGGCGACCACACCTCGACCTGGTAGCGGTAGTACAGGCCCTTCCAGCTCCGCTCGCCGCGCACCGACCACACGCCGGTGGTGCGGTCGAGCGTCAGCGGCAGGACCCGGGACCTGGCGGAGCCGGGGGAGTCGTACAACTCGACGCTGACGGACTGGGCGGTCGGCGCCCACAGGGCCAGGGCCGGGCGGCTGTCGCGGAAGACGGGGCCGAGGGCGGCCTTGCCGGCTTCGGCCGCGTACAGGGAGTCGAGGACGCCGGCGATCTGCAGACCGGTGGCGTCGGCGAGTTGTCCGTCGGGGCCGAGGGCCGCGACGGCGCTCTGGCCCTTGACGAGGTCGCGTGCCTTGGCGGCCCAGGCGGCGGGGACGCGCAGCGCGCCGAGTTTCGCCAGGTGCGGGTACTTGGCCTGCACGGACTTCGGCAGACCCTCCGGGTCGTACCGCAGGGGGATGGTGGTGCCGCCGGTGATGCCGGTCCCCGCGGCCGCCAGGCCGCCGTCGGGGGCGGTCGCCAGCTGGTACGTGGTGCCGGCGGAGCGGTCCGAGGTGTCCCAGGCGATGAGGTCCGGGGCCAGCCAGTAGCCGGAGCGGGGCGCCAGGCTCGGCTTCGGTCTGCCCGGATAGACGCTCAGCGTCCTGGAGGCGGTGCTGTAGGCGAAGGTGGTCTCCGCCCCGTCGGCGGCCACGGTGAACGTGGTCTTGTCACCCGTGGGCCGGGAGGGCAGGCCGAGGCCGGGCTGGGCGGTGTAGGTGCCTGCGGGCAGCTCGGTGGTGGTGAAGGTGGCGATGCCGTCGCCGTCGGGGTCGGTGAGCCAGGACGCCAGGCAGTCGTCGGCCTCGTCCGTGGCACAGCCGAGTTCACTCTGGAAGGTGCCGAGCGCGGTGACCAACGTGGTGCTGAGGGTGTCGGTGATCCAGTGGGTGACCGGGTCGTAGACGAAGGTGACCTCGGCGCCCCCGGCGGGCACGGTCAGCGGGATGTTCGCGCCGCCGGGCGTGGCGTTGAGGCCGTAGTTGACGGCCCAGCTCCGGTCGAGGGCTGCCTTGTAGTTGTACGTGCCGGCGGCCAGGCGTGCGGTCAGCGCCCAGGTGCCGTCGGGGCGGAGCCGCATCTGGGCCTGGTCGCAGTCGGGGGCCCAGTCTCCGGCACAGCCCAGCTGGGTGTCGAAGTCGGAGGCGACCGCGACGGTGTCCGGCTGCGGAGGCGGGGTGTCGGTCTCGGCGGCGAGGGCCGGTATCACGGCGGTGCCGGCGACGAGGCTGAGGGCCAGGGCCGCCGACCTTCTGGTCAGCCGGCCCCGGCCGGGCACGGAGGTGGAACGTGACGTCATGGAACACCTCGTTGTGTCGCGGGGTGGGGTGTGCGGGTACGCCTGCCGACGGCGCCGCGGTCAGGCGGGAGCGGGGGCCGTCGGCAGGAGAAAAAGGGGGCGGGAGAAGCGGGGCGGGTCAGGTGGTGGTCCACCAGGCGGTGGTGTCCGCGGGCAGCACGGTGTGGGTGTCACCGGCCGTGACACGGGCACTGGCCATGAGGAGCCGGCCGAGGGTGGAGAGCGTGACGGGGGCGCCGGTGACGTTGACGGTGCAGAGGAACACCACGCCCTCCTCGCTCGTACGCTCGAAGCTGAGGACTCCCTCGGGGCTCGGCAGCCAGCGCAGGTTGTCGCCGCCGCCGAGCGCCGGGTGGCCGCGCCGCAGGGCGAGCGCGCTGCGGTACATCTCCAGGGTGGAGTCGGGGTCACCGGTCTGCGCCTGGACGCTGAGGGCCGCCCACGCCTCGGGCTGGGGAAGCCAACTCGGGCCGTCTTCCACGCTGTTGAAGCCGTACGGGGCGCGGGTGCCGGACCAGGGGATCGGGACGCGGCAGCCGTCGCGGAAGCCGTCCTGGCCGGCCCCACGGAAGTAGGCGGGGTCCTGGCGGACCTCGTCGGGCAGGTCGGTGACGTCGGGCAGGCCCAGTTCCTCGCCCTGGTAGATGTAGGCCGACCCGGGAAGGGCGAGCATGAGGAGGGTCGCCGCCCGTGCGCGGCGCAGGCCGAGTTCGCGGTCCCCGGCTTCGCGGATCTGGGTGCCCAGGCCCGGCGGGTTGGCGAAGCGGGTGGCGTGCCGGGTGACGTCATGGTTGGACAGGACCCAGGTGGCCGGTGCGCCGACCGGCCGCATCGCGCGCAGGGTGCCCTCGATGACGTCACGCAGCGCCCCCGCCCGCCAGGCGGTGGCCAGGTACTGGAAGTTGAACGCCTGATGCAGTTCGTCGGGGCGGACGTAGTGCGCGGTCCGCTCCAGGGTCGGGGTCCATGCCTCGGCGACGCCGATCCGCTCGCCTTCGTACTCCGCGAAGACGGTGTGCCAGTCGCGGTAGATCTCGTGGACGCCGTCCTGGTCGAAGCAGGGACCGGCGTCGTTGCCCAGGAGCCGCGTCCGCTCGTGGTCGCCGAGATCGGGCAGCCCGTCGGCCTTGACCAGGCCGTGCGCGACGTCGATGCGGAAGCCGTCCACCCCGAGGTCGAGCCAGAACCGCAGGATGGAGCGGAACTCGTCGCGGACCGCCGGGTGTTCCCAGTTGAAGTCGGGCTGCTGGGGCGCGAACAGATGCAGGTACCACTGGCCCGGGGTGCCGTCGGGATTCTTCGAGCGCGTCCAGGCCGGCCCGCCGAAGACGGACTCCCAGTCGTTGGGCGGCAGTTCGCCGTGCTCGCCCTTGCCGTCGCGGAAGTGGAACCGTTCGCGGATGCGGGAGCCGGGGCCTTCACGCAGGGCCTGCTGGAACCAGGCGTGCTGGTCGGAGCAGTGGTTCGGCACCAGGTCGACGAGGATCCTGAGGTCCAGGCGGTGTGCCTCGCCGATGAGGACGACGGCGTCGTCCAGGGTGCCGAACATCGGGTCGACCACCCGGTAGTCAGCGACGTCGTACCCGGCGTCGGCCTGCGGCGAGGAGTAGAACGGCGACAGCCACACGGCGTCCACGCCGAGGTCGCGCAGGTAGGACAGGCGGCTGGTGATACCGGGCAGGTCACCCATGCCGTCACCGTCGGCGTCGGCGAAGCTGCGGGGGTACACCTGGTAGATCACCGCCTCCCGCCACCAGTCCGTGGCGGGACGCGACGAGGCGGGCGGGTGGGCAGTGGCGAGCAGCTGGGTCATGAAGACGAGTCCTCACGTCAGGGCGCGGCGGAGGGGCACGCCGGCGTGAACGGAGTGGAGCGAAGGGCGCGGTGCGCGCCGGGGCCGGGGCTCAGCCCTTGGTGCCGCCGGCCGTCAGGCCGGCCACGAGGTGCTTCTGCGCGACGTAGAACACCAGGCCGGCGGGTACGGCGATGAGTACCGAGGTGGCGGCCAGGTAGTTCCACTGGGAGTTGAACTGGCTGACGTAGGTCTGCAGGCCGACCGCGAGGGTGTATCTCTCCTCGGTGAGCATGAACTTGGAGGCGAAGGCGACCTCGCCCCAGGCGGTGATGAAGGTGTAGAAGGCGGCGACCGCGAGACCGGGCCGGGCCAGGGGGAGGATCAGGCGCCAGAAGGTGCCGAAGGGGGAGAGCCCGTCGATGCGGCCGGCTTCGTCGATCTCGACGGGGATGGTGTCGAAGTAGCCCTTCAGGAGCCAGGCGCAGTACGGCACCGCGGTCGAGCAGTAGATGAGGACAAGACCTCCGTAGGTGTCCAGGAGGCCGAGGCTGCCCATGATCCGGTACAGGGGGACCATGAGGACGGCGACCGGGAACATCTGGGTGAGCAGGAACGTGTACATCAGCGAGCCGCGGCCGAGGAACTTCATCCGGGAGACGGCGTAGGCGGCGCTGGCCGCGATCAGCACACCGATGAGCATGGTGCAGAAGGCGACGATGAGGCTGTTGAGCATCCATGTGCCGAAGCCGGTGTTCTGGATGACATGGGTGTAGTTGTCCAGCGTCGCGTTGCCCAGGATGCGGGAGGGGTGCTGGTAGTCGTTCTTGTCCGGGCCGAGGGAGATGTAGAGGATCCACAGGACCGGGAAGACGGCGATGAAGGAGCCGGCCGCGAGCAGAGCGTGCAGGGAGACGGAGGCCGGGCGTCGGCGGCTGCTGCGCGGACGGCGGGGGTCGGTCGCGGCCGTGAGGCGTCCTGCCGGCGGGGTGGTCGTGGTGGTCATGCGAGGACCCCCTCGTTGTTGCGCTTGAGCCAGCGGCGGTAGACGCTCGTGAACACCACGAGGAGCGACAGGCACAGGATGCCGACGGTCGCGGAGCGGGCGTAGTCCTGGGGCTGCTGGCCGAAGAAGAGCCGGTAGGCGTAGGTCACGAGGATCTGGACGCTGTCGCTGTTGCCGCCGAAGAGCAGGAAGATCACGTTGAACTGGTTGAAGGTCCAGATCACGCCGAGCAGGATGACGGTGCTGCTGACGGGGCGCAGACCGGGCAGGGTGACGTTGACGAAGCGCTGCCAGGGGGTGGCGCCGTCCATCTCGGCGGCCTCGTAGAGTTCGCGGGGGATGGACTGCAGCCCGCCGAGCATGGAGACCATCATGAACGGCACTCCGCACCAGATGTTCACCGCGATCGCGGCGACCTTCTGCGCGAACGGGTCGCTCAGCCATGACGGTCCGTCCAGGCCGATGCCGAGCAGGAGCTGGTTGGCGACGCCGTCGTCGGCGAGGATCAGCCGCCACGCGAAGACCGTCACGAAGGTCGGCACGGCCCAGGGCAGGATCAGCAGCATCCGGTAGAAGCCGCGGGCCTTGATCTCCCGGTTGATGGCCACGGCGAAGCCGAGCCCGATGCCGTAGGTGAGGACCACGCAGGCGATGGTCCACACGACGGTCCAGGTGAAATGTGGCCAGAACTGGTTGTTGGGGCCGGTGAGGATCTCGGTGTAGTTCTTCAGCCCGACCCAGGAGAAGGAGTCCGGGATCTCGTTGACGCCGATGGTGCGTCCGACGTTCTGGCTGGTGGCGTCCGTGAACGTCAGGTAGATCCCCTGGATCAGGGGGTAGGCGACGACAGCGCCCAGGACCAGGACGACCGGCAGGCACATGGCCCAGGCGTACCAGTACTGGTGGTAGGAGTTCTTGATGCGTCGCATCGGACCGCGGCCGGAGCCCTGGTCGCGGTGGCTCTGGCGGGCAGGCTTGCCCTCGACGACGGTGGTCATCTCGGCACCTCAGGGGACAAGGAGGAAAAGGAGCGTCAGCGGATCGGGCCGCCCCCCGGTGTGGCAGGGGGGCGGCCCTCGGTGGCCTTACGGGGTGCTGAACTCCGGCAGGAGCTTCTTCGCCTCGGCGGCGGCCTTGTCGAGGCCGGCCTCGGTGCTCTCCTGCTTCGAGACGATCTTGATCAGCTGAGTCTCGAACGGCGTGTAGAGCGAGGAGTACTCGGCCAGCGGCTGGCGCGGCTTCCCGGCGCCCAGCAGCTTCGCGTAGCCGGCGATGCCGGGGTTGGCGGTCACCTCCGCGCTGTAGGCGTCGTCCCTGGTCGGCAGGGTGCCGTTGGCGAGCGCGACCTTCTGCTGAGCGTCCGCGGAGGTCATGAAGGCGATGAACTTCTGCGACGCCTCCTGGTGGGCGGCGTCCGAACCGGCATAGGCGACCAGGTTGTGCCCGCCCAGCGGCGCGCCCTGACCGGCGCCGCCCGCGGGCAGGGCGGCGATGCCGAGGTTGTCGCGGTCCTTGAACGCGGAGCCCTTGAAGACGTTCGCGTTCTCCCAGGGGCCCTGGATGATGGAAGCGACCTTGCCGCTGTTGAACGCGTCCATGATGTTGGCGTACGCGTTGCTGGTGGTGTCGAGCTTGCGCAGACCCGGGGCGGCGAGAACGGAGTTGAGGGTGTCGATGCCCTTGACGGCGGCCGGCGAGTTCAGGGTGATCTGCTTCTTCTCCGCGTCGACCATGTCGGTGCCCTCGCCGTACAGGAACGGCATGGCGTAGTAGGCCTGCGGGTTGAAGGCGAAGCCGTCGACGCCGGTCTCGTTCTCCACCTTCGCCATGTCCGCCTTGAGTTCGTCCCAGGTGGCGGGGGCCTCGGTGATGCCCGCCTTCTCGAACAGCGCCTTGTTGTACATCAGGGCGAGCGTGTCGGTGACCTGCGGGACGCCGTAGAGCTTGCCGTCGTACTTCGCCTGCTCGATCAGGTTCGGCTTGAACTTCGCGCTCTCTTCGGCCGCGGGCGTGCCGTCGAGCGGGGCGAGGAAGCCCGCCTGGGCGAAGCCGGGCGTCCAGCCGACGTCGGCGCGCAGTACGTCCGGGGCGCCCTTGCTGCCCGCCGCGGTCTGGAACTTGGTCTGGGCGTCTCCGAAGGGCACGTTGACGTACTTGACCTTGATGCCGGGGTTGGCCTTCTCGAAGTCCTTGACCAGTGCCTTGAAGGTCCCGGCTTCGTTGGTGGCGTCCGAGGTGTCCCACCAGGTGATCGTCACCGGGCCGGAGCTGTCGGAGTCGGAGCTGCCGCTGGAGCAGGCAGTCGCGGAGATGGTGAGAGCCGCTACGGCGACGGCTGCCGCAAGACCAGGGCGCATGGGGAACTCCTCGGGGAAAGGTCTGACCGGAACGGCGGCCCGGACGCTGCCGCCGGAGCGGGACGGAACCGGCGGAGCACGGCTCCGTACGGCTGGGACGAGCCCTTCGCGAGCTCTTGGGTGCCGCAGACGTTAGCAGGTTATTAACAGGAGTTAGTTAACGTTTTTGTAACGCGGAAGTCGGTTGGGCATCTGCTGCTCCCGGCTCGGTGCGAACGAGTGAAGGGGCCGTTGGCCTGCGGAAACCGGGGAAAACAAGGAGCCCCGTCACGCCGAGGCGGACGGGGCGAGGAGGGAAGGGCGACGGTCAGGTGCGAGAGGCGGCGTGAGCCGTGGAGTCCCTCACGATCAGGTGGGTGCCCAGCATCTGGTGGGGATGCTGGTCCTCTCCTCTGATCGTCGAGCACAGCAGATCTGCCGCGGTGCGGCCCTTGGTCGTGATCGCCTGCCGCACGGTGGTCAGGCGTGGCCTCATCCAGGAGGCGTCCGGAAGGTCGTCGTAGCCCGTGACGGAGACATCCCGGGGGACGTCCAGCCCCAGGTCGTGGAGAGCGTCCACCGCTCCGAAGGCGAGGATGTCCGACATCGTGACGATCGCGGTGGCGGGCCGGGCGGCCATGAACTCCTTGGTGGCCCGGAAGCCGTCCATGCGCGTGGCGGGCACCTCGACGATCTCGATGTCCGCCAGGCTCAACCCGGCCTCCTCCAGGGCACGGGTCACCCCGGCCATGCGGCGCGCGAGCGGCCCCCGGTAACCGCGCTCGGCCCGCTCGGGGCCCGGATCGATCGACAGGAGCGTGATCCGGCGGTGGCCGAGGTCCAGGACATGCCGTACGGCGTCGTAGGCGCCGCCCTCGTCGTCGACGTCCACGCTGGAAACGCCGTCATGGGGGCTGCTGTCGACGAGTACGAAGGGGATTCCGCGCCGCCGCAGCTCCGCCACCTCGCCCCGGTCGTGCTCCAGGCCGCACACGATGAAGCCGTCGACCGCCGCGTAGGGAATCGCCTTGAGCATGCTGTCCCGCAGCGGCGGAGTGAGCAGCAGCGTGTACCCCTGCTCGTCGCAGACCTGTCCCACGCCGGTGAGGAACCGGGAGTAGTACGGGTTCTCCATGATCCGGGCGAGGTTCTGGGGCAGCAGCACCCCCAGGGACTGGGTCTGGCCGGCCTTGAGCATGCGGGCCAGGGTGTTCGGGGCGTAGCCGAGTTCCTTGGCCGCCGCCAGGATGCGGTCCCGGGTGGCGGTCGAGAGCTTCTCGGGACTGTTGAACGCGAAGGACACCGCCGACCGCGACACACCTGCGGCCTTCGCGACGTCGTTGGCCGTAGGTCGCGCCTTCCCGTCGCTCGCCGTGGCCCCGGGCCTTGTGGCCGGCATGTCAGTCCCCCGTGTCGGTAAACGATTTACTAGCGGTATAGCGTACGGCCGCCCTCCGGCGCCACCGGGGCCGGGAGTGATGCCGCCGCGAGCTGCGGAGAGCGCTCACCCGTGGTTCCGCCCGAAGCGGCCATTAACTCATTAATAAATTGAGTTAGCAAACCTCCTGCGTGCGCGCCCTCCCGGGTCCGGGAAGCAGCAGCCGCCGCCTGGGGAGATGGCCCGAGTCGCCGGACGTTGGCCAACTGCCACTTAATGAAAGACGAAAGATAAGTGATGACAGATCCCTTGACCGCCCCCTCTCGTTACGGGCAAGGTTCCCGAGAGCGCTCTCCCATGTCGTTCTCGTTTCCAAGGAGCCCCCGCATGCCCGTAGTTGGCATACCGTCAGTGGCGCCTCCGCCACCCCGCAGATCCACTCGCAGAGGTGTCGTCGGCGCGGTGGTCACCGCTCTCGCCGCCGCCCTTCTCACCTTCGTACCGGCCCAGGAGGCCGAGGCCGCGCCGGTGTTGCTGTCGCAGGGCAAGCCGGTCACCGCCTCCAGCCAGGAGCACTACGGCACTCCGGCCGCCGACGCCGTCGACGGCAACGGCGGCACCCGCTGGTCCAGTGCCCACTCCGACCCGCAGTGGATTCGCGTCGACCTCGGCGCGGCCACCAAGGTGAGCCAGGTCGTCCTGGACTGGGAGGCGGCGTACGGCAAGGGCTACCGCATCGAGCTCTCCACCAACGGCTCCGACTGGTCGACGGCCTACCAGACCGCCACCGGAGACGGCGGCACGGACACCATCGCCGTGACGGGCGAGGCCCGTTACGTACGGATGTACGGCACCGCCCGCGCCACCCAGTACGGCTACTCGCTCTGGGAGTTCAAGGTGTACGGCGAGAGCGGCACCGGCGGTCCGCAGCTGCCCGGCGGCGGCGACCTCGGATCGAACGTGCACGTCTTCGACCCGTCGACGCCGGGTATCCAGGCCAAGCTGGACGCGGTCTTCAAGGAGCAGGAGTCGGCGCAGTTCGGCTCCGGCCGGCACGCCTTCTTCTTCAAGCCGGGCACGTACAACAACCTCAACGCGCAGATCGGCTTCTACACCCAGATCGCGGGCCTCGGCCTGAAGCCCGACGACACGACCATCAACGGTGACGTGACGGTCGACGCGGGCTGGTTCAACGGCAATGCCACGCAGAACTTCTGGCGTGCGGCCGAGAACCTGGCGCTGAACCCGGTGAGCGGGACCAACCGGTGGGCGGTCTCCCAGGCGGCGTCGTTCCGTCGTATGCACGTCAAGGGCGGTCTCAACCTCGCCCCGAACGGCTACGGCTGGGCCAGCGGCGGCTACATCGCCGACTCCAAGGTCGACGGCCAGGTCGGCAACTACTCGCAGCAGCAGTGGTACACGCGGGACAGCACCATCGGCGGCTGGTCCAACTCCGTGTGGAACCAGGTCTTCTCGGGCGTCGAGGGTGCTCCGGCGAACAGCTTCCCCGAGCCCCGCTACACGACCCTGAACACGACTCCCATCTCCCGCGAGAAGCCGTTCCTCTACCTGGACGGCAACGAGTACAAGGTCTTCGCGCCCGCCAAGCGGACCAACGCGCGCGGCACCACCTGGGCGAGCGGCACCCCGCAGGGCGAGTCGATCCCGCTGAGCAAGTTCTACGTCGTCAAGCCCGGCGCCACCGCCGCCACCATCAACCAGGCACTCGCGCAGGGCCTGCACCTGCTGTTCACCCCGGGCATCTACCACGTGGACCAGACCATCAACGTCAACCGGGCGAACACCATCGTCCTGGGTCTCGGCCTGGCCACGATCATCCCCGACAACGGTGTGACGGCGATGAAGGTCGCCGACGTCGACGGCGTCCGCCTGGCCGGCTTCCTCATCGACGCCGGCGTGGTCAACTCCCCGACGCTGCTGGAGGTCGGCCCGCAGGGCGCCTCCGCCGACCACGCCGCCAACCCCACCACCGTCCAGGACGTCTACATCCGGATCGGCGGCGCGCACGCCGGCAAGGCCACCACCAGCATGGTCGTCAACAGTGACGACACGATCATCGACCACACCTGGGTGTGGCGCGCCGACCACGGCGAGGGCGTCGGCTGGGAGACCAACCGCGCCGACTACGGCGTCCGCGTCAACGGCGACGACGTCCTGGCCACCGGCCTGTTCGTCGAGCACTTCAACAAGTACGACGTCGAGTGGTACGGCGAGCGCGGCCGGACGATCTTCTACCAGAACGAGAAGGCCTACGACGCGCCCAACCAGGCAGCCATCCAGAACGGCTCCACCCAGGGATACGCCGCCTACCGGGTCGACGATTCCGTGAACACCCACGAGGCGTGGGGCCTCGGCA
This sequence comes from Streptomyces sp. NPDC002784, assembly GCF_053592135.1. Classification (NCBI taxonomy): domain Bacteria; kingdom Bacillati; phylum Actinomycetota; class Actinomycetes; order Kitasatosporales; family Streptomycetaceae; genus Streptomyces; species Streptomyces sp. NPDC002784. The sequence continues at coordinate 2,739 of NZ_JBSFVD010000041.1, read as the reverse complement.
GCTACTGCAACTACAACGTGGACCCGAGCATCCGCCAGCACCACGGCTTCAAGACGCCGGTCAAGCCCGGGATCAAGTTCCACAGCCTGCTGGTGGTGTCCCTCGGAGGGATGGGCCATTACAACCACGTCATCAACGACACCGGAGCGTCCACGGTCCCCGCGGGAACCTCGACCGTGCCGTCCACCCTCGTGTCCTTCCCCTGACCCACCGTCCGCTGACCCACCGTCCGCCGGCCGCCGGGTGATCCGGTAGGACCGGCACCGACTCCCCTCCGGCCCGGGTGACATCCCCGCGCCCCGGTCCGGAGGGGCTCCGCGGCCCGGTGTCTGAGCCGGGCCCGTACTCCCCGCACCACCCCATGCGACGTGCCGTTCCGAGCCGGGCGGCACGCCGCGGTCACGCGCCGAACGGGGACCGGGGACCCCCCTGGAGAGCGCTCCCCACCCGGCACCCCAACCTGCCAGGAGCAGACGTGTCCAGACCCAGCTCACCCCCCACCCCCACCCGTCGCCGCGCCGGCCTCTCCGTACTGGCTCTGGGCGCGCTGGTGGCGTCCTCGCTCGGCCTCACAGCCCCGCCGGCCCAGGCGGCCGACACCCTGCTCTCGCAGGGCAAGACCGCCACCGCATCGTCGCAGGAGGGCGCCGGATACGCCGCGTCGGCGGCGGTCGACGGCAACCTCACCGGCACCCGCTGGTCCAGTCAGTGGAGCGACCCGCAGTGGCTCCAGGTCGATCTCGGCAGGCGCGCGAACCTCAGCCGTGCCGTCCTGACCTGGGAGGCCGCGTACGGCAGGAGCTACCAGATCCAGGCGTCCGACAACGGCACGGACTGGCGGACCCTGAGGACCGTGACCGGTAGCGACGGCGGCACGGACGACCTCGCCCTGACGGGCTCCGGCCGCTACGTCCGCATGCTGGGCACCGAGCGCTCCGGCGGCTACGGCTACTCCCTGTGGGAGTTCCAGGTGTACGGGAACACCGACGACCCGCCGCCCCCCACCGGCGCGGTCCGGGTGTCGGGTTCTCAGGGGAACTGGCAACTGACCGTGGGCGGGCAGCCGTACACGGTGAAGGGGCTGACCTGGGGTCCGGCCATCGCTGATGCTCCCAAGTACATGCCCGACGTGAAGTCGATGGGCGTCAACACGATCCGCACCTGGGGTACCGACGCCGGTACCAAGCCGCTGCTGGACTCGGCGGCGGCCAACGGCATCCGCGTGATCAACGGCTTCTGGCTCCAGCCGGGCGGCGGCCCGGGCAGCGGCGGCTGCGTCAACTACGTGACGGATACGACGTACAAGAACAACATGCTGACCGAGTTCGCGAAGTGGGTGGAGACCTACAAGTCGCATCCGGCCACGCTGATGTGGAACGTCGGCAACGAATCGGTGCTCGGCCTGCAGAACTGCTACAGCGGCGCCGAGTTGGAGACGCAGCGCAACGCCTACACCTCCTTCGTCAACGACGTCGCCAAGAAGATCCACTCCATCGACCCGGACCACCCGGTCACCTCGACCGACGCCTGGACCGGCGCCTGGCCGTACTACAAGCGCAACGCGCCCGACCTCGACCTGTACTCGATGAACTCCTACGGCGACATCTGCGGTGTCCAGGAGGACTGGAACGAGGGCGGCTACACCAAGCCGTACATCATCACCGAGGGCGGACCGGCGGGGGAGTGGGAGGTGCCGGACGACGCCAACGGCGTCCCCGACGAGCCGACCGACGTGCAGAAGGCGGAGGGTTACACCAAGGCCTGGGACTGCGTCACCGGGCACCGGGGCGTCGCGCTCGGCGCCACCCTCTTCCACTACGGCATCGAGCACGACTTCGGCGGCATCTGGTTCAACCTCGTGCCCGACGGACTGAAGCGGCTGTCCTACTACGCGGTCAAGCGGGCCTACACCGGGTCGACCAGCGGCGACAACACGCCCCCGGTCATCACGAACATGGCCGTGAACCCCGCCTCGTCCGCCCCGGCGGGCGGCGAGTTCACCGTCCGCGCCGACGTCCGTGACCCCGACGGGGACCCGATCACGTACAAGGTCTTCCTCAGCGGCAACTACGCCAACGGCGACAAGCGCCTGGTCGAGGCCAAGTGGCGGTCCACCGGCGCCGGGACGTTCGCGGTGACGGCCCCCGAGAAGCTCGGCGTGTGGAAGGTGTACATCCAGGCCCAGGACGGCCGCGGCAACGCCGGCATCGAGACGAAGTCCGTCAAGGTCGTCGCCCCGCCGGTCACCGGCACGAACGTGGCACTGAACAAGCCGACCACCGCCTCCTCCTTCCAGGCCTCCTACGGCGACTGCCCGTGCGAGCCCGCCAAGGCGACGGACGGCAGGGCCGACACCCGCTGGGCGAGTGACTGGAGCGACCCGCAGTGGATCCGCGTCGACCTCGGCGCCCCCACCGCCATCCGCAAGCTCCAACTGGTCTGGGACCCGGCCTACGCCAAGTCCTACGAGGTCCAGGTGTCCGACGACGGAAACACCTGGCGCACGGTGCACACCACGACGACCGGCAACGGTGACATCGACACCATCGACGTCGCGGCGAACGCACGACACCTACGACTGCACCTGACGGCGCGTGGCACCGGCTGGGGCTACTCGCTGCACGAGTTCGGCGTCTACAGCTGACGCAGCACGCCAGGCCCCCGGCAGGGGGCGGCGCTCAGCCCCCTGCCGGGTGCCCCCCCCCCCCCCCCCAACCCCCCCCCCCCCCCCCCCCCCCC
>NZ_JBSFVD010000040.1:0-28357 GCF_053592135.1 Streptomyces sp. NPDC002784 | reverse complement strand
GGGACCGGGACCGGGCGCGGGCACGGGACCGGGCGCGGGCACGGGACCGGGCGCGGGACCGGGACCGGGCGCGGGACCGGGCACGGGCGAGGGACCGGGCACGGGCGAGGGACCGGGCGAGGGACCAGGCGCGGGCGCGGGACTGGGCGTGGGCGCTGTACGGGACGCGGTCGCCGGACTCGTCGACAAGTCGGTGCTGATCCGCGAGGAGCGCGGCGGGCGGGCCCGGTACCGGCTGCTGGTCTCGCTGCGCCACTACGGCCTGGAGAAGCTGGCGGACATCGGCGAGGTGACCGTCACCCGGCGCCGGCACCGCGACTGCTTCGCACGGCTGGCCGCCGCGTACGAGCAGACGTGGTTCGGCCCCGGCCAGGCCGCCGTCACCGACCGGCTGCGGCTGGACCGGGACGACTTCCGGGCCGCGCTGGACTTCTGCGTCACCACCCCGGGCGAGGCGCAGCACGGGCTGCGGATGGCCGCGACGCTGTGGTTCCACTGGGTGGCGGGCGGCGCCTGGGGCGAGGGCCGGCACTGGCTGGACCGGGCGCTGCGGGCCGGGGCGCGCCCCGAGCCGGCGCTGACCCGCGCCATGTGGGCGGGCGCGCTGATGACGCTCGTGCACACCCGCACCGCGGCCGTCCTCGCCGGCGCCGACCCCCCGCACGGCGCCCCGCCCGCCGACGCGGAACTGCCCGTGCCGGCCCCGCCCCCGATGCCGCCCGACGTCTACGGCACCGGCCGGGCGGCCACCACCACCGTCGGCTTCGTCGTCCTCACCCGCGTCGAGCTGGCCTGCACCCTGGTCAGCCGGGGCCGGGCCCGCGAGGCGACCGCGCTGTGCGCCGAGGCCGTCGCCGTCTGCGAGGCGCACGGCGAACAGTGGGCGCGCGCCTGGGCGCTGCGCACGCTGGGCCTGGCGCACTGGTCGCTGGGCGAGTACGACCGGGCCGCCGAGCACGCGCGCGCGTGCCTGCGGCTGCCGTACACCGGGCACGGGTGCCAGAGCCTCGCCCGCACCCTGGACCTGCTGTCCGCGGCGGAGGCGCTCGCCGGGCACGCCGAGCGGGCCGCCGTGCTGCGGGGGGCCGTGGACCGGATCTGGCACGACATCGGTGGCGATCCGGCCCAGCCGCAGGGCGCGGCGCGCCCGGGTCCGGCCGAGCGGCACGCGCGGCGGGCACTCGGGGACCAGGGCTACGAGCGGGCCCACCGGCGCGGCGGCGCCCTGTCCCGCGACGACGCCGTCGCCTACGCGCTGGGCACCCTGCGCCGCCCGGCGACCGGCCCGGCCGGCGCCCCCGACACCCGCCCGCTCACCCGCCGGGAGGCCGAGGTGGCGGCGCTGGTCGCGCGGGGCCTGACCAACCGGCGGATCGCCGAGACGCTGGTCATCTCGCAGCGCACCGCGGAGGGCCACGTCGAGCGCATCCTGGTGAAGCTGGGCTTCCGCAGACGCAGCCAGCTGGCGGCCTGGTTCACGGCCCGGTCGGGGTAGGCCGGAACGACTGAAGGTGCCGCGCCGCGGGAGGGACGTGTCGGCCACGTCCCACGGGTGGCGTGGGCGCACTCACACCGGCAACCGGGCGATGCGGGGCGGTTCTCAGGGGTTCGGTCGGCATCATGGCGTAACCGGAGCCCGTACGACGCCCAAGGAGTACGACGCGTGTCCACTCTCTTCCCGGCCCTGGCCGACGGCCCGCCCGACCGGACCGCTCTGCGGTTCGGCGAGCGGTCCCTGACGTACGCCGAACTCGCCGCCGCGACCGGCGCCCTGGCGGACCGGATCGCGGGGCGCGGCCGGGTCGCGGTGTGGGCCACCCCGGCGCTGGAGACCGCCGTGGCGGTGGTCGCGGCGCTGGAGGCGGGGGTCGCCGCCGTACCGCTCAACCCGAAGTCGGGCGAGAAGGAGCTGGGGCACATCCTGTCCGACAGCGCACCCGGCCTCGTACTGGCCGCACCCGGTGACGAACTGCCGTCGCCGGTCCGGGATTTGGAGCGTGTCGACGTCGACGTACGCGCCACCGGCCCGTGTCACCCCCGGCCCGCCGACGGCGAGGACCCCGCCCTCGTCGTCTACACCTCGGGCACCACGGGACCGCCCAAGGGCGCCGTCCTGCCCCGCCGGGCCGTCGCCCACACCCTCGACGCCCTCGCCGACGCCTGGGAGTGGACCGGTGACGACGTCCTCGTGCACGGCCTGCCCCTGTTCCATGTGCACGGTCTCGTCCTCGGCGTCCTCGGGCCGCTCCGGCGCGGTGGATCCGTGCGGCACCTCGGCCGGTTCAGCCCGGAGGGAGTCGCGCGCGAACTGGCCGACGGCGCGACCATGCTGTTCGGCGTGCCCACGATGTACCACCGCATCGCCCAGGCGCTCCCCGAGGACCCGGCGCTCGCCCGGGCGCTGGGCACCGCACGGCTGCTGGTGTCGGGTTCGGCGGCGCTGCCCGTGCACGACCACGAGCGGATCGCGGCGGCCACCGGGCGGCGGGTCATCGAGCGGTACGGCATGACCGAGACGCTGATGAACACCAGCATCCGCGCCGACGGCGAGGCCCGCCCCGGGACGGTCGGGGTGCCGCTGCCGGGCGTGGAGCTGCGGCTGGTGGAGGAGGACGGGGCACCGATCACCGCGTACGACGGGGAGACGGTGGGCGAGATCCAGGTGCGCGGTCCGAACCTGTTCACCGAGTACCTGAACCGGCCCGACGCCACGGCGGACGCCTTCACGGCCGACGGCTGGTTCCGCACCGGGGACATGGCGGTGCGCGACCCCGACGGGTACGTCCGGATCGTGGGCCGCAAGGCCACCGACCTGATCAAGAGCGGGGGTTACAAGATCGGGGCGGGCGAGATCGAGAACGCGCTGCTGGAGCATCCCGCGGTGCGGGAGGCGGCGGTGACCGGGGAGCCGGACGCCGATCTGGGCGAGCGGATCGTGGCGTGGGTGGTACCGGCCGACCCGCAGGCCCCGCCCGGCGTCGAGGAGCTGGCCGGGCACGTGGCCCGGCGGCTCGCCCCGCACAAGCGGCCCCGGGTGGTGCACCACCTGGACGCGCTGCCCCGCAACGACATGGGGAAGATCATGAAGCGGGCGCTCAGCCATGACTGACCGGCTCCACGCCCGGGAGTTCCTCGCCCTGATCACCGACGACTTCGTCGAACTCCCGTACCCCGAGCGGGACTCCGCGCCCGACGGCCCGCTCGGCTGGCGCGGGTACGACGGCTCCCGGCTGCGGGCCGCCGAGCGCACCGGCGAGGAGGAGTCCGTGGTCTGCGGCACCGGGCGCGTCGGCGGCACCCGGGCGGTGCTGATCGCGTTCGAGTTCGGCTACCTCGGCGGCTCGCTCGGCGAACGCACCGGCGACCGGCTGGAGGCGGCCCATGCGCACGCCCGGCGCTACCGGCTGCCGGTGGTGCCGCTGATCGCCACCGGCGGCAGCCGGATGCAGGAGGGCATGCTCGCCCTGACCCAACTCCAGCGCGTGGCCCGCCAGTCGGTGCTCACGCGGCAGGCGGGCCTCGCCCAGATCGCCGTCCTGCGGGACCCGACGACCGGGGGCGGCTGGGCCACGCTGGGCGCGGGCGCCGACGTGGTGCTGGCGCTGCCCGGTGCCCAGGTCGGCTTCGCCGGGTCACGGGTGCGGCCCGCGACCGCGGACCCCGCCGCCTACACCGCGGAGGCACAGGTGGTGGCGGGTGCGGCCGACGCGCTCGTGGCGCCGGAGGAGCTGCGCCCGACGCTGGCCCGGTGGCTGCGCCTGCTGACCGCGCCCTCGCCAGAACCCGCGCCGGTGCCGGCGCCCCTCGGCTCCACGGAGCTCCCGGCGACCGGCTGGGACGCGGTACGCCGGGCCCGCGCCCCCGAACGCCCGCGCGCCGAGGACTACTTGGACGCCTACTTCACCGAGCGCGTCGCGATCGGCGGTGACCGCGCGGGCGGCACGGACTTCGACGGCATGCTGTGCGGCTTCGGGGAGCACCTGGGCCGTACGGTCGCCTACGCGGCGCAGACCGGGCGGGCCACCCGGCCCGCCGGGTACCGCACGGCCGCCCGGCTGATCCGGCTCGCGGACCGGCTCGGCATCCCGGCGCTGACACTGGTGGACACCCCGGGCGCGGCCAATGACGCGGAGGCGGAACGGCAGGGCGCCGGGGCGGCCATCGCCGACCTGTTCTCGGCGGTGGCCGCGGCGCGGACGCCGGTCACCACGCTGGTCATCGGCGAGGGCGGTTCCGGCGGGGCGCTGGCGCTGGCCGCGCCAGGCAACACCTGGGCCACCCCGGACAGCTACTTCTCGGTCATCGCACCGGAACTGGCGGCGGCCATCCTGAAGCGCCCGCCGCGCGAGGTGGAGCCGACCGCGGACCAACTCCGCATCAGGCCGCAGGACTTGGTACGGCTCGGAGTCGTCCGGGGGGTCACGCCGAGCGGCTGACAGGGTCGGGCAGGGGCTGATCGGCCGGGTGCGGGGCGGGGGGTGCGGCCGTCAGCCCGCTGACCTTATGTAATATTTACAACAGACATAAGCGACAAAAACCCCCATTCAGCGGCGCCCCGCCCGGCCCACCACAACACGCGCCGTCTCCGCGCCCCCCGCACGATGCGAAGGAGGCCCGCCACCCGGCGGGCCACGGTCCGTGCTCTCGGGAGGCCTGCCATGACCGCCAGTCTGGAGCAGCTGCGCCGCTGCCACTTCGCCGTCGACCTCGGCGCGGCGAGGACGCGGGTGTACGTGAAGGGGGCCGGGCTCGTCGTCGACCAGCCCTCCGCCGCCGCCGTGAACACCCGCACCGGCGCGCTGATCGCGGTCGGCGAGTTCGCGGAGAAGATGACCGGCCGTACGCCGGACTACATCCGTGTCGTCCGCCCCGTCTCCGGGGGCACGGTCGTGGACATCGAGATGGCGCAGCGCATGCTGCGGCATCTGCTGGGCGACAAGATCCGCCGCAATCTGCGCCGCAAGCCGCGTCTGCGGGCCGCCGCGTGCACCCCGCACGACGCCGATCCGCTGGCCCAGCGCGCGGCCATCGAGACGCTGGTCGGGCTCGGGGCGCGCCGGGTGGAGCTGGTCGACACGCTGATCGCCGCCGCCGTGGGCTGCGGGCTGCCCGTGGAGCGCCCCGAGGCCACCATGATCATGGTGTGCGGCGCGGCGGCGACCCAGGTCGCGGTGCTCTCCCTCGGCTCGATCGTGACGGCCCAGCGGATCGCCGTCGGCGGCGAGGCCGTGGACCACGCGATCGTCCAGCACCTGCGCCATCAGCACGAGCTGGTGCTGCCGAGCCAGTCGGTACGGCCGCTGCAGCTCGCCCTGTCCGGGAACGGGCTCACCCCGCACGGGCCGGCCTCCACGGAGATCCACGGACGGGACGTCGCCACCGGTCTGGCCCGCTCGGTGCAGGTCGACACCGCCGCCGTACGGAACGCCATCCAGACCCCGCTGACCGCCGTGCTCGACGGGATCGGCAAGGTGCTCCGGGACTGCCCGCCCGACCTGGTCGCCGACCTCGCCGACCGGGGGATCATGATGGTCGGCGGCAGCGCCCTGCTGCCGGGCTTCGACCAGATGCTGCGGCAGGCCACGGGGATGCCGGTGCACATCGCCGAGCGCCCGGACGTGTGCGCGGTCCAGGGACTCGGCACCATGCTGGAGGGCCGCGTCGAGCCCCTGGAACTGGACCCCCTGGGCTCCTGAACCCACAAAGCCGGTCCCCGGGGTGCTGTCACGGCAGTTGCTGGAGCAGCGCGGTGAAGGTGTCGGCCCACCCTTCCACGGTCGACGCGGTGAAGAGGTCCGTGGAGTACTCGAAGGTGACCTTGATCTCCGTCTCCCCCGGTTCCAGTACGACGTAGAGCTCGGTGCGCGCCACCTCCGGCATCGCCAGGCCCGCCACCCGGGTCCGCAGCGGGGGCAGGTCCAGGGTCGGCGGCGGGGTGGTGACCACGGTGAACAGCACGGTCGGGAACAGGCCGTCCCCGGGCTCCACCAGGTCCACCACCTCCGTCAGCGGCAGCTCCTGGTGATCCAGTGCCGCGAACAGGCTCCCGGCCACCTGGGCCGCCAGCGCCCCGAAGTCCGCGGCCCGTGACAGCCGGGCGCGCACCAGCACCGCGTCCCCGAGCAGCCCGACCGTCCCCGCCCGCTCGCGCCGGGTGCGGTTGGCGCTGGACGCGGCCAGCACCACGTCCGCCGGATCACCGCACAGCCGCCCCACCCACTGCGCGAACGCCGAGGCCAGCACGGCGTACGGCGTCACCCCCAGGCGGGCGGCGGTCCCGGCGATCCGGGCGGGCGTGTCCCCGCCGACGGTCCAGGTGTGCAGGGCGCCCCGGCCCGACAACCGCTCCGGGCGGGGTCGGTCGTACGGCAGCGGCAGCCGCAGGGGCGCTCCGGCGAGTTCCGTCCGCCAGTAGCGCTCCAGCTCCGCCCGCCGCGCCGGCGTCAGCTCGCGCTCGTCGCGCGCGAAGTCCGTGAACTGTCCGGAGGCGGAAGGGAGTTGCCGTCCCTGATACAGCTGCCCCAGCTCCTCCCGGAGCACGCCCAGCGACCAGCCGTCGCAGACCGCGTGATGGAACACCGTCAGCAGGATCCAGCGGTCCGCCGCGAGCCGGCCCAGCCGGAAGCGGAACAGCGGGGCGCGGTCCAGCGCGAAGGGCACCCGGGCGTGCTCCTCGCACCAGCGGCCGGCGTCCACGACGTCCTCGACCGGCACCTGCACCGGCACCTCGGCCAGCACCTGGAACTCCTGCCCGGTGCACCTGCCGCGCAGCGCGTCGTGCCGCCGCACCAGCTCCGCCAGCGCGCCCCGCAGGCGCTCGACGTCCAGCTCCCCGTGGATGTCGATGCGATGGGCGACGTTGTAGACGGACGGGTCGGGGCGTTCGTGCTGCCGCCGCCACAGCCGGCGCAGCGTCGAGGTCAGCGGCACGGCCGCGGCCACCCGCCGGCCGGCGGCCCGGGACGCGATCCCCCTGATCGTCGGCGCCCGGAAGAAGTCCGCCATCGACACCTCGACGTCCAGTTCCTCCGCCATCCGGTGCAGCAGCCGGATCGCGCCGAGCGAATGACCGCCCAGCTCGAAGAAGGGCCGGGTCACCGGCACCCGGGGCACGCCCAGCTCCTCGCACCACAGCTCGTGCAGGGACTTCTCCAGCGGGGTGGCGGGCTCCGCGTCGGCCCGAGCGGGCCCGGTGGGCTCGGGCAGCCGGGTCCGGTCCAGCTTCCCCGACGCGTTCACCGGCAGCCGGTCCAGGGCCACCCAGCGCCCCGGCACCAGATGCCCGGGCAGCTCGGCGGCGAGCGCGTCCCGCAGCGGCGCCGGGTCGTCGGCGACGACGTAGGCGACCAGCTCGCTCTCCCCGTGCCGGTCCCGGCGCGGTACGACCGCCGCGTCCCGCACCCCCGGCAGCGCGGCCAACGCCGCCCGCACCTCGCCCGGTTCGACCCGGTGACCGCGGATCTTGACCTGGTCGTCGGCGCGTCCGCGGTACTGGAGCGTGCCGTCGCCGCGCCAGCGCGCCAGATCCCCGGTCCGGTACAGCGTCCCGCCGTCGACGAAGGCCGCCGCCGTCTCCTCGGGCCGGTCGAGGTAGCCCAGCGCCACGGGGACTCCGCCCACGCACAGCTCGCCGACGGCACCCACCGGCACCGCCCGCCCGGCCGGGTCCCGCAGCAGGATCCGCGCGCCCGGCACCGGCGTGCCGATGGGCGGCAGGGTCTCGCCCCCGGGATCGACCCGGTGCGAGGTGACGATGACCGACGTCTCCGTGGGGCCGTACTGGTTGTACAGCGCGCACGCCGGGTGCCCGGCGAGGAACCGCCGGAAGGCGTCGGTGAGGTGCAGCGCCTCCCCCGCCGAGAACAGCTCCCGCAGCGCGGGCAGTTCGGGGCCGGTCTCCATCAGGTACCGCAGCGGCGTGCACGGCATGAACATCCGCTGCACCCCGTGCCGCCGCGCCGTCTCCGCGACGGCCGCCGGGTCGTACCGCACCTCGTCGTCGATCAGCACCAGTTCGGCGCCCGCGGCCAGCGTGGTGAAGATCTCCTGCACGCTGACGTCGAAGGACGGCGAGGTCCACTGGAGGGTGCGCAGCGGCGGGTGCGCGGCGAGGTGGGCGCGCACCAGGTTCACCGGGCCCCGGTGGGGGACGACGACTCCCTTGGGGCGGCCGGTCGAACCCGAGGTGTAGATGCAGTACGCCGGGTCCTCGGGGCGTACGTCCGCGGCGGGCGGTTCCCCGGGCAGGCCGGCGTCCGTGTCCTCCATCAGGTGCGCCTCGATGCCCAGGCCGGGATGCCGGGCGAGCAGCCCGCCCGAGGTCAGCAGGAGGGCCGGGCGCGCGTCGGCCAGCAGGGCGGCCAGCCGCGGGGTGGGCGCGGACGGGTCGAGCGGCAGATAGGCCGCGCCGCTCTTCAGCACCCCCAGCAGCGCCGTGATCAACTCCGGCCCCCGCGGCAGCAGTACGGCGACCCGCGCGCCACGTCCGGCGCCCCGGTCGCGCAGCAGGTGGGCGAGCCGGTTGGCGGCGGTGTTCAACTCGCCGTAGGTGAGCCGCCGTTCCGCCATGACGAGGGCCACGGCGTCCGGCGCCTGTCGCTCGACCAGGCCGTGCAGGGTGTCCTCGACGTCGGGGACGGGTTCGTCGAGACGGCCCAGCCGGGCGAGGAGGCCCGGATCGGGGTCCGTGAGGTCGGCGAGCGGGGCCTCGGGGTCGTCCAGGGCCCGGCGCAGCACCTGTTCCACCTGGTCCACCAGGCGCCGCACGGTCGCCTCGTCGAACAGGGCCGTGTCGTACTCGACCATGAACCGCAGGCCGTCCACGTGGTGGGTCAGATAGACGCTGAGGTCGAAGGGGGCGCGTTCGCTCGGCACGTCCAGCAGGGCCGCGGTCAGCCGGGGCGGGTCGAAGTCGACGCCGCCCTCGTTCTCGTACTCGACCATCACCTGGAAGAGCGGATTGCGGCTCGGGTCACGGGGCGGGTTGAGGGCGCCGACCAGCTCGTCGAAGGGGACACCCCGGTGCTCGTACGCCGTCATGCTGCCGTCGCGGACCCGGCGCAGCAGGGCCGGGAAGTCCGGGTCGCCGCCGAGGTCCACGCGCAGCGGGACGGTGTCGAGGAAGAGGCCCACCTGGTCCTCGGCGCCGGCGGGGCGGGCGGCGACCGCGGTGCCGAGCACCACCTCCCGCTGTCCGCCGAACCGGCCGAGCACCGCGCCGATCGCGCCGGTCAGCGTCATGAACAGGGTGGCCCGCTGCCCGGCGGCGAAGGCGCGCAGCCGCCCGACGAGTCCGGCGTCCAGGTCGTGCGTCAGGCTCGCGCCCTCGCCGGTCCTGACCGGTGGGCGGGGGCGGTCGGTGGGCAGGGCCAGCTCGGGGGCGCCGGCCAGCTCGCGGCGCCAGAAGTCGAGGGAGGCGGCGGCCTCTTCGGGGCCGGGGCGGGCGGGCGCGGGCGGCTCGGCGAGCGGCGGCGGCTCCGCACCGCGGTAGTAGGCGGCGAGGTCGCGGGCGAGGACGGCGGTGGAGGAGGAGTCGAAGACGATGTGGTGGGCCAGCAGGAAGAGCAGGTGCCGCTCCTCCGAGAGCCGCAGCAGCCGGGCGGTGACCAGCGGTCCCGCGCCGAGATCCATGCCGCCGCGCGCGTGGGCGGCGAGGACGGCACGCAGCGCCTCCCGCTCGGTCGCGCCGCTGTGGTCGTCCACCGGGCAGTCCAGGTCCACCCGGGGCCGTATCTCCTGGTAGGGCACCCCGTCGGTCTCCCCGAACACCGTGCGCAGGGCGGGGTGCCGGTCCGCGACCCGCCGCAACGCGCGGCGCAGGGCGGGCACGTCGAGCGGTCCGTCGAGCCGGATCGCCTTCGGCTCGCAGTACATGGTGGTGCCCGGGTGCAGCCGTTCGAGGAACCAGATGCGGCGCTGGGCGGGCGACAGGGGCGTACGTCGGGGTACGGCGACCGCCGGGCCGGGCTCGTACGCGCGGCGCCGCAGCCGGTCCAGTACCGGCAGCCCGGCCAGCACCTGCTGCCTCGGCACGCCGAAGTCCACGAAGCAGGCGATCTCGTCGGCGCCCGCCGCCACCAGCCGCTCCACCGACCCGGCCGCCGAGCGCTCGTCACCGATGAGCGCACGGGAGGCGCAGTAGCGCTCGTAGGCCCGGCCGAGCAGGAACTCGACGTCCTCCTCCGGGGTGTTCGCCAGGTCCACGTCGAAGCCCAGGCTGTTGGTGACCTGGTCGAACAGGGCGAGCGAGGAACGCAGATACGCCACGAACGGCCGGTACGCCTCCGCCCGGGCCCGCTCCGCGTCCTCGCCGAGGTAGGTGTGCACCAGGACCACGACCCGCCCGGCCACCGGATCGAGGCCGTGCTCGGCACGGGTGCGCCGGTACAGGGCGATGTTCGCCGCGAGCTGCTCGACGGTCTGCGTCATCAGGTTGGTGACGACACCGAGCCCTTCGGCGGCGGCCCGCCGGTAGCTGTCCGGGTTGCCCACCACCGCCGCGTACAGCGGCAGTTCGGCCTGGACGGGGCGGGGGTGCAGCCGTACGTCGACCTGGGCGCCGTCGCCCGCGGTCACCGTGACCGGCTGCCCCGACCACAACTGCCGTACCGTCGCCAGCCGTTCGTACATCACCTCGCGGTGGCGGCCGTAGTTCTCCGGCGCCAGCGCGAAGTCGGTGGCGTGCCAGCCGCTCGCGACGCACAGTCCCGCCCGGCCGCCGGAGATGTTGTCGACGACCGACCACTCCTCGGCGACCCGCACCGGATGGTGCAGGGGCAGCACGACCGAACCGGCGTTCAGCCGGATCCTGCTGGTCCGGGCGGCGAGGGCGGCGGCCAGGACGGAGGGGTTGGGGAACAGGGCGCCGAAGGAGTTGAAGTGCCGCTCGGGGAACCAGAGTCCGTGGAAGCCCTGGCGGTCGGCGAACTCGGCCGCGTCCATGATGAGGCCGTACTTGTCGTGGGCGGTGTCCTCGGGATAGTCACCGAAGAAGTAGAGGCTGAAGTCGGGGCCGGTGGTGGGGGTGTAGGGGGTGGGGGTGAAGGGGGTGGGGGTGAAGGGGGCGGGGGTGAAGGGGGTGGCGGCCGGTTCCGGGGCCCTGGCCGGGTGCGGGTCCGGGGCTGGGGCCGGGGCCGGGGCCGGTGGGGTGGCCAGGATGTCGAGCTGGCGGTCGATGACTCCGGTTACCTGGTCGGCGAGTTGCTGGGCCAGCTTCAGCTGCTGGGCGAAGAGGTCGTGGAGGGCGGGGGGTGTGGCGGCGGGGGGCGTTCCTTCGGAGGCGACGGGGGCGGCGGGGGCGGCGAGGGGTGCGGGCTCGGGTTTCGGTTCCGGCCGGGGTGCCGGTGCCGGATCGGGGCCCGGTGCCGGGTCGGGGCCCGGTGCCGGGTCGGGGTCCGTCGTCACCCCCGCGCCCAGCAGCTCCGCCAGCTTCGCGGGTGTGTCCGCCGATCCGAACAGCTCCCGCACCGGTACGCGCACCCCGTACCGCTTCTCGAGCTGGGCCGCCATCCCCATCAGGGCGAGGGAGTCCGCGCCGAGCTCGAAGAAGGAGCGGTCCGGCGCGAGGTCGGCGACCTCGCACCCGAGTGCGGAGGCCGTCAACTCGCGTACGGAGGCGAGTACTTCACCGGAGGGTGCCGCGCCGGTGACTTCGGTGGCCCGACGCGCCCGCAGCGGATGCCCCGGCAGCGGCACCCGCCCGCCGCGCCCCGTGATCGCCCGCCAGTCCAGCTCCGCACCCCGCTCGTACGCCGTCCCCAGCCCGGTCAGCACCCCGCGCACCTGCTCGACGGCCCCGGCTCCCGCGCCCTGCCCGCTCAGCCAGCGGCTGCCCGGCGCGCAGTGCCGCCCGAGACCGGTGAGCGTGTCGCCCGCGCCGATCTCGACGAAGTCGCCGAAGCCGCGATCGACGGCGGTGGCCATGGCGAGGTCGAACCGGACCGGCTGCCGGGCCTGGCGGATCAGATAGCCGGCGTCGACGGTCCAGCCCTCGGGCCGCAGTTCACCGTCGGCGGTGGTGATCAGCGGGGTGCGCAGCGGCCGGTACGTCACCTGCTCGGCGTACGAACGGAATGCGCGCAGCGCCTTGTCCACGGCGGCGGAGTGGAAGGCCCGGTCCACGGGCAGCGCCCGCCATCGCAGCCCCGCCTCGTCGAGAAGGCGGGCCGCGACCTCCAAGGAAGCCGGGGACCCCGAGATGACGTGGGAGCGCGGCCCGTTGACGGCGGCCGGTTCAGCCCCCGCCGCTCGCGCCACGCGTTCCACCTCCTCCCGCGCACCCCGCACCGCGAGCATGCCGCCCGCCGGGCACAGGGTGTGCATGAGCTCTCCGCGCCGGGCGGTGAGCCGCAGCCCGTCCTCCACGCTGATCGCCCCGGCGACGCAGAGCGCCGCGTACTCCCCCACGCTGTGCCCGAGGAGCAGCGCCGGCCGCACTCCGGCCGCCTGCCACGCCTCGGCGAGCGCGACCTGGTGGACGAAGAGGGCGGCCTGCGCGGTCTCGGTGGGCCAGACCGGGTCGTCCTCCCCCGCGTCGAGGAGCAGGGACAACGAGCCGTACCGGTCGAGGATCCGCCGGGCGGCGGGGAACGACGCGTACAGCCCGCTCGCCATGCCCCGGCGCGCACTGCCCTGGCCCGGGAAGGCGAAGGTGACCGGCCCCAACGGCGCGCGCTCCGGGGCTCGTTCGGTCAGGGAGCGGGCCAGCTCCTCGGCGGTACGGCCCACCGCGGTGACCCGGCAGGCGCGGTGCGGGCGGCCGAGGGCGAGGGTGGCGGCCACGTCACCGGCGGCGAGGGCGGGCTCCTGGCGCAGCCGTGCGGCGAGGGCGTCGGTGAAGGACCGCAGGGCCTCGTCGTCGGTGCCCGAAGCCGGTACCAGAACCGGGAGTTCGGGATCCGCGGCCTTGCGCGCCGGTGCCTCCTCCAGCACCACGTGCGCGTTGGTGCCGCCGACTCCGAGGGCGCTGACCCCGGCGCGGCGGGGGGTGCCGTCCGCGACCTGCCAGGGGCGCAGCTCGGTCGCCAAGGTGAGGGCGGGCGAGCGGAGTTCGGGGTTGGGCCGGGTCAGATGGAGCGTCGGTGCCAGCGTGCGGTGCCGCAGCATCAGCACCGTCTTGATGAGCCCGGCCATGCCCGCGCAGCTGTCCAGATGCCCGATGTTCGGCTTGACCGACCCGACGGCGCAGGGACCGGTACGCCCGGTCCCCTCGCCCAGTGCCCGCCCGAGCGCCTCGAACTCCACCGGGTCGCCGAGCCTGGTGCCGGTGCCGTGGGCCTCGACGTACGAGACGGTCTCCGGGGGGACCCCGGCCCGGCGCAGCGCCTGCCGCACCACCTCCACCTGCCCGGTGACCCCCGGGGCCGTGAAGCCGACCTTGCCCGCGCCGTCGTTGTTGACGGCCGAGCCGAGGATCACCGCGTGCACGGTGTCGCCGTCGGCGAGGGCGCGGTCGAGCCGTTTGAGCAGGACGGCGGCGACGCCGTTGCCGCCGACCGTGCCGTCGGCGTCCGCGTCGAAGGCCCGGCAGCGTCCGGTGGGCGACAGGATGGACCCGGGGTGGGGGCGGTAGCCGCCCTCCTGGGGCAGATGCACGGCCGCGGCACCGGCCAGCGCCAGGTCCGTCTCCCCGCTCAGCAGGGCCTGGACGGCCAGGTGGACGGCGACCAGCGAGGTGGAACAGGCGGTCTGCACGCCGATCGCCGGGCCGGTGAGCCCGAGCCGGTAGGCGACGCGGGTGGCGAGGAAGTCGGGCTGCCGCCCGATCGCGCTCTGCATGCCGGTCGCGGGGTCGTCGGGGGCCGCCCCGGCTTCGCCCGGCGCCTGATGGCCGTAGAGGTTCATGCCGGAACCGGCGAACACGCCGATCCTGGTGCCGGGTTCGGTCGCCGCGTAGCCGCCGTCCTCCAGCGCCCGGTGGCAGCACTCCAGGAACAGCCGGTGCGCGGGATGCGTGAGCCCGGTCTCCTTGGGGCTCATGCCGAAGAACTCGGCGTCGAACTCCTCGGCCCCGTCCAGGACTCCGCCGACCGGCACCCGGTCGGCCGTGATCTCACCGAACACCCCGACGCTGTCGACGCCGTCCCGCAGATTGGCCCAGAACCGGTCCACGGTGTCCGCGCCGGGGAAGCGCAGCGCCATCCCTACGACGGCGATACGGCGGTCGGCGCCCCCGGGGTCCGCCACCGGCGCCGACGGCACGTCCGCCGGCGCGTCCCCCAGGTGCGCGGCGAGCGCGGCGACCGTCGGATGCTCGAAGAACACCGTCTGCGGAATCCCCACCCCAAGCCGCTCCTCCAGCCGAGCCCGCAACCGAACGACGAGCACGGAGGTCAGACCGAGCTCGTAGAAGGGAGTACGCACGTCGACCGCCCGCCCGAGAAGCCCCCCAAGCTCCTCCCCCACGACCCGCGCGACGACGTCGACGCCGGGCCGGGAGGGGGCGGCGAGCCCCAGCGCCGTCCGCTCCGCGAGGAACCGTTCCCGCAGTGTGGCTCGCCGTACCTTGCCCGCCGGGGTCCGCGGGAAGTCCGCCTCCGGGACGGGTGTGACGTGTGCGGCGGTGAGGCGGAGCCGGGAGTACAGGGCCGCCCTCGCCTCCCGCGCGATCCGTACGTCCTCCTCAACGCCCCGGCTGACGAAGAACAGGGCCAGCTCCTCGGTCCCGCGCTCCGCGTCCGGCACCCCGCACGCGCCGACCTCCCCCTGCCGGATGCCGGGCACGGTACTGACGGCCTCCTCCACCTCATGGGCGTGGACGTTGTGCCCGTTGAGGATGATCAGGTCCTTGCGGCGCCCGGTGATGACGACCTGCCCCGCGTCGAGGAACGCCAGATCGCCGGTGTCCAGCCAGTCCCGTCCGGTGGGGAAGGCCGCCGCGTCGGCGTCGGGGTCGTCGACGTAGCCGGGGGTCAGCCGGGCCGGCGCGTGGACCTGGAGGCGGCCGATCCGGCCGTCGGCGGCGAGGTCGCCCCGGTCGTCGACGATGCGCAGGGTGACCCCGTGCGCGGGCGCGCCGGCCGCGACGAAGGTGACGGTCTCGTCCTCGGGCGTGGCGGCGCCGGCGCGCACCAGGTCACCGCCCAGGCTGTGCTTGAGGAGGCGGTGCACGGTGCCGGGCCGGTCGAGACGGCCGTAGGTGACCGCGGTGACCGTCTCGGCCATCCCCCAGGCGGGCACGATGTGCCCCTCGCGGACGCCGTAGGCGCCGGTCGCGTCGAGGAAGCCGCGCATCACGGGCAGCGTGATCTGCTCGCCGCCGCAGACGAGGGTCTTGAGCCCGCTCAGGTCCCAGGACCTGCCCGGGTCCGGGTCCGCGGCGCCGAGCGCGTCGGCGACGAGCCGGTAGGCGAAGGTCGGCGCCCACGCGTGCCGCGCCCGGTGTTCCTGCATCAGGTCGAGCCAGCGCAGCGGATCGGCGAGGACCCGCTCGGTCGGCGCGTGGACGTTGTCGCAGCCGACGAAGACGGCGAGCAGGTGGTAGAGCAGGAACGCCCCGCTGTGGTCGACCGGGAGCCAGTTGACCATGGTGTCCTCGGGCCGCACGTCCAGGATCCGCCGACTGGACGCGGCGAAGTCGGCGAGGCCCGCGTGGGTGAGCCGCGCGGCCTTCGGGGCGCCGGTGCTGCCGGAGGAGAGCATCAGCAGGGCGATGTCCGCCCCGTCCGGGTGGACGTACTCGTGCGCGGGCGCGGCGGTCTGACAGTCGCGCACGTCCGTCACCCGCACCCCCGCGACGCCGGTCCCGTCGGTGAGGACGAGCGGGTTGTCCAGCAACGCGCAGGCGTGCAGCAGGCGTTCCCGCGCGGGCGAGCCCGGCAGGGGCGGCTCCGCGATGGCGACGGGCCGCATGCCGCCGAGCACACAGGCCCAGAAGGCGGGGAAGAAGTCGACGAGCGGCAGCCCGCAGAGCACGACGGCGTCCCCGCGCCCCACCCCGCGCTCCCGCAGACCGCCGAGCAACCGGCGGGCCCACAGGAGGAGTTCGGGATGACTGAGGCGGGTCGCGGACCCGTCGGCGCCGACGGCGACGACCCCCGCGTCCGGCGCCGACTCCGCCGCCCGCAGCAGCGCCTCCACCGCGTTCGGCGGATCCGAGGCGTCCCGTTCCGGCTCAGGTCCCCGGCAGACGGCCGTCCCCCGTACGCGTTCCATGCGACCCCTCTCCCTCTTGCGGTGCCTTGGACGTCGGTTGGTCTCTCGTGTAGCGCACGCCGGTGGCCTTCCGGTCGACGCGTCCCGCACGCAGTGCGAGCAGCAGGGCCAGGGCCCCGCACACGGCGACTCCGTGGAAGAGCGCGACGACGGTCAGCGGCGACAGGGACTCCAGAGCGGCCGCGGCGGCGACCGTGCCCAGCGCGAAGCCGCCCTGTTCCGCCATGGCGGACAGCCCGAACAGCCGCCCGCGTTCCCGGTCCCCGGCGGCTTGCAGGCGTGAGGTGTAGACGATCTCGGTCCAGCCGTCGGCGAACCCGGCCGCCGCGGCGGCCACCGTCAGCGCCACGGCGGGCAGCCCGGTGAAGGCGAGGACGAAGGAGCAGGACATCGCGCAGGTGCCGAGCGCGAAGGCCCGCTCCCCGCGCGCCGTGCCGCCCCGCTTGAGCACCTGATGGGCGAGCAGGGTGCCGACCGCCCAGGCGACCCAGAACCGGCTCATGTACAGCGCGGGGTCCGCGGCGAGTTCGGCCGCGATCGGCAGGGCGACGTTGTGCGAGGAGGAGGCCAGCGCGTCCGTCCCGCGCAGCGCGATCAGCCCGAGCAGCAGCGCGGGCACCCCGGCCGCCGCCCGCCACCAGGCAAGAGCGGGCCCCTCCTCGGCGGCCTGGCTCGGGGTCTCCTCCTCGGTGCGTGGCCGCAGCACCAGCAGGGCAGCCCCGGACACCACGAAGCTGGCGGCGTTGACGGCGAAGGCGGTGCCGTAGCCGCCGTGGGCGATGACGGGGGCGGCGGAGGCGAAGCCGAGGACCGTGGCGAGTGAACGGGCGGTGACCAGCAGCCCGTTGGCGTGCGCGCGGCCCTCCTGCCCGACCATGACCGGGACGGCGCTGCGCAGGGCGACCCCGAAGAGGGTGTTCCCGGCCCCCAGCACCATGACGGCACCGCCGAGCACCCATAACGGCGTCCGCGTCCCGCACACCGCGAGCACGGTCATGGCGCCGGCCTGCGCGGTGTCGGCACCGATCATCACGGCCCGGCGCCCGACCCGGGCGGCGACCGCTCCGGCGGCGGGCCCCGCCGCGACCCCCGCGAGCAGCCGCAGCGCCATCACGGCCCCGATACCGAAGGCGGTACCCGTGACCTCGTAGGAGAAGAGGCTCAGCGCGATCAGGTTGAGGTAATTGCCATAGGCGGACACGGCGTACGAGGTCACGAGCAGCCGGAACCTGAACATCTGAGCGAGCATATCGGCCAATCCGCAGAACCAGCCCCCCTCGCCGCGGAATCCTTGATTCCATATGGGAACCGCGTTTCCGCAGGTCATCGCCGTATTCCCCAATGTCGACGTAACGACAAGATGGCTCATAAGAAGCCATCCGGATCTTGATGGCTTATACCATGTAGGACACATCCGTATTCACCGACAAGAACGAAGAGAACGGACACAAGAGGAAACAGAACGCAAGACGGGGGAATCTTGAGCACTACGGCAAACAGCCTTTCGCACGAAGATCCGCACATACGCGAAACCGTCCGCGAAGACCCCGGCGAACAACTCGAAGACGATCACGTGAGGGCCGCTCTGGCCCAGGCCCACACGCTCATCCGGTCCGCGCTGCACGCGCTCGACGGCACCCGCGGGCCGCACTCCCGCACGACCGAACCCCTGCGCACCGAGGACGCCTTCCGCGCCGCGCACGAACAATGGCGCTCCCAGCCCCGGCGCACCTCCCCGGAACTCTGCTACGTCGACCTCGGCGCCCGCTACTCCTGCCGCTACGGCGGCGCCTGGCCGACCCAGGAGTGGCTGCTGGAACAGGGCGCGCCGGTGCGGGTGCTGACCGTGGCCGCCGGCGGCGAGGGCTGCCGTCTCGGCTGTCTGGAGAACAGCGCGCAGCGCGGCGCCCAGATACGGGTGTCGATGCATCCGCTGCCCGGCTTCGCCGTGCTGCACCGCACGGCGGCGATCCTGCCCGCCGCGCACCGGGACACCTCACGCTCGGTCCTGGTCCGTGAACCGCACACCGTGCACTCCCTGCGGGCGCTGTTCGGCGCCGTGTTCAGCCGGGCCGCCGACTGGAGCATCGCGAGACGCTTCGCCTCTCCGGACGGCGGCGAGGAGGAGGAGACCCTGCGGGAGGTGCTGCACCTGATGGGCACCGGCCGTACCGACGAGGTCGCCGCCCGCGAACTGGGCATGTCCGTACGGACGTACAGACGGCATGTCTCGGAGGTGATGCAGCGGCTGGACGCCTCCTCCCGGTTTCAGGCGGGGCTGCGCGCCGCCGAACTGGGGCTGACCGGCGGGGCGTCCACCTCTGCGGCCGTGCCGCGGCAGGACGGGCGCGAGGGCTCAGCGCGCCCGCAGCAGCACCGGCAGTGACTCGAAGCCGCGGATGAGGTTGGAGGCCGCCCTGACCGGCTCACCGGCCGGTTCGGGCAGCCGTACCCTCCGGGTCAGCTCCTCGAAGAACACGGTGAGTTCGGCGAGTGCGAGCGCCGACCCCAGGCAGTAGTGCTCGCCCGGGGCCAACGCCACATGCCGGTTCGGGGTGCGCAGCGCGTCGAACCGGTCGGGGTCCGGGAAGACCGCGGGGTCGCGGTTGGCGGCCGGCAGCCACACCGCCACCCGGTCCCCCGCCCGCACCCGCCGTCCGGCCAGTTCGGTGTCCTCGGTGGCGGTGCGCAGCACATGCATGGCCGGGCTGGTGAACCGCAGGATCTCCTGCGCGGTGGTCTCCATGGGATGGTCCGCCCGGCTCACCGTCTCCCACTGGCCGGGGTCGCGCATCAGGGCGAGCAGACCGCCGACGGTGGCGTGCCGGGTCGTCTCGTTGCCGCCGGAGACGAGTCCGTCGCAGTTGAGGTAGATCTCCTCGTCGGTCAACGGCCGCCCGTCGACGGTGCCCCGGACCAGCGCGGTGATCACGTCGTCGGCCGGCTCCCGCCGCCGCAGCTCGGCGAGTTCGGCGTAGTACAGCAGGATGTCGGTGTGCGCCCGGGCCGCCGCCGCGCGGTCCGCCGAGCCGGGTCCGGCGTGGCCGAACGCCGTCATGGTGCGGTCCAGCATGAAGGCCCGGTCTGCGGGCGGCACGCCGAGCAGATCGCAGATCACCGCGACCGGCAGCCGGGCCGCGACGTCCACGAAGTCGCACCGGCCGCGCTCCAGCGCCTCCTCGACGATCTCCGTCGCCGTGGCCCGCATGGCGTGCCGCAGCCGGGCCACCGTTCGCGGGGTGAAGGCGGCGTTCATGACGTGCCGCAGCCCGGCGTGCCGGGGCGGGTCGGTGACGATGAGCATGCGCCCCGAGGCCGCCCGCGTCGCACCCGGGGAGTCGTCGAGCCGCATGCCCCGCCCGGAGGCGAACACCTCCGGCCTGCGCAGGACGTCCAGCGCCTCGCGGTGGCCGAGGACGGCCCAGAAGGACTCCTTGCCGGTACGTTCGTTGCGGTACACCGGCGACCGGGCACGCAACCGCGCCCACAGGGCCTCCGGTTCGCCGTCCCGGTACAGCGCCGGGTCGGCCAGGTCGGGCGCGCCGGCCGTGACCGCCACGGCGCCGTCGGGTTCGAGAACGGTCATCGGACCAGGCTCGCCGGGCGCAGGTCCGTCCAGTGCTCCTCGACGTAGTCCAGGCACTCCTGCCGCCCGGCCTCGCCGTGGACGGTCGTCCAGCCGTCGGGGACGGCGGCGAACGCCGGCCACAGGGAGTGCTGGCCCTCGTCGTTGCGCAGGACCAGATAGCGGGCGTCGTTGTCCTCGAAGGGGTTGCTCATGGGTACCGCTCCTCGGGTCGAAAGGGGGTGGGTGGTCAGCGGGTCGCGTCCAGCCGGGCCCGCACGATCGGGCCGAGCTGCGCGAGTTCGTCGGACCGGGTCATCCGGCCGTGGGTGGTGGCGATGTCGTGGGCCTCGATCCGGCCGGTGATGTGCGGCCGCCACGCCTCCGCGTCGGGCAGCCCCTCGGGCCGGCCCAGGGTGGCGCGGAAGTGCAGCAGGTCGCCGTCGTACGGGGTGGGCCGGTGGGCGCGGGCGGCGTACGCGCTCGCGGGCAGCACGTCCGCGATGGCCGCCAGATGGTCCTCGGTGAAGTCGGCGAGTCCGGCGGCGCGCAGCAGCCGGGCGGCGCGGGCCGGGTCGAGCGGTCCTTCGGCGCGGTCCGGCGGCTCGACGCCGAAGTACTCGGTGAACAGGAAGCGCAGCACCTCACCGCGGTCGGTCGGCTCGTCGGCCGGCAGCGCCTCGGGCGGATAGGAGTCCAGCATGGCCAGCAGCCCGACCTGGTGTCCGGCCGCCTTGAGCCGGGCCGCGACGGCCTGGGCGAGCTGTCCGCCGAAGGACCAGCCGAGCAGGTGGTACGGGCCGGTGGGCCGCACCTCGAGGATGCGGGCGCAGTAGTCCTCGGCCATCTTGTCGACGCCGTCGCGGACATGGCCGGGCTCGGTCAGACCGCGCGCCTGGATGCCGTAGACCGGCCGGTCGGGCGGGAGATGGCGCAACAGCCCGGTGTAGCACCAGCTGAATCCGCCGGCCGGGTGCAGGCAGAACAGCGGGGGCCGGGTGCCGGTGGCGCGCAGCGGCAGCAGGACGGACCAGGCGTCGCGTGCCTCGCCGCCGCCGAGCCGGGTGGCGAGCCCGGCCGGGGTGGGTGCCTCGAACAGGGTGCGCAGGCCCACCTCCACGCCGAGTGCCGAGCGGACCCGGGCGGCGAGCCGGGTGGCCAGCAGGGAATGCCCACCCAGCGCGAAGAAGTCGTCCTGGGCACCGACCCGGTCCACGTCGAGCACCTCGGCGAACAGCTCGCACAGCACCTGCTCCTCGGGCCCCGACGGCGGTGCGCTCCCGGCCGCCCGCGCGTCGGGGGCGGGCAGGGCACGCCGGTTCACCTTGCCGTTCGGGGTGCGCGGCAGCTCCGCCACGACGGCCAGGGCGCCCGGCACCATGGCCGCGGGCAGCCGGTCGGCGGCGTGGCGGCGCAGGGCGACCGGGTCGAGCGGGTCGCCGCCGCGGGCGGGGACGACCCAGCCGACCAGGGCGCGGTCCCGTACCGCCACCGCGGCCTCCGCGACTCCGGGGTGGGCGAGGAGAACGGCCTCGACCTCACCGGGCTCCACCCGTACCCCGCGCACCTTGACCTGGTCGTCGGCGCGCCCCAGGAAGGCGAGGCTGCCGTCGGACCGCCACTTCACCAGGTCGCCGGTGCGGTACATCCGCGCCCCGGGCGGGCCGAAGGGGTCGGCGACGAAGCGTTCGGCGGTGACGGCGGCCCGGCCCAGGTATCCGCGTCCGACGCCGGCACCGCCGTAGTAGAGCTCGCCGGGCGTGCCCGGTGGCACCGGGCGCAGGGCGGAGTCGAGGACGTGGGCGCGGGTGTTCCACAGCGGGCGGCCGATGGACCGGTCGTGGACGGTGCAGTGGGCGTAGAGGCTCTCGCTGCTGACCTCGGTGCAGCCGCAGAAGTTGATCAGACGCGCGTCGGGGCAGCAGCGGGCGAGGCGGGCGGGCAGCCCGGGTGGCATGGGCTCACCGCTGCTGAGCACGAGCCGCAGCGAGGCGAGCCGCCCGGCGCCCTCGGCGCTGGTCTCCTCCTCGTGCAGCAGCGCCTGGAGCAGGCTCGGTACGGCGGTCAGGATCCGGGTGCCGCTCTTGCTGACGAGGTCGGCGAGCGCGGCCGGATCCTTGGCGGTGGCGGCGTCGGCGAGGACGACGCGGCCGCCGTGCACGAGGGTCTGGAGGATCTCCACGGTGCCGTCGATGAAGCTGATCGAACTCTTCGCACACACCGGGTCGTTGGCCTCGAAGGAGTACAGCTCCGCGAACCAGGCCATCCGGTTGACCAGGCCTCGCTGGGTGCCGATCACGCCCTTGGGGCGGCCGGTGGAGCCGGAGGTGTAGACGACGTTGACGGCGGTGTCACCGGGGACCGCGACGGCCAGGGGCTCGGCCGAGTGTCCGGTGAGGCGGTCCTGGAGGTCCGGTTCGTCGAGGACGGTCCAGTCGCCCGCGGGCAGGCGGCCGACGGCCGCGCTGTCGGTCAGCAGCAGCGCGGGCCGGGCGTCGGCGAGCATGCCGCTGATGCGCTCGGCGGGGTAGTCCGGGTCCACGGGCAGATAGGCGGCGCCGGTGCGGACGACGGCGAGCAGGGCCACGACCAGCAGGACGGACCGGTCGGTCCCGAGCGCCACGATCCGCTCCGGTCCCGCGCCCCGCTCGATCAGGTACCGGGCCAGCCGTGAGGCCCGCGCGTCGAGATCGCCGTAGGTCAGCTCCTCGTCCCCGAAGACGAGGGCGACCTCGTCCGGACGACGGCGGAAGGAGTCGTCGAGGAGAGCGGCGAGGGTGGTGTCGGGCACCGTGCGGGCGGTGTCGTTCCAGTCGGTCAGGACCTGCCTCAGGCGGGCCGGCGGCAGCGGTTCGACGCGGCCGGCGGCCTGGTCGGCATCGGCGGCGAAGGCGGCGAGCACGGTGCGCAGCGCGGCCAGGATCTCCTCGGCGCGCTCGTCGTCGATCAGCTCGGCGCGGTGGTCCAGGCGCAGGTGCAGGCGGGTGCCGGGGACGGCGGCCAGCATCAGCGGGTAGTGGGTGGCGTCATGGCCGACGGCACGCGTGACGGTCAGCTCTCGTGCGGTGAGGGCGGTGGATCCGGTGGGGTAGTTCTCGAAGACGACGACCGTGTCGAACAGTTCGGAGACCCCGGCCGCCCGCTGGACGTCCGCGAGCGGCAGATGGTGGTGCGCGCTCGTCGCCAGGTGCCGGTCGCGGACGCGGGCCGCCACCGTGGCCAGCGGGTCGGCGGGGGACATCCGTACCCGGGTGGGCACGGTGTTGATGAACAGCCCCACCATGTCGTCGACGCCGGGCAGCTCGGGTGGCCGCCCCGAGACCACGGTGCCGAAGACGACATCGTCGAGGCCGGTGAGCCGGCCCAGCAGCACCGCCCAGGCCGCCTGCACCAGATTGCTCAGGGTCAGCCCCCGGGCGCGGGCCAGCTCGGTGAGCGCCCGGGTGAGGTCCTCGTCGAGGTCGGCCGTACGGCGCCGGGGCACACTCGGGGCGGGCGCTGAGGTGGTTGGGGCGATCCGGGTGGGCTCGTCCACCCCGGCCAGCTCGGCCCGCCAGGCCGCGCGGGCAGCCTCCCCGTCCTGCCGGGCCACCCAGGCCAGATAGTCGCGGTAGGGCGGGGCGGGTGGCAGGGCGGAGGGGACGCCGTCCGTGTCGTAGAGCGCGAGGAGTTCGCGCACCAGCACAGGTGTGGACCAGCCGTCCAGCAGGATGTGATGCACCGTCAGCATCAGTCGGTGGCGGTCCGGGGCCAGCCGGAGCAGAGCGGCGCGCAGCAGCGGAGGCGTCGCGAGGTCGAAGCGGCGGGCGCGGTCCGCGGCGAGGAAGCCCTCCGCCCGCTCCGTGCGCTCCCCCTCCGGGAGGCCGCTCAGGTCGACTTCCTCCCACGGCAGTTCGACCGTGCGCGGCACGACCTGGACCGGCTGGTCGAGGCCCTCCGTCCAGAACGCCGCGCCCAGATGGGGATGGCGCACCAGCAGGGCCTCGGCGGACCGGCGCAGAGCCGTGGCGTCGAGTGGCCCGGCGAGATCGAGGACGAGCTGGGTGACGTACACGTCGGGCCCGTCCCGGTGGTAGAGGCTGTGGAAGAAGAGGCCTTCCTGGAGCGGGGAGAGCGGCAGGACGTCGCTCAGTCCGGACCGGTGGTTCACCGCGGGGACCTCCAAGCTGCTTCGAGTCGGTCGAGCTGGTCCTGGCTGAGGCCGACCAGCGGGACGTCGGACGGGGTGCGCCCGGCGTCGCCCGCGTCGTGCCGGGCGAGCGTCGCCAGCACCGCGAGCCAGGTATCGGCGAGGGCCGCCACGTCGTCCTCGCCGAGCAGCGCGCCCGGCCAGGTCCACCCGGCCCGCAGCACCGTCCCCTCCGGGCAGTCCTCGGCGACGATGTTCAGGGCGAGGGTGTGCACCGCCGGCAGGTCCGGGTCGGCGCCGCCGCCGAAGGCGCCCGGGGCCGGGTCGATCGTCCAGTCGGCGGCAGGACCACCGGAGGGCAGCCGGCCGAGATAGTTGAAGCCCAGGCGCGGCACGGGGAGTTCGGCGAGCCGGGGCGCGGTGCCCGCGTTGAGGTGGCGCAGCAGGCCGTGGCCGATGCGGTCGCCGGGCGCGGACCGCACCTGCTCCTTGATCACCTTCACGGCGTCACCGAGGGCCGGTCCACCGGCGAGCGCCTCGTCCAGGTCGGTGTGGGCCAGGTCGAGCCGGACCGGATGCGCGCTGGTGAACCAGCCGACCGTGCGCGAGACGTCCGCGCCGGGCAGGTCCGCCCGGCCGTGCCCCTCCAGTTCGACGAGCAGCCCGTCGGCCGGGGCGGCCCGGTCCCGGCGCCAGCGGGCCACCGCCAACGCCAGTGCGGTGAGCAGCAGTTCGTCAGGACCGCAGTGGAACGCCGGGGCGACCGTGGTGAGCAGCGCCCGGCCGGTCACCGCATCGAGACTCACGGCGCGGCGCCGGAGCGTGCGGGTGACATCCCTGCCCGGCACCGGGTCCAGGCCGGGCGCGAGCGGCGCGGGTTCGGCCAGCGTGTGCAGCCAGTGCGGCAGTTCGGCGGTGCGTCGGGTGCTGTCGGCCTCGGCTGCCAGCAGCTCCGACCAGCGCCGGAAGGAGGTGACGACGGGCTGCGGACGCGGTTCGCGGCCCTCGCCGAGCGCCCGGCCGGCCTCGGCGATGTCCTCGAGCAGGATGCGCCAGGAGACACCGTCGACCGCGAGGTGGTGCACGGCCAGGAACAGCCGGCCCGCCTCGCCGGGGCCGTGGTCGAACCAGACAGCGGCCACGGTACGGCCCTCACCGGGGGCGAGTTCGCCCACCGTGCGTGCCGTCTCCTCGGCACAGCGCTCGGGCGTGCCGCGGTCGACGCGGCGCAGCACCTCCGTCGCCCGGACGGAGCCGACCGGCGGGACGATCAGCCGCCCCTCGTCGTCCTGCCGCAGCCGCAGCATGTCGTGGTGGTCGAGCAGGGTCTGGAGCACGGCCGCGACCGTGTCCTGCCGTACGCCCGCGGGCGTGCGCAGCAGCATCGACTGATGGAAGCCGTCGGTGGGCCCGCCGAGCCCGCGCAGCCACCGCATGACGGGCGTCGGCGTCACTTCACCGGTGCCGTCGTCCGCCTCCACCACCGCGCCGGTCTCGGTGGCGACGCGGGCGAGGGCGGCGACCGTGCGGTGCCGGAAGACGTCCCGCGGCGACAGGGCGAGTCCGGCGGCCCGGGCCCGGCTGCTGAGCTGGATGGCGGTGATGCTGTCGCCCCCCAGGTCGAAGAAGTCGTCCCCCACGCCGGCGTCGGGCATGCCGAGCGCCTCGCGCACGATGCCGCACAGTGTTTCCTCCACCGCCCCGCGCGGTGCCCGCCCGTCGACGGCGGCCACCGGTTCGGGTGCCGGCAGGGCGGCCCGGTCCAGCTTGCCGTTGGGCGACAACGGCAGCCGGTCCAGGGTGACGAAGGCGGCCGGGACCATGTAGTCCGGCAGCGTCCGCGCCACGAAGGCCCGCAGCTCGGCGCCGTCGGGGACGTCCGCACCGCGCGCGGGTACGACATAGCCGACGAGGCGGCTGGTGCGCGGCCCCGCCTGCACGGCGACGGCCGTCCGCGCGACACCCGGGTGGGCGGCCAGCGCGGTCTCGATCTCACCGAGTTCGATCCGGTACCCGCGGATCTTGACCTGCTCGTCCACCCGGCCGACGAACTCCAGCTGGCCGTCCGTGCGGCGCCTGGCGAGGTCGCCCGTGCGGTACATCCGGCTGCCCGGAGCGCCCCAGGGGTCGGCCACGAAGCGTTCGGCGGTGGCGGTGGGCCGGTTCCGGTAGCCGCGGGCCAGGCCCGCGCCGGCGATGTACACCTCGGCCACCACACCGGGCGGCACCGGTCGCAGCCGTTCGTCGAGCAGATGGACACGCACGCCCCGGATCGGGGTACCGATGGGCGGGGTACCGCCCCCGGAGAGCGGCTCGGTGACGGTCGCGGAGACGGTGGTCTCGGTCGGGCCGTAGGAGTTGAGCATCCGGCAGCGCGGTGCCCAGTGCGCCATCAGCGCGGGCGGGCAGGCCTCGCCGACGACGAACAGCGTGGTGTCGGGCAGCAGCGCGTCGTCCGGGAGGATCGCCAGCACGGAGGGCGGGATCGCCAGATGGGTCACCTTCTGCGAGGTCACCAGCGGAACGAGGTCCTCGGCGGCATTCCACGCGCCCGTGGGGTGCATGACCACGCAGCCACCGGCCAGCAGCGTGGCACCGATCTCCCAGAACGCCCCGTCGAAGCTGGGCGAGGCGAACTGCAGCACCCGGCTCCCGGGACCGACCCCGCCCAGCTCCTCCTGGGAGGCGGCGACCAGGTTGGCGACGCCCCGGTGCGGTACCTCGACGCCCTTGGGGCGGCCGGTGGAGCCGGAGGTGTAGATGACGTAGGCGATGTGGGCGGGGCGCAGGGGTGCGGAGCGCTCGGAGTCGGCCACGTCGCGCGGGGACGCCGCACGCAGGGCGGCGCGGGTGTCCTCGGCGTCGAGGTCGAGGACGGGCACCGCGGTGTCCGACGGGGAGCCGACGAGCAGCACCGGCCGGGCGTCATCGAGCATGTGGGCGATCCGGCCGGCCGGATAGTCCGGGTCGATCGGCAGATACCCGGCGCCCGACTTCAGGACCGCGAGCAGCGCCTCGGCGAGCCGGGGTCCCCGGGGCAGCCGTACCGCGACCACCGTGTCCGGTCCTGCCCCACGCTCGATCAGCACCCGGGCCAGCCGGTTGGCGGCCTCGTTCAGCTCCCGGTACGTGCGCTGTTCGCGTCCGGCCGTGACGGCCACCGCATGCGGTGCCTCCCGGACCCGTTCCTGGAACAGCGCGGGCGCCGTCAGCTCGGCGCCCGCCTCCGGCCGGCCGGCCGCGCCCAGGGCCGAGTACTCCTCGTCGCTGAGAATCTCCAGCTCACCGAAGGGCACGTCCGGCCGGGCCACCGCCTGCTCCAGCAGCCGCAGCAGCCGGGCCGCGAAGGTGTCGACGGTCGCCGCGTCGAACAGGTCGGTGCTGTACTCCACGCTGCCCTGGACGCCCTCGGCACCCAGGTCGCCCACGACCCGCTCGCTCAGCCCGACCGTGAGGTCGAAGCGCGCGGCCCGCGTACCGACGGGTCGCGGGCGCACCCGCAGCCCCGGCAGCTCGGCGGTGGTGTCGGCGTTGTTGTCCAGCGCCAGCATCACCTGGAACAGCGGGTTGTACGCCATGGACCGCTCGGCGCCGACCGCGTCCACGAGCTGCTCGAACGGCAGGTCCTGATGGGCGTACGCCGCCAGGTCCGCGGCTCGGACCCGGGCCAGCAGCTCACGGAAGGACGGGTCGCCGGAGGTGTCGGTGCGCAGGACGAGGGTGTTGACGAAGAACCCGACCAGTTCCTCCAGGCTGTCGTCGGTCCGCCCCGCCACCGGGGAGCCGAGCGGGATGTCGTGCCCCGCGCCGAGCCGGGTCAGCAGCGCGGCAAGACCGGCCTGCACCACCATGAACAGCGTCGTCCCGGTCTCCCGCGCGAGACCCAGCAGGGCCCGGTGCAGTTCCGGTCCGACGAAGAAGTGCCGCATGTCGCCCTGATAACTGGGTTCGGCGGGCCGGGGCCGGTCGACGGGCAGCGCGAGCTGTTCCGGGATGCCGGCCAGGGTCCGCTGCCAGTAGGCGAGTTGTTCGTGTGCGAGGCTGTCCGGCCGGTCCTCCTCGCCGAGCAGGTCCCGCTGCCACAGGGCGTAGTCGGTGTACGTCACCGGCAGCGGCGCCCACCGCGGAGCCTCACCGCGCTGCCGCGCCGCGTACGCCTCGGTCAGGTCCCGCAGCAGCGGCCGCAGCGACCAGCCGTCCCCGGCGATGTGATGCACCAGCAACAGCACCGTGCACCGCTCCGGCCCGGACCGGAACACATCCACCCGCACCGGCAGTTCGGCACCCAGGTCGAAGGGGTACGTCACCGCCTCGCCCAGCACCGCCTCCAGTTCCTCGGGCAAGACGTCCCGCCGCGCGACCCGGACCAGATCCGGCGCCGGGTCGTGCACGAGCTGCCGGGGCGATCCGTCGTCGTCCCCGATCAGGGTGCGCAGGGGTTCATGGCGGGCGACGACGTCATTGACCGCCGCTTCCAGCACCCCCACATCCAGCCGCCCCTCCACCTCCAA
>NZ_JBSFVD010000039.1:0-30072 GCF_053592135.1 Streptomyces sp. NPDC002784 | reverse complement strand
CATGCCTCCGTCACCGGGGTTGGGGTTCCACTCCCACGGCTTCGACCTGGACGCCACCGTCACGGGTGCGCTCCGCAAGCTGGCCGCCGACGCGGGCGCCACCTTGTACGCGCCGCTGCTCACCGCCTACCACGCGGCGCTCGCCGCCCGCACCGGCCAGGAGGACCTGGTCATCGGCGTGGCCGTGTCCGGCCGGGACCACCCCCTGCCTGACATCCACCGCGTCTTCGGGCCGTACGCCACCGCCGTCGCCGTCCGCCCCTTCGGACCGGGCGTGACAGCGCCCCAGGGCGGCGATGTCGCGTCCCGGGTGCGCCGGGTGGTGGAGGAGACGGTCGCCGCCCGCGTCCACGAGGACGTCGTACCGCGTGACACCAGCGGGCTGCCGCTGACGTCGCAGTTCTTCTTCACCTTCCTGGACTTCGGCGCGCTGGGCCCGCGGGGCGGGGAGGTGCTGGCCGTGTCCTGGGACGAGGAGGCAGACAGCGGCTTCACTCCGCCCGCGGCCGGGACGGACGTGTTCCTCGCGGTGCGGCCCGACGGGGACCGGCTGCGGATCACCGTGCGGGGCGCGGCGGCGGCCTTCGGTCCGGACGCGCTCGCCGAGTTCGCCGACGGGCTGCGCGACCGGCTCGTCCGGACCGTGCCGGCCCCCGAGCACCGGCCCGTACGGCGGGCCCCGCGCAGCGAGGGTCAGGACCTGGACGCCGCACTCGTCGGCTATCTCCCCGCTCCCGCCCAGTTGGCCCGGCTCGCGGGTCTGCCGGAAACCCCTTCGGCCCGCGAGGACGTCCGCCGCCTGCTGTTCCCGGGCGGCGAGCCTCGGCTGCTGGAGACGACCTCCACGCCGCTGGGCCGGTCCGGCTTCGTCGCGCTGCCGCTCTTCGCCGACGAACTCGCCGCCGACCGCACGCTGGTCACGCACACCGTGCGAGCCGTGCGGACGGCTACCGAGTTCGGCGCCCGGTGCGTCTCGCTGGCCGGCATGATCCCCTCCCTCACCGGCTACGGCTTCGACGTGCTGCGCGCCGACCGGGCCGCGGCGGCGTCCGTCACCACCGGGCACGCGACCACCGTCGTCTCCGTGGTCAGCACGGTGCACGCCGCGCTGGCCGCGACCGGCGGTGACCTGTCCGACCTGGAGGTGGCCGTGGTGGGGCTCGGCTCGATCGGCGCCTCGTCGCTGGAGCTGCTGCTCACCCTGGCCGAACGGCCGCCCGCCCGGCTCGTGTTGTGCGACGTGCCCGGCAGCGGTCCACGTCTTGGGGCACTGGCCCGCACGCTGCGGGAACGCGGGCTGGCCGGTGAAGTCGCCGTCCACGTCTCCGACCCGGATCTGCCCGACGCCGTGTACGGGGCCGGGCTGGTCGTCGCGGCGGTCAGCGGGCACCGGGACCTCATCGACGTGGACCGGCTGCGGCCGGGTGCCGTCGTCGTGGACGACAGTTTCCCGCACTGCTTCGCCACGGATCGCGCGCTGGCGAGGATGCGGGATCGGGGGGATGTACTTGTGGTCGGCGGGGGCCTGTTGACGGTCGGTGACACCCGGCGCACCTTGGCGGCGGGGCTTCCCGAGGCGGTCGCGGTGGCCGAGGCCGCGTACGGGGTCGCGGGGACGCTGGCGTCCTGCCGAGCGGAGTCCCTGCTGCACGCCTCCGGCGTGGATGTGCCCCTGGTACGGGGCCTGGTCGACGCTTCTACGGCCCTTGCCTACTGGCGGGCCGTGGAGGAGGCCGGAGTGACGGCCGGGCCGCTGCATCTGCTCGGCCAGGTGGTGGAACCGCTCGCGGAGGGGGTCGGTCGGCCGCGGAGGTGACGGCACGGCGGAGGATGCGGCCGAGACACCTACGGCTCGGACGGCTTGGCAGGCGCGGGAAGGCCGAGAAGGCGTGCGAGGGCCGCTGCGACGGGAGCGCTATGGCCAGGCAGATGCCTGGAGGACCAGTCGGCTGCCAGCGTGAGGAAGTCGGCCAGGTCGCGCTCGGCACCGGTGAGCAGGTGCCGGAGTTCCGCCACGCCCATCTCGATCACCGCATCCCCCACGAAGCCGCCCTGCGCGCCTGGAAGCACGCTCTTGCCCTCGGTCTCGACGTCGCCGAGGCGCGCCCCCGCTACGCCCTGCGAGCCCTCAAGAAGGCACCCGCCGTCGTAGGCCAGTGTGTCGCTGAACCCGTTCGACGGCGAGGACGGTCCGGGTCACGTATGAACCACGAACTACTTGGGCGAAAGGGCGTGCCCCATGGAAGCTGTGACGATCCAGACCGACCCGGGGATGCGGACCCCGTCGGGCGTCTCGAACTCCGTGAGCGCGTCATGCACTTCGGCACGGATGCGGGAGACGGTCTCGGGGTTCACTTCGCGCAGGTTGTAGCGGGTGGGGCCCATGGCGAAGAGGAAGTCGACGGCGTCGCCCGCGTCGGCACCGAAAGTCATCGGAGCCTCGGCGGGGGTCACGTCGATGTCGGTGAACCCTGCGGCGGTGAGGACGTGGCGGATGCGCGTGGGGTCCAGGAGCGAGCCCATACCCCTGGCGGCGGGGGATGCCTCGCGCAGGAACGGTGAGAGCGCGGCGGTCGCACGGGCGTAGGCACTGTCCGGGCCCCCGGGCTGCGGGCCGAGGAACGCGAGTCGACCCGTCGGCGCAAGCGTGTGCCTGAGGTGAGTGAAAGCCGCGATGTGGTCGGCGAAGAACATGACGCCGCCGCGGCTGAGGAGGACGTCGAACCCGCTACCGGGGAACGGATGCACCTGGGCGTCGCCCTGCTCGAAGGTGACGTTGCCGCTGCCCTCCGCGGCGGCGTCGCGTCGGGCGCGTTCGAGCATGGGCGCGGACAGGTCGATTCCGACGGCATAACCGTCGTACGCCTGCCGCGCGGCGATGCGTGTCGTCTGGCCGGTGCCGCAGCCGACGTCTAGGACCCGGTCGTCGGCCGCGATGCCCGCAGCGGCGAACAGAGGTGCGTTGAAGGCGCCCATCATCGCGTCGTAGCGCTCGGAGTCTTCGGCCCAGTGGATGCCCTCCCAGTCGTTCCATGCCTCGGCCTGCTGCCGGTTGGCGATGGCGTGCATGACTCTCACCCTCCATTGACTAGAGTTGACCTCTAGAGTTGAACTCTAGATATAGACTCCAGTCATGACTGAGGTCAAGGGAAAGCGGGACGACAAGGCCCGAGAGACACGGCGGCGGATCATCGACGCGGCCGCCGACCTGTTCGTCGAGCAGGGCTACGGGGCGACCAAGCTGCAGGAGATCGCCGACCGGGCGGGTGTGGCGGTGCAGACGATCTACTTCGTCTTCCGGAACAAGCCCACCCTGCTCAAGGAACTGGTCGATGTCGCGATCGCGGGAGACGACGACCCCGTGCCCACGCTGGACCGGCCGTGGTTCGCGGAGGTCACGACCGCGGCCACCGCCGAGTCCGCCCTGGCCGCGCTGGTCGCCGGCACCCGCCGGACGCTCGAACGTGTCGCGGCCATCGACGAGATGGTCCGCGCCGCGGCAGCGACCAACCCAGAAATCCGGGAGCTGTGGCCCCAGCAGACCAACCCCCGGTACACGGTGATCTCGACAGCCGCGAGGGCCCTGACCGAGAAGCCCGGCGCCCGCCCCACCCTCTCCGCCGCGGAGGCGGCGGACATCATCTACGCCTTGCTCAGCCCCGAACTCTTCCTGGTCCTGACCCGCGACCGCGCCTGGCCGCCGGAGAAGTGGGAGCGATGGGCCTACGACACCCTCTGCTCTCAACTGATGGTCAGCAGCCAGGACCCAGCCCCCTGACCAGGCTCGGGGAGACAGGACAGGACCCTGTTCCGGCAATCAGCACGTGATCGGTCTGCCGTGTGAACAGTGCCCTAGGCGACGATGCTGTTCGCCAGGGTGACCGCCGGCAAGGGGAAAGCAAGTGACCGGGACCGTGCAGATGCTCGGAACGTATCGGCCGACCGCACGCGAAGCGCACGCCGCCCGACCCGGTGCCGGTGCGGCTCTGCGCGTGGACGTGCTCGGCCCGCTTCGGCTGCACTGGGAAAGCAGAGCGCTGTGCTCTACGACGCCCAGGGCCGCCGCTTCCCCCAGGGCGAGTCGTACCGGATGTGGGAACTGCGCGCGCACGCCCAGGAGTTGCGGGCGCGCGTGCTGTACACGGAAGGCGACTACGCGCGGGTTGTTGCCGCAGCCGAGGACGTCGTCGCCCGGGACCCGCTGCGCGAGTCGTCGTGGGTGGTGCTGCTGCACGCCCTGTACGCCTCGGTGCCCTCGCCACTCCCCCGCAGGAAGCGTAGGTGTCAGCCGAGGAGCTCGGCGAACCGGCGGGCGTCGATGTTGCCGCCGGAGACGATGACTCCGACACGGCGGGGCAGCGGATCGATCCGGCCCGCCAGCAGCGCGGCCAGGGGCGTGGCGCCACTGGGTTCCATGACCGTCTTCATGCGCTCGAAGGCGAAGCGCATCGCGTCCCGGATCTCGTCGTCGCTGACCAGGACGATGTCGTCCACGAGCTTCTGGTTGAGGGAGAAGGTGAGTTCTCCGGGGATGTCCGCGGCCTGTCCGTCGGCGATGGTCCGCGGCACCGGGACGGAGACACGCCGGCCCGCTTCCAGCGAGCGCTTGGTGTCGTCGCCGTCCTCCGGCTCGACGCCGATCACGCTGATGTGGGGCAGCAGCCCCTTGGCGGCGGTGGCGCTGCCGGCGATCAGCCCGCCGCCGCCGACCGGGACCACCAGGGCGTCGAGGTCGCCGACCTCCTCGATCAGTTCGAGGGCGGCGGTGCCCTGGCCCGCGATGACGTCGGGGTGCTCGTACGGCGGGATGAGGGTGAGCCCGCGGTCGGCGGCGAGCGCCTCGCCGATGGCGACACGGTCTCCGGTGTAGCGGTCGTACGTGACCACTTCGGCGCCGTAGCCGAGCGTGGCCTCGACCTTGGAGCGCGGGGTGTCCTCGGGCATGAGGATGACCGCCGTGGTGCCGAGTTCACGGGCCGCCAGCGCCACGGCCTGGGCGTGATTGCCCGAGGAGTAGGCCGCGATGCCCCTTGCCACCTGCTCGGGGGACAGCCGGGACGCCGCGTTGTAGGCACCGCGGAACTTGAAGGCGCCGATGCGCTGCAGGTTCTCGCACTTGACGTGCACCTCGGCGCCCACCAGGGCGTCCAGGGTGCGCGAGCGCAGCACCGGGGTGCGGTGCGCCACTCCCTCGATCCGCGCGGCGGCGTCCTGTACGTCGGTCAGGGTGACCGTCATGTCCGTTCTCCGTTCCGATGGGTGTGCTGGCGCCCGGTGCCGTCCTGGGGCGGCGTGGGAGCGGTGGCCCTGGTTTGGGCGAGGTAGGTGTACGCGGACGCCCGGGAGATGCCGAGCCGTTCGGCGACCCGCTGGGCCACGCCGCGGACCGCGAAGACGCCGTCGGCGTCCAAGGCGGCGAACAGGCGCAGGCGTTCGTCGCGATCGAGGGCGCTCCAGGGCTTGCCCTGGCGCAACTGATGGGTGTCGACGAGGGAGTCCACCACGGAGTCGATGTCGTTGCCGAAGGTGGTCGTGGGCACCGGAGCCGCGTCGGCGGCCTCGTCCCCGCGGGCGACGAGGCCCATGCCGATCTCGCTCATCGCCCCGCCCACCTGACGTCCGGTGACCAATCCGGCGATGGCCACGACGGAGCGTTCCGGACGGCGGAAGTCGTGCAGGACCACTTCGCAGAAGGACCCCAGCGTGGCGGCGAGGCCGCCGGCCACCGGGGCCAGTGCGGCGAGGATCGCGTCCTGCTCCCGTACCCGCTCCTCAGACGGCATCGGTGGCCCCGGCGGACGTCCGCAGGTGCGCGAGTGCCTCGATCTCCACGCAGGCTCCGTACGGGAGCGCCGCCACGCCCACGCAGGAGCGGGCGGGCCGGGGCCGGTCGAAGAAGTTCCCGTAGGCGACGTTCAGGCGGTCCCGGTCGGCGACATCGGTCAGGTACGCCACGACCTGGACCACGTCCGCGCGGGTCGCGCCGACCGACCGCAGCGCCTCGTCCAGGTTGGCGAACGCCTGGGCGCACTCGGCCTCGAAGCCGCCCGGCACCAGCACTCCCGCCTCGTCCACCCCCAGCCGCCCGGACACCGCCACCAGGTCCCCGCTGCGGCGGGCGACCGGATAGGGGTGATCGTCGGTTTCGCTGACTTCTGGGTACGGCATTCCACGCCTCCCGATGACAGGCGCCTTCGCCGCCCGGCAACTATCTGGACTGCAAATCTAACACTTGGACTGAGATTCCAGAAAAGGTCTCGGGCGGGCGAGAGCCCCGCTCAGCCGAGAGCCTCGGCGGTGACAGCCGCGGCCCGCGCGACCAGCGGCTCGTCCGCCGGCGCCTCGGGCTCCGGCCGGGTGGACAGGACCGCCAGCACGACCGGCTCCCCCTTGGGCGTCCAGGCCACCCCCACGTCGTTGGTGGTGCCGTACTCGCCGGTGCCCGTCTTCTCCGCTACCGTCCAGCCCGAGGGCAGGCCCGCCCTGATCCGGTTGTCCCCGGTCGTGTTGGCCAGCAGCCACCCCGTCAGGCGTTCCCGGTCGGCGGAGGCGAGCGCCCGGGTGAGCACGAGCCGCGCGTACGTCTTGCCGATGGCGAGCGGGGAGGTGGTGTCCGTGACGCGGCCGGGTTCGGCCGAGTTCAGCTCCGGCTCCCAGCGGTCCAGGCGGGTCACCTCGTCACCGAGCGAACGGCAGAAACACGTGACGGCGGCCGGGCCGCCCAACTCTCGCACCAGCAGGTTCAGGGCGGTGTTGTCGCTGTGGGTGATGGTCGCGGCGCACAGGTCTTCGACCGTCATCCCGTGGGTCAGGTTCTCGGCAAGTCCGGTGACCGGGGCGTACCCGGACCGTGTGACGTCGTCCGATCCGTACCGGATGACCTTCGCGAGGAACGTTCCGTCCCGGTCGAGGTCCCGGAGCACCGCGGCGACGGCGGGCGTCTTGGCCACCGAGCAGATGGGGAACCGTTCGTCGGCCCGATGGCTCACCGTCTCGCCGGACACCGTGTTCCAGGCGAACACCCCGAGCCGGGCTCCGTGCCGGCGCTCCAGGGCCCGCAGTGATCGCACGGCGTAGTCCCGCCGCTCGGTGGCGCGAGCGACCCCTGGCGTGGCGGGGCCGCCTGCCAGGGCCGCGGTGGCGCCGGCGAGGAGCAGTGAGCGACGGGTCCAGATCTTCGTCGTGGTGACTCGCATGTGGCGTCCCTTCACAGATCACGGCCGTTCACGCGGATGCGCCGGCCCGCTGGTTCCACGCCGTCGGCGGGCGAAGAGTTCATGACGGCGCCTGAAAAGAAGGCCACGCGTCACTGTTCTGTGACGGTCACGCGCCACCACGCGCAGCCGACTGGCGCGCCGAACAGGGACGATATGCAAAATTGATCGATCTCTGATCCATATCGGTCTTGGACTGATCCCTCCGGGCGCTGGTCTGCTCTGCCCATGCCACTGTTGACCACTGCGGACGAGCAGCGTGCCCGGTTCATCGGCGAGCTGTACGAGCGACACGGAGGATCGACGTTGCGGTACGCCGCCCGGTTGTTGGGCGGCGACTGGTACCGGGCCGAGGACATCCTCCAGGAGGCGGCCCTGCGCGCCTGGAAGCACGCCTCGGCCCTCGGCATGAACGCGTCCGAGGTCAGACCATGGCTGTGGACCACCGTGCGCAACCTGACGATCGACCACCACCGCGCCGAACGGCGGCGCCCCGCGGACTGCACGCCGCTCGCCACCCTGAACCTGTCGGTACCGGATCCGACCGATCAACTGCTGCGCGTCCGACTGATCCTGGACGCCCTGTCCGACCTGCCCGAACAGCAGCGCCAGGTGATCTGCCTGCTCTACTACGGCCAGTTCAACGCGGCGCAGGCCGCCGAACACCTGGGCATTCCCCTGGGCACCGTCAAGTCGCGGTCCTACTACGCGCTGCGCGCCCTGAGGCGGGCCCTGGAGGCCCGGGGCGCGGCTGCGGACCTCACCCGCTGACGTGAGATCCGTGCTCCTCACACGGGCGGCGCGTCCGCAACGGGCAGCGGCGTGCCGCTCAGTTCGTGCTGCCAGAGCAGTTCGGCGACCCGTACGACTCTTCTCGCCGCCGCGTTCTCGGGGCAGCGCCTCCACCACGCGCGTGAGGACCTCCTTGAGGTCACCGCCGTTCCGCAGGACGAGGCGGCTGCGGTTGAGGGGGTTGGCGGCGAGGGCGTCGTGACGGCGCAGGGCACGCAGCGCGTCGCGTACGGCGGAATCGAACTCGGGCCGGGACAGTACGGCCAGTTCGGGCAGCTGCCGTACGGCCGGGTCGACGGCCGCCTCGGCCGGGCCCTCGGTGCCGGCCCGGATGGCATCGCGCATGACGATGTAATGCCAGGCCAGGCGTTCCGCGCGGTAGATCTCTCCCAAGGCCCGCCATTGGGCGAGGGTGGTGACCGGTGAGGGCCGCTGGTAGGCGGACGGACAGACGGTGAAGCGGGCCACGGCAAGGAACTCGTCGGCGCGCAAATGCTCATGGGCGCGGTCTCCTTCGCCCGGCTCTTCCCCGACCGGGTGCGAAGACTCGCGCTGATCGAACGATCCACGCGGTCACCGCCACCTACCGGGGACGACTGGCCCTGCGTGCCGGATTCGAGCACTACCGCACCCTGCCCAGGACGGGCGCACCAACCGGGAATGGGCGGACGCCGGCGGCCACCTCGACATGCCGCTCCTGGCGGTCGGCGGTGAGCACAACGTCGGCACCCGACTGGCGGACGCCCTACGCCCCATCGCACCGCACGTACGTTCCGCGGTGATCGACGGCAGCGGCCACTTCCCGCCCGAGGAACGCCCCCAGGCGCTGCTGGAGGAGCTGACCGGCTTCCTCGCGGAGCAAGGGGCTCCCTTCGCGGATGCGGCCCCCTGACGAGGGCCGCACCACACCGGTCCGCGGACCGTCTACTCGGTCACGTGCGCGTGGCCGTCGTGCAGGCCGCCGCCGCTGCCGGAGTCACCGTCCGTGGGGACGGACTCCACCGGCTGGGTGAGCGGTGCGAGGTCGTACGCGTAGTGGCCGACGGCATCGGCGATGACGTCGATGTTGACGTCGAACGCCCGCATGTTGATGTTGTCGATGTCGTCACCGGGGGCGTGGTAGTTCACGTCGTACGCCACACCCGCCTGGCCGCCGAACTTCGCGGCCTGCGCCTCGGTCTTGATGCCCTCCGCACCGGTGAAGGTGCCGCCGGAGGGGATGCCGACCTCGATGAACGGGCCGTAGTCGGAGCGGCCGGTGAAGTCGGTGCCCTCGTGCGGGATGTTCTTGGAGTCGAGGAAGTCGTTGATGCCCTTCTCCAGCTGGGCCGAGCCCTCGGGGCCGGGGCCGGCGCCGGTGGCGTCGGAGTCATCGCCGTCGTAGACGAAGTAGGCGGCGTTCGGCGAGGCGATCATGTCGAAGTTCAGGTAGAGCTTGATCTGCTTCTTCTGCTCTTCCGTGAGCGAGGCGACGTACGCCTCCGAGCCGACCAGGCCGAACTCCTCGGCCGACCACCAGGCGAACTTCACCTTGTTCTTGATCTTGTGCTGGGACTTGGCCAGCTTCTGGGCGACCTGGAGGATGCCGGCCGAGCCGGAGCCGTTGTCGTTGATGCCCGGGCCGTCGGAGACCGAGTCCAGGTGCGCTCCGAGGAAGACGGTGTTGTCCTCGTCGCCGCCGCGGGTCTCCGCGACGACGTTGAACGTCGTGCGGTTCTCGCGCAGTTCGCGGATGTCGAGGGTGACCTTGACCGGGCCCTTGGCCGCCTCGGCGGCCAGCGCCTCGCCGTCGGCCTGGGTGATGCCGCCGGTGGGGATCTTGCCGGACGTCGCGTCGCCCATGGTGCCGTTGAGCGCGCCCTCGGTGTTGTTGTAGATCACGGCGCCGACCGCACCCGCCGCGTGGGCGTTGGCCTGCTTGGCGGCGAAGGTGCAGCCACCGCGCTTGATCAGGGCGATCTTGCCGGTGAAGGCGCCGGCGGCGAAGTCGGCGGGTTCGCAGCCGTTGGTGCCGTCGGCGTCCACGGGAGCGACGGCCACGTCCGCCGTGACGCCGCCCTCGGGGCTGCTGACGGTGTACGTCATCAGCTGGATGGGGATGTCGCGGGGCGTGGGCGAGACCACGGTGAGGGACTCGGCGATGTCGTCGGTGTAGACGAAGTCGAAGGCGTGCCGGGAGACCTCGTAGCCGGCGGCCTTGAGCACCGCCTCCACGTAGATGGCCGACAATTCATGGCCCCTGCTACCGGCCACTCGGGTTTCGCCGTTGTGGTCCGCTATCGCCTGAAAGGCTTTCAGGTGGCGAAAGGCGTTGGTGGCTGTGGACTCCTTGACGAGTTTCCTCGCCAGTGCGTCACCCCGATGTGACCAGCTCGCGTTGTCGGCGTCCGCGGTGGCGGGTCCGGCGACGAGCAGGGGGGAGACGAGTGCAGCGGCGGCCAGGGTGGCGGTCACCGCGACTCTGTGACGTGCGGACATACTGGTCCTCTCACGGCAGTTCAACAGGCAGATCGACGGTTCGGGAGAACACGGTCGAGGCACGTTAACCCCATGACTGCCCACTGCCAAGACGAAGTTCAACTTCGGGGACCATTGGTGCCGCGCCCTGTCATCTAGGACGGAACGTGACCTACTCGGCTCCTACCGTCGCTGTCGTCAGCCAACATCAGCGGAAGGACCACGATGTCCCAGCAGAACAGCACCGCGCCGGAGGGCTACACCACCGTTGCGCCCTGGGTCGTCACCGATGACACGGGGGCCCTGCTCGACTTCATTGCGCAGGTGTTCGACGGCGAGGAACTGGCACGGGTGCGGACCGAGGACGGCTTGATCGGGCACGGGGAGATCCGAGTCGGTGACACCGTTGTGCTGGCCTTCGACCGACGCCCCGACTGGCCCCCCATGCCGAGCCTGCTGCGCGTCTTCGTCGCCGACGCGGACGCAGCGTTCTCACGTGCCGTCGAAGCCGGCGGCCAGGTCGTCACGTCCCTGTCGGACAGCGCCTTCGGACAGCGCGGAGGGCGGGTCAAGGACCCCTTCGGCAACATCTGGTGGGTGACCAGCCACGTCGAGGACGTCGCTGAGGACGAGGTGTGGCGGCGTCTGCAGGATCCCGTGCACGCCGAGGGCATGCGGGTGGCTCAGGAGACGCTCGACGTCGAACTCAGCGGTCGCCGGCATGGACGGAGCAGCGCACCCGTCAAGACCGCCGGTTGACCGACTCCGGCCCTGGCGTCAGCGCGGAGGGTCTGCGGCCACCTCGGCGAGGGTCGGGGCGCCCGGTGTCGTCGGCAGCAGCAACGCGCCCGCGTCCATCACCCTCGGCCAGATCCCCGGCACCCTGTGGACGCCTGGATCGGGACCGGCTCCGCTGGTCCTGATGGCCCACAACAACGGCCTGCCCAAGGCGCAAGCCCGGCTGGTGGCCCAGGCCCGGCAAACCGCAGCGTACGGCTACGCGGTGGCCTCCATCGACGCCGTCGGATGCGGCGACCGGCCACTCTCCGCCACCGACCTGCAAGCCCGCGCCGGCCTGCATCACGCGATGCAGGCCGGTGAGGACCCCGCAAGCCGACGTCATCGAACCGTAAGATCGCCGCCCTGCCCTGCCAGGCCCAGGAGACCTACAGTCGCAGCAGTCCACAACCAGAGGAGTCCTCATGCGCGCCCGCGCCCTCGTCCCGGCCGCCTTGGCCGCCGCCCTGCTGACCATGACCGGCTGCGGGTCGGACGGCAGTTCCGGCTCTGGAGGCGACTCGGCGCCGACAGCCTCCTCCCCGGCCTCCACCGCCGCCGGGCAGGCCTCCCCGTCGGACGCGGGCGGCGCGGGGAGCGCGGTTCCCGAGGCGCTGGACTTCTCCGGCACCACCGTGGACGGCGAACCCTTCGACGGCAAGACACTCGCGGGCAAGCCCACCGTGCTGTGGTTCTGGGCGCCGTGGTGTCCCAAGTGCCGCGCTCAGGCCGCCGAGACCGCGAAGGTCGCCGCCGACTACGCGGGCAAGGCGAACGTGGTCGGCATCGCGGGCCTCGACACCAACGCCGCCATGAAGGACTTCGTCGCCGAGACGGACACCGCCTCCTTCCCCCATCTGTCCGACGAGGACGGTGCCCTCTGGAAGCGGTTCGAGGTCACCGAACAGAGCCGCTACGTCATCCTCGACAAGGCCGGCAAGACCGTCTACGAGGGTGTCCTGCCCGGTGGCGAGGGCCTGGGCGACAAGGTCGCCGGGCTCACCGGCTGAACCCCATGTCCGACCTGCCTCTCGCCCTCGCCCTCGGCGCGGGCATGCTCGCCGCCGTCAACCCGTGCGGCTTCGCCCTGCTCCCCGCCTACTTGTCCCTGCTCGTCCTCGGCGACGACTCCCCCAGCCGCGCGGTCTCCATCGGCCGCGCCCTGCTCGCGACCGCCGCGATGACGGCCGGCTTCGTCGCGCTGTTCGGCATCTTCGGCCTCGCCGTGCAGCCCGTCGCCGGTCAGGTCCAGCAGCATCTGCCCTGGTTCACCATCGGCTTCGGGCTGCTCATGGCGATCGCGGGCACCTGGATGCTCGCCGGGCGGCAACTGCCCACCCTGGCGCCGAAGATCCGACGGGCGCCCACCGTCACCCGCTCCCTGCCCTCCATGATGCTCTTCGGCATGGCCTACGCCACCGCCTCACTGGGCTGCACCATCGCACCGTTCCTCGCCATCGTGGTCTCCGCCTTCCGCAGCGGCTCCACCGGCGAGGGCGTCGCCCTGTTCGCGGCCTACGCGGGCGGGATGGGGCTGATCGTGGGCATCGCCTCGCTCACCGTCGCCCTGACCCGCGCCACCGCCGTCACCCGCCTGCGCCGCATCGGCTCGTTCGCACCCCGCCTCGGCGGCGCACTGCTCCTCCTCGTGGGCGTTTACGTGGCCTACTACGGCTGGTACGAGATCCGCGTCCAGGACGACCCCACGGTCCAGGACCCGGTCATCGACGCGGCGGGCACCGTCCAGCGCGCCATCGCCGACGCCCTGGACGCCGTAAGCCCGGCGATGGCCCTGCTCGTGTTCGTCGGTCTGCTGATCGCAGCGGTGGTGCCGCTGCGGCTGCGGCAACGCCGCCTCCGGCAACGGCGGATCGGCGCCGACTCCTCGGCCCGGCCCGGCCGGTGAGCCACTCGGCCATGACCTCGGCCGCCCAAGCTGGCCGAGAACCGACTCATCCCGCCGCCCCAGCCCGACGCCCTCGCCCGGCCCGGCCGTGCGGTGATCAGCGAGCAGGTGGTGGGGCGACCGGCCTGTCCTGGCCC
This sequence comes from Streptomyces sp. NPDC002784, assembly GCF_053592135.1. Taxonomy (NCBI): domain Bacteria; kingdom Bacillati; phylum Actinomycetota; class Actinomycetes; order Kitasatosporales; family Streptomycetaceae; genus Streptomyces; species Streptomyces sp. NPDC002784. The sequence goes on along the minus strand of NZ_JBSFVD010000039.1, from coordinate 16,789 downwards.
GTGGGGCCGGAGACGGCCGGGGAGAGCCGGTAGGAGCGTACGACCGCGACGACGCAGGCCGCGACGAGCGCGGCGGCCCAGCCGCCCAGGCCCCGCAAAGGCCCCGGGCGCGGCCCTCCGGCCTCGACGCCGCGTGGCGGCACATGGCCTCGCGGATCGTGCACGACGGCGAGCTTGTCGCCGGGCCGGGTGGTCCGCTCGCAGCCTCGCCAGATGCGGACCTCGAGCGGTACGCCGTCGCGATCGGCCACCGAACACAGATAGCGGCCCGTGCTGGAGACGGCGCCCGGTCCGCCCTCGACCGAGGTCACCAGCGCGGACTGCACCCGCCCCCGCTCGGCCAGCACGACACCCGCGGCAGCCTGGGGCGCCTGCAGAGCGAGGCAGACCGCGAGCACGGCGACGATGCCGACCAGCGCCCGTCCGGCCCGCAGCACGCTGAGGTAGACGACGAGCGCGGCGGCACACACGAGGCCGCCCTCGCCGTGCCTCAGCCCGGGAACCCCGTACCAGGCACCGGCGACCGCGCTGCCGACGATCGCACCCGCCCCCAGGCACCCCGCCAGGATTCCCTCCACGGTCAGCCACCGGGGCGGCAGGCCCACGAACTCGGCCGGCCCCCATACGGTGCTCCGCAGATGCAGCATCAGGTACCGCTCCGGCACGGGCGGGGGGCGGCGTCGGCGGTGCATGCGGCTTCCTCCCCATCATCCTCAGGTGCACGGCGCTCCGGCGTCTCGGGCGGACAGCGTGCACTGCCGGGAGCAGGCAACCGGCCACACGTCAGCCATGTCTTGCATTATGCAAAATGCACCGCGCGCGGAGCCGGGCGGCTCGGATCCCGGTCAGGCGTGGCGGGCGGCCGGGGCGTCCACTGCCCAGCCCAGCGGGTGCGGCACGACGTCGTCCGCGGCGGGAGCCGGGGGTTCTCCGCCGGCCTCGTTGAAGGCGGCCAGGGCCTCCACGAGCGCCAGCCGCTGCGTGGGAGTGAGCCGTTCGACGATCGTGGCGATCTCGGCGCGACGCCGGGCGGTGACGTCCGCGACCGTGCGCCGGCCCTCGTCGGTGAGCCGCAACAGGGTCTCGCGGCGGTTGTCGGGATTGGCCTGCCGGTCGGCGAGCCCGGCGGCGATGAGCCGGTCCACCATCCGCATCGCTGTGGACGGCGCCACCTGGAGCAGGTCGGCGAGGGCGACCAGCTTGGTCGCCCCGCGGGTGGAGAGCACTACCAGCATCCGGAACTGCGGCAGCGTCACTCGCTCCTCGACATCGGCGAGGGAGCGGGCCGATACCGCCACCAGCAGCCGGGAAGCGGTCAGCACCGCACGGGTGACCGCGTCGACATCGTCCACAGCCCCCGCGGGGACCTCGCGCTCCGGCATGTGTCCTTTCTACCGTGCTCCACGGCGCTCTACCGAGCCGAAGTCCCTCCGCACCGTCCCGTCGACCATCGATTCGGCGCCGGACCTCATCCGCCGCGACCACGCCCTGCTGCAAGCGGTGGCCGCTTCGGTCAGCTGCCGACCCCCGGCAATCTGCGGGCCCCCGGGCTGCACATCACAAACCTGTCGGTGCCGCGTCAAGAACGTGTAAGGTTCCCCGCGGTGTGCCGGGAAGTCTGGTCGGCGTCTTTGACAGAGGTGTCTTTGCCGATCGGGGGTCCACATCATGGTGCTCATCGTTGTGTTCGGGGTGGCGCTGCTCATCGCGGTGCTGCTGTCGGGGCTTGCCGCCCGGACCGTGCTGTCCACTTCCTTCCTCTTCCTCGTCGGTGGCGCACTCGTCAGTGACGGCTTCCTCGGGCTGATCCACATCACGCCGGACAGCGAGATCGTGACGGTGACAGCCGATCTGGCGCTGTTCGCGGTGCTGTTCACCGATGGCATGCACGTCTCCTTCCCCAAGCTGCGCGAGAACTGGCGGAACCCGGCTCGCGCCCTTGGTCTCGGCCTGCCGCTCGCGTTCGTCGGCATGGCACTCATCACGCACTTCCTGGTGGGCCTGGACTGGACGACGTCCTTCCTCGTCGGTGCCGTCCTGGCGCCCACCGACCCGGTGTTCGCCTCCGCCATCGTCGGCCGCAAGGAAGTCCCGGCGAAACTGCGGCAGTTGCTGAACGTGGAGAGCGGCATCAACGACGGGCTCGCCCTGCCGGTGGTGCTCATCCTGATCGCGGCGGCCGGCCCGACCACGGGACACGCCGAGGCCGACCTCGGCAAGATCGCGCTGGAGCTGGTCCTCGGCCTGGTCTTCGGCCTCGTACTCCCCTTCGTCGTGATCGAACTCGTCCGGTTCCGGCTGCTGGGCGCCGAGCCCAAGCTCCAGCCGCTGCTGCCGCTGGCGATCGGCGTGATCCTCTACGCGCTCTGCCACCTCACGCACGCCAACCCCTACCTCGCCGCGTTCTCCGCGGGCGCGGTGCTCACCGCGCGCTCGCTGGAGGCGAAGGAGGCGTTCGAGCCGCTCGGGGAGGCGCTGGCGGAGCTGGCCAAGTTCGCGGCACTGCTGGTGTTCGGCGCCCTGCTGACGCCGTCACTGTTCGGGGACCTGTCCTTCGGCGGCTACGTGGCGGTGGTCCTCGCCATCGTGCTGATCCGTCCGGCCTCGTTGCTGCTGTCCCTGATCGGGACCCGGTTCACGCGCCGGGAGAAGTGGGTCGCGGCCTGGTTCGGCCCGAAGGGCTTCGCGTCGGTGGTCTACGGGCTGCTGGTCCTCCAGGCCGGGATCCCGCAGGGCGAGGAGGCGTTCACGCTGATCGCCGTGTGCATCGCCTTCTCGATCATCGCCCACAGCTCCACGGACGTGCCGATCGCCCGCCTGTTCAACGTCGAGGACCTCGTCGGTGTGGACGACGACACCCCGGCCACCCCAACCGCCAAGGAGACCGGCCGCGTCGGCGCGTGACCTCGGCGGCCTTGGGCGTGCGCCGCGGTCAGACGTCGTCGTGCGGCCAGCCCAGGAGCCGGGCACCGATCACCGCCGTCTGGAGGGTGTACCGGTGCACGGTATTCGCGGGGTCGGCGCCGGTGAGCTGGTGGATGCGCTCCAAGCGGTAGGTCAGAGCCCGCACGCTCAGGTTCAGTCGCCGGGCCGCTTCGGCCGCGACACAGCCGGAGTCGAAGTACGCGGTCAGTGTGTCGACGAACAGCTGAGCTCCACCCCGGGCGCTTTGCAGCGGGCCCAGAGTGTTGTGCACGAGGTCGGCCATGGCCTGCCGGTCACGGGTCAGGACGGGGTACACGAGGAGATCGGACGTGTGGAGCACGGGCTCGTGGAGGTGCAGCCGCTCGGCCAGGTCCAGGGCGTTGAGGGCTTCCTCGTAGGAATGGACGACTCCGCCGGCACCGGGGTGGGCACGTCCGATGGCGACCTGTCCCCCGTCGGTGGCCGCGTGCGCCTGCTTGGCGAAGAACGCCAGCACGTCGCCCTGTTCTCCGGGCGCGATGCAGATCAGGCGCCCGTCCTTGGTGGTGAGCAGAATGCGCCGTTCGCCGAACCTGCTGATCAGGGCGCTCTCCACCTGACGGGTCGCCGGATGCGTGTCCTCCACCGGCTGGCTGCCCTGGGCCACGGCGACCGCGTGGGCACGGGACAGCAGCAGCCCGAAGCGTTCGGCACGCTCGGCGAGGCGGCCCAGGTCGCTGCGGCCGTACAGGAGGTCGTCGATGAACTCCCGCCGCACGGCTTCCTCCTGGCGTACGGCGAGCCTTTGCGCCCGCTCGTGGCCCTCGGCGAACGCGTCGATCGCCTGCTCGACGGCGGCGAGCACGCAGTCGGCCTCCGAGGAGGACAGAGTGGGCCAGCTCTCGCGGGTCGCGGTCAGATAGCGGCGGACGAGGGCCCGTAGTCCGAGACCGGCCTCGGCGGCGCGTTCCCCCCTGCCCCGCAGGGACTCCAGTTCGTCCCTGGTGAGCCGGCGGCCGGTCCGGCTCGCCTCGGCCAGTATCCGGGCGTACCCCTCCAGATACTCGTCGGGTACCTCGCGCCCGGTCACCCCGGCCTCCTCCGCTCTCGACGCACTCCGGCGTACAGCGTGGCAGACCCGCGGCTGAGGAGAGCGCCGCCAGAAGCACACCGATGTTCCGGCGCTCGGTCACGGGCGGGTGGCCGAGCGCCGACGATGTCGCCCCCTCTCGCTGCAGGCTCCGGCATGCAGGACACGTCGAACACTGCCGGGATCCGGCAATGCACGGTCGTGGGCCGGTCGGCCAGCATGGGGCGAGGACAGCACGGCGGAACGCTCAGGTGAGGGGGGATCGGGACATGCGAACCCTTCTGGTTGCCGCCACGGGGCTTCCCACGATCCTGCTGACCGCGGCGCTCGTCGTGGCCGTGTGCTTCTGGCTGCTGGTCGCCGTGGGCGTCGCCGCCCCCGACAGTTTCGACGCGGACGTGGACCTGCCGGCGCAGAGCCTGGGCGGCGTGCCCGTCGCGGTCGCCTTCACGCTGCTGACGGTGGTCGCCTGGGCCTTGAGCGTCGGGGCGACGATCGCCCTGACCACGGTCGCGCCGCAGGGACCGGCCGCCGGGCTGCTGCGCCTGGCCGTCCCCGTGGGTGCGCTGTTCGTGGCCTGGCCCACCACCTGCTGGATCGTACGGCGGTTGCACCGCCTCTCCCCGGACGAACCGGGGCCGTGGCATCCCGCGGCCTGAGCCGCGGACGTCGCCCCCCCCTTCCCCTCTCCGCGTACCTACCTTCCGCCTCAACTCCGCTACGCCTCAAGGACGTATCCATGACTGCCATGATCCTGGGCGTCGGCGTGCTCGTCGCCGCCTGCCTGCTCGTCGTACTCGTCGTCGCCCGGTTGTTCCGCAAGGTGGAGCAGGGCAAGGCGCTGATCGTGTCCAAGATGCGGAAGGTCGATGTGACCTTCACCGGACAAGTCGTGCTGCCGGTGCTGCACAAGGCCGAGGTGATGGACATCTCGGTGAAGACCATCGAGATCACCCGTGCCGGCAAGGAGGGGCTGATCTGCCGGGACAACATCCGCGCCGATATCCGGATCTCGTTCTTCGTGAAGGTCAACAAGACCGTCGAGGACGTCATCAAGGTCGCCCAGGCCGTCGGCACCGCGCGGGCCAGCGACCGGAACACGCTCCAGGAGTTGTTCCACGCGAAGTTCTCCGAGGCCCTCAAGACCGTCGGCAAGCAGCTGGACTTCACCGACCTGTACACCAAGCGTGAGGAGCTGCGGTACCGGATCATCGAGGTCATCGGCGTCGACCTGAACGGGTATCACCTGGAGGACGCGGCGATCGACTACCTGGAGCAGACGCCGATCACCCAGCTCGACCCGGCCAACGTCCTCGACGCGCAAGGCATCCGCAAGATCACCGAGTTGACGGTCGTGGAGCACGTGGCCACCAACGAGGCGCAGCGCACCGAGGAGAAGGAGATCACCCGGCAGAACGTCGATGCCCGGGAGGCCATCCTGGAGCTCGAACGGCGCCAGGTGGATGCCGAGATCAAGCAGCGGCGGGAGATCGAGACCGTCCGGGCGCGCGAGGAGGCCGAGACGGCGCGGGTGGTGGAGGAGGAGCGGCTGCGGGCGCAGTCCGCCTTCCTGAGGACGGAAGAGCAGCTGGGCGTCCAGCGCGAGAACCAGGCCCGCGAGGTCGCCGTCGCCGCGAAGAACCGCGAGCGGGTCATCGCCATCGAGAGCGAGCGCATCGAGAAGGACCGTCTCCTCGAAGTCATCGCGAGGGACCGGGAGACCGAGCTGACCCGGATCGCGGCCTCGAAGGAGGTCGAGGCGGAGAAGCGGGAGATCGCCGAGGTCATCCGCGAGCGGGTCGCGGTGGACCGTACGGTCGCCGAGCAGGAGGAGTCCATCAAGAAGCTGCGTGCCGTGGAGGAGGCGGAGCGGTCGCGGCAGTCCGTGATCATCGCCGCCGAGGCCGAGGCGCAGCAGAGGCTGGTCAAGGACATCAAGGCCGCGGAGGCCGCCGAGCAGGCTGCCACCCACCGTGCGGCGGAGGAACTCACCCTCGCCGAGGCACGGTTGAAGACCGCCGACCTGGACGCGCAGGCCAAGCTGCGGCTCGCTGAGGGCATTCAGGCGGAGGCGGCCGCCGAGGGCCTGGCCGCCGTCCAGGTCCGCGACAAGGAGGCCGAGGTCATCGAGAAGGCCGGCCGGGCGGAGGCCGAGGCCGCCGAGGCGCGGATGCGGGCCGAGGCGGAGGGCTCGCGGGCCAAGGCGCTCGCGGAGGCCGTGGGCATCGGCGAGAAGCTCAAGGCGGAGGCCGCCGGTCTCACCGAGAAGGCCGCGGCGATGGCCGCGCTCGACGAGGCGTCCCGTACCCACGAGGAGTACCGGCTGCGGCTGGAGGCCGAGAAGGACGTCCGGCTCGCCGGGCTCGACGTGCAGCGGCAGGTCGCCGAGGCGCAGGCCACGGTCCTCGCCACCGGTCTGGAGAACGCCGACATCAACATCGTCGGCGGCGACTCGGTCTTCTTCGACCGCCTGGTCTCCTCGATCGCGCTGGGCAAGGGTCTCGACGGGTTCGTCCAGCACTCCGAGACCGCCCAGGCGCTCGCCGGGCCCTGGCTGGACGGTACGGCGAGCTTCACCGACGACTTGGGCCGGATGCTCGGCCAGGTCTCCACGGCCGACGTGCAGAACCTGACCGTCTCGGCGCTGCTGATGAAGCTCATGAAGTCGGGCGGCGCGAACTCGGGACAGCTCCAGCAGCTGCTGGACAAGGCGGGCGAGCTGGGTCTCGCCGACACCTCCCTCGTCGCCCTCAACGGCAACGCCAAGGGCTGACCCCGGTGCCTGGTCCGCAACTGCCGCACGGGGGGCGGTAGTTGCGGGCCACGGTCTCCCTGCGACCTCCTGGAAGGACCCATGACCACCGGCCTGGACACAAGCGCGTACGAGGTGCTGCGCGACCGGCTCACCGCGCAGGCGGCCGAGCTGGCCCGCCGCGCCGAGGCACTCAACGCCCGCCGCATCGAGGAGTTCGGCTCGATCCGGTTCGAACTCGCCGGCACCGAGCGGCTGCGCACCGAGCACGCCTGTGTGCCCCGCGACATCGTCGCCGTCGGTGACGTGCTGCTCTTCGGCCACAACGTCTTCCTCGGCCTGAAGCCGGAGACGATCGTCGGCGACGTCTTCGCGCTGCACGACCGCGACCTGAAGCGGCTGCCCGACGACGCGGTCCCCGGGCTGCTCGACGACTCCGCGTTCCGGCGGGAGTTCACCGCCCTGTACCGCTACTACCGCCAGGCCCACCTGCTCCAGCTCCGCCGCGTCGACGGCATGCTGCTGGCCGTCTTCCAGACCGGTGAGAAGGCCGACGACATCCGCGTGCTGCGCTGGGCCCTGGCCGCGGACGGCCGGCCCCGCTTCCTCGACGCCCGCGGCGAACGCGACCACGTCTTCCCGCCCTCCCACGACTTCGAGTGGCGGCAGACCACCCGCGAGGACCACATCCTCGGCCGGCACCCGCACGTCTGCGTCGAGAGCGAGATCTTCGTCGAGACGGTCGGCGGCACCCTCACCATCAAGGTCGAGGACAACACCGAGACGGGCGAGGGCATTTACGCCGAGCCGGTCGACGAGCCGCTGCAGTCCCTCGCCGACGCCGACATCGCCTACGCCCGTGTCGGCGCCCTGATCCTGCTGCGGATCCGTCCCTACAAGGAGGACGCGCACCGCTTCCTGGTGTACAACACCCTCACCAAGACCGTGGTCCGCCTCGACGGCATCGGGCAGGCGTGCCGTCGGCTGCCCGAGGACCAGGGGATCGTGTTTCCCGGCGGCTACTGCCTCGCCACGGGGACGTACAAGACGTTCGACGCCGTCGACACCACGGACCTGGAGTTCGAGCGTGCGGTCCGCTCCCCGAACGGCGAGGACGTGCTGTTCGCCTTCCACGCGCGGGGCGAGGGCCGCAGCCTCCTGCTGCCGTACAACATGATCCGCAAGGAGGTCAGCACTCCGCTGTCCTGCCACGGCTGGGCCCTCTTCGGCGACGGCTCGCTCGTGGTCCTGCGCGCCGACGGCGACGAGCCGCAGCGCGTGCACCCCGTGCAGCGGTGGAACTCCCCGTTCGTCTCCGACACCCACGCCGCCGCCCAGCCCGTCGGCACCGGCCGGCTCGCCCGCGTCGGCAACGCCGACCTCGTCCGCGGGATCTCCGACTGCCTGTCCCTCACCCGCGCCGTCACCGAGACGACCCCGACGACCGAGGTGTACGAGGCCCTGGTCGCGGCCTGCGTGCGGACGGCGGACTCCTACCACTGGCTGCCCGAGCCCGAACTCGGCGATCTGCACACACCGTTGGAGCAGGTCCGGGCAACGGCCGAGCAGGTACTGGGCGAGTTCGAGACCGTCCAGACCCTCACCCGGCAAGCCGCCGACGCACTCGCCGAGGCCGCCGCGCGCACCGCGACCGTCGCACGACGGCTGCGCGGCGAGGCCCCGCGGGACGCCACCGCCTGGGTCGCCGGGCTGACCGAACTCCGACACGCCCAGGGCCACTTGCTGACCCTGAAGGACCTGCGGTACGCGGACACCGCCCGTATCGACGAACTCGCCACCGGCGTCGAGGCCGATCTCGCCACCTTCGGGCAGCGGGCCGTCACCCACCTCGCCCGTGACGACGCCTTCCACGACCACCAGGTCACCATCGAGCGGCTCGTCGCCGACGCCGAGGCCATCTCCACCGTCGCCGAGGCCGCACCCGTCGCCGCTCGCCTCGACGAACTCGCCGGCGGGCTGCACACGGTCACCGAGGTCGTCGCCGGGCTCGACATCGGCGACGCCACCGTCCGCACCTCCATCCTGGAGCGCATCGCCGAGGTCCTCGGCGGCGCCAACCGCGCTCGCGCCACGCTCGACGGCCGACGCCGCGCGCTGCTCGACCGCGAGGGACGAGCCGAGTTCGCCGCCGAGTTCGCGCTGCTCGGCCAGGCAGTCACCGGTGCTCTCGCGGCCGCCGACAGCCCGGAGGCATGCGACGACCAACTCGCCCGCATACTGGTGCAGTTGGAGAATCTGGAGTCCCGGTTCGCCGAGTTCGACGACTTCCTGGACGCACTCGCGGACAAGCGCGACGAGGTCCACGAGGCGTTCTCGGCTCGCAAGCAGACCCTCGCCGACACCCGCGCCCGGCGCGCCGAACGACTCGCCGATTCGGCAGCCCGGGTCCTGCACACCGTGGCCCGGCGCGCGGCCACGCTCGCCGACGCGGACGCCGTCGCCACGTACTTCACCTCCGACCCGATGACCTCCAAAGTCCGCCGGGTCGCGGACGAACTCCGTGAACTCGGCGACCACGTGCGGGCGGAGGAGCTGGAGGGGCGGCTGAAGTCCGCCCGCCAGGAGGCACTTCGCTCCCTGCGTGACCGTAACGACCTCTACACCGACGACGGCCGCACGATCCGCCTCGGCAGCCACCGGTTCGCGGTCAACTCCCAGCCCCTCGACCTCACGCTGGTTCCCCACGGCGACGGTCTCGCCTTCGCGCTGACCGGCACGGACTACCGTGCCCCCGTCACCGACCCCGACTTCGCCGCCACCCGCCCCTACTGGGACCGCCCGCTGCCGTCCGAGTCCCCCGAGGTCTACCGCGCCGAGCACCTCGCGGCCCGCCTCCTGGACGAGCACGGCCCGGCGGCCCTGTCCGACGCCGACCTGCCCGCCCTGGTCCGCCAGGCAGCGGAGGCGGCGCACGACGAGGGCTACGAGCGTGGGGTCCACGACCACGACACGGTCCTGATCCTCGCGGCCCTGCTGCGCCTGCACGAGGGCGCGGCCCTCCTGCGCCACGGGCCCGCCGCCCGGGCCACGGCTCAGCTGTTCTGGGCGCACGGCACGACCGCCGACGAGCGCGCGTCGTGGACCCGTCGTGCGGTGTCCCTGGCGCGCGCCCGGGAGACGTTCGGCCTGGCCCCCGCCATCGCCGACCTCGAAAGGGAACTCGCCCACGCGATCGGCCTCCGGGCAGGAAAGGACCCGGCATCGGTCTCCGGGGCCACCGACGAGGCGCTCGCCGCCGCCTACCTCTTCGAGGAGCTGACCAGCGGCCCCAACGGCTTCGTCCTCAGCACCCAGGCCCGCACCCTGCTGGACAAGTTCCGCCGTACCGTCGGGACTTCGGCCTACGACGACGATCTCGCCGCCCTCGGTGACCTGGCTGCCCGCACGCAGGTGGTCGAAGCGTGGCTGTCCTCGTACGCCTCCGCGACCGGCCTGGAGATCGCCCCCGGGGACCTGGCCGAGGCGGTGGCCGCCGAGCTCTGCCCGGACCTGTCCCGCTACGAGTCCGACGCACCGCTCACGCAGACCGTGGAGGGACTGCTCGGCACCCACCCGCGCATCCACGGCCGTCATCTCACCGTCCGCATCGATGAACTCCTCGCCCGCACCAGGGCGTTCCGCGCCCGCCAGGTGCCCGAGCACCGGGCCTACCAGCGCCGCCGCACCGCGCTGGTGGCCGCCGAGCGGGCCCGGATCCGGCTGGACGAGTACCGGCCACGGGTGATGTCCGCGTTCGTGCGCAGCAGGCTCATCGACGAGGTCTACCTCCCGCTGGTCGGCGACAGCCTCGCCAAGCAGCTCGGCACCACCGGCGAGTCCAAGCGCACCGACACCGGCGGCCTGCTCCTGCTCATCTCCCCGCCGGGCTACGGCAAGACGACGCTCATGGAGTACGTCGCCGACCGGCTCGGCCTGCTCCTGGTCAAGGTCAACGGCCCGGCGCTGGGCCACTCCGTCACCTCGCTCGACCCTGCCGAGGCCCCGAACGCCACCGCCCGCCGGGAGATCGAGAAGATCAACTTCGCGCTGGAGGCGGGCAACAACACGCTCCTGTACCTGGACGACATCCAGCACACCTCACCCGAGCTGCTGCAGACGTTCATCCCCCTGTGCGACGCCACCCGCCGCATCGAGGGCGTGCGGGACGGCGAACCGCGCACCTACGACCTGCGGGGCAAACGCTTCGCCGTCTGCATGGCCGGCAACCCCTACACCGAGTCCGGCAGCCGCTTCCGGGTGCCCGACATGCTCGCCAACCGTGCCGACGTGTGGAACCTCGGCGACGTCCTGACCGGCAAGGACGACGCTTTCGCGCTCAGCTTCGTCGAGAACGCCCTCACGTCGAACCCCGTCCTGGCGCCGCTCGCCGGCCGGGACCGCGCCGACCTGAACCTGCTGATCCGCCTCGCGCAAGGCGACTCGACGGCCCGCGGTGACCGGCTGACCCACCCCTGCTCCCCCGCCGAACTGGAACGGATCGTGGCCGTGCTGCGCCATGTGCTCACGGCTCGCCAGACGGTTCTGGCGGTGAACGCCGCGTACATCGCCTCGGCGGCCCAGTCCGACACCACGCGGACGGAACCGCCCTTCCGACTCCAGGGCTCCTACCGCAACATGAACAAGATCGCGCAGCGTATCCAGCCGGTCATGAACGACGCCGAACTGGCTGCCCTGGTCGACGACCACTACTCGGCCGAGGCCCAGACCCTCACCACCGGCGCCGAGGCCAACCTCCTGAAACTGGCCGAGCTGCGCGGCACACTCACCGCCGAACAGGCGGAACGCTGGGCCACGTTGAAAGCGACCTACGTGCGCGCGCACGCTCTCGGCGGCCCGGACGCCGACCCCCTCACCCATGCCGTCGCCGCCCTCGGACTCCTCGCGGACCGAGTCGCTGCCGTCGAGTCGGCGATCACCCGGGCCGCTGATCCGCGCCGCCTGATGGCCAACCCGACAGCTCGCCACGCGGTTCGCCCGGCCCCGGGGCTGGAGAGCACTGCCGTCTCCCACGTCCGACCAGGCTCCCCAGGCGGCCCTGTGGCGCGGCCGGCCACGGACGCGGAGGGCGGCGGCTGAGAGTGCGGCGAGCCCTCGGCGGGTGACGGAAGCGCCACGGACTCGGCGGGCTCAGTCGGCCTTGTGGCGCTGGTAGTAGCGGGCGACGCGCGTGCGGTTGCCGCACCGGGCGGCCGAGCACCAGCGGCGGCGCGGATGCGCGGGCAGGAACAGCATCACGCAGTCCTCGGCCTCACAGGGGCGGACCGTGCGGACGGCCGGATCGGCCAGCAGTACGGCAGCGTCCTCGGCGAGCAGGGCGGCGAGCCGCGTGCCGGGGGTGCCCGAACGGCGGGCGGCGAGGGTGACCGCGGTGCCGTCCCAGCCGACTCGCGGGACGGCGGGCGCGGCGGACAGCGCCTTGTTGAGGCCGTCCAGTGCGGCCGTGGGGGGCTGCTCGCCGTGACGTGCGGCGTTCACGGCGACCGCGACGTGTTCGCGTACGGCGTGCACGGCGGCCAGATCCGCGCCGGAGAGAAGCGTCGTGTCCGACGCCGGTTCCGGGAGGCGGTCCGCCTGGAGAACGAGCCACGACCGCAACTGCGTGACGTCGCCGAGCAGGTCGACCGGGCCGTCGGCAGTGTTCGCCCTGGTGTTGACCAGGTCGAGGGCCAGGGGCTCTCCGGTGAGCGGTCTGAGATCAACCATGGACCTAATGGTACCCAAAGCCGTTGACGCGTTAGTCCTCCAACCGATACAACTAATGCGTAAACTCACTCAGGAGGCATGTGAAGTCATGGTTGCCGCCCTCTCAAGCACCGTCCATCGTCACGTCGACGTCGACGGGGTGCGGGTCTTCTACCGCGAATCGGTCCCCGTCCGGGCCGACGCCCCCGTCCTGCTCCTTCTGCACGGATTCCCGTCGGCCTCCCACCAGTTCCGCCGCCTCATCGACGCACTCGGCACGCATTACCGGCTGATCGCGCCGGACTATCCCGGCTTCGGGCACACCGAGACCCCCCGTGACTTCGTCTACACCTTCGATCACCTCGCGGATGTCATCGAAGGCTTCGTGGAACGGCTGGGCCTGACCCGGTTCGCGATGTACGTCTTCGACTTCGGGGCCCCGGTCGGCTTCCGGCTGGCGACCCGGCACCCGGAGTGGATCGCCGGCCTCGTCGTGCAGAACGGCAACGCCTACCAGCAGGGCCTGTCACCCGGTGCCCGTGACTTCATCGCCCTCACCCCGGACACCCCCGGCAGCGAAGACGCCATCCGCGACCTGCTGACCCTGCCCGGCTCACGCGGACAGTACGAGGGCGGCACCAGCGTTCCCGAACTCGTCGCTCCCGACGGCTGGACCCTCGACCAGCACTTCCTGGACCTGCCCGGCCGCAAGGAAGCCCAGATCGCCCTGGCCTTCGACTATCACACCAACGTCGAGCGCTATCCGCAGTGGCAGGCATGGCTGCGCGACCACACTCCACCCGCCCTGATCACCTGGGGCCGCAACGACCCGTTCTTCCCGGAAGCCGGCGCGCACGCCTACCTGGCGGACCTCCCCGACGCCGAACTCCACATCTTCGACACCGGTCACTTCGCCCTCGAAGAGAAGCTGCCCGAGGTCGCTCCGCTCATCGCCGACTTCCTCGACCGCACCAGCGCTGCGATGACGTAATGTCCACCACGGTTCAGCCGTGCGGGAGGCTGTCCAACACAGCCACGACAAAGCCGGTCAGCGGCGCGAAAGCCGCGAGGGAGCCGAGTACGGCGACGAAGACACCCGCGCCCACATGGGCCAGGGCTCGGCCGCCTCGGACCCTGCTGGGCTTCTGCGGATCGTAGATGACATCCACGGCCGGGCTCCGGCGCCGCATCAGCACGGTGACCGTCGACTCCTGGGTGGAAGAACCTCCAGCGGCCCGACGCGGCACCTCGGTGAACGCGCCGACGGCGTTGCTGTTGCCGCCGCTCACCCGGAAGCCGTCCCCCGAGGTGTCGCCGCTGATCCTCAGCCGTACCGATGTCGCGCCGTGCCTCTCCACGGCGCCGAGGGCCCGCAACGGTATCCGCGACGTCACGCGCCCCCGCACCACCCGTACTTCTTCGCTCTCCAGCCGCATGACGCCCCCGCGCCCCTTCAGCACCACACTCACGTCCCGCCCCATGAGGCGGATCCTTGGGGCCTGATCGCAGGGGCTACGCGAAACCGAGCCCGTCACCGCCGAGTGGAAGAAGGACGCGAAGGCGGCGGGAGCCACTGCCGAGCCGCCTTCGCCGGCGGACTACCCCTGCGTGCATATCACCGGATTCGGCTTACCGGAGCACTTTCATACGTTCGTGGCCGTGCTGCTCGGTCGGGACTTTTTTACGGTCTGGCGCGGTACCTCGGATCCCTCCTGAAGGTCTGCGGCGAATGCCTCGGCGGTGGCTTCCGCCGCGATGTCGCTCAGGTCTTCGTTGATTTCATGGGCGACCCGCTTGGCGTCCATGGCCAGCTTTACGGAGGACTTTACCGTCCCCCGCACGACCGGCCTGATCATCTTCTTCAGGAGGGGGGCGGAGGCCACTCCGACCAAGAAGACAGGAAGTACAGGAAGCATAGTCAGTACAGCCCTTCTAGCAGCACACCGGAATTCTCCGGCAGCATCCTGGAAATACCAGCCTAGCTATTCGAGATGCCCACTCACCAGGGCTTCTCAGGACATTCACCCGTTCGTGTGCATACCAGGTCGAGTTGATCTTTTCGGGGTCGATGTGACTTAGCGTGCGATAGGGGGCAAGCTGTGCTTATCCGCCCCCCTATGTGCGAATACTGAGTCGGGAGTGAATTGTGGAAAAAGCAGTAACCGACGAGGCCACTGCTGCGGCCGAGCCCACGTCAGGGGAAGTTCTCTATTCCGCTGAAGTGCGCCACGCAAACGGGAAATGCATCCTCACCATCAGCGATCATCTGCACGGCGCGGTGGAAATCTATGAAGTGCCGCGGGCAGCCGTGAAGAAACTCCCCTTCTATCTCTCGATGCTCAGGAGCAGGCTTTCCTGAAAGACAGCGGAAAAGGACGCCGAGAGGAGTCACGCCTGCCGCTGGGCCACCAGCGGCGCGGTCGGCCGGGAGCCCGTGAGCAGGGAATGGGCGAGCACACCGTAGAGGGTGTCATTGGGGCCGTCGGCGATCCGCAGGCCACGGATGTCGCGCAGGCGTTTCTCCATGGGCGTGCGGCGGGTGTAGCCCTCGCTGCCGTGCAGTTGCAGGCCGATGTCGACGGCCCGGTAGGCCGCGTCGGTGGCGAAGGCCTTGGCGGCGGAGCAGGCCGCCACGTCGATGTCGGCGTCGTCCCCGTCCCGGTCGAGCCGCTCCAGCAGGGAGAAGCACCAGGCGGTGGCCGCCTGCACCTCGGCCGCCGCGGTGCCGATCCGGCACACCACGGAGGGCACGCCGGCCAGGGACGTCCGGCCCACACTGCGCCGGCGGACCCTGGCCGCCGTCTCCTCGATCGCCGCGGTCGCCGCGCCGAGGCAGACCAGCGCCATCATCAGCCGCCAGCCGGAGAAGTGGGAGTCGAAGATGTGGCGACCGTCGCCGGGCCTGCCGAGCAGCGATTCCCTGCCGACTCTGACGTTGTCGAAGTGCAGATGCCCCAGGCTCCAGCCCCGTAGCCCCAGGGGCACGGTGGTCTCGGTCAGGATGCCCGCGGTCGCCATCGGCAACCAGAGGGCCGACAGCGGCACTTCGCGCAGCCAGGATCCGTCGGTATCCCGCCCGGCGGCCTGTTCGGGCGTGACCAGCTTGCAGAAGACGACGAAACCGGTGGCCTCTTCCACCCGGCTGACCAGGCCCTTGGTACCGGAGAGCAGCAGGTGGTCGCCCTGGTCGACCGCTACGGTGCGCAAGCCCCGCAGGTCCGATCCGGAGTGCGGTTCGCTCGACGCCACACCGGCCAGCTCGCCGCCGCCCACGATCCGGTCGTGGACCGTCCGGGCGATGGGGGGCAGGCCGTACCGCACGGCCATCGCGCCGTGCGCGGAGCTGAAGAGCTCGCGGGCGTCGCAGTCGCGTCGGCCGGCCAGGAACATGGCCAGACCTTGGGCCACGCGTTCCAGACGCGGGGGGACGAGCGGGGTCGCGTCACGGTCCCCGGCGAGGCCGCACGAGTACGGCGGCCGGCCGTCGGTGCGCGGCAGGTCGAACCCGGTTAACCCGGCTTGGGCGGCGCGCTTGCGCAGATCGAGCCACGGCGGCCGGGCGGCATCCTCGGTGACGGGCTGAGGCAGATGGGTGTCGAGGAAGTCGGTGACTCGACAGGCGAATTCCTTCAGGCCGGGATGGCGGGCCAGAACGGCGCAGGATTCCGAGAGAAACACGGGCGGTGTCCTAACGGCTGGTGGGATGAGGGGAGTTCACCGGGCGGGAGTCCGGGAGAGGGCTCCGCGGTCGGGCGCGGCGGGGACGCGAACGGCGTTGTGCCGCTGGAGTCCGGCGTCTCAGCCTCCGGCGTCCATGGCCTCGACGAGGCTGCGCGGCCGCATGTCGGTCCAGGTCTGCTCGATGTGGTCCAGGCACGCCTGCCGGGTGTCGGCGGGGTGGGTGACGGTCCAGCCGTCGGGGACGTCGGCGAAGGCGGGCCACAGCGAGTGCTGGCCCTCGTCGTTGACGAGCACCAGGAAGCGGCCCTCGTCGTCGTCGAACGGGTTGGTGGCATGCGTCATGTCGGTTCTCCGGGTTCTGGTGGCCGGTGGCTCGTGACTCGTGCCCTCATGGACACGGGCACTCATGCAGCGGGCCGGGGGGCGAGGCGGGCGAACGTGAGGGAGCGTCAGGTTCGGCCGTGCGGACAGGAGCGTCCGGCGCGGTACAGGGCTCGGCCCGCGCCCGCTCCTCGAACGAGGGCGGGCGCGGCGACGGCCTGAAAAAGGGGATCGGACATACATCTTGCCAGGAACGCGTATCGCTGCGCTGATCACCTCGAGTGCGAGAAAGTAGAGCTGGATGTCCCGGCGACACCGATGGCTCTGCGATGCCGGTG
>NZ_JBSFVD010000038.1:0-30641 GCF_053592135.1 Streptomyces sp. NPDC002784 | reverse complement strand
CGATACGAGAAACTCGCCGTCCGCTACGAGGCGACTGTGCTGGTCGCAGCCATCAACGAGTGGCTGTGACCAGCACTTTCGCAACACGCCCTAGTTGGGGCCAAGGATTGACGGAGTGTCACTTTTGTGAGGTTACGGCGCTCCCGTACGGGTCACACGTGGCACGTCAGCCAGCATCCGTACCAACGACTCACAGGGCTGTCCACGGGCGAGGCTTGCCGCCGGCCAGAGGCACCCAGACGTCCTGGGCGGGGCCGTTGTGCTCCAGGTCTTCCAATATGGCGGCTCCGAGCGGGGCTTCGCGGGCGAGGTCCGCCACGAGCGGGTGCTGAGCCACCATCGCCTGCAGATCGCTTATCCGTTTCTCCAGCCTCGTCCGGGGGGCACCGGTGAGCACGAAGAGGACACGGGGAAAGACCGGATACCAGCGCAGCCATGCAGGACCTGCGGACGCCTGTCTGCGCCGGCCGACGGGCTGGGCCTCGTACTGGAACAGGCGGGCGTACTCGATCAGCTTCACGGCCAGCCGCTCACTGCTCATGGTGCTGCGGTCGACTTCCACGAATGCGCGCAGCTTTCGCCGGTGTTCGCTCTCGACGGCCGTGTAGTGCATCACCGCGTCGGCCACGATCCGCTCGCCCTCACCGATGGAGTGGGACACCTCAGGGTTCCAGTCCCATGGGCCGTGCTCGTGCCCGAGCCGGCGGGCGTCTGCGGCGAAAGCAAGGTGAGCGCGAACGACGGCGAGCGTGTGCGGGGTCTTCAGCGACGCTGCCGTGGTCGAAGTGATCGGGTAGGGTGATCGCCCTCGCAGGACGGGGAGGTCCCGGGTCAGCCGCGCGCCTTCCTGCGTGAGGTACCAGGCGTTGGTACGGCTCCGGTGCGCGTCCTGAAGCACCGTGCAGTCGACGAAGCCGTCGGAACGCAGCCTGTTCAGGACACGGGACATCAACTGCCGCGTGCCGTCCGGGCGCAGCATCCGGCGCAGCTGGCTGGTGGTGGCGATGCGGTGCTGGGCGAGCCCCGCCAGCACCTGGTGGGCCAAGGGCTCAGCGTCCGTCGCCTGAGTACTCCGTGCGGCGCTGCTCATGAGACGTTTCCTTCCACGGCCGTGGCGGTCTCCGACGGAAACCTGCGGTTGCTGCTCGAGGAAACCCGTTGGCCCCGACCAGGCCCCCGACCACAAAGCCCCGACCATGGTCACGAAGGCGAAACAGCCTGGCGGTCTGCACCGTGCCCGGCATCCATGGCCCCGACCACGGACCGCGCCCATGCGCCAGGGCAGCTTGCTCCTGCAACGAGGACCGTCATCAGCTGGGCCAGGGGCCACTGACGAACTGGAAAGACGGCGGCCCCACGAGAAGTTCGGCGATGGCCGGTCCGCAGCAGCCAGGGCTGCTGCGGGGCGTGGTGGCGAGCCACACCATGCCGGCCATCGTGCGACACCCGGCCCGCAAGGGACCAACTCCCACAGCCGGCTGTCGCGCTTATGGGGCGATGCGCGGAGGCCCGCTCACCGCCGGGTACTACTTCTTGGACCGCTGGGCGGCCTGCTCGAGGATGCGCCGGCGTGTCCACCGCCGACGCCCGTTTTGACGCCCGGCATTCTCGGCGACCCCGTCCGTGGTCTTCAGCAGCGGAAGGTTGCCCTGGGACAGGCTGCTCGAGAAGGAACCGACGCTCTTGAACCCCAGCAGGGCGGCCGCCTGGCTCGCCCCCAGAAGCTCGTCGGGATCGCCGTCGACTGGAACGTCGGGCAGGGGCGGTGCCTCCGTGGCTCCGGCTCGCCTTCCGCGACCGGGCCGAGTAGCCATCCACGCCTGCAGGGTCTCCACCTTCCACAGTTGCCGGCGGTAGGGGTTCTCCGCCGTGCCCTTCTCTTCGACGACGTCCGGCTCGGGGAAGTAACCGGGGTGGTCGCGCACGAAGGTCGTGACCTGGTTGGAGTTCTTGTAGCCGAGATACCTCGAGGCCTCCGCAGCGTTCAGCAACGTCTCCGGGGGGAGGGAGGGCGGCGCGTGTTCAGCGAGCCGTGTCGGCGCGCGGTGGGCGAACCACTCGGTGACCTCCGCGTGGTCCCACAGACGGGCGCGGCCGCGCTTGTCGACAGGCTCGGGGAATACCTTGCCGACCGCGTTCTCCGCGCGCCCGGTGTAGAGGCCGGTGATCCGTGCGGGCGTCAGGCCCTGTTCAGCCGCGATCTCGGCAGCGTCGGCCAGGCGAGGCTCACGGCGCGAGGTCATGGCAGAACCGTCCGTCCTGTCAGCAGTGAGCCGGCCAGCCCGGCTCGCAAAACAAATAATGGCAGAAGTATCGGTCGGAGGTCCAGCCCGCGTCCCAAGGTTTCTGTCGGCCGGCCACCCCACGGCCCACGGCCTACTCCTCGGGGATCAGACAGACACCTCGGCGGGCGGCGTCCGCGGCCATCTCCGTGTAGGCCATGGCGGCCGGCGTCATCTCCCACTCGACCAGGGCCAGCAGCAGGATCACCTCGTCGCGGCCCTGCGAGGCATCACAGGGCATACCGGCGGTGTCCGCGGCGAACAGCAGGTCCGCGGTGGCCAGCCCGTCGAGACGTGCTGCCACTTCCCGGTGCAGCTCCTGCAGGCCCTGCTGGTACAGCTCGTTCGCCTCGCCCAGGAGCAGCGCCAGGTCCTCGCTGTGGCTGGCCGGTGCCGCTGCAGCGAGATCGAGGATGCGCTGGGTGGTCGTGGTCATCATGAGGAGTATCCCTCCAAAGGAGCGGTGTGCGGTGTGGTGGTCAGTGGCAGCCGTCGCACCCGGCGGCGCTGTGCAGGATCTCGCCCGGCCCGGTGCGGGCCTTGGAGTCCCAGGTGGGTGGCTTGCGCAGGGCGGAGTGGACGTCGCGTTCCATCCGCTCGAAGTCCGCGTTTTCCTCAACCTCGATGCCGGGGTCCGGGGCATCGCGCCGGCGGGTCAGGGCGATGAGCTCGGCCATGGTGATGTTCGGGTTGAACGGCACCTGGCGGACGCGTTCGACCAGCGCGCACAGCTCGGCGAGCCGCGGCCGGCGCCCGGCCATCAGCAGCAGATCACGGTGGTTGGCCAGGGTGCAGGCCGAGCACGAACAACGACTGGAGCCACGCCGGTCCCCGGCGCCGGGATGCGAGTCGTAGCACCAGTGGTAGGGCAGCCCCGCACTGATCGTGCGCTCCCAGACTTCCTCGGTGCTCACCTGGTGGGCGGGCAGCCACTCGTCGACAACCCGGGCCGAGTTGTCGGTCGTACGGCGCCACACCTCCCGGTTGCGCCGGTCCGCGCTCTCCTCGGCCCGCATCCCGAGCACGTTCGCGAACATCAGCGGTCCGTCCGTCTCCTTCCTGAGCGCGCGGACCTGGGGGGTGAACGCCTGGTACACCATCTTCGTCTTCCACGGACCCGTGCAGGTGCGGGCCCGGCCGAGCCAGGGCCAGTCACCCCGCTCCGCAATGAACGTCAGCAGATCGAACGGCACCCGCTCACCGTCGACTTCACGGCTGCGCCGGACCTCGACATGCCGCTCAGGCGGCACTCCGAGGGCCGCGCTGTGCTGGGCAGCGAGTTCGCTGGCACTCGGCCAGCGAACTCCGTCCACGGTGACGGCGGGCCACTCCACTGGTCCCAGACTCGCGTGGGCGGTCCAGACGCGGTCGGCGACACCTGACTGGCGGGCGGCGTCCATCGCGATCAAGCCGGCCACAAGTCCGTCCTTCCCGCCGGACAGGTTGATGACGATGCGGTGCCGGGTCGCGGCGAACGCAACCGGACCGGCATACAGGGGGGTGGGGTGCGACATGGTTCCTCTTTCCTGATGGGCGGATTAGCGGGCATCCCCGACGGGGCCGGCCTGATGGGGCTGGGAATCGGTGAAGTGCGTGCACTGGCCACGGGCGGACGGGCTTTGCAGTGCCAGCAGGGCCGTGCCTCGGGGTAGGCACGGATGTGGTGGTGGCACTGGTGTCCGGCGTACAAGCCGCTGGTGCGCAGATGAGTGAGGAGGATGAGGTCGAAACACGCGAGGGCAGCCCAGCCGGTGACGCCTCGCTGGGGGTGCGGGTACTCGGTGCCTCCACCGAGGACGACGCTGCTGACCGACACGAGCAACTTGTTCTGGGCGGTGTCGACGGCGTGGATGCTGTACCGGGTTCGGTTCCCGGGCCGCGTCGACCAGGGGGCGGTGTCCTTGGGGCCGTGAGCGTGGCCGATCACGGGAAAGCCTTCGAGCTGGTGCACTGAGAGGGTCGGCGGCGGTTTCCAGAGGGCGGGCATGGGTGGCCTCCTGAGGGAGCACGGAACAAAATGGGCGGTGAGACGGGCGACCGCGGCGGGCGGTACGGACTGCGCGGCAAAGCAGCCCTCAGACCGCGATCGGTTCGGGGTCGGGCTGCTTGGGATAGGGCCGTTGGGCGGGGAGGCCGAGCTTGATCTGCTCGCGCTCGCGCCGGCTTCGGCCCAGCCGCCATACGTAGCGGTGCGCTCCGCGGTGCCGTACGTTGCGGGCGCCGACCGCGACTAGGGCCTCCCGGAGCCAGACGGCCGGGTTGCACCCGGCCCGCGGCACTGGAGCTCCGAGCGCGATGAGCTGGGCTTCGGCGTACTGGTGGCCCGGCTCCTGGCGGCGGATCTTCTGCGCCGTGCGGTCGTGGAAGACGGTGCCGTCCGGCAGGAGCTTCACCGTCCGGGCCGTGGCCCGGCTGGCGTAGAGCGCGTTCGTGGCGGCGTAGATCGTGCCGACGTGCCCAGGCATGACCAGAACGCCCGAGGCTGTCCGGCGCGGGACGGGGTCCGCGAACGAGACGACTCCGTGTACACCCCTGGCGAGCAGGCGGTTCAGGCAGTTCGCGAGGAACCACGACTCCGAATTCGCCGGGCACTCATCCAGCAGGACGAACCGCGAGCACACCAGCGACTCGGTGAACGGCCGGAGCTCGGGCAGTGGCTTGGTGAGGACGGCGGTGCTGACCGGCACGCCGAACACGGCCACCCCGCACAGCCGACGCTCGCCGTCGACGACGTCGTACAGGCCGAACTGCACCGTCACCGCCGGGTACGAGCCGGAGTAATGGTGTGCGAGCACGAACCCCTTGCCGGGCTCCTCGTCGGGGATGACGTCCACGGTGTATCGGCGGGCGTCGAAGCCCCCGTCGCGGACATGCGCCCAAGAATGCTTCTGGTCGCGCCACCGCTGGCACCAGGGCGACGCGGTCG
Organism: Streptomyces sp. NPDC002784; assembly: GCF_053592135.1. Classification (NCBI taxonomy): domain Bacteria; kingdom Bacillati; phylum Actinomycetota; class Actinomycetes; order Kitasatosporales; family Streptomycetaceae; genus Streptomyces; species Streptomyces sp. NPDC002784. Next base: position 25,433 of record NZ_JBSFVD010000038.1, on the reverse strand, counting down.
GCACCTCCGGCAGGTCCTCGAACGGCAGGGCCTCCTGGACCGGGAACCTCACGGTGCCTCCCCGTCCCCGCGCTCCTGCGGGCCGCGCGCGAAGAGGGGGAGCTGTCCCTCCGGGGCGGCTGCAGGCCCGTGCGCGGGGACGGCGTGCTGCGCGGCAGGGGGTACCTCGGGTTCGCCCGCGTCGGCGGTCTCTTCGACGACCGCCGGGTGAGGGCAGGGGCAGAGCCACCTGCAGGGCCGCTGGCCCGGTCCGTACCGGATCACGGCGACGACGAACCCGTGGGCGTCGGTGATGGTGTCGGCGTGTTCGTCGACGCGGGGGCCGTCGGCGCTGACGCACCGGTCGTGGTGCCCGGAGGCGCAGCCGGGGCAGGTGCCGCGCTCGCAGGAGCACCAGCGGTGGAAGCCGTGGGGGTAGGCGTCGTCGATCTTGCGCAGTCCTTTGGTCCAGGCGTGCGCGCGGACCCAGGTGCCTTCCTCCTCGGTCATCGGGGAGGGCACGGTGGAGGGAATGGGGTCGAGGATGCCCATGATCGCGGCGCCGATATGGCGCAGGCGGGTCGTCATGCTTCGTCTCCAAACAGGGTGGGGGCGGCGTGGAGTTCGTTCATCCAGGCCAGGAGGCGGGGGAGGTTGGTGTCGGGCCCGAAGGCGAGGTAGGTGCCGTCGCAGCTGGTGCAGCCGAAGGCCTGCGCGATGCGCAGGCGCCGGCGGGAGTTGACGCGGCCCATGTGGACGGTCAGGCCGCGCTCCCGGGCCTCAACGGCCAGCCGGTGGGCGGCCGGTGAGGTCTTCCACTCGGTCGATCCCGCCAGGAACAGGACGTCGATCGAGTCCCAGGGGATGAGGCCGTGCTCGCTGCCGTCCTGGGCGGCGAACGCGGCCGGGACGCCCAGGGCGCGGATGGGCTCCAGCCAGGGCAGCGACTCGGCGAGGGTGGCCGCGGCGTCCATCGGGACGTCGGGGGCGACGGCCCACAGGCAGCGGCCCTGGCCGTAGCGGTTGACGGTCGCCGTCAGCCACGCGAACCAGGCCTGCTCGCCGGGCCATCCCTTGCCGAACTTGCCGTTGTCGCACGCGTACAGGGCGCCGGGCGGGATCACGTTGCCCTGGGCCGGGGTCGTCATGCAGGCCAGGAGTCCGGCCTGCATGACGGCCCGTACGTCAGCTCCGGACGGCGTGGCCAGGTACAGCACGGCGGAGAAGCGAAGGAGGAGCAGGGGCTGCGGGCATGGGTGCGCGCACGGGAAGTCCTTCCGGAGGTGGCGGTGAGGGGCGGTTCAGACGAGGGGCAGTTGGGCGGCGGAGCCCGAGACGAGGGCGTCCCAGTGCTGCTCGAAGTCCTTGTCCTGTTTGTTGATCACGCGGGCGGGGGCGGTGGCGAAGAGTTCCTCCGCCATCGGTCGGCCCTTGGCGCGGGGGCGGATCCAGGCCCGGGCGCGCCCGTACACCGGGTCGTGCTCGACGTCGACGCCATGCCGCTCGGAGATGGAGATCAGCCGCTGGGCGAGCTGGTATGGCCGGCCGAGGTCGACGCGCTCGGTGGAGCGCTTCACCGGCCTGTTCTTGCCGTCCTCGGACAGCAGGAACAGACGGCGCACGTGGTAGAGCGCCCACGGCATGTCGAGCTCGCGCTCGAACGCCTCCAGGCACGCCTGGTCCCGTGGCTGAGTCGGGTCGAAGAGCTCCAGGAGGCTCTTGCGGCCGTAGAGCTTGGCGTTCGGGTTGAGGCTCATCGCCGTGTACTCCAGGCGCAGCACCTCGCCGGCGATGTCCGGGTGGGAGCGCATGCGCTCCATGTGGGCGGGCAGCGCGCCCCTGGAGGAGGAGAAGCAGCAGAACGTGCAGTACGACTTCGGCCAGTGCACGCCAAACCGCTTCAGCAGGTAGGCCTCGCATTGCTGCCGGTGCCAGCCCCAGTCGATGAGCGGGAACTCCCCGGTGCGTCCGGGTATTTTCGAGGTGATCTGGTCGCTGAAGCGGCGGCCTTCCTCGTCGGCGTTGAAGCCCATGATTTGCCTGAACGGCCGACCGCCGAAGACCTGCTTGAGCCACCAGTCGCCGACGTCGCCCTTCGCCCACAGGGAGCATTTGCGGGTGCCGGCGACCTGCGGCACCGTGCCGACGGACTCCTGGTCGTCCCACAGCGTCCACGGCCCGCGCGCGAAGAGCTGCTCGGGGCGGCGGGAGTCGTCCAGGATCGTGATCCCGTCGGACAGGAGGTGCCCGTTGCGCGCCAGCTGGACGAAGCGCACGCCGTGCTCGCGCAGCAGCGGGAGCATGAACTCGTCGACCAGTAGCCGGGTTTCGGGCCACTCGCTGCCGGTGGCCATGTAGAGGACAGCGGTGCGATCGAGGTCGATCCCGTGCGCCTCCGGGGCGGTGAGCATCTTGGCGAGGTAGGCGGTGGAGTCGGCGCCCAGGCCCCAGTTGATGATGGTGTCCAGGTCGTCGTCGGCGGTGAGGCCGGGCAGTGACGGCGTGTACGTCGTACGGGGCATGGCAGCTCTCACTCCTCGAAGGGCCGGTCGGTCAGCCGCTGGGCGGAGACGATGAGCAGGAGGTCGTTGGCGGGCCACGGATCGCAGGACTCCCAGGGATCGCCTTGGGACAGCACCACCACCTCGCCGGGCTCCGTGATGAGGCAGCACACGCCGCAGCCGCACGAGGGGTCGAAGGGCTCGGGGTGGGCGATGTAGGGGGTGTTGAAGTAGTCGGCTCCCTGCTTCCCGACCGCCGCGAGGACCAGGTCGCCGTCCGCGATGTCGCCGGCGCGTGCCACGCGCGCGTGCGGCAGGGCGAGCGCGAGACGGGGGTCCGGGCTGTTCACGGCGAGTTGCCCGTCGAGCAGGCGGGCGTTGCCGCTGGAGCGGACGTCGCCGGTGGCGGGCGCGGCGAGCAGGGGCCGGTGGAGCTCGACGGCCATCTCGGCTGCGTACATTGCCTCGACGTGGTCCAGGGCCTCGACGAGGATCACCGCCCGGGCGAGCGCGGCCAACACAACGGCGCTGGCCTTCAGCGTCGCGCCGCTGGCTGCGGTGCCGGGCCGGTAGAGGCTGACTGCCGCGCCACCGTTGTCGAGGATGGAGCTCAGCAGCGGGGCGTGCGCGTGGGGGTGGGCACCGTCCAGGCCGCGCGGCAGGACGGCGAGGGATGCCTGGCCCGTCTCGGTGGCGGCTTGGTGGGCGGTGGAGTCGACGCCGTAGGCGAGCGTGGCGGTGACGGTGTGACCGACCTCGGCGAGGGCGGTGGCGAAGTCGTGCGCGCGGGTGACGGCCCGCTCGGTGGGGACCCGGTTGCCGGTCACGACGACGGCGCTGTCGGTCAGCCGCGCAAGTCGCTCGCGGCCGCGGACCCACAGGCCCAGCGGGCAGGCGGGCCCCAGGTCGGCGAGGGCGGTGGGCCACTCCTCGTCCGAGGGGATGATGAACGCGCAGGTCAGCTCTGCTTGGGCGAGTTCCTCGCGCGGCCGGTAGGAGGCAAGGAGCCCGCTGCCGTTGCTGCGGACGCGCCGGTCCCACACCTCGGCCGGTGTGTACTCGTCGAGTTCCGCGGCGAGTTGGCCGGGGGCGAAGTGGGCGAAGTGGGCGGCGAGCGCGGCGCGTGCGGCTCGTTCGGACAGGGCGTGTGCGGGCATGACGGCCGGCCTTTCGGGCAGAGCGCGGCACCGGCAGGCGAACCGGTGCCGCGCCGGGGCGGGCGAAGGGGGAAGTGGTCAGCGGCCGACGGGAAGGGGAGTGCCGTCGGCGGCTGCGGTGAAGGGAGGGCTAGGACCAGCGGGAGGCCCGCTTCTCCTCCCACCAGGCGGGCGGGTTGCCCGGTCGCCCGGTGGCCGGTCGGGACGCGGCGGCGGGCTGAGGCGCCGGGGGAGCGGTGACCGGGCGGGCGGCGATCGGACTGGGCAGGCTGGTCTCGGTGTAGGCGATGCGCCTGCGCAGGCTGATGGCGAGGTCGTCGACGCTCAGATAGATGGAGTTGTCCTTGATCGCGGTGATGCGCCCCTTGACCAGGACGTTGACCCCGTCGACGAGCGATTCGGCGGCGTTGCTGGCCAGGTCCCGCCAGGCGGTGCAGATGTAGGGAATCGGGTCCAGGTCACGCCACTTCTGTGAGGCGGCGTCCCACTGCGTGGGGGTCTGAGTGAGGCGGAACCGGCAGACGGCGGTGCCGTCTTGGGTGAAGCGGACTTCCACGTCACCGGCGACGGTGCCGGTCACGTGCGTGACGGACGGGGTCATGTGGAACACCTCCCACTTCAAATAATAGTGTCTTCAGGGTGAGGGTCAACCCCCCTGTCGGCGCTTCCTGCCGCCGGAAAGCGCGGTACGGCGGGTGAGACGGCGGAAGCGGGCCTTCCACCCCGTCGGCTGCGCCGGGGCTGGCGGCGGGGTGAGGTTGTCGAACACCGTGGCGTCTTCGATCTCCACCAGCAGCGGGACCGTGCCGTCGGCCCGGACCAACTGCTCGTCGGTGGTGTCCAGATGAACGGAGACCCGTACGGTCTTTCGCTCTGCGTCGAGGTAGGCGAACACGAGGATGCCCGCGATCTCCATGCAGGGCAGGCCCTCGTCGTCAGGCCCCCGCATCGCGTGGAACACCGCCGCGCTGTTCGCCTCCGCGCACTCCTCGGCGTCCGAGAGGCTGGGATTTCGGGGCGCGATCACGCAGCGGGAGATGTCCGCGTCGTACAGCGTGTAGCCCTCGATGCCCTCCCTCGACTCGTAGAAGAGGTCCACGGCCGTACGGTCGTCGGCGGGCGGACGGAACGGGACGCCGTCCTCGCCCGCCACGTCGTCCCAGGCGCTGCGCACTTGCTGCGCCAGCGAGGCAAGGGCGGAGGCCTCGTCAGCCCAGAGCGTGACATCGTCGCTGTGCCGGTCCCACTGGCGCAGCACCCACGCGCGGCCTGTCACCTGCGGGGTGAGGTTCTCGTCGACGGCGAAGCTGAAGCGGCTCAGCCACCCTCCGAGGATGTCGACGGTGTCGGCGCCCGGCCATTCGCCGGTGCGCTCCTGGAGGCCGTCCATCAGGTCGGCCAGGTCGATGATGGCCTCGCCTGCGGGCGTGGCCGGGTCCGGTTTGATCGGCATGGCGGTTTCCTTCCGTGCGGAACGGGGCGGTCAGGACCCGTTCATGAGGCCGTTGAAGAGGTCCATCAGGTGTTGTTGGTCGGGGGTGAGGGTCGCGGTGCGCAGCACGCGTTTGCGCAGGACGGGCGCGTCGAGGCTGATGCCGGAGGGCACATCGGGCCGCTCGGGCAGCGAGACCAACTGGTAGTTCCGGGTGTGGATCATCCAGGCCTCGTACCGGTCGGCGGGGCTGCCGCTGCGGGCGGCGTGCCCCTCGTCCGCCGTGCGGGACGGACATGGGCAGGACGGATCGGTGCAGGGCCGGCCGGCGGGGTGGCTGGCCAGGACCGGGCTGCGGCGGTAGTGCGTGGCACTGCCGTTCAGCATCGGGCAGTGCTCGGCGGTGTACGGCAGGCACTCGGGGTGCAGCGCCGGTTCCGGGGAGCAGCCCTTGACGACGTCGGCCGGGCGGACGAGCAGGAAGCACCGTTCGTCCAGCGGGTGTTCGCAGATCTGGCACAGGCGTTGCCGGAAGGCGGCGTGGGCTTTGTCGGCGTCGAGGACGCCGAAGGCCACGTGACCGTCGTGGATCAGGGTCACGTACGGCACCACCAGCCCGCCCGCCAGCGGCCGGTGGGCACAGCGTTGGGGTATCGCGTGCATGGGGTGAGTTCCTTCGGATCACGGGGGCTCGTGCTGCCGGATGTCAGCTGCTGGCCGGTGGGGGAGGGTCGGCGGGACCGCCGGCCAGCAGCGCTTCCCAGTGGGCGTAGTGGCAGTCGGTGGCGTCGTGCAGGCGCAGATGCAGCCAGTTGAGGTTGTCTCCGGCCCGGATGGCGGCCTCGGCGCCGATGGCGGCGGCCCGGGGGTAGATGGTGCCGTCGTCGGGGTCGACCAGGACGACGATCAGTCCCCGACGGTGCGGCACGTGGCGGAGCGTGAAGTCGGTGTAGCTGCGGTCGTCCAGGAGCACGAGCGGAGCGCGCAGGTACTCCTCGGCGCTGAACAACGGCGATGGCAGGTGCAGGCGGGGGACCGGGCTCGTCCGCAGGCCGACCGGATCGTCGTCGGTGCTGTCGCTGATGACCAGCACCGGGGCCTGCGGTCCTTCCCAGGGGGCTTGTGGTGGGGCGGACATGGCGGTGACACGTCGCTTTCGTGAGGACCGTGGCCAGGAAGAGGCCTCGGGAAAGGGGAGTTGACGGCCCGCGGGCGGGGCGGCCGACGGGGGCCGCCCCGCCCGCAGGCGTTCGCTCAGCCGAGCGGGTAGAGCACCAGCGCGGGGAGAGCGGTGTCGGGGATGCCGTCCGCGTACAGCTCGCGCAGGGACTGGTCCGCCTTGAGTTCCTCCGGCAGCGGGAAGACGTCGCCGACGAGGTCGCTGTGGGTCGGCGCGTACCGGGCGAGGCTGTAGGTGGAGAACGGCGAGTAGAGGTTGCCCTCGGGGTCCCGGGACATCACGACGAGCGTGTCTCCGGGCAAGCCCTTCCAGTCCTTGCGGACCAGGTGGCGCACCACGGCGAGGGTCAGGGGGCGGTCGGGAGCCTCGCCGTCCGGGTCGGGGGACGGAGCTTGCTGCTGGTCGGTCATGACGGCCTTTCACGTGCGGGCCGGGCTGGGAGGTCCGGCCGGTTGATCGGCGGGGTGCGGGCGCCGCCCCGTTGCCGGGGCGGCGCCGTCAGGCCCGGTCAGTCGTCCTCGATCACCTCCAGGCAGGGGACGGGGATGCCGCTGCCCGGGATGCGGAAGCGCTTCGTGTCCTCGGGGATGCGGTACTTGGTGTTGCGCGGGTCGCGGCGCAGGATGCGGGTGGACTCCTCGTCCAGCAGGAAGCCCGCGCGGCTGCCGGTGCGGTTGCGCTCCTGCACGGTGCCGGTGAGGCCGCGCAGCAGAGCCGGGCGCAGGGAGTCGTTGATGCGGGCCCGGCGTCCGGCCACGATGCCCGCGAACGCTTCCTTGTCGATCGCGCTGAGCCGCAGCGCGGAGGCCTCCTGGACCTTCGCGACCTGGATCGCAGTCGGCAGTTTGCCGATGAAGTCGAGGACCTCGTCCATGGTGACGGTCATGCTTGTTCGCCTCTCTGTGACGCGGGGGTTGGGGAACCGGCCGGGCACGGGCGTGCCCGGCCGGGGTTTGGGGGAGGTGTTGGTCAGGCGGCGCTGTCGGGCCGGTGGCGGGCGACCGCCTGGTCCTCGACCTCGGACAGCCGGTAGCTGCCGTTGTCGTCCTGGCCGAGCGCTTCGAGGAGCAGCAGGTAGCGGGCCTGCCGCAGGTTGAGGTTCGACCACGTCTTGGGCTCGCGGATGTCGTACTCGCAGGCAGCGGCGACGTGCGCGAACAGCGCGTTGACGACGCGTGCCTTGGGCAGCTGCACCGCTGTCTCCGTCAGGTCCGCGTTCTCGGGCTCCTTGATGCCCAGGAAGCGGGCGACGGTCTCGGACTCGTGCTTGTCGGTCCAGGAGCTGTAGAAGTACGGGAGGGTGAGCACGACCTCCTGCGCGAAGACGCGGGCCGCGTCCGGCAGGGTCTTCTGGCGCACGAGGCGGGCGACGAAGTCCTGACGGGGACCGGCGGCGGCCTTCCAGGCCCGGTTGCAGGCGATGACCTTGCGGCGCTCCTCCGCCCGCTGCTCGTCCTCCTCCGTCCTGGGCTTCTTCGGCTGCGGGCGGACCTTGTGACCGTGCGCGGCCGGGTCGGAGCAGTGCCACACCGGCTGGTGCTCGTCGTCGAGCCGGGCGCTGTGGCCGGGGCAGTTCTTGTGGTTGTCCTCGGTGAGCGGATTGCCCAGCCCGGTCGTCAGCTCGGCCAGCGGCTTGGACGGGTCCTTCTTCCCCCACCCCGGCTGCCGCAACAGCGGGATGTCCGCCTTCTTGAGGTCTTCCTCGGCCTTGGCCCGAGCGGCGGTGTCGGCCTGCTCGGCCTTGAGCAGCGCCATCTCCTGGTCCCAGTGGCCGCGCCCGCCGTTGCCCTCCTCGTGGTCGCGCGCCAGCGCCCGCAGCAGACGGCGCTCCGCGCCGGGCACGTTCTCGACCTCGGCGAGCTGGGCGGTCTGCTCCAGGTCCATGCCTCCGGCCGTTGCCCGGCGAAGGGTGGCGTCATCGAGCTTCTGCGCTGCCTTGGCGTGCCTGGCGGCGTTGCGGCTGACGCCGAGAGCCCTGGTTGCCTGGCGTCGCTCGACCTCGCTCATGTCGATCAGCGACAGCTCCTGCGACTTCAGGATGTCGCGCTCGCTCATCCCCTCGCGGTGCTTGTTCTCGACCAGGGACAGGAACCGGGTCCAGCCGTCGCGGCCGACCAGGTCTTCCCGTACGTGTGCCTTGATCCTGCGTACCGGGCGGCCCTCCTGTTCGGCGGTGTCGTTGGCAATCTTCTGCGCCTGTGCGCGCCGCCAGCCCTTGAAAGCGCCGTACGTACCGTCGGGCCGGGGCCGGACACTGATGGTCTCCTCGACACCGATCTCCTTGACGGAGGCGATCAGTTCCTCGTCCGGTTCGGTGTCGGTTTCGCGGGCGTTCTGCTCGTCACGCACGACCTGCGCCGGGTCGAGCAGGACGATCTGCGGCGCGTCTTCCTCTTCGTGCGTGACGGGTTCGGTGGGCGGGGTCGGGACAGCGGTGGCCATGGGGCTCTCCTTCTCCTTGCCTTTCGGCGAACTGGGGCGGTTGGGGGTGTCGCCCTCTCCCTTCAAATGCAATAATAGTGTGTTGTTCGGTGGGGGATAGATACCCCCTGACCTGCACAAACGCGGCCTCTTGGGGGGCGTCTGTGGTGCTCCGTACGGCGATCGGACAGCCGACGGGCCCCGGCTTCAGATCAGGTCGTGCACGACGTGCCAGCACGGACCGGACCGGACCGTGAGGCCCAGGTTCCTCACGTGCTCCAGTAAGGCGTCGTCCCACTGGGCGCCGACCGGGAGGGAAGGCGCCGCCCGGTACGTGTTGGGCCCGAGCTGCTCATAGCCCGTTCCGAGAATGGTGTGCTCGGCGTCGCCGACCGTGAACAGTTGCACGCGCACGTCGGCAAGGTTCCCGCTGGCAGGGCGGTGGGCCTGGGCGTCCAGCGACTCTTCCAGCGCTGCCCGCTCCTGGGGCGGCGCGACCACGACGCCGTAGACGGCGTACACGGAGTGGGACACGGACATGGTTCAACCTCCCTGGCTCAGGGGCCGGTTCGGCGTGCGGGCGACGCGGGGGCGGGTGCGGCCGGCCGGAGCGGACGGGCGCGGTGGCGGCGGCCGGGAAGCCGGGGCGCTCACGTGGCGCGCGGGTGCCGGCTGCGTGTGTGCGCGGCCCGGATCTCCGCGTCGAAGTCCGGGTACTGCCGGGCCGCCGACGGCAGCAGTGCGTTGCGGACGTCCATGGCCCGGGTGAGGACCTCCAGTTGGCTGGGAGACAGCACCCAGGGGCCCCGCTCGTCGGCGTCCAGGACGGACAGCAGGTCCTCGGCGGTGCCGATGTCCTCGGCCTGCCGGAACACCGGGTGCGTCCGGTTGACCCGCAGCGCGAGACTCAGGCTGGCTCCCAGGTGCGGGGCGTAGCAGCGCCGGTCGGGGGCGATCACCTGATGGCCGTTGGGCACGGTGAGGACCTGGAGTACTCCCGCGAGCACGACGAGCCGTTCGTCGCTCTGGACGGGGAACGTCGACTCCGTCGCCGGGCTGCCGCAGGAGCGGCACCGGTAGGTGCCCGGGTTCTCGGGCTGGTAGCGGCCGCCATGGCGGAAGTGGCAGAGGATCGGAACGGGCACGGTGCACCTCCGCGCGGGCGCCCCTGCGCAGGGACGCCCGCAGGCATGGGCGGTCAGGGCTTCACGCGGGTGGCGCGGGAGGTCGGCAGGTGGACGCGCAGAACGTCCGCGTGCTCGGGCGGGTCGAGTGCCGCGAGCCGGTGGAGCGCTTCGGACAGCTTCGGGTCCGCGAAGTCCTCCTCGGCCCTCGCCGCTTCGTCGACCGGCACCATGCGTGCCGTGGTCTCGGTGTGCCTGAGGTCCGGCATCTCCTCGGTGGGCGCGAGAGCCGCGATGAACGGGCTCCAGCCCACGGACATCCCGCTGCCCGTCCGCTGCTCCGTCGTCGTGAAGTACGCGGTCACGGCCTGCGGTCCGTCGCCCGGCTGCTCATCGGCGAAGGCCCGGACCCGGTCGGCGACGACCTGCCGCCATCCCTGCTCCGCCGCCTGGTCGGCGACGGTGGCCAGCGTCTCCAGGGTCTTGGGCGGAAGACCGCGGAGCGCGGCGCGCATCAGCGGCGTGGTCGGCTCGGCCAGCAGCGCGGCCAGGTCCTCGTGTTTCATCGCCGGTGTCCTTCCGTGGCGTGGTGGTGAGGGGGCCCGTACGGCGGGGTGGTGGCCCCGCCGCACGGGGTGTTCCGCAGGACCAACAACATCAATAATAGTGTCTTTTGGGGTGAGGTGAACCCACCCCTGACCTGCGGTTTTACGGCCAGTCGCGCTCTCGGCAGGGCGGTAGCGGGAAGGTCCGCCGGGGGTCCATGCGTACGCAGCGCTCGCAGTAGGCCGTGACGCGGTTGGCGGTGCACTCGCCTCACTGGCACTCGAAGCGCTCGCGCGGCCCGCAGATCAGGCACCGCCACAGAGTGATCCCGTGCAGCTCACACGGCTCGTACCGCTTGCGCGCGGGCAGCAACTCCAGGGCGGGGCGGGGGCGTTCGAGGCGGGCGACATCATCGGCCGGGAACGACTCGTCGCCGTCGCGTATCCAGCGGGGCGACAACTGGGCGTACCGCTCGGGCGTGGTGTAGTACGGCTGACCGGCCGGGCTGAACACCATGGCCAGATGACCGCCGGAGATCAACGTCTCCAGCCGGTCAAGGCTGAACTCCCCGCGCAGGGACAGCATTTCGTCCTGGCGCAGGCTCCAGCCGTACCCGTACCGGCGCAGGATCCGCCGCTCGCGGGCGGCCGGGCCCGTCTGGGCGGCGTCGAGCTCCTCGACGGCTTCGATCGCGGCCGTCGGGCTGGCGGTCAGCTCGCGTACCGCGTCCTCGGCGGCCGCACGGGTGGCGTGGCTGCTGAGAGGTCGTTTTCTCCCTTGGGGTGCGCTTTGACCTGCACTTCCTGACGGTGGGTCGTCGTTTCGGAGGTGCTGGTGGGAGCGAGGTGACGGATGCGCTGGACGGTGTGACGGCTGGGACGGATTGCGGCTTGCGCCTGTCTCATCCCAAGACGCCGGTCCGCATGCTTCCGCCGCCGGCGGTGCACGCCTGGGCGCACGCCCTTGGCTGGCGGTATGTCCAGGTCATGGCCGAACGTCGCCCGTATCCGAGTGATCTGTCCGATGCCCGCTGGGAGTTGATCGAACCGGTGCTGTCCGCCTGGCGGGCCGAGCGGCGCCGACATGCACTGAACATCGGACGCCCGCCCGAACACGATCTGCGCGAGATCATGAACGCGATCCTCTACGTGGACCGCACCGGCGTGCAGTGGCGCTACCTCCCGCACGACCTCCCGCCCTGGGAGACCGTGTACGGCTACTTCGCCAAGTGGCAGCGCGATGGCGTGTTCGCCCAGCTCACCGGCGTGCTGCGCAGACTGTTACGACAGAAGCAAGGCAAAGACGCGGAGCCGTCCGCGTGCGTGATCGACGCGCAAAGCGTGAAGACCTCCACCAGCGTCCCAGCCGCCGGGCAGGGAACCGACGCGGCGAAAAAGATTGTGGGCCGCAAGCGGAGCATCGTCACCGACACCCTCGGACTGCTGCTTGCGGTGCTGGTCACGGCCGCGAGCGTGCAGGACTCCGTCGCCGGCACTCACCTGATCGACCAGGTGGCCGCAGTCCACCCCTCGGTCCGCAAGGTGTGGGTCGACGGCGGTTACCGCCAGCACCTCGTCGAGCACGCCGCCCGCCTTGGCATCGACATGGAAATCGTCCAACGCGCCCCCGGCACCAAGGGGTTCACGCCGCTGCCCAAACGCTGGACCGTGGAGCGGACCTACGGCTGGCTGATGTTCCACCGCCGCCTGGCCCGCGACTACGAAACCCTCCCAGCCCGCTCCGAAGCCATGATCCAGCTGGCCATGACCGATCTGATGGCCCGCCGCCTCACCGACGAAGCCACCATCTCCTGGCGCGACCCGACACCACAGGACCAAACACCCATTACGGGATGAAACATCGGGAGAAAACGACCTCTGAGCGCGTACCCGTGGAGCTGGTCCACGACCTGGTGGCCTCCACCGTGCTCAGCGGCGGCGTACCGCACGGGCCTCTGCGGCTGGGTGCGGCGTCGGGGCATGGCGGAACTCCATCTGCGCAAGGGGCGGGAGGTGGCTGCGGAGGCCGGCCGGGCGGCGGTCACCTGCTGGGCAGCGGCCTGTAGGCGGAGAAGACGTAGTGGCCCAGCTCGCGCAGCATGCCGGCGGTGCCGTCCACGGCCGCGGGGTCGTGGTCGGCCTGGCGGGTGTACGCCTCGATCTCGTCGTTCCAGGCGAACCCCTGGGCGGCCAGGGACTGTTCGGTGAGGGGTGTGAGGTCGTCGGAGGACTGCGGGGCGGCAACGAGTCCGTGAGCGGGGTCGGGTACGACGAGGAACACCGGGCTCCTTCCGTGTGGGCCGCCCTGGTCGGGGCGGCCCACGGCTGGGGCGGGCGGCTGGTCAGCGGGTGACGGTGACGGTGTAATCGGCGTCCAGGACGGCGAGCGCAGCACGGATGGACGCGCGGGTCTCCGCGCTCGGGACCGAGTAGGGGAAGTCCAGGGCGAGCACCGCGTCGTCCAGGTCGTCGTCGGTCATCGGCAGCGTGTATCCGCTGCGGTAGAGGGCGACGGCGGTCGCGGTGGCGACGCGGACGCGGTTGTAGGCGATGGCCTCCCCGGCCGTGGCGTCGGTGCCGAGCGCTTCGCGCGCGGTGGGCGGCAGTTCCGCGATCCCGGCGGCGAGCCGGCGGGCGGGAATTCGGAGACATGCCGGTCGCAGGGCGCGGCGCAGCGTTCGAGGCATGGCAACTCCTGGGGCTGGGAGGGGGGAAGGGGGCCGTCACCTGGTGAATGAAGTGGGGGAGGTGACGGCGCCCCCTCGGCTCACTACTAATAATAGTGTAAGTTGGGAGGGTGTGAACCCACCCCTGACCTGCGCAAACGGCGAGGTGCGCGCGTCCGCGCGCGGTAGGTCAGGGCTGCGGCGCGTACGCGGCCAGGAACTTCGGTGCCGCCTTGGTGTAGATGCCCTCCAGGCCGGACGGGGCGATCAGGCCCCAGGTGAAGGTGGCGGTGTCGACGTGGAACTGCCCGCGCCGGGGGTGCGGTGGGATGAAGGCGCGCAGGACGCCGACGCCGTAGACCTCCAGCGTGCCGTCAAACAACGCGTCGCGCTGCTCCCCGGTCACGTCCGGTCCGTACTTGTCGAACTGCTCGTCGGCGACGACGGCGAGGACGGGGCTGAGGTCGTCCTCGATGGGGCCGAACATGCTGTGCCAGTGGGCGAGGTCGGCCATGGCCTCCGCGCGGCTGGCGCGGGTGCTGCGGTAGTTCACACCGTCGCGGTGGTCGGCGAACTCGTCCTTGTCGTACAGCCACGCCTCGAACTGATGCTCCGTGTACATCCCGACGCCGTTGTGGCGGCGGCGCAGGAACCCGAAGGGCTCGCCGTCGACGAGTACGGGGTGGCGCTCCGTGCAGAACGCGCAGGTGACGCCGACGTGTCGCAGGAAGCGTTGCAGGCGGGGGAAGCGGGCGAAACGGGTGGCGCAGTTGCAGCAGGTGTACACCTCCCAGCGGGAGGGGCTCGCGACCGTGTCGTGGCGGCACTGCGGGCACTGGTAGGCCTTGTTGCTGTACCAGTCGATGACCGGCATCGGGTTCCCTTGCACGGCAAGCTCCTGAGAACTGGAAACGGGGGAAGGGGGCGGGCCGTCGCCCTGGCGGGCGGGATACCGGCGCGGCGACGGCCCGGGCTCACTTCCTATAATAGTGTGAGTTGAGTTGGCGTGAACCCCCCTCTGACCTGCTCGTTTACGGTGTTCCTGGGGCCTTTCAGTGCCGGTGGGTCGACGGCGTGGCGTCGTGCCCGAGGTCCGGCGGCACGCAGTAGTCGACGTCGGATTCCGGGGAGACGAGGCCGCCGGAATCGGCGTCCGTGCAGTAGGCGTCGAAGATCTCGCCCGCGGTGAGGGGTCCGAAGTCTCCTGTGCGCAGTCGCCAGCCGTAGACCTGGTCCGGGGAGCTCGGGGTGGTGGTCCGCATGACGAGTCCGCCGGGGCTCCGGGTGGCCAGACCGAGGGCGAGGACCGTGGTGAATTCGAGGGCCTCGGCCTCGTCGAGCTGGCTCGTGCCGTCCGGGTCCGTATCCGCGTGAAGGACGGCGACCAGGGTTTCGGGTGCCGCCGAGACGCTGCAGACGAGGTGCCGGTGGCCCGGTCGGGCCGTGTCGAGGATGCGGGCCAGCAGGCCCGAGGACCGGGCAAAGGCCGTTCGGCCGATGTCCTCGCCGCAGCAGGTGCAGGCGCCGAGACGGGCCAGAAGTGCGGAGGCGTACTCCCAAGTGGCCTGGCGGACGGCTTCGTCGACCAGGGCCGGGATCAGGTCGGCCAGCGGCTGGCCGTCGTACGGGAGGGCCGGGCCCATGGTGGCGAGTTCGGCGGTGAAGCGGGCGCGGCTGGACGGGCTGTCGGGGTCGAGACCGGCGTCGGCGCAGAAGTCGGCGTACTCCTCGGGGTCGAAGAGAGCGACCGTGGTGTGGGCGCCCTGGGACGCGCGGCTGCTGAGAAGGTCTTCGACCGCTGCCAGGTAGGTCGCGAAGTCGGCGAAGGCGAAGGTGCGGTAGTGCCGCATGGCACGGAAGTCGTGTTCGTCGGTGAGCAGGCCGATGGTGCCGGCGACTTCGCGCCGCAGAATGCGGCGCGTGGTCTGGCGGTCGGTGTGCGCCCTGTCTCCCGCGCACGGTCGAGCAGCGTGGGGCTCGTCCCGGCTGCACTGGGAGGGCTGAGGTGTGTGGGTCACGTGCACGCCTTTCTCGTGGGCGGGCTGAAGGGATTCGTCCTGGGTGTCGGCAGGGGCGGGGCTCCAGTGCATCCCGTCGGCCGCGAGCGAGGCGCCTGCGGGCACGGTCCCCTGAAAGTGGCGGTCGTTCGGCTCGTCGTCCTCGGCGTGAGCGTCGATCCATTCCTCGGCGCCCTGCTCGGCACCGAGGGCACGGAGCAGGTCGGCGAGTGCGTCGGCTTCGGTGCATCCGAGGCTGGCGGCGACGTCGGATGTGATGGCGGTGTTGCACCAGGCGTCGGTGAACGCCTCGGCGACATCGGACGGGATGCTGACGGTGTCGGCCATCGTGGCCTCCAGGGGCGGTCAGGTAGATGCGTGCCTGCGAGGGGATTTGAACCCCTGACCACCCACAAGTGGAGCCGCTACCGCTGAGCTACGCAGGCGTGGGGCCGCCGGTGCGGCGGCCGGGTGATGGCGGGTCAGCGTCCGGCGATCTCGCGCAGCCGCTTCAACGCGATGGGTGCCTCGGTGTACCAGAAGGTCTCGCTGCGCTTCAGGCCGAGGGCTTGGGCGGCCACGTCACAGATCATGCGGCGCTCGTTGCCTCGCTCCGCATAGACGCTGGCGAGCGTGTCGTACTCGTCGCCGTCGTCGTCCAGGGCGGTGACCTCTGTCTGCTCCTCGTCCGGCAGAGACACGAGCCTCCAGCCGGTCAGGTGCGCCGTCCATCCGGCCGCGCACAACTGCGAGCCGCACGCCGGAGCCTTCTCGGGGGCCAGGCTGATCATGCCGGGCAGAAATGCCCAGTGGTCCATGTTGAAGGCGTCGGGCCGGGTCTCGATCGCGTCCAGGACGGCGGACGCCACCTCGGCGGGCGTCTCGGGGTACCGGGTGGCCTCGGTGTCGGTCATCGCAACTCCAGTCGTGGGGAACGGTGTTGGAGTGGTGCTGGTGGGACTCGAACCCACGACCTCAGGACTTATAAGATCCGCGCTCTACCAACTGAGCTACAGCACCTCGGTGTGCGGTTGTGAGGGCCGCGCCCTTCGGCCCGGTCGAGCGGGGCGCGGCCTCGTTCTGTGGGCCGGGCGGGGAGGGTCTTGCGGCGGCGGGGCGGGAACCGGGGAACAACCGCTCCCGACTTCCAATAATAGTGTCTTTCGGTTGAGAGGGAACCCACCCCTGGCCTGCGCTTCTTGCTCCCGTGCAGCCTGGGCGAACGCGACCAGCATGGAAATCACGGAGCTGGGGCGCCCGGACGCTTCGGCCTGCACGCCCTCACCGGAGGCGCCGATGAGCACGGTGACGCTGTCGACCTGGACGGGGCCGTGCTCGCCGGGTGGCCTGGTGTCGTGCTGCCAGATGACCCGGGTGCGCCGGTACTGCTCCTCGATCCGGGCCCCGGGCAGCGCGCCGGCCACAGCCTCGGCGACGGCGCGGCGGCTGCTCTCCTCCGCCTCCTGCCGTGCGGCGATCTCGGCGGCCTGCTGCGCGGCCTCGGCGTGCAGGGGATATAGCCGCCGAGTGATCTCGCGTGCCACATGGCGGGCGCTGCGGGCTGTGACCCCGATCGACGGCGCGAGCATCTTGGTCTCGTCCGGCAGTGCGGCGTAGATCTTCAGGCGATCGGGGCGGTGGTCATCGGGCTGGCACAAGCGCAGGGCGCGGCCGTCTCCGTCAATGACGAGCCGTCCCAAACCGCGCCCGTAGTCGGTGAGTTCGGCCGTACGGCAGTGCGTACCCAACTCCCGCGCCACTTCCTCGGCGAACGCGTCGAACTGCTCCTGTGTGGTCAACTCGCGGCTCATGGCGCTCTGTTCACTCCTTCGGATCACTGGGGGGTGTGCTCGGTGCGGGGCTCCTTGCGCCCTGGTCGCGGATCTCGGCATCGCGGCGGGCATCCTCGGCGGTGTAGCCGGTGTCGCACCACGGGCGGCACAGCTGGCCCGCGGGTGCCTCGCAGGTCTCGCACCGGTCGTCGAAGTCCTCGGGGAGCCACGGGCGCAGCTGGCCGCTCACGCGGGGAGCTTTCGGATGATGACCAGGCCGAAGTGGCGTCCGACGGGCATGGGTTCTCCTTCCGTGGGGGTGGTGAGCAGCGCGAGCGGTCTGCCGGACCGGTCAGGGGGCGGTGGTCCACAGCGGGAGGCCGGTGGTGGTGCGGGCGCTGATGCCGGGGCGCACGGGGACGTCGCGGTAGTCGGACACCTTCACGTAGCCGCCCCGCTGGGTGTCGATGCGGACCGGGGCGCCCTCCCATTCCCACTGCTCGATGAGTTCCGCGGGGAGGTTCTCGACGTCGTCGGCCTCCACCTGTACGGCCCAGGCGGTCAGCTCCTCGCCGTACTCCTGCCCCCACTCCTTCAGGACGGTGAAGAGGTGGCCGAAGTCGTCGACCAGGGCCAGGGCGCGCGCCTGGTCGGGGGCGGGGTCCTCGGCGTAGGTCGGCGCATCGGGGGGTGCGCTCACCGAGGGTCATCAGCCAACGCATGATCAGAACATCTCCCTCGTAGGGGGGTGGGGCGTGCAGGTGAGGGGCGGTGCGCCAGGGGCGTCCGGACGGGTCGGGTATGCGGTAGCGGTAGAGGAAGCCGGCAGCCCACCCGCGGCTGGCGAAAGCGGGAATGCCGCCGCCTTGCGGGGTTGCCTCCCGTCGCGCCTCCCTCAGCTCTCCGTCGGAGCTGGGTTGGCCCGGATCACGGCCGTGATGGCCTTGATGGACGGGGTGTCGTGCTGACCCCTGCGGTCCGGCGTGACGCACAGCCCGGACCGGGTCCGTCGCGCGACGCCTGAAGCGACGAAATAGGGCAGGTCGTACTGCCACTTCCGGCCCCCGTCGGCCGGTCGACCTACACGGAGGTTCAGGAGGAAACCCCCGTCAAGGGGCGCCCACGCCTGCTGTGTCTTCCAGCCGTGAGCCTCAGCGAGCGCGAACAGGACAGCAACCGGCTTCGGCAGGGCGTAGCCCTCGGGAGCAGTATTCGTGATGCCTGCCTCCAGCCGACCCTGCGTGACATCACGGACGTGCCGCTCGGCCGGGGTCAGAACGCTGTCGCGCTCCAGGGCGGCGGCCAGGGTGACGGTCCGTCCGCTGTAGCGGCAGGTGATCCCGACGCCGTACGCGTCACGGATCACCGCACGCCGCGTGCCGTTCATGTCCCACGTCGACATCGGCTCGTGCGTGGTCAGGACGCCATTGCGGACGCTCGTCGTATTGCCGCACGGGCACACCGTCTCCACGGTACGCAGCAGGTCGTACCACACGTTCGGCAGGAGGATCGCCGGATCGTGCTTCTCCCCAGTAGCGAGCTGTTCGAGCATGGTCGGCACGATGTTCTCCTCAGTTCCCTGGTCTCGATCAGTTCGGGGGCTGTCCGGATCGCGGAGTAGTCGTCGGCCCTGCCCTGGACGTCCCGTGTCCGGCTGGCCGGAGCCGAGGTGACGTCGCCAACTGCTCGTTCAGGGTGTGCATTCGGCTGAACAGGCACATGCGCTCTCCCTCCCTCACACTTCTAATAATAGTGTCTTTAGGGTGGAAGTGAACCCACCCCCTGACCTGCGCCTTCCTCGGGCTGTCAGAGGGCGCCGACCAGGGACGGGCGGCGGCCGCGGGGGCGCCTGCGTTGCTGGGCACGCAGGGAGTCGGCTTCCTCCTGGGCGTGGCGGGCGCGCTCGTGCTCTTCGGCGGCCGCGCTGACGCAGTAGGGGGCCCACCACTGCAACCCCCTGATCTTCTGGGTCAGTGAGTCGGGGCGGTCGGCCAGCATCAGCAGCAGGACCGGGTCCGGGGAGAAGGAGAGCCACCGTGCGGCGGTCCGCCATGCGGCTTCGGCGGCCTTCCGCGCGGAGAGCGCGGTACGGGCTTCGCGCTCCAGGCGGACGGCTTCGGCCTGGTGGTAGGAGGCGGACCAGGTGAGGGAGCGCAGCAGGCCGGGGGTGTCGCGCTGCCGGGAGGCCTCCAGGATTGCGGGTAGGTCAGGGCGCTGCGCGACGTGCTCGGCGCAGCTGCGCAGGACGGCGGTGAGTACCGCTTCCGTCTTCTCCGACGGCGGGTGATCAGCGGCGGTCGACAGCGGATATACCGAGACCTGGGGGCGGTGGGTGTCGTCGCGGTAGAGGGTCAGGCTGTCGCGGTAGCCGGTGCGGCCGCGGGCGAGCCGTGGGAGGTCCTCGTCGGGGGCGGTGGTCTTGAAGGCGTTCACGGGGCCGAGACAGGCGCGTACGGCGGTGAACTGGTCCCAGCGGTGGGGGTCGGTGGTGCCGGTGACGTGCACGCTGCCGCGCATCGCTCCGCTCAGCTCGAACACGACGGCGTCGTCCTCGCGGGGGCTGGCGGTGGCGTGCACGGGGCCGGCGGGCGTGTCGATGGTCAGGATCGGGCTGGTCATGGGCTGCTACTCCTCGGGACTCGACCGGTTGGGCTGAGGGGGGGGCGTGCCGCCCCGCGTTCGCCGAAGGGGAGGGTGCGGGCGCGGGGCGGCAGTCGGCCAGTGGCGCGCTGGCCGGGGCAGCCGTCCACGCCCCCGTACCCGGGGGAGGGGCGTGGACGGCGTCTGCGGGGGCTACTCCTGCGGCGGCTTGTGTCGGCGGAGGTTGCCCCGGTCGGTCAGGCTGGGGCGGCGGCCACAGGGGCAGTCCGCGTACCGGCAGCCGTGCATCTGGAAGAACTTCCCTCCGAGTGCGTGACCGTTGACCTGCCCGGTCGTGCCGGGGACCGGCTCCTTGTTGGTGCAGTAGCCGTCCGGCGTGACGGCGGGCTTCTCGCTCATGAGCGCTCCTTCGCGGTCTCCTGGGGGCGGTGCAGTACGGGGGCGTGACAGACCACGTGCGGCGCGGCGTCGTCGTGCGGGAGAGACGTGAGCGTCTTCTGGAGCTCGGCGGTGTCCATGGGTTGCAGCCACCCGTCGCGCGCCTCCCACCCGCACACGCGTATGCCAGCGTCGGCGGTCGTTGCGAGCAGGAAGGCGTCACGGATGGTGCTGTTCTCCAGGGCGAACGTCAGCAGTACGAAGAACTGCACGTACTCCTCGGCGGAGTGCTCCACGTGGCAGGTACCCGGCTCGACGGACACGTACAGGTCGGCGCTCACCTCCGTGCCGTCCGTCCGCTCGGCGTTGATATGCAGCTCGTGGCTCCCCTCACCGAGGGCCGGGAACAACGCGGTCAGCGCGTGCAGGGCGCGGCCCATGGCGGACGCCGTGGCGGCGTTGTCAGGCCGTGGGAGCTCAGGCATGCGGGGCCTCCTCGTCGGAGTCGGGGAGCTGGATGAGAACGGGGGCGGGGTAGGCCTCGCGCTCTACGGCCATGACGTCGGGGCACGGAATGACGGCGGCCTGGAGGCCGTCCGTGTCCATGGGGTGCAGCCACCCGTCACGCACAGACCAGCCGCACGCGCGGGGGTTCGGCTCGGCGGTCGTGGTCGCTATCAGGACGGCGCTGCGCATCGTGCTGCCCTCCAGCGCGAACACCAGCAGCATGCGCAGGGCGCAGAACTCGTCTTCGTCCAGGACGGCCAGGCGCAGCGGCTCCATGCCGATCGAGAGATCGGTTCGGCCCGTGACGAACGCGTTGTCGGTCCGCTCGGCCACGAGGTTCAGGGTGTGTTCACCGTCTCCGAGTGCTTGGAACACGGCGGACAGGGCGGTCAGGGTGCGGCTCATGGCGGCCGTGATGGCGTCGTCTCCGGGGTGGGTGAGCTCCGGGCGTGCAGACATGAGGACTCCTTGCGGGCGGGGCGGGGCGGGGCGGTGGGCGGTGGGGCGGTGGGCGACTGGGGCCGGCCGCGCTGCGCCCCTGGGCACAGCGCGCTCCTTGGCGCGCGGGGGGCTCCGCCGACGCGTCGCGCTGCCGCTACGCGGCAGGGGCCGGCGGGCGCGCTCCGAGCTCCCTGCGGGGGCTGTGGGGCGCGCTCCGAGCTCCCTGCGGGGGCTGTGGGGCGCGCTCCGCGCTCCCTGCGGGGGCTGTGGGGCGCGCTCCGCGCTCTGGGCGGTCGGGCCCGTGCGGGCCGGGGTGGGGGAGTTGCCCGGCCCGCACGGGGGTCTGTCAGCCGTGCGCGGCGGCGGCCGTGAGGGCGGGCACTGCGAGCGCTTCCAGGGCTGCGGCCTGGTCGGCGTCGGTGAGGGTCTGCGCGGTCGACGTGACGGCCTGCATCACGCCCCCGGCCGTCATCTGTCCACCCCGGATGAAGTGGGAAAGGATGCGGTCCTTCGTCTCGTTGCCGATGCTGAGCGACTTGGTGACGTGCTCGATCGTCTTCGTCGGCTCGTCCAGCGTCTTCCCGGCGGCGGCCTCCATCTCGTTCACCTTGGCCTCGACGTACTCCTGTGACAGGAAGGTGCGCACGGCGTCTGTGGTCTTGGAGGTGATCAGCTCCAGCGTCTTGCGCTGGGTCTGGCCGGACCAGTTCACAACGCCCTCGTCCTGCTTGCCTCCGAGGTGCACGGCGCGCATGACGTCCTTGGTCTGGGTCAGGCCGTTGCGGCAGACCTGGATGACCGCGCGCGGGGTGATGGTGTACGCCCCCGCTCCAACCTCGCTGTTGGTGATGACGAACCCGGCCGAGATCATCGGGAGTTCGTCACCGCTGCGGCCGTCGAACGGGGAGCGGTAGCCGCGCAGCAGGTTGCGGGCCTGGATCGCGACCGCTTCGGACTCGATGCGCACGTACATGCGCCGGTCGGTGAGGTCGCACCCCGTGATCCGGGTGGGGTGCCCGGACTGCTCCACCCCGTCCAGGGCGGCCAGCAGCATGTCCAGGTTGTCCATCAGCTTGTAGCTGTCGGACAGCAGCGCGCGGGCCACGCCCTCACCGGGCATGCCGGGGCCGTCCTCGCCCCGGAACGCGCGGAGCATGAAACGGCGCTCCGGACCCTCACGAAGCCACGCATTGACGTTCTCGTCCAGCAGCGGGACATTTTCCGCGCGCATGCGGCGCAGGTAGGCCAACGGGATGCGGAGCTTGTCAGAGATCCCCTCGTCGGCAACGGCGGTGGGCCGGTAGATGCCGTCAACCCTCGTCACGCCGCTTGCCGTGATCTGGGACTCGACGCCCTCGACGTGCACGTTTCCCTCGCGCATCCGCAGCGCGGACGCGGGGACGATGACGTCCAGCTTCCGGCGCTGTCCGTCCTCCAGGATGCGGACCAGGTCGGACAGGTCCGCGTTACGGGCGCCGGTGGGAGCGACGTTCGTAGCGCGCTCGGCGAACTGCTGAGTCATGCGGTGTTCCCCTTCGCTGTTGGTCTCTGCGGTTCGGGGGGCGGAGCCACCGCCCCCCGAACAACTTCAATAATAGTGTGCTTCAGGGGTGAGTGAACCCACCCCTGACCTGCACACTTAGACCAACGTGCGGTAATCCGGGAGCGGTGTCAGGCTCCGTCGCCGCACGTTCGTGACAGCAGGCACCGGAATGCCGCCGATCACCTCGCACAGGTCGTAGCGAACGCTGTGCTCCCCGCCAAACGGACCGGCCTCCACCTTGATCGCCTGTACCCAATAGACGCCGTGAAGCCGTGTCAGGCTGCCGTGATACCTGACCTTCTGCCACAGCACCGGACCGGAGTTCTGCGGGTCAAGGCTCCGCGCTACGGCGATCACAAGCTGATTCGCCACCCGCTCGGACAGCAGCTGCACGAACGCACGGTCAACCGTCGCCCGATCGACCGGCACGTCGGCCATGGCCGCGCCGGTATGACCGGTGCGCACGCCCATGGCCCAACCCAACTCGAAGAACGGCCGGACCAGTTCGAGCTGCTCGTGAGACACCCTCGCGGCGTCCGGGTCCCGCTCGCTGCGCGCCAACTCGGCCAGCGCGTAACGGGCCTGCTCCTTCTCTGCGTCCGTGATCGGCGCTCCGACTTCCTGCGTCCGCTCGGGAATCCGCGTGTACTCCATGGCCTTTCTCTCCTCTCGGTGATGCCGGTTGGAAGGGGGCGCCCCAATCGGGGTGCCCCCCATGCGGATTACTTCAGGAATCCGTTCGACCGGAGGAACTCAGCCGTGATGAGCGCGATTCCGTGGGGCTTGTAGATCTGCGGGAATCGCCGCAACTCAACTTCCGTGCGCCCCACCTTGTCGGGGTCAATGAACTCCTGAACCAGGCGGTACGGCTCCTCACCCGTCGGCATTTCCAGCACGACCGGACCGGCGGCCTTGGTCTCGAACCGAATTCCGGTGTAATTCCGGTCGGAGTTGTGCACGATCTTCACTCCTGCCCGCGCGCACAGCAGGGGCAGAAGGTTCGCGATGGTGCGGGCCCGAATCGCCAGCTCGGTCATGGGCGCGTCTGCGCCGCGCACCCCGCGCACGATCCCGTCAGTGATCGTCAGTTCCACGTCTTTCCCCTTCGTTGGTCCCTTGCGGTTCCCGGGGGTCGCCTCCCTCAGGACTTCACATAATAGTGTCTCACTCGCTCGGGTGGAACCCCTGTTGCGCTACGGGTTGCGCTAGATGTTGCGCCATGGTGTTGCGGTAGAGGTTGCGCTAGACGTTGCGCGGCCTCCTGGGCCGTCGCCGCGTTACCCCTGCTCACCCCAACAACTCAGCCCGGTACGCCTGCTGACATCCCCTCTGCTGCCGCTCTCCCTGCCCGAATGAGAAGAAAGGTGTGGGGCGGGCTAGGGCGGCACGGCGGCCTCGGGGATCGGGGCGCGCCTGTCCTGTCGTTGCGCGTTGGCCGGGCCTCCGCGCCCCAGCGGCCGGCCACCCGCCGCCAATAGATCAGACACCCGCCCCACACCGCACAGCGCTACCTCACCGGCGCACACACGCACACTGAGGGGCGCAGCAGCATCCCCGTACCGATACAGCATCCCCTACGATGAGACAGCCTCATTTGGGAGAGGCCAGCTGGCGGGGAATTACCGGACCAGGTTTGCACGCCTACCGGAAAACACAATTCCCCGCCAGCCCAAAACACCTATCCCCCCCGCGGAGCGGGTAGCCCGGCGCTGCGCGCCAGGCAAAGGAAAAGCTCCCGGCAAGCCGGGAGCTAGACGCCGGTCCCCGCTGCGCGGGAACCCAGGAACGCTCGGACGCTGCGCGCCCTCCAACGGGGGCCCGGCGCTGCGCGCCTTCATCGTGGGCGGGGGTGCCCGGTTGCCTGGACCGGGCACCCCCGTAAGGCTGACTAGAGGATGGTGCGGGCCATCGGCGGGTATGCCTCGCCGCTACCCTCGTCTCCGTCCCAGATCGAGTGGACCCCGAACGCATCCGCGAACTCGGCCGGTTCACGGTCGCCGATCAGCTCCTGAGCGCGAGCCGCATCGCACTCGTTCAGCACACCCCCGACCAGATGCCATGCCCGGACCGTGTAGGCCCGGCCGCGCCCCTCACCGGCGGGGGAGCGCAGATACATCACGCCCCAACACAGCCTCTGCGCCAGACCACACGTCAGCAGGAACGCGAAGTTGTCGAAGTACTTCGGCTCCACACCCACCAGGTCCTCAGACCCACCGTCACCCTCGACCGCGATCGGCAGCACCGCCGACAACGGCTCCTGCCCATCCATGCCCACCCCCAGCCGCACCACATGCTCACCCGGCGCGAGCCGCGCCATTAGGTGAGCCATGACCGCGTGGGCCTCCTCGCGCGCCTCAGCGATGACATCGAGAGGAACCGGATTGAGTTCAGCCATGACAAATGCCCTGCCCTTTCGCCTCTTTCGGGAGATCCTTTGTGCCCGAATGGAGTTGCACCTCCCTTCGGGCATCCCAATTCTATTCGCTCAACTGCCGCTCTTAAATAGGGCGTACGAGTATGCTCAAGAAACAAGCCATTCTTTCCAAGGATCTTCGTAGCGGTGAAGTGTGAACGGGTTCTGCAATTAGGCGAGTACGAGTCGGCGTGTAGGTGTCGTGAGTGGGCGGGCGCGGAAATGCCTTCGGCGGGACTGGCCGGTGTCATCGTTATGCGGTTTCCGATGGGCTGATGCGGTTCCCCAAGCGAGAAGTACGACGCTGGGGTACAGGAAGCTGATCCCAGGCTCTACACAGTTAACTCTTGTGATGCACCATCTCCGCTGTAACTGCCCCTCTCAGGGCGGTACCTGACTCAATGCTGCTCATAAACACCCGTGTTCTGGACGCCGATGCAGTCTTGATGAACATGTCGAGAGCGGGGGAGGGGTTCGGGTGGAGCGCAAGCGGAACCCGTCACTGCTGTGAGGCTGACACTCCATCATGCTGACAGACAGTCACCTCCGTTGCCGAGCGAAGGGCTGGGAATTCCAGGCCCTACACAGGCCCGCGCGTGATGCACCCCCCTCTCGCTGCCAGCCTCAGCACCCGCGCTTGCGCGGGTGCTGTCAGTTCGCGTTTGCGCGAACTGACTTGCCGACGCCGATGGGCCCGTCCCCCACCGGGGAACGGGCCCATCCGACGATCAGCCGGAAGCTCAGGCGCTGAGGATCTCGCGCGCCAGCTTCGCCGT
>NZ_JBSFVD010000037.1:0-32843 GCF_053592135.1 Streptomyces sp. NPDC002784 | reverse complement strand
CACGGCCCGTACCGTTCCGGCACGTCGCGCCACGGCGCACCGGTCCTGGTCCGCCACCGTATGCCGTCTATCAACTGCCGCCGGGTCCACACCGGTGGACGGCCCGGCTTCTTGCCCAGCGGCAGCAACGGCTCGAGCCGGGCCCACTGGACGTTCGTCAGATCACCACGCCCCACGACAAGTGATCATTCACGACCAAGATCGACTTTCGCAACACGCCCTAGTTGTGCTTCGTTAGGTCTTGGCGTTGGCGCTGATCAAGAGCATGTTGGATGTGTGGATGCGCATGAAGTGAACCGATTACGGGCCGCGTTGACGAAGGCCCCGCCCCACACCACGGCCGGGCCGCACACATCTCTCGATGTCGACGGATACGCAGACTCCACCGCATCCCGCCACGCATCCTCGACCAGCCGCTCAGCCTCCGGGCTGTCCAGGTACTCGGTTGTCGACAAGGCGAGCGTTTGCCGGACTGGCTCGACGCCGTCCGGCAGGACGACTTGCCGAGCCTCCACACGCTCGCCGCCGGCATCGACCGAGACCGTGACGCCGTCATCGCCAGCCTCACCCTGCCTTGGAACTCGTGCGTCGTCGAAGGCCATGTCAATCGGATCAAGATGAGCAAGCACCAGATGCTCGGCCGTGCTGGCTTTGCCCTCCTACGGAAGCGCCTCTTGCTTTCCTCGTGACAGCCACTGTCGGTGGCCGCTGCGATGATCACCGCACATCAGCGTGAGGAGAGCACCATGGGGACTTGGGATATCGGCCCTTTCGAGAACGACATGGTCGCGGACTTCGCCTACACCCGGTCGTCGCGTCCTTCCGTGGCAGTGGCCTGGCCGACAGCGCGAACGAGAGCGTTCAGCACCTCAAGCGGTATCTCGAATACGCTGAGAACGGCCACGCCGTCCTCTCGCAGGACGTGACACAGGCGGACGCCGAGCCGGACAGTCCTTTCGAGGAGTCGGTCCTGGAGGTGCTGCGCGGCTGGGGCTACCGGGTGCAGCCACAAGTCGGCGTCGCCGGATACCGCATCGACATCGGCGTGCGCCATCCGCAGTTCCCCGGAACCTACGCGCTCGGCATCGAGTGCGACGGTGCGATGTATCACTCGTCCAGGACGGCTCGGGATCGCGACCGACTGCGGGAAGAGGTGCTTGCCGGTTTGGGTTGGCGGCTGCACCGCATTGGGGCACCGACTGGTATCGGGGCAGGGCCGCAGCCGAGCTGAATCTGCGCGAGGCAGTCGAGCTGGCGGTCGAACGAGGACTGATGTCGGGGGCCGCCTCGACGGTTCCAAGGACGGGCCCGACGCTGGCTGCTGAGCATGACAACGTGGGGGACACCTCGAGCACCGGGGAGGCTGCCCCGCTCGCTGGCATTTCGACTGTGCCCGATAGTTCAGAATCGGGGAACTATGCGTATCCGACAGACGCCGCAGCCCATGAGCGCGTCCCGGTCGACTCCAAGCCCGACCGACCATGGAGCTCCCTGTACGAGGCATGCGAGATGACGGTGCCCTCACCGTACGAACTGCACATGCCGGAGGCCCGCCCTGCGCTCCGCACGCTTCTGAACTTCTTGGCCGTACTGGTCACCGCCGCCAGCGTCTCCGACAACGTCGGCGGTATCCACCTGCTCTCGACGCACATGGCGCGACTTCGCCGAGCCCCACGGCCTGGACGCCGCCCGCTTCCTCGCCGCGTCGCACGGCCGCCGCACCGAGGAGACGGTCGCGCGCTTCGCGCCGGCCGGGGTCGACACGATGGCCGAGGCGGGACGCCTTGGCGTCCGGGTGGAACAAGTCGGCGAGGAACTCCGCGTCTCCCATTGAGACGCGGGGCCGCCTCTTCCACCGTGCTCAACCAAGTTCATCGTTGAGCGGACCTTGTGCGCCACGAGGCGCTCTGTACCAGTCGCTGGCCCAGCGGATGGGGACGCCCCTCCAGAAACGGGGTGAGCGGATGCATGCCGGAGGTGGTGAACGTGTGGACGTCGAACTCGGAGGCAACGAGCTGCTCATCAGCGGCGGGGTGACCGAGGAGCGCCGCGGCAAGGTGCTGAGGCGCCGCAGTGCCATGTCCGGCCCAGCCTGACGGGCCCATACCGCCATTGGGGCTAATTCGCCTGGATAGGCGGCACTTCTGGAATCCGGCCGAGCATCGGACTGGAAACATATCTCCAAGCCCGATGCCCCCTTCTTCTACAGCCGCGAACAGGGCTGTTGGACCGGTCGGCGTCTTTGAGGCTGCGGACAGATCTCAGCGGACAAGGACATTGATGTGACGCGTACCGTCATGGCTGAACCGGCCCCTCGCTCGGACCGTATGAGTCGCAAGTGGTTCGACTATGCGGCCGCGCACCCGTCGACATCAGTGGCCATCGGCGTCGTGGCCCTCTGCACCGGCGACCTGCCGACCCGCGAGGAGGTCGCTCTCCTGGTCTCTCTGGCCGTTGACGCCTACCCCGAGTTGGGCCGGCACCCCGTACCCAGGCCGGCCGGGAGCGCAGGCGCACCCGGAACGCCGTTCCGACTCGACCGGCAGATCTTCGAGGTCGAGGCGGCGAGCGGTTCCGGACAGGCGGGGCTGAGGGCGGTCCTCGAACAGCTCACGGCGGAGCCGCTGCCCGAGGCACTCTGGGGTGTTTGGCTCGTGCACGGCTACGCGACCGGTGAGTTCGCGGTCATCCTGCGCGGCCATCACGCGCTGTTCGACGGTCTGCTCCTGGCGGACATCATCGCATGCGCACTGGGCGCGAAACCTCGTCCTACCAGGGCCGTTGCCGGTCCACCGCCGCAGCGCGGCGCCTACGCCGCTGCGCTGCGGGAGGCTCGTGCCCTGTTCCGGGACCGGGGCCGGGCAGCGCAACCTGTGCCGCCCTCCGTCAAGCTCACGGGAAGGGCCCAGTACATGTGGGAGGGCGTGCCCGTGGAACGGATGCGCGAAGCCGCCTCCGCACACCGGGCGACGACCAACGACGTGTATCTGGCCGCCCTGGCAGGGGCATTGCGGGCCTGGGCGCCCGATCCCCAGTGGCTGGCCGCTGGCCGGCCGGTCCGGGTACAGGTGCCCATCGGGTATCCCCACGAGGCTGGTCGCCTCGGGGTCCGCGCGACTGCGGCCTGGGTGCGGCTGCCTTGCGAAGTCGACGATCCGGCCGAGCGGATCGCCCTGGTCAAGGTGCAGACGGACCGCCTGCGGGCCTCCCTGCGCAACCCGCACACCGGCGCGCTGACGCGGTTGGTCAGCAGATTCCTCGGCCGGTTCGATCTGGACCTGCAGTACCACCCCGGCTGGATGTCCATGCTGGTCAGCCACGTGCCCGGACCTGCCGCCACGCCGGCGATCGCAGGCCGGACGGTCACCGCCGGTGTCCCGCTGATGTTCCTGCCCGCGAGCCAGTACTTGGCCACGGCCATGTGCGACTTCGCCGGCGTGACACAGCTGTGCGTGGTCGCGGACCGAGCGGTGCCCGACGTCGGCGAGCTGGCACAGCAGTGGGTCCACCAGGTCGGCCTCCTCGGCGGCCACGAGTGACACACCAGGGGACCGGTGTCGCCCGGCCGACCGTCGACCGGGCGCATGCGGCGCCCCCTCGGCTTTCGCGGTCGGCCCAGCACCGGCCATGGACCACCATCCTGCTCTGGGTCCTGTTCTGCGGGCTCAGTGGGCTCCTCGCCGCGGACGTGTCGGACAGGCTTGTCGGCGGAGGCTTCACCGCGTCCGGTGCCGAGTCCGAGCTCGCGCAGGCGCGTACCCAGGAGCGGTTCGGCGTCGTCGACCCCGATGTCCTGCTGCTCTTCCGTGCTCAGGCCGGGGGGCCGACGGGACCCGCCCTGAGGCAACAGGTGAAGAGTGTCGTCACCGCCCCGGCCGTGGCCCGGCTTGCCGAGCCGCTACCGACTTCCCCGGACGGATCGCCGTCGCTGGACGCCAGTGCCACCACCGCCCTCGTCCCGCTCGTCCTGGACGGCGACACCGAGGAGGCCAAGCGCCGGAGCCTGGAGGAACTGCGCAGCACGGTTCGGCCGCCGTCGGCGGTCACACTCTCCTACGGTGGACCGATCGCCTTCCTCGACGAGGCCAGCTCCCGTTCCCAGGCCGACCTGGTGCGCGCCGAACTGCTCGCCGCGCCCCTGTTGTTCGTCCTGCTGCTGCTGATCTTCCGGGGCCTGGCCGCGGCCTTGCTGCCGCTCCTGACCGGGGCAGCGGCAGTCGTCACCGGCATGGCCGTACTGCGCGTGGCCACCGAGTTCACCGAAGTGTCGGCCTTCGCCGTCAATCTGGTCAGCATGCTCGGCCTCGGGCTGGCAGTCGATTACGCCCTGCTCATCCTGACGCGCTACCGCCGGGAGCGCCGGCGGGGTCTCACCGCCGAGCAGGCACGCGCCATCACCCTGCGCACGGCAGGGCGTACCGTGCTCGTCACCTCGGCCGTGGTCACGGCGGCCTTGGCCGTGCTGGCACTGTTCCCCCTGGCCTTCATGCGGTCGCTGGCGATCGGCGGGTGTGCTGTGGTCGCCGCGGACGTGGCCGCCGCCCTGACACTCCTGCCGGCATTGATGGCCGTCCTCGGCCCACGTGTCGACGCAGGACACGGACCGGTCAGGTGGTCCCGCCGGAGCGGGCGGACGAAACCTCCCTCAGGGGAGCGGTGGCACACGCTGGCGGCACTCGTCGCCCGCCGCCCGGCACTGTGGCTGATCGCCTGCACCGTCGTTCTGCTCGCCATGGCAGCCCCCGCGCTGCGCACCACGTTCGGAGGTATCAGTGAGGGGACGCTCCCGTCCTCCTCCGCCTCCCGACGCGTCGCCGAGGAGATCCGCGAAACCTTTCCCGCCCTGCAGCCAGCCAGGATCCAAGCCGTCGTGGACCTGGCCGCGCCGCCCGACTCCACCGCGGGCAAGGAGGCGCTGCGTACATGGCTCGGTCGGGTGGCCACCCTTCCGTCCACCCCCCGGGCCGAGGTCACAGCGGTGCGCGGCAACGCGCTGCTGGTCTCCGTCGGCGCCACCGGCGAGCCCGACGCGGACCGGCGAACTGTTCGCGCCCTGAGGGCCTTGGCGCCGCCGCAAGGCGGCAGTGTCCTCGTCGGCGGCAGCGCGGCCGTGGACGCGGACATGACCGACGCGCTCAGCGCCAGGCTGCCCCTCGTGGTGGGTCTCGTCATGGCCGTGACCTCGCTCCTGCTCCTGCTCGTGTTCCGGTCCGTATTGGTGCCGGTCAAAGCCATCGTGACCTCGGCGCTGTCGACCTTCGCCTGCCTGGGGGTGATGACCTGGGTGTTCCAGGACGGCCATCTGGCCTCCCTGCTCGGTTTCTCGGCGCTCGGCTACGTCGAGACCACCCAGCCCGTAGTGGTCCTGGTGGTGCTGTACGCGCTGTCGGTCGACTATGAGCTGTTCCTGCTCGCGCGCGTACGCGAGGAGTACCGGTCCACCGGGGACAACCGGCATGCCGTCATCGCAGGGCTGCGGGACACCGGTACGGTGATCACGGGCGCGGCCGCCCTGCTGCTCGTGGTCATCGGCGCACTCACCACCAGCAGTGTCATCGCCATCAAGGAAGTCGGCGTCGGCTTGTTCGCCGGTGTGCTGATCGACGCGACCCTTGTACGGCTGTTCCTCGTCCCGGCGGCCCTGCTGGTAGCGGGCCGCGCCAACTGGTGGCCGGGGCGCTCGCCGTGCGTCACCGGCCCGTCAGGCATGGCGAAGCTGCGCGCTCCCGCGGTGGATCCCCGGATGAGCACCGACGTACAGCCCCCGCAGCCCGTCCCCGATGGCGCCGGCACCCCCGGGTCGCCCGGCACCCATTCCTCCCGTCTCGAGGAGAAACGCTGACCGTCATGGAATTTCGCCAGTTGGGCCGCAGCGGCCTGAAAATCAGTGCGATCGCCTACGGAAACTGGGTCACACACGGATCCCAGATCGACGAGCAGGGTGCGCGCGCATGCGTCCACGCCGCGCTCGACGAAGGCATCACCACCTTCGACACCGCGGACGCCTACGCGGCCACGAAGGCGGAGGAGGTCCTGGGCCGCGCACTGAAGGGGCAACGACGCGAAGGCGTGGAGATCCTCACCAAGGTCTACTTCCCCACGGGCCCCGGCGCCAATGACCGTGGCCTGTCACGCAAGCACATCCTCGAGTCGATCAACGGCTCCCTCAAACGCCTGGGCTGCGACTACGTCGACCTCTACCAGGCACACCGGTTCGATCCGGCAACACCGCTGGAGGAAACCCTGCGGGCGTTCGACGACGTCGTCCGCCAGGGCAAGGCCCTCTACGTCGGGGTCTCCGAGTGGACCGCGGACCAGATCCGGGCGGCCGTGAAGACCGCGGCCGCGATGGGCCTGGACCGGATCGTGTCCAACCAGCCGCAGTACTCGCTGCTTCAACGGTCGATCGAAGAGGAGATCCTGCCCCTTTGCGCCGAGGTGGGAATCGGTCAGATCGCCTGGTCCCCGCTGGCCCAGGGCGTACTGACGGGCAAATACCTGCCCGGGTCGCCGCCGCCGCAGGGGTCTCGGGCCACGGATCCCGCCGGCCGTCCCCGGATCGCGCATCTCCTGCGGGACGAAGTCCTGGACACGGTGCAAAAGCTCGGTCCCGTGGCCCGCGAAGCCGGCCTGACCATGTCCCAACTCGCCCTCGCCTGGGTCCTGCAGAATCCCGGCGTCTCGTCCGCCATCATCGGTGCGTCCCGCCCCGACCAGATCCGGCAGAACGCCGCGGCCGCCGAGGTGACACTCGACGCCGACCTCATGAAAACGGTCGACGACCTTCTCGGTGATGTGGTGAACCGTGCCGTACCGGTCTGAGCGCCCCGGCGTGACACCGGCTCACGACCCGCCGTGTACCGGGCGCTCCCCGAAAGGGTCGGGCCTGCTCCGGTGCTTCCGTTCGAGTGGAGCCTCCCGGCTCGGCGTGCCATGGCCGGTCCCTTGTCGTTGAGGCGGGGTGTACACCGGTTCACTGGACACCGGTTCCACCCCCGAAACCCGTCCGGATTCCCGAGTCGAAGCGAGTGGTTGATGGTGAATACCTACGAACTGACGGTCCACCACCTGGTGAGCGACTTCGGCGTCGAGCCGACATCGATCAGCCCTAACGCCACACCGGCGGAACTCGACCTGGACTCACTGTCGTTGGCCGAACTCGCCGTGATCCTCCAGGAGCAGACCGGGATCCGACTGGAGGAGGTCGACGCCGGCACCAGCCTGGAGGAAATCGTCCGGCAGATCGACGCCGCCCGGGCCGACGCGGCCGCAGCAGCACGGTGACCTCACAGGCGGTGGCGGTCACCGGGGTGGGGTTGGTGACCCCGGCTGGAATCGGCGCCCGGGCCACCTGGGAGGGGATGCAAGGCGCAACTTCCTACGCGGCGCCCGACGACCTGCTGGCCGGCCTTCCCGTCGACTTCTCCTGCGCTGTCCCCGACTGGGAGCCCGACCGCGTCCTCGGCCGCATGCTCAGCCGACGCCTCGATTCCCCGGCCCAGATGGCGGTGCTGGCCGCACGCGAGGCCCTGGCGGACGCAGGTCTGTCGTCCTCCGGTTGGGATCCCTACCGGGTCGGCGTGATCATCGGTGCCGGGACAGCCAGCTTCCAGCACCTCCACGACGTGTACGGCAAGATTCTCACCGGTCGGCACGAACTCGTCTCGCCCATGGCACTGCCCCGCTCGCTGCCCAGCGCACCGGCGTGCGCGGTGGCACTGGACCTGGGCGCGCAGGGCATGAGCTTCGCCCCGTCCGCCGCTTGCGCATCGGGGGCTGTCGCTATCGGCCTGGCACTACAGTTGCTTCGCGCCGGCAGCCTGGACGTGGTCCTGGCCGGCGGGGCGGAGAGCGGGCGCTCTGCCATCAGCGCCGCCTGCTTCTCCCAGATGGGCGCGCTGTCCACCCGCCGCCGTGACCCCTCCGGAGCCTCCCGGCCGTTCGACGCCGACCGCGACGGGTTCGTCCTGGGAGAGGGGGCAGGAGTGCTCGTCCTGGAGAGCCTCAAGCACGCCAGGGCCCGCCAGGCGCACGTCTACTCCTACCTCGCCGGATACGGCTCCTCCACCGACGCCCATCATGTGACCGCCCCACACCCCGAGGGACGCGGTCTCAAGCAGGCCCTGCACGAGGCCCTCGGCGATGCGTCCTGGACGGCCGCAGACGTGGACCACCTCAACGCACACGGCACGGCAACCCATCTCAACGATCACATCGAAGCGCGCGTTCTGTCCGACGTCTTCCCCCAGGTTCCACCGGTGACGGCACCCAAGGGAGCACTCGGACACTCCATAGGGGCCAGTGGAGCAATCGAGGCGGCGCTTACCGTCCTGACCCTGCGTCATCAGACCATCCCGCCCACCGCCAACCTCGACCGGCCCGACCCGGCCCTCGCCAGCCTCGATATCGTCACCAAGAGTCCCCGCCCTGCGAGGCTGCACAAGGCCATCAGCACCTCGGTGGCATTCGGCGGGCACAACGCCGCCCTAGCGTTCCACAGCGCCACCACGGAAAGCGACATCGAGATGCGGATCTGAATGAGATCAGCGTGCGCTGGTGGTCGACGGAGTGTCCAGCAGTGTGCTGGCGCCAGCCGACGGACGGGATGCGTTCGCGGAACTGTCACGCTTGCGGACGGCCTTCTACGGGCGCCTCCCTCATCACCACGATCAACCCCCTGCTACCCGGTCGCAAGCGATCTCTGCCCTGGGATCAAGGCACCGAGATGGCCGCTCACCGCGGCTTCAGCATGGCCACCAACGTCCCGGTCTACTTCTGCGACCCCGGCAGCCCGTGGCAGCGCGGCTCGAACGAAAACACCAACGGCCTGCTCCGGCAGTACTGTCCCGAAGGCACCGACCTGTCCGCGCACACTTTCGGGGACCTCCAGGCCGTCGCAACCGAACTCAACAGCCGCAGGGGGTGATCTGGCGGTTCCGCACCAGCAGCCAGTGGCGGGAGATGCCAGGCGAGTTCGGCCCGTGGCCGACGGTCTACGGCCGCTTCCGGGTGTGGAGGGACGCCGGCGTCTTCACCGCGCTGCTGGAAGGCGTGATCGCCGAGGCCGCCCGCCAGGGCCAGACGGACTTGTCCCTGCTCAGTGTGGACTCCACGACCGCCCGCGCCCACCACGACGCCGCAGGGATGTGCATCGGCAAGGAGGTCATGGACGCCCTTGAGGAAGCCGCCGCCGAGCAGGAGCGGGCCCGTCAAAAGGGGGCGGCGCGCCAGAACAGAACGGACAGGACGCAGGTCACGACCCCGAACGGGAAGAGCGGCAGTGCATCAGGCGGCGGCGCAAGCTCCGCTTGAAGCAAGCCCTGCTCGGCAGGCCCCGTGGTGGGCTGACGAGCAAGGTTCATCTCGCCGCGGACCGCCGGTGCCGTCCGTTGTCGTTCGTCCTGACCGCGGGACAGGCAGCCGACAGCCCGCAGTTCGTCCCCGTCCTGCAGAAGGTGCGGATCCGTCTGCCGGTCGGTCGTCCCCGGAGGACCCGGCCTGACGCTGTCGCCGCGGACAAGGCCTACTCTCATCAAGGTGCCCGAGGCGGTACTGCGCCTGCGGGTGAGCCCGAAGTCGGCGTACCAATGGCATCAGTTGTGGCGGGACGGTGGCGTGCAGGCGCTGGCCTCCCGCGGCCCGAGTGGATCGCGATGCCGGCTGTCCCCGCGCTGTCTGGAGAAGCTGGCCGCATACCTCGATGAGCACCGGTGAGGACGTTGTCGTCCCTCTGCGCCGCGCAACCTGAACCGCTCCAGGAATCAGAGCTCGTGTGCGTGAGGTCAATGAGCACCGATCCCAGGATCGGTGCTCATTGACCTCGCATACATGAGCTTCCCGTCTTCAAGCCCGGGTGAAGTCGCCGGGCCCCCGACTCAGCCTGTCTCCGACGGTGTCGACCGCTTTGCCTGACGAAGGTGGTCTCGCAGCAGTGCGCGCAGCTGGGGCAGTGGAATGCGAGCGCCCAGAGCATTGAGGAACTCCGGGACGTTCCACGTGATCAGAGCGCCCTGCCGGGAAGGGCAGAGGTCGCCCCGGTCGATGCCGTACGCGTTGTTGTAGTCGAGCAGCAGGAATCCGGCGAGCTGCTGTACGGCAGAACGATGGATCGTGTAGGGGCGCGTGGTGGCTTGGCAGTCGATCAGCAGCCCACCGACGATGAAGTCTGCATCAGCCCCGCCCAAGTCGGCGCTCGCGAGGCGGAACATTTCGGAGATGTGCACGATGTCGCCCGGCCGCGCGTAGGTGAGCAGTTCGTGGAACTTCGGGCGCTGGAGCGGGTGGAGGCGGCTGGAGGTGCCCGGGTCCTCCTCGAAGACGACCGGGTCCTCGATCCCGGCTTTCTCCAGGACGAGGTCCTGCCGGGCGGTGGACTGCTGGTCCGTCGAGACCCGCTTGTAGACCGGGTTCGCCACCCGGGCCCCTTCCGTACGGAGGATCGGACCCTATTTGTCGTCAAACCCTGTCAGCAGTCACCATCGGATCTGATTGAACTCGAGCCGCCACGAACCCCCGGATCGCACGGGTTCATTGGAGGCGTCAGCCGCCTGTCGTAAAACGATCGTTTGACGACAGTGGGATGCTGGGGAGCCCACCTGATGGCTCGGGTCGTTGTGAGTGGTAGCAGGCTGAGGTCGAGGGCCAGATGGCCTCGCGGCAAGTGCGCGCACCACTGGTCGACGCGAATGCGCGCTCGGGCTACGACGAGGGTAGAGCTGCCAGGCCCAGCCGTGCGCCGTCGAGGAACAGGGCCAGGTGGCGCCGGTAGGCGTCGGGGTCGTCCGCGGTGGCGTCCATGATGCCGACGAGGGCGACCTGCAGGTACGTGATGTCCCGTGCGGTGATGTCGGGGCGCAGGGTTCCCTGTTGATGCGCCAGTTCGACCATCTGCGCACTGTCCCAACTCGCCGAGCAGATCCTTGCCCAGCCCGGCTGGTACGTCCTGGCCGCGACCATCGCGGACGCCGAAGCCGCCGGCGCCACCAACCCCGGCCGCCATCCTGTCCGACGCCGCAGGGCGCCGCGAACTCGACACCGCGGACTCGGTGAGCGACGTGCTGGTATGCGGCTGCGGCGGACGGCCGATCTGCCCGCCGATTCCTCGATCCGGTCCGAGAACGGCACCGCAGGGCGCGGCGGGTCCTCGACGCCCAGAACGGCGGCCCGCCCCAACTCGCCGGGCAGGCGCCACAGCGGGGAGGAAACATCGGGCAAGACTCGGTGAGCACGCCGACACCGAAGGGGAGGTCATCCCGTGCCTGTACGCCGCCGGAAACTCGATGGCGGCGGTCAACAGAGCCATGTACCTGGGCGGCGGCAACCCGATCAGCTCCTGCTTGGTCTGCAGCCACCTCGCCGCCCTGGACATGGCGACCCGGAAGTCACTGACCCGCTCACCCGAGCTCGGCGATCGCCCGGGCGACGTCGGGAAGGCGGAGGTACGACGCTACGCGGTGGAAGTCGACCGAATGGATCGACGCCTCCCCGTCGGTGTCCACACCGGCGAACTTCGTCGCCAGCCACCTGGGGATCGCGACGATGTCGCCCGGATCCGCCAGGTTGACCCATCGCCGAACCCGGGGTGGGCGCTGCCCGAGGCCGTCCTGGGGCGCGGGGCACAGCCGCTCGAAAACGACGGACGGCAGGCCGAGAGGCGAGCCGAGGGTCACCAGCAGGTCGACGTCGGGTCCGGGCCGCGACCACAGTGCCTCGTACGCGATCACCGAGCCGAGCGAGTGCGCGATCACCACCCGTGGACGGTGCTCGATGATCGACTCGGCCACCGAGTCGCGTACGGAGGCCCGCCCCGGCGCGCCGGGATGTCCCAGGTAGGCGTGCACCTCGCGGCAGAACACCGCAATGAAGGCGGACATCACCGGCACCGCGACGCCACCGCGCGCGGCGAGCAGCGCGATCGCCTGCCTGAGTGGCAGCGTCAGCCGGCCCTGCCGTACGGTCGTCGCGTCGACCTCGGCGACCAGGGCGGCGAGCACGTCCAGCTCGGCCGGGGACAGGCCGTGGGGGTCGGTCTCGGGCCCTTGACGGCGCCGCCGGTGCAGGTGATGGGCCCAGTAGGCGACCCGCACGTCGTCCGGCCGTACAGCGGCACCGCCGGCGGTGAGATGCCGTTGCCAGGTGGCCGTGAGCCGCTCGGCGGCCTCCGCGGCGGAGCGGTGCGGGTCGTGGTTCCCGACGCCGTGGACCCCCAGGATGCGCGTCACGAGGTGCCACCCGTGACGGCACCGCCCATGTCCAGGACGGCAACCTCCTGCCCGTACCCGACGGCCACGAGGCCGTCGTCGTCGATGTCGAGGCAGTGGATCCACCCGCCGGGAAGCACGGTGTCGGCGAGCCGTTCGCCGGTGAGCAGGTCGTGTACGCCGAGGTGGCCTGCCTGGGTGCCGACCACGCAGACGGCGCGGCCGTCGGCCTCACCGCAGGCGAGCGCGGTCTGCGGGCGCTCCGTGTCGGCGTCGTTGACGACGCGGCTGACGAGGGTGCCGGTCCTCGCCTCCCACACCGCGAGGGTGCCATTGAAGTCGGCGAACGCGACGAGTGGGACGCCCCGATGTTCGTGTACGGCGAGGCACTGCGCCGAGCTGTATCCCTCGAACGCCTGGATAACGACGTCACGCCGGCTGCGGCTCGCGAGATCGTATAAGGCGATATGGCCCGTGGTGGGTCCGTACTCCGCCTGGACCCCGGCGAGCACAGGCGTGCCGTCCACCAGCAGACCACGCCAGACCGCCCGGTGGGCGTCGCTGTCGGGCACCTTCCAGCGCAGCAGGCATTCGCCGCCTAGCAGGTCCCACATCCAGACGAGGCCGCCGTCCCCCGCTCCCACGATGACCGGCCGGCCGTCCATCCAGAGCACGTCGACGGAGTGCACCCATTCCATGTCGTCACCGGGCGACCGATAGTCGGCGAGGGGCTGTCCCGACGCGAGATCATGCAGCCGTACGCCGGCTCGAGGGCTCCCGGTCACCGCCACCTGGTGCTCGGCGATCGTGGTCACCGCGATGTCGGTTATCCGGAGGTCCCCGTGCCACAGCCGCGCCGTCCGCGACCCGGTACGGGCGTCGCGACGGTAGAGGTCGCCGAGATGGCCGCCGCTGAGCACCACCGGATGCCCGCCGACCCGGGCCAGGGCGATGGACTCGACGCCGATCTGGTGGCCGGGAGACGGATCGGCCGGGCCTGAGTCCGACGGTGACAGGTCGGCCACCCGGAGCGCGCCGTCGTCGCACGCGGCGAGGACCAGGACGTGTCCGTCGGCCCGGGCGATCTCGAGATCGCCCACCCAGCCCCGGGCGACCCCGAGGCGGATCAGCTCGTACGGCTCGCCGCCGCTCAGGTCCCGTACGGTCACAGCGCCGCTGCCGTCGCCGGCCACGAGCACCGCGTGGCCGTCCATCAGCGTCACCGCCAGCGCCGTTATCCCCTCGAACTGCGTCCAGGCGGGAAACCGTTCCTCGCCGGTGAACACGTCCCGGATCTCGACGTTGGGGTGATGTCGCTCGCCGTTCATGTCAGTGTGCACGTGCTGCGGACCCACGACGACGACGGGGCGGCCCTCGTGCAAGCCGAGGCGGACGATCGCCGTGCCGGACCGGGGTGAGCACCGGTGGGCAGGGCCGATCTGGCCGCCGCTGTTCAGGTCGATGACCTGGCACGTGCTGCCGGGGTCTTCGTCTCCGTATCGGCCGCTGTGGGTGGCGTAGACGAGGACGGGGTGATCACCGATCTCGCCGAGCTCCAAGGAACAGACACGCTCCGACGGAGTCTGGATCACCGGTCCGACGGTCGCCCCGGTGTCGAGGTCGCGTACGAGAATCCCCGGTTCCTCGTCGACCGCGGCGACCGCACGCCCCGCCAGCACCCCGGTGGCCAGGCAGGATCCCTCGCCTGTGGGGTGCTCGCGCACGATCTGCCCTGTGGTCACCGACCGTACGACCAGCCCACCCTCGGAGCGGAGGACCACGACGGCCGCGCCGTCGACCTCGGACACCGCGATCACACCCTGGTACCGCGACACCCGTCCCGGATGCTCGCGGTCACCCGTGATCGTGATCGGCGGCAGCGTGGGATCGCCCGTGCGCAGATCGCGAAAGCGGACGATCGTGTCGTAGCCCTCCCGGTCGGTGCCGGTGGTGACCACGACCTGCCGGCCATCGGTACGTGCCACCGCCACCGCGTACACCCGGAAGTCGCCGTCGTCGAACACGGCCCGTACGGCGGGCTTGATCTCGGAGCCGGTGGAGAACAGCGGCTCCAGCGCGAGAGCCGGCGATCCGAAGGGCCGGCTGAGGCGCCGGGCCAGCGCCTGGGCGCCGACGCGGGAGCCGCTGATGGCGAGGTACTGACGGCGCCGCTCGGGCAGCGCGGACCGGAGGTCCTCCAGCGCGCTGCGGTAGACGGTCGCGGCGATGACCGCGTCCGGACTGGACGCACCGGGCAGCGCGGGGATCAGCGTGGCGGGATCGGCGTAGACCAGGAACTCGGAATCGGCGAGCAGCTCGTCGAGGCGTCCACCCTCGACCGCGTGCTGCACGGCGTGGCGCAGCAGATACGGGTCCGCCTCCGCCCAGCGACGTGACCCGTCGGGGTGGCGGCCCACCTGGCTGAGCAGAATGCCGGCGAGTGCCCCGCGGTCCGTACCGCTCATGTCGCCGGCTCCGATGCCGCGTCGGCGGGTACGGCACGGGGGTGCGCGAGCAGATACTCGACGAGACTCTCGTGGAAGAGGCGGAACACGCTGGTTCCGCTGACGTCGGCCGACTGGCGGAGGTAGAAACGCCCCTCCTCCAGGGCGCGGCGCACGTCCCTGGTCGATGGTGATCCCAGACCGTCCGGCGCGAACAGGGGTGCTATAGCCCGAATGATCTTCGGTGGCATGCCCACGCCGCGCGCGTGCGCCAGCGCCGCCAGAACCGGACGCATCCAGGGACCGACCTCGGGCCGGCGCAGCGTCATCTCGAGAACCTCGGGCAGCGAGGCCGGGACCTGGGCGAGCAGCCGATCAGCCTGGGCCTGGTCGGTGACCGGGGGCAGCGTGTGAGCGACGTACTCAGCGAACAGCCGGGCAATCAAGAACCCGCCCCACCGAGGCTGGGCATCGCCGGTACGCGTCAGCGTGGCAGCGACCCCGTCCGCGATCGCGGTCACGAACCAGTGGCCGTCCACCGAGCCGTACCCGCGGCCGGCCCGCAGGACGCGCTGGACGTACGCGCGCAGGTTCCCGGCCAGCTCCGCGGCCGGGACCTGGTCGAGGTCCAGGATCGTGCCGCCCGCGAGGGCAACGGCCCTCCGGAGCGGCTCGAACTCCTCCCAGGGGCGCATGCCGACGATCAGCCGGCACGCCGCGGAGCCATCCGCCCTGCGTACGCGGGTGAGCGGCACCACCAGCCGCGCGCTCAGCTGTTCGGAGTCGATGGCCTCGTCCAGCGAGTCGATCACAATCACCGGGGCGACGGGACGTTCAGCGACCACCTCCAGCAGCGCCTCGGCCGACGCCGGCGCCTCCGCCGACGCCGCCTCCGGCGCGAGCTGCGTGAGCAAGGACGTCGTGATGGCGTCGACGGTCTGCTGCCGGGCGTGTACGGCGGCGAGGTGCGGCGTGGCGGCCGGCGCGGGCAAGTGGCCCCACACCTCCTCGGTCGCGTGCCGCAGCGTGGGGTGGGCCGCGCACACCAGCACCCCGAGCAGGGCCGATTTCCCTACCCCGGGGCTACCGGTGACGATCCACGGCACCGCTGCAGCCGCTCCGTCGACCAACGCCGAAAGCGCCCGCAACTCGCGCTCACGCCCCTGGAACAGCCCGGGCCGGCGGCCTGCTTCCCAGCGGGCGGCCGCGCGGTCACGGAAATGGCGGGGGTCGACGAGGTGGTCGACCTCGCGCGCGAACTCGGCGAGCCGGTCGTCCATGGCGGCGAGGGCGTCATCGAAGGCGGCGCGCCGGTGGTCCGGATTCGGGAAGAACGGCAGATCCAGCCGGGCGGCCGTCATCGTGTCGATCGGCGTCCCGGTGGGCTCCTGGATCGGCAGCAGGACGCCGTCGCCGTCATCGCCCGCGACGACCTCCCGGATCCGCGCGGACACCGCCAGGTACGGGACCGTGGGCCGGGACGGATGCGTGCAGAAGTCTCCCGCCGCGACCTCCCGGAGGACCTGGACGACGGCGCGGCTGAAGGCGCAGTCGAAGGCGTCGGAGTCAGGGGCCGACGCGGCGAGGACCCAGGCCCGGTTCGACGCCTGGAATGGGCGGCGATGCCAACGGGGCACGGTGGCAACGCCAGAGCGGCAGAAGTCGAGCAGGAACAGGGTCCGTGGTCGTGCGTCGCCGCCGGCGACCACGGTCCGGACCCACGCGTCGACGTTGCACGTCTCGTCGCGCCGCCCGTCGGCGCCGATCGCGTACGCGGTGTCCATATCCGGGGGCTGGTCGCCATGGGTGATCACGTGGACGATCACGACATCGTCCGGGCCAACCTCCTGGATGGTGCGCGTCACGGCCGCGCCCAAGTCGGCCGCCGCCGGCGCCGTCGCCCCGGCCAGCAGGGTCACCTGGAAACCGAGCTCGTCGAGCATCGTCGCGACGCGGCCTGCCCAGTCACCGGCGTCGGGCAACGGCGGCCAAGCCGCGGAGTCGATCGCCTCCTCCGCGTCGGGTACGGTCCGCGAGCTGGCGGCGAACTCCGCGATCCCGACCACGAGAGCGCGTCGCTGGCCCATTCCGCTCACCATCCGTGTCCCCGGGGTCAAGCCCGATGATAGGCCGAGAACGATCTCACCGCCGGGTTTCTCGATGACCCGCCGGCTCACGGTCTCTCGGCCGCGACCTTACGCGCGAACGCCCGCTCCACTCCCGCCGTCGCGACGCCGAGCTCACCTACGACCATGGCGAGCAGGTCGTTGGAGAAGCGGGTGGAGGGCAACGACATGCTGAGGGCGCCGCGCAAGTCGTCGTCTGGATCTTGCCTGGGGGGTTGTGGTTTCGCGGTAGTAGTTGGTCTCGTATTCGGCGGGTGGGATGTGCCCGATCTCACCGTGGAGTCGGCGGTGGCAGTACCAGTCGATCCGCTCGGCGGTGGCCAGTTCGACCTCGGAGAGTGTCTTCCAATGCCTGCGGGGCTCAGCCATCCTCACCCTGGAGCGTCAACGCTGATAAGGAATCACTGAACGTTTCTCATCCTGAGCGCCAGGCGATCTCGATGGCGTGAACGGCGGCGACTGTGCTGCCGATGCGGTTGGTGCTGCAACGGGCTTTGCGGAGTATGCGCCACTGCTTGCGGCGCGCGAAGGCACGTTCGCCCGCCGCCCGCAGCCGGGCGTGGTCCCGGTTGAACTGGGCGTACTTCTCGGGGAGGTCGCGGCCGTAGCAAGGGGTGCGCACGGTGGCTCCGGCTCCGCGGTAGGCCCGGTCGGCCAGAACGAGGAGCTGACGGGACAGGCAGGCTTGGATCACACCGTGTGCGCGGGCCGCGGTCAGGTCATGCGTGCGGCCGGGCAGCGCTCGCGAGAACCACAGCGGTGTCCCGTCCGGAGAGGCCACGACCTGCACGTTCATCCCGTAACGGCGGTGTTTCATCGAGTCATACGGCTCATCCGCCACGATGCGATCAGTGGCGATCAGGGTGCCGTCGAGGATGACGAACCCCTCATGTGGTGACTTGCGCAGGGCCTCGTGCAGGCTCGGAGCGCACTCGGCGAGGAGGTCGACCGTCTCGCTCACGTACCGGCCGGCGGTAGCGGTGGAGACACCGAAACC
Source organism: Streptomyces sp. NPDC002784 (assembly GCF_053592135.1). Classification (NCBI taxonomy): domain Bacteria; kingdom Bacillati; phylum Actinomycetota; class Actinomycetes; order Kitasatosporales; family Streptomycetaceae; genus Streptomyces; species Streptomyces sp. NPDC002784. The sequence continues at coordinate 15,076 of NZ_JBSFVD010000037.1, read as the reverse complement.
TGCTGCGACCTGGGCCAGAGTGTCGTTATTACGCAGGTGTACCAGGACGAGCAGGGCCTGCCGGAAGCAGCCCAGCCTGCGCCAGCGGGACTTCAGCTCACACCTCCGGGCGTAGATGAGCCAGGAAACATGCTCAACAACCTCGTGAGGGACGTGACCCAGCGAGTACAAGGCCTACCGCCCGCTGCAGTACGGGAACTGACACCCCTCGGTCCCGAACCGATGTGTGCCCCGCCCTCCGGCGGGGCACACAGTGCGTCCCGCATGCCGGATCCGACGCCTCGCCGACGAGAGAGTCCCAAGTCCCAAGGGGTGACCGTCACCGGCTCCAGCTGGCCGCCTGGCCAGGAACTCGGTCTCGTACCAGTCCGCCATCTCGTCGTACGCCGCTGTCGCAATCGGAGTTGCCAACGCGGGAGCCAATGAACTGTCCTGTCCGAGACGGACGGCAGGGCCCCACCCCGCCGGAACACAGCTTTTCCGATAATCGGCCTGATCTTCTTCTGTCACTCCATTACACTCGCCGCGACGCTGGCCAGTTACCGCGCAGCAACCGCTGCATGAGGCAGGGGACGGGGGACTTGGTGGCGACCAAGCTTGGTTTCGAGGAGCTGGTCGGCGACGAGCGTTTCTTCCCAAGGCTGCTGGCCCGCAACGCCCAGGGCCGTATGAGCGCGCAGCCGTACGGTCCCGACCTCCCCGTCGTGCTGCTCACCGGCGGTCCCGGCATGGGCAAGCAGCAGTTGCTCGAGGAACTGCGGGACCGGTTCGGCGGGAAAGCGCCTGTGGTGTTGGTGGACTGCGCTGATCCGCAGTATGAGCGGGAGGCCAGCGAGCGCCCCTCCTGCCGTTCCGCCGCCACGGAGTTGCTGTACGACATCGCGCAACGGATGGAGGAGTGGGACGGCCCGGGCGGGGCGGTGCCCACCCCCCGGTTTTTCGCTGGGATGGTCGCGGTGGCGGCGGGGCAGGGGCTGCGGCAGCAGGAATTGGACGAGGAGCTCACCCGGTACCGCCAGCTGCTGCATGCCCCGACGACGCGGGTCGGTCGGATGGTCAAGAACCTGGCTCAGGGGTATCTGGTCGCGCTGGCAGCGATTGTCGCCCCACCAGTGGCGATGCCGTTGTTGGGCGCGGCGCTGACTGAGTTCTTGGAGCTGCTGGCGGCAAAGGGCGACGAGCCGGTGCGAGGCACGTACAGGAACTATCCGGGTGCTGCCGGCAGCGCGGCCACCGGGTTGCGGCTGCTCAGCAGGAGTTTCCGCAGGGATGAGGAGGGACGCCGGTTCGTCGAAGGCTTCCTCTTCCGCGCTCTGCGCGAGGACGTGGACGCTGCCTACTCAGGCGCCGGCGCCAAGCTCAAGCGAGTTGGGCGTCCCGCCATCCTGCTGCAGCACTCCAACTGGCCGGTGGGGCGCGGGCTACTGGCGGCTGCCCTCGACGACTGGGCCGAAGGATGTCGGGGCGGCACGGTACTCATCGCGAGCGAGCGGATGGCGGAACCGCTCTTTCTGGCTGGGGAGCAGCGCACCGAGAAGGTCGCGGTCTACCGGCCGGACGAGCAGGCGCCGCCCGAGACATGGGAGCGCATGCCGGCGCGCGGGCAGCTTGGGCAGGCCGTGCTGCTGCTGTCCATGCCGTTGCTCACCTCCGGGCAGGTAAAGCAGCAGGTGCTTGAGCAGGCGGGCGCAGCGGACAACGCAGACCATCTGCTCCGGGCCCAAAGCGCGGTGCGGCGGCTGTCCGGCCATCGCCCCCGGATGGTGCAGCGGCTGGCGGAGGCGGCCGCGCAGCTGCCTCCGCTGGACAACGACCGAGACCTCCTGGGCCACCCGGCCGTCCTGGACGGTACTCCCGCGGCGGTACGGGACGTGCTGCTGGAGGAACTGGTGCTGCGGCAGATGCCGGAGCGGCTGCCCGTGGGACACACCGACCGCTGGCTCGACCTGCTCACCCACCTGTCAGTCACCCACAGCGGAGACTGCGCCCGCACGTTGCTGCGCAGCGGCGAACTGGAGCAGCTGGCCGGCGGGCTCACCGCGGACCAGGTGCAGCAGTATCTGCTGGAAAGCGGCTGGCCTGCCTGCCAACGCCACTTCATCGGCGACTTCGGTCTGCGGCAGCTGCTGATGAGCCGCTTGTACGGATCCGCGGACACCGCCCACGCCTGGCACCGCGACCACAGCCTGCTGTACGCACACTACCGCGCCCAGCTCGAGGCCCCGGACCGCGCCTTCGGCACCACCGCAGCGCACGGCCTCAACCACGACTTGGTCGCCGGTGGCGGCCCGGAGCGCGCGATACGTCACCTTGCCGCGGAGTTCCCGGCAAGCGGCACGAGGGCCGAGGAATGGTGCGAGCAGTTGCTGGCGATCGCCCAGGCCCCCTTGCTGGGCGGCCCCGACGTACGACACGACCGTATGAACGTGGCGCGCATCGCAGGCACCACCCTGGAGCGCCGGTTGGACCAGCTGCTCCACGCCGTGTGGCTGTGCGAGGAGCGCACCCGGCCGGCCAACACCGCAGCCGGCGACAAGACGCGGGAACTGCTCGGCGATCTCGCGCTCGAGTACCCCGATGCCGCACCCGTGCTCGCCGGCCGGGCCGAGGAGTGGGGCAAACGCGCTGACGGCAAGCGCCCACTGCAGCCCTGCGCCTGCACGTCTCACATCAGTCAGGGGAGCTGAGCGGATGTCGCGGACCTTCGGGAGTTGGCTGTATGAGACGACGGGGGAGACGCTGCTGAAGCGGATCATCACCTGCACGGTGGTGGCTGCCGTCCTCGTCGGTGGGTACCTCGTCTTGCGTCAGATCATGGAGAAGGCGAGGACCTGCGCCAGCGGCGTGACCGAGTCCGGCGACGAGTGCATCGGCGTCAACGGCTCCGGCTACGACTGGGGCGTCAAGGAGATCGGTCCGGTCGCCGACCGGATCAAGGCCGAGAACGACGGGCTCGGCGAGTCGTACGTGACCGTGGCGATGATGCTCCCGCTGCAGCCGCAATCGAAGGCCGAGAAGGAGCAGCTGCGCAGCGAGCTGCAGGGCGCCTATCTCGCGCAGTACCGAGCCAACCGCGAAGAGGGCACACCCAAGGTGCGGCTGGTGCTCGCCAACCCGGGCAAGGACTACAAGAAGCAGGACAAGGTGGTGCCCGACCTCGTGCAGATGTCCCACTCGAAGCACAGGTTGCGCGCGGTGACCGGCTTCAACCTGTCCCTGGACTCCACCCAGGCGGCGATACGCAGCCTCACCGACGAAAACGTGCCCGTGCTGGTGGCGCGTGCGTCAGCGGGCTCGCTCGCCAACGAGGAGGGCGGCGAGCGCGAGTACCAGGGGCTGGCCCGGATCCTGCCCACCAACGAGGAGCAGGCCCGCGCGCTCGCGTACTTCAACGGCAGCAGCAAGAACGAGCAGACGGTGATCGTGCGGGACACCAGGCGCGATCCGTACGTCCGCTCCCTTGCCGGTGCCTTTCAGGAACTCGAGAAGACAGAGACGGGCCCGGCCGGACCCGACACCATGACCTTCACCTCATCCGGTATCGACGAAAAGGGCGACGTCGACAACCAGTTCCGCCCGATGGTCGATACGATCTGCAGCTCCGGCGCGGACACCGTCTACTTCGCAGGACGGTCCACCCATCTGCGGTTGTTCCTCAAGCGCTTGGCCCAGGACAAGTGCGACGACACGAGGTTCACGGTGGTCTCCGGCTCGGACGCGGCATCGCTGAAGAACAAGATGTCCGACGACGACTGGGCGCAGCTCCTGGACGACTCCGGAGAACCGGCGATGACCGTGCAGTACGCGGCACCTTCCCACCCCGACGCCTGGAACACCGAGATACGGGCCTGGCAGGACGCGGAGGAGAAGCGGACCGGGCGCCGACCGGACGCCGCGAAGGCCCCTCGCTCCCTGCGCGACCCGCTGAACGAACTCGCCAGGCTGCGGCAGAAAGCCCGCATGGCGGGCGACTTCGGCCCCCTGGATCTGGCCGACTCCCGCACCATGATGGTCCACGACGGCGTACGCACCGCCGTCGAGGCTATCCGCGGTGCCAAGCTCCCCGGCAAGGAGGCTCCGACCCTCGAGCAGGTGGGCAACCGCTGGGCCACCATGCAGGCCACGAACCGCGTCGACGGTACCAGCGGCCGCATCTGCCTCACCCCGGCGGGCAATCCATACAACAAGCCCTTGGCGGTTGTGAAGCTGCAGCCGGGCGAGAAGGCGGGTTCGAGCCGACTGGGGTATGTGGGTCTGGCGTGGCCCCTGGGGCGGAAGCAGTCGGAGGACTGCGTGGTACGCGGGAGCTGAGCGGTGCGCGGCGGACCGCACCGGAAACGCGGCCCCGGCCGGGGAACTCGGGGACACTCCGAGTAAGAGAGCATCTGATCTCGGTAGTTGGTAGTGAGGGCTTGCCGGGAATCAACACGTCGGTTCGATCTTGGTTTTGTCGGGGTCGAGGAACCTGGCGACGTCTTCTGGTGTGCGGAAACGGGCTGTTGAGGAGGGGATATGAACGCTATGGGCTTTGAGGAGCGGGCGGACGTCTTTCACTGCGCGGCTGATGGTCATGGCGGTGGTGTTGAAGAGCTGGCCCAGCAGGTCCATGGTCGCGAGTTTTCGCAGGTGGAGCACGGTGACCAGGACCCGGTCGGCTGAGGTGAGCTTGGCTTTGGCATCTGCGCCAGGGGCCACCAGGCGCTCGTGACCTCGACGTGTGCGGAGCACTTGCTCGCGTTGAACCTCCATCGCTGGAGTCAACGAGTCGATGAGCTCGCTGAGCTGCGGCGGGTCATCCCGGTCAGTTCGGGGTTCTGGAGCGAACGCCGCGTGAGGTGAGTCGGTCTGTCCGCCAGGGCTTCGTCCGGTGTGCTGTTGGTGGTCGCCGGGTCCGTCGGACGCTGGGGGTGGAGGGTGTAGTTCCAGTCGCCGTGGAAGCGGTGGCGGGTGATGGGCAGGGCGGCGATCTCGTCGTCGCTGACGCGGATGCCGGTGGGGTACTCACCGCTGTCGAGTTCGGCATGGACGGTGAGGCCAGTGCGGCTGGTGGTCGCTTCGATGGTTTGGAGCACGACTTCATGGCTGGTCAGGGGTCTGCCGCGCCAGTTCATAGTGATGTGGGAGAACAGCCGGTGCTCGATCTTGTTCCACTTCGAGGTGCCGGGCGGCAGGTGACCCACCGTGATCTCAAGGCCGGTCTCGGCAGCGAGGACAGCGAGCTGGGTCTTCCAGCCGCGGGTGCGGTAGCCGTTGGAGCCCCCGCCGTCGGCGGTGATCAGCAGTCGGCGGGCGCGGGGGTAGTCGTGCCCACCGACCGCCTGCCACCAGCGGCGGATCGAGGCGACGGCGAACGCCGCGGTGTCGTGAACGGTGCCGATGCTGACCCAGCCGGTGTTGGCCGCCATGTCATAGATTCCGTACGGAATCGCTTTTTCGGCCTGGCCGGGTAAGTCGTGCGTCTTGACCCGCACGGGCTGCCCTGCCGGCCGCCATTCGCGCCCGGCGTTCTTGTAGTCGCCGATCAGCTCCTTCTTCTTGGTGTCCACGCTGATCACCGGGTCACCGGCGTCCCTGTGGTCTCGTGCCTGCTCGTTGAGGTAGCGGAACTGGGCGTCTCTGTCGGGGTGCTGAGCACCCTCGATGGTCTTGGCGTTGGCCTGCGGGCTGAAGCCTTCTTCCCGCAGCAGGCCGGCGACCGTGTCGGCGGAGACGCGGTGGCCCTGCCGGGTCAACTCCGCTGCCAGCTTCCGGGTCGACTTCGTCGTCCACCGCAGTGGCGACATCGGATCACCCCGCTCGTCGGGCTCGGCCAGCGCAAGTAACGCCGGCCGCAGCCCCGGATCAAGGTCCACGGCCTTCTTCCGGCTTCCGCCAGGACGACGAACCCGCCCCAACAGAGCTTGATCAGAGTCCAGTTCAGCCGCCCCGCGCGAGACCGTGCCCTCCCGAACCCCGGCCGCGCCAGCGACGAGCCTGATCCCACCATGCCCTAGCGACAGCGCTTCCGCCCCTATGGCCAGCCGACGCTGACGCTCGTCCAGATGCGGCAACAACACCTGGAACTTCGCAGCCAGGACGGCCTCGATCCCCTCCGGTCTCCCCATACCAGAACAACGAGTCCCACAGCTGAAAGCCACGACTTGTTTCCCGTCAAGCCCTTACAGGAGACGGGAGTTGGCACGATGACGGGGGACCGACCGGCGCTGGCAGTGCTGCTCCAGTACCGGATGGCCACCACCGAGCAGATGCACCTGGTGATCGCGCAAGGAGTACGGATCGAGCAGACCAGCCGCCGACTGCCACCCCGGGCTCGCGACATCGCCGACGAAGCACACAAGAGTACTGCTGAGAATCACGAGTCAAAGCAGCCAGACAGCGGCGGAAATGGCGTCGCGGCTGCCGGCGGGACGGCGGCAAGGTGCCTGTCAAGGGCACTGGTGTCCGACCGAAAGTTTCGGAGTGAAGGGTTGTGTTGTAGAGCTGGCGGTCGCCCCCTACGGTGGGTACCGCATTCGCGTGGGAGCGCTCCCAATACCTGTCTTCGCGGCGTCGCCCGCAGTACCGGTGTAACGAATCGCTTTCTCTGCACCGGTGCGCAGGCCTGACCCGTGGATCTCTGGAGAAGGAGCCAGCAAGTCATGAAAAAGACCAGGCCCCGCCGGTTCCGAGCGGTGTTATGGGCGGCGCTCGTGACACTGCTCACCACACTTTTCGCCGGTCTGCCGGCGACCAGCGCGAGCGCCGCGGTGATCGACACGGGGGCGTACTACCAGTTGGTTTCCCGGCATTCTGGGAAGGCCATGGAGATCGATGAAGGATCCACGGCCAACGGGGCCGTGCTGGTCCAGCGCACTCCAGGCTCGGTGACTCACCAGCAGTTCCAGTTCGCCGACGCTGGCAGTGGCTACTACCAGCTTCAGGCCCGGCACAGCGGCAAGGTTCTGGACATCGAGGGGAAGTCCACCGCGGACGGCGCGAACGTCCAGCAGTACACCGACAACGACGGAGCAAATCAGCAGTTCAGTGTGATCGACGCCGACAGTGGCTTCGTGCAGTTGATCAACCGCAACAGCGGTAAGGCTCTGGACGTCTGGGAGCGGTCGACCGCGGACGGCGCCCGGATCTCCCAATACACCGACAACGACAGCGCCAACCAGCAGTGGCAGTTGGTGAAGGTCGAGGGCGGATCGCAACCGGAGCCACCCGGTGGCGGGCTCCAGATGGAGGACCTGAACCGGGGTCTGGTGACGGTGCGGTCCGGCTCGGGCAACCTGGTGTCCTGGCGGTTGCTGGGCACCGAAGGCTACGACACGGCGTTCAACGTCTACCGCAACGGCGCCAAGGTGAACGCTTCGCCGATCACCGGTTCCACCAACTACCTGGACAACGGCGCTGCGTCGGACGTCGCCTACACGGTCCGGGCCGTGGTCGGCGGTGTCGAGCAGGCTGCCTCGGAGACCTCCCTGCGCTTCACCGGAGGCAACTACCTCGATGTCCCCCTGCAGGTACCCGGCTCCGGCTACACCCCGGTGGAAGCCAGCCCGGGTGATGTAGACGGCGACGGGCAGTACGAGCTGATCGTGAAGTGGGATCCGTCCAACGCGAAGGACAACTCCCAGGCCGGAGTCACCGGGAACGTCTACCTGGACGCCTACCGGCTCAACGGCCAGCGGCTGTGGCGCATCGACCTGGGCCGCAACATCCGGGCCGGCGCCCATTACACGCAGTTCCAGGTCTACGACTACGACGGCGACGGACGCGCCGAGGTCGCCGCGAAGACCGCCGACGCCACGCGCGACGGGCAGGGCACGGTGATCGGCAACGCGAGCACGGACCACCGCAACGGCGACGGCTACATCCTGGCCGGGCCGGAGTACCTGACCATGTTCAACGGGCTCACAGGCGCCGCGATGGACACGGTGAACTACGACCCGCCGCGCGGCACCGTCTCCTCCTGGGGCGACTCCTACGGCAACCGGGTGGACCGCTTCCTGGCCGGCACGGCCTACTTCGACGGTCAGCGGCCCTCGCTGATCATGGCGCGCGGCTACTACACTCGTGCCGTCGTCGCGGCCTGGGACTTCCGCGACGGCCGGTTCACCCGCCGCTGGACGTTCGACTCCAACGCCTCGGGGAATTCCCGCGCAGCCGGGCAGGGCAACCACCAGTTGTCCATCGCCGATGTCGACGCCGACGGCCGCCAGGAGATCATTTACGGCTCCGCGACCATCAACGACAACGGCACCCTGATGTACGCCACTGGATACGGCCACGGCGATGCCCTGCACGTCGGTGACTTCGTGCCCTCCCGCACCGGCCTGGAGGTGTTCACGATCCACGAATCGGGCAGCCAGCCCGGCTCCGACCTCCACGACGCCGCCACCGGATCGGTCATCCACCGCACCCCCACCAGCGGCGAGGAAGGCCCCGGCCGCGGGGTGGCCGCTGACATCCACCCCGGCAACCCGGGTGCCGAATTCTGGGGGGCGGGACCGAACATGACGCAACTGCGCAATGCCTCCGGCGCCAACGTCGGCCGCAACCCCTCCTCGGCGAACTTCCTCGCCTGGTGGGACGCCGACCCCGTGCGCGAACTGCTCAACGGCACCCAGATCGACAAGTACGGAACCGGCGGCGACACCCGCCTGCTCACCGGCAGCGGCGTGGCCTCCAGCAACGGCACCAAATCCACCCCCGTCCTGTCCGGCGACCTCTTCGGCGACTGGCGCGAAGAAGTCATCTGGCGTCACTCCGGCAACAACGCCCTGCGCATCTACGCCACGTCGACCCCGACCACCACCAAACTCCACACCCTGGCCCATGACGCCCAGTACCGGGTTGCCCTGGCCTGGCAGAACACCGCCTACAACCAGCCTCCCCACCCCAGCTACTTCCTGGGCGCCGGCATGACCCGACCCCCCCAGCCCAACATCTACCTGCGTTGACCCGTCTCACTCAATCGCGCGCCCATGAGCGTCTTTGCTGGCCGGCCGGCCAGCAAAGACGCTGCACACGCAGTTCCCCTGGACGTCGCGTGGTCAGCGGCCTCCCGGTCTGCGTGTGGGGGCGGGAGGACGCGCGGGAGTGTAAATCTAACGGCGGATCCGACGATCATGTGAGAGACGTCAAGTGACTGACACCGCCGTGGAGTTGGAGACCGTGGAACCTGTCGAAAGTGCCCAGCCTGGGCAGCCTGCGCCCGTGTCCGACGATTCCAGCGTCGCCGCGATGACGTCCTCGACCTGGTCGAGCAGGATAGACGGCGGCCGCCCCGGCCGCGGCTCGTCGACCAGACCGTCCAGCCGCTGCTTGACGAACCGAGCCCGCCAGCGACTCACCGACTGCTCGCGCACCCCGAGCTCCGCCGCCACCTGCTTGTTCGTCCCGCCCTCCGCGCACCGCAGCACGATCCTCGCCCGCAGGGCCAGGAACTGCGCGGTCTTCGCCCGCCTCGCCCAGCGCATCAGCTGAGCCCGTTCGTCATCGCTGAGCACCAGCTCCAACTTGCGCCGGCCCGGCCGCGGCTCATCCGCAAGCCCGCCCATCCGCTGGTCAACGAACCGCGAGCGCCACTTCCTCACCGTTTCCGCGGTCACCTTGAACTCCGCCGCGACACGCGTATTCGGCTTCCCCTCCGCGCATGCCAAGACGATGCGTGCCCGCTCGGCAAGACGCGGCGCCACTGCCCCGCCCGCTCAGCGCAGCAACTCGGCGCGCTCCTCATCGGACGGCACCACTTCGACAGCACGAGGACCCCGAGGCTTGAAAACAGGCTACAGACTTAAGCCCGCGATTTGCGGCGCACCACACTAGGAGCGCAGGAAGTCCCCGTCGGGGCAGGGGACCAAATGCGTCCCCTGCCCCGACGGAGCGCGGTCGGCCGGGCGGCGGGTTACCGGCGCACGGCAGAGGCCGGTGCCGTGTGCGGCGCTCTCCGGCTCAGCCGAAGTTCACGTCGCTGCACCACATGTAGGCCTGGTCGAGGTGCGAGGCCTGCCAGATCACGAACACGATGTGGTGTCCGGTGTAGCCGGAGGTCTGGACAGGGAACGTGATGTTCTGCGCCGGGGCGAAGCGGCCGGTCTGCGTGATGAAGTCGAGGTTGCCCCAGCCCAGGGTCTGGGTCTTGGGGTCGAAGCCCTGCTTGCTCACGTAGACCTTGAAGTAGTCGGCACCGTGGGACGCCTGGTCGTACAGCTGGATCGAGAAGTTGTTGCCGACGGTAGTGGTCTTCCACGGCCCGGGCTTGTTCAGGCTGGCGTTCCTCGAGAGGTTGTTGCTGCAGAGCGTCCCGTCGGGGGTCCGCGCCTGGAACTGGCCACCGAGGCCGTCGCGGAGCGCGCTCATCCAGTTCCACATGGTGTCGGGGTTGGCCTGCCAGGCCTGCCAGCACATGGGGTCCTGGGTCTGCATGGCCGGGTTCGTGTGGTTGCTGCCCCACGTCTTCCAGCACTGGTACGCGCGGGTGGCGGGGCCGATGACGGTGCCGTGAGCCTGGGCGGGGGCCGACCAGGTCAGTGCGCCGACAACCACGGTGAACACCATGACGAGCGCCTGGAGAGGCCGGCGGAGGGACGACCGCGAACGCCCGGTTAACAGACTCTGTTTGCGCATGTGGGGGACTCCTTCCAGTTGCAAGACTGTAATGGGAGCGCTCCCAACGGTACGTCTTCGAAGTGAAATGTCAATGAAACACACGGAGTTGATCGCAAGGATGGGCGGCGAGCAGGGAATCTGCCGTGAGCCGGGAGTCAGAACCGTTCCCGGGACCGGAAAGCGAGGATGCGGTCCGGACTGGCGTGCAGGGCGATGCCACGGAGGGACGTTCGCAGCATGACAACGGGACCGGGTTCTGGCGTGAGGGCTGTCCGGTTCCACAACTCACAAGATCCCCGGTCCCGATGGCGCGCTTCCCGCACACCCGAATCGGCCTGACCGGGGCAAGTTGCCTGGTAGGAGCTGTGACTGTGTGGCGCATCGGGCAAGGAACACGGCCGATGGCGCGCAGCGGGAACGTGCGTACTCCTCGGATCTGAACCCACGGCACTGGAGCATGGATGCCGTAGCGAGGGAAGCCTCCAGCAACGCAGATCAGCCTCGGCGCGCTCCAACTCACCTGGGCCGCCGCCGCGGCCCCAGACGCTCGCGGGCCAGGTGCCGGAACACTTCCCGGTGGACCGTCAGCCAGGCCATGGAGAAGAGGCCTGGATGATCACGCCCGGATCCCTTCCACGTTTGCTGACACGGCTGTTCCGGACAAGGCTGCCCCGCGGTGAGCGGGCGGCATGGGCTGCGGCTCGGCCGTCGCCAGTTCTCCCCACTGATGATGGTTTCTCCGCCGAGCCCTCCGCCCTCACCCGCGTAGCGGCCAACGGCTCGGCGATCTGTCGGTAGTCCACCACAAGCATCTCCACGGTCGCCGCCTCGTGCGAGTGCGACACGACAGCCCCCGCGCCAAGGGCCTCCTCGACCACCGCCGATACCGCCCCGCGCACCCGCAGCGGGCATTCCCGCCACGTCTGGAGCGGCCAGGTCCTCGACGAGCTCCTCCCGGTCGATCATCCGACGCTCCAACACCGCTTCCGCCTCGGCGAATCCGACCGTGATTCGTTCCGCCGTAGGGCGAAGCCCCTCCGCCCGCGCCCGGGCAGCCGCCTTCCGCTCCTCCGACATCCCAACCATCGACTGTTCCAGGCCAACTCACCTTTGCTGAGCCAGAATTGAGCTAGCGAACCCTGCCATGGCGACACCGGAACATGCCTGACCAAAGAAGCCCAAACATCACATCCGGAGGGGCATCGGCTTACCATGACGCCGCGTCAATTCGTGGTCTTGCGGATCCGGACCAGCAGGGGAGACTGCCTGTACGACCGGGTCCGCCCGGTCCCCGGCAGCACCACGCCAAGCAGGTCGGTCCACCGTCACTCCACCGAGATGAGGTCGCATGGAGCGAAACCGAGCCACCGTCAGCGCGGTCGCCGTGACCCTGTTCACCGCCGGTCTCGCCGTCGGCCCGGCAACCGCCGCCATCGCCGCCGAGGCGAAGGCCCGCGTCGGAGCCGACTGGGCAACTCAGTCGATCGTCTTCACCGCCGCTGCAGGACAGACCAACAACCTCAACATATTCTCCATGTACACCAGCGACGGGATCCGGCGGATCGGCTTCAGCGACGTGGTCCCGCTCGAACCGGGCGACCACTGTGCGTACTCCAGAGCCGAGGACACCACCTCCGTCGTCTGCGAACTGCCCGCGGACAGCCCCCGGCCCGACAGGATCGACGTCTTCCTCGGCGACGGCAACGACACGATCGCCGCCTTCACCTCCGGGATCGGCACCGTCAGCGGCGGCCCCGGCGACGATGAACTGCACGCCCACACCGCACGCACGGTGCTGGGCGGCGCGGGGAACGACATGGTCATGGGACCCGCCGCCCTGCACGGCGGCGACGGCATGGACCATCTGATGGGTGACAGCAGCAACCAGCAGATGTGGGGCGGCCGGGGCGACGACATGATCGAGGGCTACGGCGGTGACGACACCGTGCACGCCGGCCCCGGCGACGACCACGCCATGGGCGGGGACGGCCGCGACATCGTCCTCGGCGGCCCCGGCAACGACACACTGGACGGCGAAGGCGGCGACGACCTCGTCTGCGGTGGCACCGGAAAGGACGCCCTCGAAGGCGGACCCGGCCGCAACATCGTCCTCCCGTAAGTGCGCCTCCATGCCCGAAGGCCCTGGCCCGCGGCACGAACAGCGTCGCGGGCGCCGAGCCACCGCCGTCGGCGACCCGCCACCCGAGCCGCGTCAACCGCGAACGCCGCAGACGGCGGGTCCCCATTCTTCGTGTCGGCCGGGTTGGTGTCGGTCGAGTCGGGCCAGTAGATCGTCCAGGTCGGAAGTGGTGAACTTCCACTGGAACGGCTGTGCCGTGGCGTTGTAGCGGTCTTCGAAGGTTCGGAGCCGGTTGCGTACTTGGTCGAGGTTCGTGAAGTCGTTGGGTGCCACGACCTTGCGCTGCACGATGGAGAAGAGGATCTCTATCTGGTTTAGCCAGGAGGCGTGGACGGGGGTGTGGACCATGATCGCGTTCGGGAATCTGGCGGCCAGGCGGTCGATGGATGTCCTCCTGCGGTGTGAGGAGCCGTTGTCGACGATCCAGAACACGCGTTTCGCGCTGGCGTAGGGCTCGGCGGTCATGACCTGCTCGACCAGGTTCATGAACGGCACGATCCCGGTGGCCGGCTCGCAGCGGACGAAGACTTCTGCTTGGTGGACGTCGTAGGCGGCCAGGTAGGCCAGCGCGCCGCCGCGCTTGTACGTGTGATTGACGCGCATCGCTCTGGCTTGGCCGGGCCAAGGTCGGATGGCAACGACAGCGGGCCTGGACGGAGGTCTTCTCATCGGCGGAGATGACGTACTCGTCCGCGCCCAGCAGCTCTCCCTCGAAGGTGCGGGCGTACAGATCCAGGACCCGCTGGGCCTTGGGCCGGAAGTCGGGGTCCGTGATGAGGATCCAGGACTGGTCCTGCCAGGGCTTGAGCGCGTCTTCGCGCAGCCAACGGCGCACCGTGGATGCGGAGACGGTCGCGGTGACGGTTTGCTCGGCTGCCAGCTCCGGACACGACCAGCGGGAGAGCGGGATGCCGCTCTCGGCGGGGAGTTGGCAGGCCAGCGCCTTGGCCTCAGCGACCTGCACAGGAGTGAACCGGGCAGGGCGTCCAGACCGTTTGCGGTCGGCTAGGGCTGGTAGACCACCATGGGCGAACCGGCCACGCCAGGTCCGGACCGTGTCCACGTGCAGGTGGGTCTCGGCGGCGATCCTGGCCGTAAACCATCTTGTTGAGCCGGTGGCGCTCGGCGGCGGTCAGCACCACCGCCACGGCGGCGCGTATGGGCAAGTACCTGTCTCCTGGGGCCTGCGGCAGGCCGATGGGGCCAAGCGTTTTCGACTGTTCCCCGCCCTTCCTTCCCCTCCATTGGATCTTGAAGGAGACAGGAAGAGCAGGCGGGGCTGCACGTATGACGGCCCGCCGGCCCTCAGGGCGGCGGCCCGTCATGATCGTTGAATGCCCGTCAGCACCGAGGCAGGCAGCCGGGTGCCTACGCGGGCGTCTCGCGTGTCACCGAGGATCGGAGGTGCTCACGCGGCGGACCGGACCTCGATCGCGCGGCTGAGGACGGACTGCTCATCGTCGGGAAGCCGACGTTCGGCGTGGAGCATGCGCAGGGCGGTGGTGATGCGCTCGCCGTCCTCGGGGGTGCCGAGGTTGCCCATGTACGGAGGCAGCAGCAGACTCAGGGCTTCGAGGTCCGTGCGTGCGCAGAGCCGGGTGAGGAGTTCGCTGAGCGGGTCCTCGCGCTGCTGTGCGGACAGGGCGGTAGCGCGCAGTCCTGCGGCGATGCGGTAGCGGAGCCATTGGTTGTGGGGGCCGGCTGGGACATCGTCGATGTGCTTGGCCGCGGCCTCGAAGTGCTCGCGGGCCTTGTCGATCTGGCCCAGGTCCCGGTGGGCTCGGGCCATGTTGGCGTGAAGTGAGGCGTAGAAGCCGCGGACGCGGTCGTCGCCGACCTTGTCGGCCCGGTTCAGGCATTCCTGGTTCCAGTGCAGGGTCTCCTGCGGGGTCGGCTGGTGCCGGGCGAGGTAGTGCGCGGCGATGCAGGCGTCGTAGTCGTCCGAGGCTGCGTCCCAGGCTTGGAGGAACAGGTCCCGGGTTGGGCATCTCGTCCTTCGGTCTCGGCCTGCATGCCCTGCACGCACAGCTGCACGACGACGTTCTGGGGGGCGGTCACGGTTCTCCTTGGGGTGATGGGGGGTGCGGTGTTGCGACGGAGTCAGCTGGAGGTGTTGAGGGCCACCGGCATGACCAGGGTGGTGAAGCTGCCCTGGTCTGCGGAACGCACCACAACAGGACGGTCTGCGGCGGAGATCTCCAGCAGGACGTCGGGCCCGACGCTGGCTTCCAGCGCGGGGGCTAGTAGGGCTTGGTCAGCTTCGTTTGTGAGTGGCGTGTCTGTTGGGCTGTTGGTGTCGTTGTGATGGTGTGACACCTGGTGAGATGGCCGAGGTCCGGG
>NZ_JBSFVD010000036.1:0-37554 GCF_053592135.1 Streptomyces sp. NPDC002784 | reverse complement strand
ACCGACGACACCGCCTTGCCCACCGAACTGACCGCATAGCCTCAAAGACGAGATCACCGAGTGGCCGTCGATACACCACTCCAGCGGACGTGACCCGATTGCGCGCTCACACCGTTCCGCGCTCGTTGGAGAGGTACCGTGTCCGAATTTTTCAACCGAGGGGTATCGCATATATGGTGGGCGATTGCAGCCCTATTCTTAGCCTTGGCTCTCGAAGTCGCAGCGATATTTTGGAGGTATCCGCTTATTGTGCAGGCGGTGATAGGAATTGCGGTTCTCTGCCCTTTGATTCTTCTCTCCAAGACTCTGAAATCGCGGCGCAATGGTTCTGCAACGAAGACCGCGAAGCAGACTCGATTCTACGCCATTGCGCTTGCTTTCTGCTGGGCGCTCATCATTGTGCCCATTGCGTTCGTCGTTGTTAAGGGGCGTAGTCACCCTGACTGGAGCGATGTGATTCTTTTGGCGGCGATCGGCGCATCCGCTCTCGCTCTCGCAATTATTCAGGAATCAATTGCGGCGCGTAGGGGGCGTTGACGGCCAACCAGTGGTTGAGATTATCCTTTCAAGGATATTGGAGAGATTATGGTCGGCGACAAGGTTGTTGCTCGCAGACCTGGAAGCAGGGGAGGTACGCCTCCGGGAGGTCACTCGCCTGAAGCTCACCGCCACGCACGAGCACCCCTTCTGGGTTCCTGAGATCGGCGCCTGGATCGAGGCCCGTAACCTAGCCGCCGGCACAACCCTCAGAACCCCAGACGGCACTACCGTCCGTTGAGTTGAGTGTTCGACCGTGGGTGGGGACATCACCGTTACGCGAGCTCGGCTCCTGCGGACGCCCCTACGGCACCGCCTGCCAGTACGAACACGCCTGCATCCGCTGCCCGATGCTCCACGTCAATCCCAGGATGCTCGCTCGGCTCTCCGAGTTCGAAGCAGACCTCCTGCAACGAAGGACGCAGGCTGAGGCCGAAGGCTTGATCGGTGAGATCGAGGGCATCGACCTCACCCTCACCTTCCTCCGCGCGAAGCGCGACGAGACCCAACGCCGAGTTCAGCGACCAACCGTCCACCTCGGCATCCCCGCACGCCGCCGTCCGTAGGAGTCCGAATGACGCTCTCCGGAGTGATGCCTCGAAGCAACGAGCTGTCAGAACCTGTGAACAGGCCCCAGTCTGCCCAGATCACTCCGTGATGGGCAGGCACTCGGCGAGCAGGTCGACGACGTCCCGCCAAGCTCGCTGAGAGTGCTGCGGGTGGTAACCGACCCCGGGAAGCACGGTGTGTTCGACCGGTGGGTGATGGAAGGCGTGCAAGGCGCCGCCGTAGACCACGAGGCGCCAGTCGACGCCCGCAGCCTGCATCTCGGCGGTGAATGCGTCCCGTTGCGCGGGCGGCATGATCGGGTCTTCTGACCCGACCCCGGCCCACACCGGGCAGTGAATGCGCGCTGTCTCGCCTGGTCGGCCCGTGATCAGTCCGTTGACTGTCGCGATCGCGCGCAGGTCGACGCCGTCGCGCCCGAGTTCCAGCGCGATTGCGCCCCCGGTGCCGTAGCCGACGGCGGCGATCCGGTCCGGGTCGGTCCGCGGCTCGGCGCGGAGCACGTCGAGCGCCGCGTGGCCGATGCCTCGCATCCGGTCGGGGTCGGCGAGCAGCGGCATGCAACGGGCCAGCATCTCCTCAGGGTCGCCCAAATAGCGCCCGCCGTGGAGGTCGAAGGCCAGCGCCACGTATCCCAGTTCGGCGAGCGCATCGGCCCGGCGGCGCTCGACGTCGCTGAGCCCCACCCCCTCGGGCCCGACCAGGACCGCGGGCCGGCGGTCGACACCGGCCGGGAGCGCGAGGTGCCCGATCATCGTCAGGCCGTCGGCCGCGTATTCGATCGTGCGCGTTGTAACTGTCGTCATGAGCCTGGACTGTAGTGTCGTCGAGCCCGGTCGGGCCGGTGCTCTGCTGCTGGCAGAAGGCAGGTCTTTGGCGTGTTCCGGAATCGCCGCCTCAGCGGTTCGGCTCAGAGCCTGGGTTGCAGGCCGAAGCAGGGTCGCGGCGTACGACGTCCTTTCGCATCGCGTCCGGGGGGCGGGAGGCGGACGCATGCCAGGCGAGTCAAAGCGGGGACGGCCGAACGTGTCCTTCCGGTGTGACCGTACGGTGTCCTGCGGCCGAAGCGTCGGCAGCCGTCAGCGCAAGAAGGCCGTCTCCGCCGCCCGCTGCCATGCCGCCTGCTGCCTCCCCCGCGGGGACGTGGCGGGGGCTGTGAGCGGCCAATCGCGGTCGCCTGTGGCGCAATTCAACCTTGCGTATGCATTGACAGGTCCGTCGGGCCGCTGCTGAACTACCGTCGGGGACGGGGGGAAACAGCAGCTTTGGGCCATCGTGGGAGCGCTCCCACGTAAGAGAATGGCCCCGGGTGAGCAGTCGGCTCCCCGGTCTCTCTTTCAATCTGCACGCATCGGTACGTCGCGGGCCAGGCCGGTTCCGGTGGCGGATTCCACTGTCAGTCATGTGCAAGTGCGCAAGGAGAACCACGATGGACGTCCCGTACGCCCGTGTCCGTTCCGTAGTGGGCGGAGGGGCCCGATGACGCCGACCGAGGAGAGTGTGGCGGCCCTGTGGGCCGAGGCGCTCGGCACCGCTCCCGAAGACGTCGGCACCGACTTCTTCGCGGCCGGCGGCACCTCGCTGAACCTGGTCCGGATGCTCGCCGGGGTGCAGGACACCTGGGGCGTGGAACTGCCCCTCGACCGCCTGTTCACCGAGGGCTTCACCGTGCGCGGCGCCGCCGCCGCGGTGGACGAGCTGCTGCTGGGCGCGTTGGACGCCGACGAACTGCGCGCCCTGGAGGCCGAGTTGGACGGCATGAGCGAGGAGGAGCTCAGCGTCCTGCTGGCGGACTCCACCGGCGCCGGCGGTGGCGCCGGCGCCGAGCCGGCGTAGGCGGGCGGATGTCCCTCTTCCTGCTGGTGACGCACGGCAGCGACGGCGACGTGCTGCCCTTCGTGGCGGTGGGCGCCGCCCTCGCCGGGGCGGGCCACCGCGTGGTGCTGCTGACCCACGCGCCCTACCGGGACGCCGCCGTCGCGGCCGGTCTCGGCTTCCGGGCCATCGACGACGAGTCCGCCTTCGAACGCACCCTGGCCGACACGCCGGGACTGCTCGGCTCCGCCCCCGGCCGCCTCGGCTGGGACGCCTTCTACCGGCGCAACGGCATGTTCGAGCAGATCGCCCGGGAGTGCGCGATGCTGCGGGAGCTGTACCGTCCCGGCGAGACGGTGCTCGTCGGCCGTCACACCTCGGGGGTGTCGGTGCGCTTCGTCGGCGAACTGCTCGGCGCCCCGGCCGCGTGGCTGGCGCTGGCGCCGACCCAGGTGATGGCGGCGCCCGTGGCCGCCCACACCTACGGGACCGAACTGGTCGCCGGCTTCACCGAGGTGCGGGCCGGTCTCGGGCTGCCTCCCGTCCGCGACTGGCGGCGCTGGTTCGACACCTGCGACGCCGTGATCGGCCTGTGGCCGCGCTGGTTCGACGAGGCCGGGCCGCGTTCCCCGTACTGGCTGCGGCTGACGGGATTCCCCCTCGCGGACACCGCGTCCCGGGCGCTCGGGGAGAGGGCCGGGGTGCAGGACGTGACCGGGGGCACCGACGCCCCGCCGCCCGGCTCCGTCCTCGCCACCGGCGGCACCGGCCGGATGCTGCACCCTCGCTACTACCCGGCGCTCACCGAGGCCGCCGGGCTGACCGGCCTGCCCACCACCCTCGTGGTGCGCCACCGCGACCTGCTGCCGGACCGGCTGCCGCCCAACGTGCGCTGGCAGCCCGGGATCCGGTTCGCCGACGTGCTACCGCAGGCCGCCGCGCTGGTCCATCACGGCGGCATCGGCACCTGTGCGCGGGCGCTGGCGGCCGGCTGCCCGCAGGTGGTGATGGCCGACGGCATCGACCGCCCGGACAACGCCGCCCGCCTCGCCCGCCACGGCCTGGCCCGCGTAGCTCCCGCCGAGGGGTGGGGTCCCGGGGAACTGGCGCAGGCCATCGTCGCGGCGGCGGCCGACGAGGGGTACGGCGAGCGGGCGGCCGATGTCGCGGCCGGCGCCGGTCGTGGCGAGCGGGTGTCCGGCGCCGCGGTCGGTGACGGCACGCGGGATCGTGCGGGCGAGGTGCCGGTCCGCGGCGACGCAGCCGCCGTGACCGCCCGCACCCGTGACCACCGCGGGGCGGCCGGTGCCGGTCGCGGCGAGCCGGTGCCCGGCCCTACGGTCGGTGACGGCACGCGGGATCGCGCGTACGAGGTGTCGGTCCGCGGCGACGCAGCCGTCGTGACCGCCCGCACCCGTGACCACCGCGCGACGGACGGCAATCTCGCGGAGGGTGGCGCCGTGGCTGCGGCCCGGCAACTGGCCGCGCTGGAACGGCCGGTGGCGGGCGCCGTGGCCCGGCTGCGCACGCTGTCCGCACCGGACCGGGCCCGGCTGCATGCCCGGCTGCGCGCCGCCCGCGCCGCCACGTCCTCCGACGGAGCGGCCCGGTGAAGATCCTGCTCGCCCAGAACCTCATCCACCTGCCCTCGCACGGCGGCGCGAACCGTTCCAACCGACTGCTGATGGAGGAGCTGGCCCGCCGCGGTCACACCTGTCTCGTGGTCGGCCCGCTGACCGGCGCGCTCGCCACCGGCCCGGTCACCGGCCCGGACGCTGCCGTGGCGGCGCTGCGCGAACGCGGCGCCACCGTGCTGGACGACGGTCCCGACGCCGTCGTCTACCAGTACCGGGGCGTGGAGGTGCACGCCGTGCGCTCGCCCTCCCTGCTGCCGGGCCGGATCCGCGCCGCCGCCCGCGTCCTCGGCCCCGAGGTCACCCTGACGCCCAGCGACGACCCGGGCCTGATGGTGCTCGGCGCGGCCCTCGCGGCCACCCCCGACCGCGTCGTCTACCTCGTGCACACGCTGCAGCAACTGCCTTTCGGGCCGGGGGCGTTCTACCCCAGCTCGGCCGGGACGGCGCTGGTGCGCCGTGCCGCCGCGGTCGTCGCGGTCAGCCGTGCCGCCCAGCGGTACGTCGCCGAACACGCGGGCCTGGACTCGGTGCTGATCCACCCGCACGTCTACGGGCCGGGGCCCTTCCCCGACCACGGCGCCGCCGGTCCGCACGGCCGCGCGGTCACGCTGATCAACCCGTGCGGCTACAAGGGCATCACGGTACTGCTGGGTCTGGCCGACGCACTGCCCGACGTGCCCTTCCTCGCCGTGCCGACATGGGGCACGCAGCCCGCGGACCTGGAGCGGCTGCGCCGTCGCCGCAACATCGAACTGACCGCGCCCGTCGACGACATCGACGACGTCCTGAGCCGCGCCTCGGTGCTGCTGATGCCTTCGCTCTGGGACGAGACCTTCGGCTACAGCGCGGTGGAGGCGCAGCTGCGGGGCATCCCCGTGCTGGCCTCTTCGGTCGGCGGACTCGCGGAGGCCGAGCTGGGCGTGGCCGGGACGCTGCCGGTGCGCCCGGTGACCGGGTACGCGGCACGGGCCGGCCAGGCACGTCCGGAGCCGGTGATCCCGCCGCAGGACGTGACGCCCTGGCGGACGGCGCTGCTCGCCCTGCTGGAGGACGAGACGACGTACCGCGCCAGGTCGGGGGCTTCCCGGCGGGCGGCGCACGCCTTCGTCGCCGGGCTCGACCCGGGCGCGCCGGAACGTTTCCTGACCGCTCTGTCCACGGCCCGGCGAGCCGCTCCGGCCGCCCCCGGAGCCGTATCGGGGCCGGGGGGTGTATCGGGAGCGGGAGCCGTATCGGGACCGGGGGGTGTTTCCGGAGCGGGAACCGTATCGGGACCGGGTGCCGCACCACGGCCCGACCGGACCTCCGGTCTCACCGGTCTCACCGGCGACGCCGGCTCGTCGCCCGCGAGGGCGGCGGCGCTGCGCGCGCTGGCGGCCCGCCGGGCACGGACCGCGCCGCGGCCGGGGGACGGGGGAGCGCCCACCGGCTGACGGGCGGACGTGAGCTGCACGCTTCCCGCCGCTCCGCCGTGCCCTTCCTTGCCGCGGGCAGCAGCCCACCGGACGCGACGGTGAGGGCGTCCGCCCCGTCCGTCACTGTCCGCCCGCAGGACGCCGCCCCGCACCTGACGCCGTCCGTCCGCGAACCGCCTCCGCCGCCGTCCCGTACGCCGGCGGAATTGACACCGCACTCATCACCACATGGGGGAACCGATGACCGAGCCCGACGACGATGATCTCGCCGCCCTGCTGCTGATCCGCCACTTCGAAGAGGCGCTGCTGCGGCTGTTCGGGGAGGGCCGGATCGCCGGCACCACGCACACCTGCCTCGGACAGGAGTACATCCCCGTGGCGCTCGCGCCGCTGCTGGGCCGCGAGGACTTCGTGTTCAGCAACCACCGTGGCCACGGGCACTACCTCGCCCTCACCGGGGACGCCGAGGGACTGCTCGCCGAGGTGATGGGGCGGGCCGGCGCGGTGTGCGGCGGGGTGGGCGGCAGTCAGCACCTGTACACCGGCCGGTTCCTGTCGACGGGCGTGCAGGGCGAGAGCCTGCCCGTGGCCGTCGGCGCCGCCCTGCACCGGCGGGGCCTCGCGGCCGGTGGCCTCGCCCTGGCCTTCGTCGGCGACGGCACCTGGGGCGAGGGCGCGGTGTACGAGGCGCTCAACATGGCGGCGCTGTGGCGGCTGCCCGTCGTCGTGGTCGTGGAGCACAACGGCATCGCCCAGTCCACCCCGACCGAGGCCCAGCTGGCCGGCACGATCCGGGGGCGGGCGGAGGCGTTCGGCATCGCGTACCACCACTCGGCCGCGACCGATCCGGCCGTGCTGCGCACCGAACTGGCGCCCCTGCTGGCGGCCGTGCGGGACGGTGCGGGTCCGCTGGTGGTGGAGCTGGACACGGTGCGGCTGGGACCGCACAGCAAGGGTGATGACACCCGCCCCGTCGAGCGCATCACCGAGCTGCACCGCCGGGACTGGTACCGCCGGTACGCGCAGGCTTTCCCGGAGCGGTTCCGGGAGGCCGACGCGCGGCTCGCCGCCACGGTGGCGCGGCTGGTGACCGAGGTCTCCGCCCGGCCGCCGTCGGACGGCCACGCCGCCGCCGTACCGCCGCCGCCCGCGCCCGTACCCGCGCTGCGGGCGACCGGCCCGGCGGACGCCGCCGCACCCGTGCCCCGTACGGCGGGACGGCCGGAGCGGATCGGCGAGCACCTCAACGACGCCCTGCACACGCTGCTGGCCGCCGATCCCGCCGTGCGGCTGCTCGGCGAGGACGTCACCGATCCCTATGGCGGGGCTTTCGGCGTCACCCGGGGACTGTCCACCCGGTTCGGGGAGCGGGTGCGGTCCACGCCCCTGAGCGAGGGAGCGATCGTCGGCGCGGGGGCGGGGCTGGCGCTGGCCGGCGGCAAGGCCGTGGTCGAGATCATGTTCGGTGACTTCGTGACGCTGGCCGTCGACCAGCTCGTCAACTTCGCCGCCAAGTCGGTCACCATGTACGGCCGCCGCGTTCCGGTGCCGCTGCTGGTCCGCTGTCCCGTCGGCGGGCGGCGTGGTTACGGTCCCACCCACAGCCAGAGTCCGCAGAAGCACCTGATGGGCGTGCCCGACCTGGACCTGTACGAGCTGAGCCCGTTCCACGACGTCGCCGCGCTGCTGGCCCACGCGCTCGGCACGGGGACGCCGTCGGTGCTCTTCGAGGACAAGATCCTCTACACCGCCCGCCGTTGGACCGGTGGAGTGGTGGACGACGTCCTGGGGTTCCGCGTCACCGAGGCACCGGACGGCGGTCCGGGCGTCGCCGTGGTCGAGCCCGCCGGCTCTCCCGAGCCGGACGCGGTGCTGATCGCCCCCGGCGGCCTGGCGCACCGGGCGGTCGAGGCGGCCCGCGACCTGCTGCTGGAGGACGAGATCGGCGTACGGCTGCTGGTGCCGGCCCGGCTGTGGCCGGTCCAGGCCGACGAACTGGCGGCGCTGTGCGGGGCCGCCCCGGCCGTGTTCGTGCTGGAGGACGGCACGCCCGGCGCGGGCTGGGGCGCCGAAGTGGCCCACGGACTGCACAGCCGCCTGTGGCACACACTGCGCGGGCCCGTGGAGCTGCGGTGCGCGGCGGACCGGGTGATCCCGGCCGCGCCGCATCTGGAGGACGAGGTGTTCCTGAGCGCCGGGGACATCCGGCGCGCCGTCGTGCGCCGGGTGACCGGTACGGCGGCGGGAGCCGGTGCACGACTGGAGGCGCACGTATGACCGGGGCCGCGGAAGTCCGCATGCCGAAGCTCAACAGCAACGACGCCGTTCATCTGCTGGCGGCGTGGGCCGTCGCGGACGGCGGCAAGGCCGTGGCCGGTGAGCCGCTGCTGGAGGTGGAGACCTCCAAGGCGCTCGAGGAGGTGGCCGCGCCGGCGGACGGACTGCTCGAACAGGTTGCGGAGCCGGGCCGGGAGTACCCGCCGGGCGCGCTCCTCGCCCGCCTGCACGCGGACGAGGAGGCGCTCGCCGCCGCCCGTGGCCGTACGGCCGCCGGTCCGGAACCGGCCCGTGCCGCCGCCGGCGTCACCGCGGCGGCGCCCGGTCTGGTCGTCACCCAGCCCGCGCGGGCCTTGCTGGCCGAACTGGGCATCCCTGAGTCGCGGGCACGGGAGTTGGGCGTGCCCGTCGTCCGCCGGGCCGACGTGGAGCGCCTCGCGGCGGGGACTGGCCACCCCGGTGCGGACCATGAAGGGTCGACAACAGCCGTACAGGCGGCCGTAATTGACGAATCATCATCCCGTGTGTCCGCCCCCGCCCCCGCCGCCGTGGCAACTGACGTGGTCCCGGCCGCCGACCCGCCCGGAACCGTCGTCACCCCCCTCACCCGCGTGCAGCGGGCCGTGGCCGCCACCGTCACCGTCTCGCACCGGACGGTGCCTGCCGCGTTCACCGTCGTGGAGGCGGACCTCACCGCCGCGCTCGCCGCCGGGCGGGAGTTGAGCGCCGCCGCCGGCTCCCTCGTCGGACCGGCCGAACTCACGCTCGCCGCCCTGGCCGTACGGCGTGCGCACGACCCCGCCTGCTTCGCCTCGCTCACCCCCGACGGCACCGCCACCCGCCTGCTCCCCGGCGCCCACATCGGCGTCACCTTCGACGTCGGCGCGGGACTGTACGTGCCCGTCGTACGGGACGCCGACCGGGCCGGGCTCGGCGAGATCTCCCGCACGCTGATGACGTTCCGCATGGCGGCAGTGCGCGGCGCCTTCCGCGAGAGCGACCTGAACGGGGCCAACATCACCCTCACCCTGCACACCGAGCCCGGCGTGGTCTTCGCCGTGCCGGTGGTCTTCCCCGGGCAGGCCTGCGCGCTGTCGCTCGCGGCACCGCGGGCCGTGGCGGTCCCGGACGGCGCCGGAGGTTTCCGCGAGCGCAGCCTCGTGCAGCTCGGCGCCGCCTATGACCATCGCCTGGTCAACGGCCGGGACGTGACGGCACTGCTCACCGGAGTGCGCGACCTGCTCCAGGACCCGGCACGGCTGGCGGAGGCGACGGAATGAGCGACCAGGAAACCGCCGTACCCGGGACCGGGCCCGCCATCGGGGCCGCGCCCGCCATCGGGGCCGTGCCCGGCATCGGGGCCGTGCCCGGCATTGGAACCGTGCCCGCGACTGAATCCGCACCCGGCACTGAATCCGCACCCGGCACTGGAACCGCCCCCGGCACGCGAACCGCACCCGGGACTGGAACCACGCCCGCCGACACACCCCGGACCGCCCCCGGCACCCCCTCCGACCGCCGTGAGATGGCCCTCCGCCTCCTCGCCGCCCGCCGGCGCACCACCGCCCCCGGCGGTTCCACGGGGCTGCCGCGGGCGCCGAGGGACGGCCGTCCGCTGGTGTGCTCGGCCGAGCAGCGGCGGATCTGGCTGGCCGAACTCATCGCGGGACCGGGCGCGGTCCCGCCGGTGACCGCCGGGCTGGCGCTGGACGGGCACCTCGACCCGGACCGGCTCACCGCGGCGCTCGCCGCCGTCCTGGGCCGTCACCCGGTGCTGCGCGCCCGGTTCGCCGCCCGCACCGGCCCGGACGGCCGGCCGGACGCCGAGCCGTGGCAGACCCTGCCCGCAGATCCGCCCACCGCGGCCGAGACGGCCACCCTGGTCGAGACGCTGGACCTGACGCCGTTCCCGGAACCCGAGCGGGAGGACATCGCCCGCGGCATGGCCGTGTCCGCCGCCGGACAGCCCTTCGACCCGACCACGGGCCGGCTGCTGCGGCTGACCGTCCTGCGCCTGGCGGCGGACCGGCACCGGCTCCTGCTGACCTGCCACCACCTCGCCGCCGACGGCGCCTCCGTCGCGGTCCTGCTGGACGGGCTCGCCACCGCCTACCGGGACGGGCCGCACACCGTGCCGCCCGGCCCGGAGATTCCCGACTACGCGGACTACGCCCAGTGGTCCAGGGACCGGCTGGAACGGGTGCTGCCCGACCGGCTCGCCTACTGGCGTCACCAGCTCGCCGGCGCCCCGCCGCGACTGCTGCCGGACCTCGCGCCTCCCGCCCGCCCGGCCCGGGCGGGAGGACGCAGCACCGCCACGGCCGTCGCCCGGGTGGACGCCACCACGCTGGAGGCGCTGCGCGGGGTCGGCGGGGGAGTGCCGCTGACCGCGCACACCGCCCTGCTGACCGGCTACCTGATGCTGCTGGCGCGTGCCGCCCGCACCGCGGAGGCGACCGTCGGCGTGGTCTCCGGAGGCCGCCCGCACCCGGAACTCGCCACCGTCGTCGGCTGTTTCACCGACCTGTTGCCGTTGCGGGTCAAGCTCCACGGCGACCCCGACTTCCGCACCCTGGCGCACCGCGTCCGCGACGCGCTCGCCGCAGCGCTGACGCACGCGGCGCCCTTCGACCGGATCGTCTCCGCGGTCGCACCGCGCCGCGCTCGGGGCGTGCACCCGCTGTTCCAGACGCTGTTCGTGGAACGGGAGGAGGGCGCCCGCGCGGCCACGGGCGCGGCCGGGAGCGGCTGGGGCCCCGGACTGGCCTCCCGCCCGTGGGGCCAGGAGGTCGACGGCACCGCGTACGACCTCACCCTGGCCGCGACCACCGGCCCGGGCGGCGCCGAACTGGTGCTGACCTACCCGCGCGACCGGTTCGCCCCCGGGGCCGCCGGCGCTTTCACGGCCGAACTGGCCGAGGTGCTGCGCCTGTCGGCGGAGAATCCGGATGCTCCCGTGAGCCGGCTGCGCACCCCGGAGGCGTGGCGGCCCGCCCCGGCCCCCGACGACGCCCGGACCGAGCACCGGCCGACTCCCGGCTCGGACACCGCCGCCGTGGACGCCCCTCACGCGGAGGCCCCCACCGCGGACGCCGCCGACGCGTCGCCGCAGGCCCCCGCGACCCGGTCGGTCACCGACGCGGTGTGCGCGCTGTGGGCCGAGGTGCTGGGCCGCCCCGGGATCGGCCCGGACGACGACCTGTTCGCGCTCGGCGGCGACTCCCTCGCCGTCGTACGGATCGCCGCCCGGACCGAGGACCGCTTCGGCGTGCCGGTGCCCGCCGGCCTGTTCTTCGAGACTCCCACCCCGGCCGCGTTCGGCGCGGCCCTCGCCCGGCTCGTCGAGGAGCACCACCATGGCTGACCGCGAGTACCCGCTGACCCCGGTGCAGGAGCGGATGTGGTTCCTGCACCGGCTCGACCCCGACGACACCTCGGAGAACCTGACCACCGTCCGCCTGCTGCGCGGGCCCCTCGACGCGAGCGGGCTGCAGCGCGCCCTCGCCGCCGCGGCGGCCCGCCATGAGCCGCTGCGCGCCTGCGTCACCGACACGGACGGATCACCCGTGCAGCGCGTCACCGCGACCGGCCCCGTCCTGGTCCGGCACGACCTGCGCGGCACGCCCGAGGCCCGCCGGGAGGCCGTACGGCGTGCGGAACAGCGCGGCGCCGAGCCCTACCGGCTGGACCGCGCACCGCTGGTCCGCGCCGAGCTGTACCAGGTGGCCGACGACGAGCACGTGCTGCTGCTCGCCGCCCACCATCTGGTCTCCGACGGCTGGTCCATCCAGCTCCTGCTGCGCGAACTGGCCGACAGCTACGCCGCGTTCGCCTCCGGTGGCGGGCCGCGGCTGCGCCCGCTCACGGCCGGCTACGGCGATCACGTCATGTGGCGGCGCTCCCGGCTGGCCGGCCCCGAGGCGGACCGCGCCCTCGCCCACTGGACGGCCGAACTGGCCGACCCGCCCGGCCCGGGACTGCCCCCCGGCTCACCCGTCCTGCCCGGCACCGCCGAGGTCGGCGCGCAGCGGCTGTACGGCGGAACGGAGCCCGGACCGTCCGCCCCGGCCCGCGCACGGGTGGACGCCGCGACCGCGGACGCCATCGCCGCACTGGCGGGGCGGCACGGG
Organism: Streptomyces sp. NPDC002784; assembly: GCF_053592135.1. Lineage (NCBI taxonomy): Bacteria > Bacillati > Actinomycetota > Actinomycetes > Kitasatosporales > Streptomycetaceae > Streptomyces > Streptomyces sp. NPDC002784. The sequence continues at coordinate 25,176 of NZ_JBSFVD010000036.1, read as the reverse complement.
TGCACGCCCTTCATGGCGTGGCTGGCCCTGTTCCAGATCCTCGTCGGACGGCACACCGGGCAGGAGGACGTCGTCGTCGGCACGGCCTTCGCGGGTCGCGAGCGCGCCGAGGACGAGGAACTGGTCGGCTGCTTCACCGCCGTACTGCCGCTGCGCGCCGACCTCGGCGGCGAGGTGACGTTCGCCGGGCTGCTGTCGCGCACCCGGCGCACGGTCACCGGCGCGCTCACCCATCCGCACGTGCCGTACGAGAAACTGCTCGGCACGCTCGGGACCGCGCGCGGGGCCGGTCAACCGCGGCTGTTCCGCTCCTGGTTCAACCTGCACACCGAGAGCGCGGCGCCCGGAAACGGCGACGGCGGCGAGGAGTTCGGGGCGCGGACCGGGCTGCGCATCGAGCCGCTTCGCACCGACCCGCCGCCGACGCCGTTCGACCTGTCCCTGGACGCCTGGCCCGTACCGGACGGCATCGACCTGGTCCTCATGCACGACCCCGCGCTGCTCGCACCCGAGGCCGCCCAGGCGCTCCTGGACCGGCTGCCGCTGCTGGCCCGTGCCGCGGTCGCCGACCCGGACACGCCCGTGGACCGGCTGCCGCTGCTCGCCCCGGACGAGACCGGCGCCCTGCTGCGCGGACCGGACGCCCCCGGGACGGCCGCCGGGGAGAGCGTGGTGACGTGGCTGCTGCGGCAGGCCGCCGCCACACCCGACGCGCCCGCCCTGGAGGACGGGGCGGCGGGCCTGGTGCTCGGCTACGGCGACCTGCTCGCCGCCGCCGGCCGGGTCGCCCGGCTGCTGCGCGCGGCCGGCGCGCTACCGGGCACCCCGGTCGGCCTGGCCGGCGCCCGGTCGGCCGAGACCGTGACCGGCATGCTGGGGATCCTGCTGGCGGGCTGCGCCTATCTGCCGCTGGACCCCGGCCTGCCCGAGGCCCGGCTGGCCGCCATGCTGCGACAGGCCGGCGCGACGGCGGTACTGGCGGGCGCGGGGAGCCGTACGGTCCCGGGCGGCCCGCCCACCGTGAAACTGCCCTCCCTCACCGCGGCCCCGGACCGGGCGGCCGACCATGCCGGGGACCGGGCCGCCGACCCCGCCCCGGAGCAACCCGCCGTCCCAGCGCCCAGCGACCCCGCTCCGGAGCAACCCGCCGCCCCCGCGCCCGGCGACCCCGCCTACGTGCTGTACACCTCCGGCTCCACCGGCGAGCCCAAGGCGGTCGTGGTGCCGCACCGGGCGCTGGCCGTGCGGGTCGGCTGGATGCGCGAGGCCTACCGGCTGGGGCCGGGGGAGCGCGTGCTCCAGTTCGCCTCGCTCGGTTTCGACACCCACGTCGAGGAGATCTTCCCGGCGCTGTGCTCCGGCGCGACCGTGGTCCTGCTGCCCGTGCCGTCCGCCGAACTGCCGGACTGGCTGGCCGGACCCGCGGGCGACCGCATCACCGTGCTCGACCTGCCCACCGCCTACTGGCAGGAACTCGTCGCGGCCGGCGACCGCATCGCCTGGCCCTCCGCGCTCCGGGCGGTCGTGCTCGGCGGCGACCAGGTGCACTCCCGGGCGGTCGCCGCCTGGCGGGAGCGCTTCGGCGACCGCGTCGAACTGTGGAACACCTACGGCCCCACCGAGGCCGCCGTCATCGCCACCGCCGCCCGCCTCGGCCCCGACGACGCCCAGGTACGGCCCGGCATCGGCCGACCGATCACCGCGACCGGCGCCTATGTACTCGACCCGGCCCGCAGACCGGTGCCCCCCGGCGTGCCCGGTGAACTGTGGCTGTCCGGCGACGGTCTGGCCGACGGATACGCCGGCAGCCCCGAGCTGACGGCCCGTCGGTTCACCGAGGACCCGTTCGGCCCGCCCGGCGCCCGCATGTACCGCACCGGCGACCTGGCCCGCCAACGACCCGACGGCGCACTGGAGTTCCTCGGCCGCACGGACCGTCAGCTCAAGGTGCGCGGCCACCGGGTGGAACCCGCCGAGGTGGAGGCCGCCCTGCTCGCCCACCCAGCGGTCGCCGAAGTGGTCGCCGGACTGCACGACGGCGCGGGCCGGCAGAGCCTCGTCGCCTGGGTCGTGCGGCGGCCCGGCGCCGAACCGGAAGCGGCGCAGCTCCTGAACCACCTGCGCGGCCTGCTGCCCGGCCACCTCGTGCCCAGCGCCGTCGTCGTCCTCGCCCGGATGCCGCTGACCTCTCGCGGCAAGATCGACCGCGCCGCGCTGCCCGCGCCCGGTTCCGCTGCCGGCCCCGCCGCCGCGCGCACCGGTTCCGGTACCGCGCCGCGCACCGAGGCCGAACAACTGGTGGCCGAGGTGTGGGAGGAGGTGCTCGCGGTCCACGGGATCGGCGCCGACGACGACTTCTTCGCCCTCGGCGGACACTCCCTGCTTGCCCTGCGCGCCGTGGCCCGGCTGCGTGCCGCCCTCGGCGTCGACGTCCCGGTGCGCACCGTGTTCACCGCGCCCACCGTCGCGCAGACCGCCGTGGCCGTGGAGGACCTGCTGCTCGCGGACATCGCCGCGCTGAGCGACGCCGAGGTCGAAGAGATGATCAAGGAAGGGGATCCGGCCGTATGAGCATCGTCGACGACAGGCCGCAGCCGGAGGACCGCCACGCCGCCCGCGGTACGTCCGCCGCCCGCGCGGAACTGCTGGCCCGAAGACTGCGCCGGGCCCGTACCGCCGCCCCGGCGCTCACCGTGCCCCGGCGTCCCGAGGGTGCCGAACCGCCGCTGTCCTTCGCTCAGGAACGCCTGTGGTTCATGGACCGCTTCGTCCCGGACACCACCGCCTATACCGTGCCGCAGGCGGTCCGGCTGCGCGGGCCGCTGGACCCGGAGCGGCTGGAGCGCGCGCTGCGCCGGGTGGTGGCCCGCAATGAGAGCCTGCGGATGCGCTTCCCGTCCGACGCCGACGGCCGCCCCCGCGTCGAGGTCACCGCGGACGGCGGCGTCCGCCTGAACGTCCGCACCACACCCCCACAGGCCGACCCCGCCCGGCGCGAGGCCCTTCTCGCCCGCTGGATCGACGAGGAGATCTCCCGCCCCTTCGACCTGGCCACCGGCCCCGTGCTGCACGCCGCGCTGCTGCGCGCCGCACCGAGCGAGCACGTGCTCGTCCTCGTGCACCACCACATCGTCTCCGACGGCTGGTCCAGCGAACTGTTTCTGCGCGAACTCCTCGCCGCCTGCGCCGACGACGCCCCCGAACCGCAGGCCGACCCCGAACCGGCCGTGCGCTACGGCGACTTCGCCGCCTGGCAGCGGGAGCGCTACCGGGGCGAGGTGCGCCAGGCAGACCTGGACCACTGGCTCGCCCGGCTGGCCGGCGTACGACCGCTGGACCTGCCCGCCGACCTGCCCCGCCCCGCCGAGCCCACCTTCCGCGGCTCCGGGCAGGGCATCGCCCTCGACGCCGACCTCTCCCGCGCGGTGCTCGACCTGGGGGCCGCGCACGGCGCCACCCCGTACATGACCCTGCTCGCCGCCTACCAGGCGCTGCTGGGCCGCTGGTCCGGCCAGGACGACTTCGCCGTCGGATCCACCGTCGCCGGCCGTACCCTGCCCGAACTGGAGCCGCTGGTCGGCCTGTTCGCCAACGTCCTGGCCCTGCGGGCCGATCTGTCCGCAGACCCCGACTTCGTCACCCTGCTCGGCCGGGTCAGGGACGGCTTCCTCGCCGACCTGGCCCACCAGGAGATGCCGTTCGAACAGCTCGTGGGCGAGCTGGCGCTGCCCCGCGACCCCAGCCGCACCCCCGTCTTCCAGACCGCCTTCACGCTGCTCAACTACGAGCGCGCCGAGCACGGCCGCGGAGACCACGGCCGCGCCGAGCACGACCGGACCGAGCATGATCCGACCGAACATGACAGGACCGAAAACGACCGGACCGAACGCGACCGGACCGAACGCGACCGGACCGAACACGACCGGTCCGCCGGGCCAGGCGCGGACGTGCCCGAACTCGAGGTGGTCCACCAGCCGTTCGAGATCCGCGCCACCCGCTTCGACCTGGAGCTGTATCTGCGCCAGACCCCCGACGGGCTGCACGGCTTCTTCACCTACAGCACCGACCTGTTCTCGCCCGCCACCGCGGCCCGCCTGCCGGTGCTGTTCGAGCGGCTGCTGCGGCAGGCGGTCCGCCACCCCGACGTGCCGCTGTCCCGGCTCGACCTGCTGGACGAGGCGGAGCGCGAGACCGTTCTGCGCACCTGGAACGACGTCCCGCAGGAGGTGCCGGGCCCGCACACCCTGCACGGCCGTTTCGAGGAGCGCGCCGCCCGCACCCCCGGCCAGGTGTGCCTGGTCGTCGACGGCCCCGCCGGACCGGACGGCCGGCCCCGCACCGAGGAGCTGACGTACCGTGAACTCGACCGCCGCGCCACCGCGTTGGCCGGCCGGCTGCGCGGCGCGGGCGTCGGACCCGGCACCGTCGTCGCCGTCTGCGCGGAGCGCTCCGCCGCACTCGTCGCCGCGCTGCTCGGCGTGCTCAAGGCGGGCGGCGCCTATCTGCCGCTGGACCCCGACAACCCGGCCGAACGGCTGGCCGGTCTGCTCGCCGACGCGGCGCCCCCGGTGCTGCTCGCGGCCGACGCCGTCCACGGCCGGCTGCCGCAGCCGCCCGAGGGCACCCGCGTCCTGTCCCTGGACGACCCCGAACTGTGGCGCCCGGACCCCGCCGCCCCGCCCGCGCCGCACATCGCTCCCGACAACCCCGCCTACGTCATCTTCACCTCCGGCTCCACCGGCCGCCCCAAGGGAGTGATCTGCACCCACCGCGGCATCCACAACCGGCTCGACTGGATGCAGCGTGCCCACCCGCTGCACGCCGACGACGCCGTGCTCCAGAAGACGCCGACCGGCTTCGACGTCTCCGTGTGGGAACTGTTCTGGCCGCTGCGCGAGGGCGCCCGGCTGGTCATGGCCCGTCCCGGCGGCCACCGCGACGGCGGCTACCTGCGCGACGCCGTACGCCGGCACGCCGTCACCACCGTCCACTTCGTGCCGTCCATGCTGGCCGTCTTCCTCGCCGAGGACGGCGTCGAGCGGTGCACCACGCTGCGCCGGGTGATCTGCAGCGGAGAGGAACTCCCCGCCGACCTCGCCCGCCGCTTCCTCGACCGCTTCCACGCCTGCGAACTGCACAACCTCTACGGCCCCACCGAGGCCTCCGTGGACTGCACCGCCTGGCCCTGCACCCGCGAGTCGCTCGCCGGCGCCCACCGCGTGCCCATCGGACGCCCCGTGCAGAACATGCGCATCTACGTCCTCGACCGCAACCGCCGGCCCGTGCCCGTCGGCATGCCTGGCGAGCTGTACATCGCCGGCCCCGGTGTGGCCCTCGGCTACCTCAACCGGCCCGGCCTCACCGCGCAGCGCTTCGTCCCCGACCCGTGGGGCGAGCCTGGCGCCCGCATGTACGCCAGCGGCGACCTCGGCCGGCACCGGCCGGACGGCGCCCTGGAATACCTCGGCCGCACCGACGACCAGGTCAAGCTGCACGGGCTGCGCATCGAACCCGGCGAGATCGAGGCCGCCCTGCGCGCCCTGCCCGGCGTCGGCGCGGCGGCGGTGGTGGTGCGCGAGGACCGCCCGGGCGACCGGCGCCTGGTCGCCTACCTGGTGCCCGAAGCACCCGGCGACCCGGGCGAAGCACCCGCCGACCCGGCCGCAGCACCCGGCGACCTGGGCGAAGCACCCGGCGCCCCGGCCGCAGCACCCGGCCACTTGGCCGAAGCACCCGGCGCCCCGGCCGAAGCGCCGAGCCACTTGCCCGAAGCACTCGCCGACCCGGCCGTAGCACCCGGCGGCCCCCCGGAACGCGGCCTGCCTGACGACGTCCTTCAGGCCGGTCCGGACGGCATGGCCGCCGACCCGGGCTTGCTGCGCCAGTCGCTGCGCCGCACCCTGCCCGACTCCATGCTGCCCTCGGCCTACGTCGTCCTGGACGCCCTGCCCATCGGCCCCAACGGCAAGCTCGACCGGCGGGCGCTGCCCGCGCCGGTGCGGGGCGCCGGGGGCGGCGGCGGGGCGCCGGCCACCGACGCCGAACGCGCCGTCGCCGAGGTGTGGGCCCGCATCCTCGACGTCCCCCTGCCGGACCGCGACGACGACTTCTTCGCCCTCGGCGGGCACTCCCTGCTGGCCATCCGGATCATCGCCGCGCTGCGCCGGGCCCTGCCCGAGGCGGCCGGGGTCACCCTGATGGACCTCTTCCGCCAACCCACGGTCCGCGGCCTGGCCGCCCACCTCACCACACCGGAGGCCGAGCGCGGCCCCGCCCGGGTCCTGCACGAACTGACGCCCACCCCGCCGCCGGGCCGCACACCGGAGCTGACCGTGGTGGCGGTGCCGTACGGCGGCGGCAGCGCCGTCGTCTACCGGCCGCTCGCCGAGGCGCTGCCGCCCGGCCACGCCCTGTTCGCCCTGGCGGGCACGGGGGAGGAGATGGGACTCCAAGGCCGCCGCACCGCCCTCCCGGACCTGGTGGACGCGGCCGTCGCCGAGATCCTGGAACGCGTGCACGGCCCGCTCGTCCTCTACGGCCACTGCGGCGTCGGCGGCGCCCTGGTGATCGCCCTCGCCCTCGCCCTGGAGGCGGCCGGCCGGCCGGTGGAGGCCGTCTACGCCGGAGGCATCTTCCCCTTCGCCCGGCCCCGCGGGCCCGTGGTGCGGATGCTCGACAGGCTGGAACGATTCGGCAGCGACCGCCGCTACCGGGACTGGCTGATCTCGATCGGCCTGAGCATGGACGACGTCGAACCGGCGCAGGCCCGCCGCATGGTGCGCGACATGCGCGCCGACAACCGGGACGCCGAGGAATACTTCACCGCGCTGCTCCAGGACCGGGTGCAACCGCTGTCCGCGCCGGTGATCTCGGTGGTCGGCGAGCGCGACGACATCACCCTGTACCACGAGGAGCGGTTCCGGGAGTGGCACTTCGTCACCAACGCCAGCGCCCTCGTGGTGCTGGACGAGGCGGGGCACTACTTCCTGAGCTACCGCGCGCCCGAACTGGCGGACATCATCACCAGCGTCCACCCGGCCCTGACCGCACCGACGGACGCGGGCCCGCAGCAGGAGGAGTCCGGCACACCGCGGCCGACCGCCCCCGCCGCACCGCGGCCGGCGGCGCGGACGTGGCGACTGGCGGACGTATCACACGGCGAGGTGCCGCTGCCCGGCGGCGGGCCCGGTGAAGAGGGTGACTCCGATCCCGTCGAGCGGACCCCGTCGCCGTCCCGCGGCCCTCGCCGGCGACGGGACCGCCGTCCGCCCGAACCCGCGATGCCCCGCTTCCTCGCCGTCGCCGCCGGGCAGCTCGTCTCCATGGCCGGCACCTCCATGACCGAGTTCGCGCTGCCGCTGTGGGTGTTCCTCGGCAGCGGTTCGCTGCTCCAGCTCGGGCTGCTGTCCTCCCTGGCGCTGGTGCCGGGCCTGCTCGTGGCGCCACTGGCCGGGGCCGTGGCCGACCGGTTCAGCCGACGACGCGTCATGATCGCCGCGGATGTCGCCGCTCTGCTGATCCAGGGCCTGATGCTGACGCTGCTGCTGGCCGGGGCGCTCACCGACGCCGCCCTGTACCCGCTGATGACCTTGCTGTCCGTGGCCCTGACCTTCCAGCGCATCTCCTGGGCCTCGGCCGTCCCGCAGCTCGCGCCCAAGCAGTACCTCGGCCACGCCAACGGCCTGGTGCAGGCCGGCGCGGGTACGGTCCAGTTCGCCGTCCCCCTGCTCGCCACCGCCGTACTGGCGACCGTGGGACTGCACGGCATCCTCATCATCGACGTGTGCAGTTACGCCGTCGCCATCGCCGTCACCGCCTCCTTGCGGTTCCCGGCCCGGCTGGGCTGGCGGCGCCGCGAGAGCGTCGGCGAGGAGATCCGGGCCGGCTTCCGGCTGGCGATGAGCACGCCCGGCTTCCGGGCCATGCTGCTGTTCTTCGCCGTGACGAACCTGCTGCTGGGGCCGCTGCTCATCCTCTTCCAGCCGCTGGTCCTCGGCTTCACGGACCTGGGCGACGTGGCCCGGGTATCGCTCGCGGGCGGGGTGGGCATCGCCGCGGGCGGCGCCCTGATGGCGGTCTGGGGCGGGCCGAAGCAGCGCAGGATGACCGGCGTCCTGCTGGCGTTCCTCGTACTGGCCGCCTGCTGCGCGGTCACCGGACTGCGCCCGTCGCTGCCGCTGGTGGCCGCGGGGGTGTTCGGGATCTTCGCCGGGCTGACCGTGATGAACGCGATCTACGCCACGATCATCCAGGTCAAGGTGCCCGCCCGCTTCCACGGCCGGATCTTCGCGGTCAACACGGTGTTCGCCTGGTGCACCATGCCGGTGGGCTTCCTGCTGCTCGGTCCCGGCACCGCCGCGCTGCTCGAGCCCGCCATGGAGCCGGACGGGACGCTGGCGGGCACCGCGGGCCGGATCCTGGGCACGGGGGAGGGCCGCGGGCTGGGCCTGATGTACGTGCTTTTCGGTCTGGCGCTCGTGCTCGTGGTCCTGTGCGCCCGGCGGATTCCGGCGCTCGCCCGTTTCGACGCCGAGGTGCCGGACGCCCGGCCGGACGACCTGGTCGGCCTCCAGTCCCTGCGCGCCCGCCGGTTGCCGGACCCGTCGCCGGACGGGCCATCGGCAACGGACGGATCTGCGGCCACGGAGGGCTCTGCGGCCATGGACGGACGCGACGCGCAACCGGTCAGCGCGTCGGCGCCGCACACGGGAGGCTGACGGACGGACGGCGGCGAAGGAGCGGACCGGTTGCGAGGGGAGCGGACCCCGTGACGGGTTCCGCGCCCTCGCCGCCGGGCTGCGGTCCGGAGCAATAGACGGTGGCTTGAACCATGGCCGGATTGCTGCCGGTTGGTGCGAATTGGTCCAGACTCCTTTCCCGTATGGCGCGTACATGCCATTGTTCTCCCGACGTCTGGACGAGGGGATCCAAGCAGAATGAATCGTCGCGGGTTTCTTCTGGGGGCAACGGCCGGCGCGGCTGCCGTCACCGCCGCCCCGGCAGCCGCCGCCGAGGCGCTTCCCGGACGCCAGGAAGTGCTGAACGCCATGAAGTTGGTGAACGACTACTGGATCGCGGGCCATGCGGACCCGGGCAGCAACGCCTGGGACCGGGCGACATATCACAGCGGAAACATGTATCACTTCCGCGCCACAGGCGATCAGAGGTACCTGGATTACACGAAGAGGTGGGCGGACAGGCACAGTTACGGCCTGGCCGGTGGCGCCGGCACCCGCAACGCCGACAACCAGTGCGCCGGTCAGGTGTACCTCGACCTGTACGAGGAGCTCGGCGGTGAGGGGAAGCTGGCGGCACTGGACAGCTCGCTCACCGCGATGACCAACTCCACCCAGCGCACGGACTGGTGGTGGATCGACGCCTGGCACATGGCCATGCCGCCCTTCGCCCGGATGGGCCGGCTGCGCGGCGACTACCGGTACTGGGTCACGATGTACGAGTTGTACCACCACACCAAGCGCCTGATTCCGGACCGGCAAGGCCGCATCACGGGCCTGGGTGCCGAATGGACCGGCTTGTTCTACCGGGACAGCGACTACGTCATCGACGCGGCCAAAGCCTCCTCCCCGAACGGCAAGCCCGTGCTCTGGTCACGCGGCAACGGCTGGGCCGCCGCCGCCCACGCCAAGACCCTCGCCGCGATGCCCGCGAACGACAAACGCACCCCCGAATACGCCCACACCCTGCGCTCCATGGCCGAGGCACTCAAGCCCCTGCAGCGCACCGACGGCTTCTGGAACGTCAACCTCGCGGACCCGGCCCACTTCGCAGGACCGGAAACCAGCGGCACCGCCTTCTTCACCTTCGCCCTCGCCTACGGCATCAACGCCGGCCTGTTGGACCGCGCTGTCTTCCTCCCGGTGGTGACCCGCGCTTGGGACGGCCTCACCGGCATCGCCGTTCGCGAGGACGGTTTCCTCGGTTACGTCCAGGCCGTCGCCGCGGCTCCCGGGCCCGCGAGCGCCACCGCCACCGCGGACTTCGGAGTCGGTGCCTTCCTGATGGCCGGCTCAGAGATGGCCAGACTCGCTCTTTGAGCTCCGCCCCCTCTCCCGGCCGCGAACCCCGCACCAGGCAGAGGGCCACGGAGCCGGCTCTACCTCACCTCCCGTCAGGTGGCACCAACATCCCGTTTCCCGCTCGCCGGGCATCCGCAGCACCAGTCCCTCGACTGCAAGGGCAACCCCATGCTGGACAAGTACGTCTTACGGAACGTCTCCCGGCTCAGATCGCCGGCACTGATCCTGTGGGCCTGCACCGCGGCCTTGGCGGCACTGCTGCCGCTGGCCGGTGTCGCCGACGGCAGCAGCGCGTCGGCCGGTGCCCCGCGGCCCACCGGGCCGATCGAGCCACTGTCGGCGCCCCATCACCAGGCCGCTCCCGCCTCGGCCATGCAGCCCCTGGCCGCCGTACTGCCCAGGGACGGCTGGACGGCCACCGCCAGCGACGAGGAGACCGTCGGCGACGACGGCCGCGCCCTCCACGTCCTGGACGGCAGCGCAAGCACCTTCTGGCACAGCAAGTGGTCGGGCACCGCCACCCCGCTGCCCCATCACATCACCATCGACATGCACCGAACCACGGTGGTCTCCGCCCTCGTCTACCAGCCCCGTACCGACAGCGCCAACGGCCGGATCGGCCGGTACACCCTCCACCTGAGCACCGACGGCAGCACGTGGGGCTCGGCCGTGGCCACCGGCACGCTGGCTGACGACGCGACGACCAAAACCCTGAGCTTCGCGCCGAAGGGAGCGCGCTACATACGCCTGACCGCCCTCAGTGAGGCGGGCAACCGCGGCCCATGGTCCACCGCCGCCGAGATCAACCTGCTCGGCGACCCGGGCATCCCGGCCGCGGTGGTGGACCTGTCCCGGGACGGCTGGACGGCCACCGCGAGCGACCAGGAGACCTCAGCAGCAGACAACCGCGCGGCCCTCGTGCTCGACGACGATCCCGACACCTTCTGGCACAGCAAGTGGTCCGGCACCGCCACCCCGCTGCCCCACCACATCACCATCGACATGCAGACCGCCCGGGCCGTCTCCGCGCTGCGATACCAGCCCCGCAGGTCGGGAAGCAACGGCCGGATCGGTGCGTACACCATCACCACGAGCACCGACGGCACGACGTTCGGCTCCCCGGTGGCAAGCGGTACGTGGAAGGACGACGACACGGTCAAGGGCGCCACCTTCACTCGCACGGTCACCGCCCGCTACATACGGCTTACCGCCACCTCCGAGGCGGGCAACCGCGGGCCGTGGTCCTCGGCCGCCGAACTGCACCTGAGCGGACCGGCCGACCCGGCCGCCCACGGCGCGTGGAACAGACCGACCGGATTCCCGCTGGTTCCCGTAGCCACCGCCCTGCTGCCCAACAACAAGCTGCTGGCCTGGTCCGCCTACGGCACCGATCGTTTCGGCGGCAGCAACGGCTACACCCAGACCGCCCTCCTGGACCTCACCACCGGACAGGTCTCGCAGCGCCGCGTCGACAACACCGGCCACGACATGTTCTGTCCCGGCACCGCCGTGCTGCGCGACGGCCGAATACTGGTCACCGGCGGCAGCAACGCCGAGCGGGCCAGCATCTACGATCCGGCCACCGACCAGTGGACAGCGGCCGCGGACATGAACATCCCCCGCGGCTACCAGGCGATGACGCTGCTGCCCAATGGAGACGCGTTCGTACTGGGCGGTTCCTGGAGCGGCGGCAGCGCCCCCAAGGGCGGCGAGGTGTGGTCCGCCGCCACCGGCACCTGGCGCACCCTGCCCGGCGTTCCCGTGACCACCACGATGACCGCTGACCCGGCCGGACCCTACCGGGCGGACAACCACCAATGGCTGTACGCGACTTCAGGCGGCCGTGTCCTGCACCTGGGCCCGAGTCGGCAGATGAACTGGATCACCACCAGCGGCGACGGCACCATCACCCCCGCCGGAAACCGGGCCGACAGCGCTGACGCCATGAACGGCAACGCCGTGGCCTACGACATCGGCAAACTGCTCACCCTGGGCGGAGCCCCGGCCTACGAGAACACCCGCGCCACGCGACGCGCCTACACCGTCGACGTGAGCGGCGGCGCCCAGCCCGTCGCGGCCCGCACCGGCGACATGGCCTACGCCCGGTCCTTCTCCAACAGCGTCGTGATGCCCGACGGAAAGGTCGCGGTCTTCGGTGGACAGTCCTATCCGGTGCCGTTCAGCGATGCCACGTCGGTGATGACGCCGGAGATCTGGAATCCGGCCACGGGGAAGTTCAGCCGCATGGCCTCCATGGCCGTCCCCCGTAACTACCACAGCGTGGCCAATCTGCTACCGGACGGGCGGATCTTCTCCGGCGGCGGAGGTCTGTGCGGCGAATGCGCCACCAACCATGCGGACGGCGCGATCTTCACTCCGCCCTACCTGCTCAACGCTGACGGAACCGAGAAGACCCGTCCCGCCATCACCGCAGGCGTCCCCTCCCGGGCGGGCAACGGCACGAAACTGACCGTGACCACCGACTCCGCCGTCACATCGTTCGTCCTTGTGCGTACCGGAGCAGTGACGCACTCGACGGACAACGACCAACGCCGGGTACCACTGACTCCTCGTCAGACAACCCCCAAGGCTTACGAGATGACGATCCCGGCCGACCCAGGCACAGCGCTGCCCGGCACGTACATGCTCTTCGCCCTCAACGCACAGGGTGTTCCCAGCCGGGCGAAGATGCTCACCGTAGGTTGAGCTTCAGGGGCCGACGTCGAACAGGTGTCCGGGGTGCTGGAGCGGTACCAGCGACGCACCGCTCGTCTGGTCTCGCAGGTCAAAGCCGCGGTCAAGAGTTGGCGGACCGGGCGGGGCAGATGGCGGGCCACGGGTGGGCTGTCCGACCCGCGGCGGGAGCGCTCCCATGAATGCGAAATCAGTCTGCGCAGCACGTCTTGTCATGTCTGCGCACCTAACCGTACAGTCCCATTCAGCAATGCATGGGAGCGCTCCCATGACCTCCGCCCACCCCATCCCACGGAGGCGCCATGAGGTCCTGCCTGTGTCCCACCGCGCCCGAGCCGCGTACTCACCGGTTCGGCGGGTCGAGGCATTGCCGCGTCAGACCGTCGGCGACGTTCCCTCCGGCCCGTCTCTTAGGACGGGCCGCATGAGCCGTAGGCGGAGCGCCACTACTGCTGACGAACTCTCGGGCAGCGGCATCCCGAAGGTGGCGCTCGGGACGGTGATGTCCGGCCCCGGCAGCCGGGACACCTCGCTTCGGCGCGGCCTGAGCGGTTTGCGCGCCCTCCCCGCCGTCTACCGGAGGCACAGCTTCACCGTGCTGAGGGTGTCCGTCGGGCTGTTGTTCCTGTGGTTCGGGGCGCTGAAACTCCTGCCGAACGTCAGCCACGCCGAGGACATGGCCACCCGGGTCATGCACGAGCTGACGTCCGGCCGAGTACCGGCTGACGTGTCCCGGCCGCTGCTGGCCATGATGGAGATGCTGATCGGAGTCGGGCTGGTCACCGGACTGCTGCTGCGGCTGACGTTGCTGGTGTTCTTCGCGCACATGGCTGGGACGTTCACGACTCTGATCGTCCTGCCCGCCGAGATGTGGGACGGGAACATCGCTTCCCCCACCATGGCCGGGCAGTACGTGATCAAGAACGTGGTGCTGGTGGCGGCCGGCCTCGCCGTCGCCGTCCACCTGACTTCGCCAAGTCGATCCGATTGAGCCACGAGCTGTCGGTCAGGGCATCGAAGGCCGTTTTGAGGAGCGGGTGCTGCGCACCCGGATCGGCACCACCGAGACGATGTCCGGCCGGCTCGCGCACCGTGTGGCCGCTGGAGGCGTTCACCTCTACGACGACCAGCGCGCCGTTGGGTAGACACGGACCGCGTCGATCAGCGTCCGTCAGCCCCGCCAACACGCCAAGCAGGCCCGCGCCTTCACCGCCCTCGCTATGCACGGCGACGCCGCACGCGCCCGCATCCGACGCCCTGCAATGAAGGCCGCACAACTGTCCGCAACTTCGGTGAGACCAATCCGGCCACACCCGTAGCTTCGAATCACTGACACCACCAGCCCCTGGGAGGCAGGGACCTTTGATGCCCACCCTCACCACCACGGCCGATGCCCTGGCGGATAGTCCTGGCCCCGGCCCCCACCAGCCCGGCTATGGCGCCCCCTCCCAGGCCCTGATGGCCCGCGCCGACCGGGGCTTCGCGCGGTTCCTCGCACGCACCACCCAGGCCGAGGCCCCAACCGGGCGCGATGACCCAGCGAGCAACCGATGAGCAGGCACACCGTGCTGTACGACCCCGACGGACGCATCGAGGCTCAACTCCCGCTCGACCGCACCACCCACCAGAGCCTCGTCAAGGCAGTCCTGGCGTGGCACGGCGACCCCGGCCTCCAAACTGCGGACTACCAGCAGATCGCCCTCCAACTCACCGGCGCCGCCCGCTCCGTGGCCACCGACGTCCGCCACGCCGCCGGCCGTCTGCCCGAGCGCCGCGCTGCCCGTGTCCTGGCCGAGTACGTCCTTAACGACGCTGACCAGCGACTTGCCGTCCCACTGGTGGGCACCGCCCACTGCACCCAGGACCGCGCCCGAATTGTCCGCGCCCTGTACGAACGGCTCGACCGCCTCACGGAACTGGACCCCGCCGCGGCCTCCTGAACCGCCGTCCTGCGCCGCACCCGTCACGACGGCGACGGCAGCGCAACCCCCGCCGCCTGGCTCACCGGCACTGGCATGGCCAGGTCGGCTGGCCTGGCTGCCTCCGGAGGGCCTCGCAGGACTGTCAGGAAGGGCCACGGCAGCCGCCGGATCGGGCGGCGGCGAGAGGGCGGCTGGGCTCTTCGACACCTCTCGCCGGCCTCGTGTGAATCCTGCGTCCTACGACGAGGCGCCCACGATCTCCTCGATGCTCACGCTGTCCCCGGCCGCGGGCTGTTCGGGCTCGACCTTGTCGCCGTAGTTGCTGAAGGTCGTGGTCTGCGGGGCTTCGCCGCCTTCTACGACGGACTTGAGGATGTACGGCTCGCCTTCGGCGGCGACAAACAGAGTGTGTGTCTCGCCGCCGGACTCCTTGGTGAGTTTGACGGCCTGAGTCCCGTCGACCTCGGCGGTGCCGTCCTTCTTCATGCCTTGACGCTCGGACTTGTCCTCGTCCAGTGCGGCGACCAGCTTCTGCTTGTCGCACATGCCGGCCATCTGGTCGTCCTGGCCGGGCACCTTGACCCACTTGCCGGCCGCCTTGTCCGCGGCCTTGTCCGATCCCGGCTGGCCCTTGAAACTCGTCTGCCAGTACTTCTCGTCGCCCTTGAGATAAAGAGTCTCGCCCGTCCGTCGCACCTCGGCCTTCGAGCCGCCCTGGGTGATGGTCCCCTGGCAGTTGCTCTGGTTGTCCATCGCCATGTCGATGGAGAGGCTCTGGCCGGACTCTGCGACCTGGCCCTTCATGCGCATGGAATCGGCATCCCTGGTCGCCTCGACGGCCTTCGCCGCGATCGCATCCGCACTCTCACCCTCGAACGCTTCGTCGGCGCTGTCGTCCGAGCCGCAGCCAGCCGCGCCTAAGGCGCATATGCCGGCCAGTGCCATCGTTGCGACCCGCCTGTTCAAACGCATTCTGTGCTCCCTCGTCCGCTCTATGGGCTCATCTGTCGGGCGCGCCACTCCAGTGGTGTTGGCAACGCCGTGAACGCGCGCGTACCCCGCACTTCACGCCGAAAGCCTGGAACGTCACATTCCGGAATTGCTGCAGTGGTGGAGCACGCGAGGAATCGGCCGTCCTCGCAGTTGCTGGGGCTGGTAAGCATGTTGTTGCCCTTTGTCCGTGTGAGCGGGGCGGCCATGCGGATCCGTTACGCAGGGGCCGGCCGTGGAGCCTGCCGCTTGAGGACCGGGTGCTGCTGGTCGCCGCCTACTGGCGCACCAATCTCACACTGCGCCAACTCGCACCGCTCTTCGGGGTGTCGAAGTCCGCGGCCGACCGCATCATCGACGACCTCAGTTCCGCGCTTGCGCTGCAGCAGCGCAAGCGGTTCCGCCGGGATACCGTACTGATCGCGGACGGCACCTGGTGCCCACCCGCGACCACACCGTGGCCGAGCAGTCGAAGAACCACCGGTACTCCACCAAGCACCAGGTCGTCATCGAGGCCGCCCCCCCCCGGCTCGTCGTCGCTGTGCCGGCCACTGCCGGGGCAACCGGAACGACTGCAAGGCATGGGCGTTGTCCGGCGCAGAGGAGGCCGTCGGTCAAGACCACAGTCGTCGCGGACGGCGGCTACCGGGGCACCGGCCTGGTCATCCCGCACCGCCGTGAGAAAGGCCAGACCGAACTTCCGGCCTGGAGAGAGGAATACAACACCTCCCACCGCACGGTCCGCGGCCGCGTCGAGCACGCCTTCGCCCGGATGGAGACCTGGAAGATCCTCCGCGACTGCCGTCTCAAGGGTGACGATGTCCATCAGGCCATGCTCGGCATCGCCCGCCTGCACAACCTCACCCTCGCCGACTGAAGAAGAGACTGGTCAACGAACACGCCGTCGATCATGTACGGGACGGCGCTTAGCCGAGGCTGGCCCGGTTGAGAGATAGAAGGAGGCAGGCAGCCGATCTTGCCTGGGCTGCGGTTAGATCGGATGCACTCGACAAGCCGGCCTCTGTGAGCGTCGCCTCGACCAGGTCGGCTTTCGTGAGCGTCGTAGGGAGAGGTCCGGATCTCCATGACCCTCAGTCCGCTCTCCTCGCCCTGGTGGCGGGCCCCCGCGTTCCCTGAGTCACCGGCGGCAAGTGTATTGCGGCAGTTGGCGGCAAGGCGACCAGGCAGGGAGGAGCATATGAAGCAACGTCCGGATTCCCGTGTTCCGCCGTCATGGGCGAGACCAGGTAACCGGTGGGGGCCGTGGTTGTACTGGCCGATGTTGTGCCTGAGTATCGCCCTGCTGGTGTGGAGAGTGATCGATGGTGACAATGCGGCGCGCATCGCCGTGGCGGCCGTCCTGGTCCTAGTGTGGATCTGCCTCATAGCCGCCAACCAGGCAGCGCGGCGTAAGGAAGCCAGTCGAGAGCCGCCCTCATAGCCAGTCTGGCCCGCGCAGCGGGCCCTAACGGTTCGAGCGTCGCCCGCGGCAGGTCGGCCTCCGTGAGCGTCGCCTCACCCAGGTTGGCTTTCGGCAACGGGGGCGGCCGTACAGGGTCGTGGCAGGTGTCAGGTGATACCGGCGGAAGGCGCCTGGTGGGCGTTGCATGGTCGCGAACCCTCCGTGATCCTGATGATTTCGTCATACGGTGGGGCGTGACCGAGCAGAGCATTTGCCGCCATCTGCGGGAGTTCCGTGAGGCGTTGAACAACCCGGAGCCACCCCGGCCAATGACTACGAGGGCAAGCTCCGCGACTACCCGGCCATGGGAGTCCCGCATTACCTGATCGTCGACCCACGCGACGGCAGCGCCGTCCACTACTGGGCACCCGCCCAGCGCAGCGGCGAGCCGGCCTACGACAACCGGCAGCATTACACCTTCGGGGATACGATCACGGTCGCCGGGTGGAAGATCGATACGGCCGGGCTGACCCGTTACGGTGCGGACGCCGGACTGTGAACGACACCGCGGATCTGGTGCGGTCATGGCGCAGGCAGCGTGGAATGTCTCAAGCGCGGCTGGCTGAGCTGGCCGGGACCGGGCAGGCAGCGATCTCCCGGATCGATGGCATTGCTTCATGTACGGCCTCTGCGGCGGGGTTTCGGGTTCGCCGCTGCAGAGCACGAACTCGATCATTGCCTACCCGAGGTAGGTGATCCCCGCGCCGTCTCCCTCGGCGAAGCAACCCAACGCGGCACTTGCTTGGCGCTGTACGGGCACAGCGAGGCACTCCGGCCGCCGCTCGCCGAACAGCGGGCGGCGGGCGGCGTGAGACTCCGTCAGGCCGCGCCACGTGCCCGAATGCGGTCAGCTTCGGCATAGCCGCCAGCGAGACCCTCACGCTCGCCCTCGCCGACGTCTGCCGCGATCCCATCGGCGCCACGGAGCCCCACGGTGAAGACGATCGGACCCCCCTGACCGATGACGCCCTCACACAACCGGGCGGGGCTACTGCCGTGCGGACTACGGCGTCCACTGCTCCGTACATGCGAGGCAGATCCGCCGGTTCGCCCACACGGTCCGCGCCTTGTCCGCCGCCTCCGCCCGCTTGAAGAACACGTGTACGGCTGACCATTGACACGCAGAGCAACACGTACGAGCAGGCGATCGCAGCCGTGCAGGCCACGTACGGACTCGATCCCGCCGCGGTGGCGAGCGGTTGGCTGGACGCTCCAGTGTCGGCGGCCTGGCCGGGACCGGAGGCGCTGGGCGGCGGCGAAGACATCTGGCAGAGCTGGACGGAGCGGATGCTGTTCGACACTCTCGCCTCCGTGCCGGTATGCCGCTTCGGCTTCGACGCGGCCCCGTGCTGGCGGGGAACTACACTCCCCACGGCCCCTTTGCACAGGCCAGATAGTGAAACGCTGCTGGAGTATTAGGCTATGCGCCGGTTGGGCCCAGGCGCAGGGTTCCCAGGGGCGGAGAATCAGGATGTCTGTAGAACGTCACATAGCGGGGATGCTCCGGCAGATCGCCCGTCAGCAGGACATCGTTGAGATCGCCCCTCAAGGCTCCACGCTGAAGGCGGCCGCCTTGGCGCACGTGGCGGAGCAGTACGGCTACACGTACGGCACGGCATACAGGACCGGGTTCAAGAACTCGCTCGTTCAGGTCCGGATGTACCGGGACCCGCGGCCCAACGCGCGCGTTCGCGAGGCGGCCACCATCACCACTCATCCGCAGGCGGGCAACGGCGGGACGGTGCCGGGGCTGGAGCAGGGCTCGCTGAAGCCGCTCCCCGAAGCGGTCGGTGCCGTGGCCGTGCTGAAGGACCTCGTCACCTTCGACGTCATGGCCCTGTACATCGCCGACCGGACCCAGAAGGTGCTGGGCTACCTCGCCTGCGCGGTCCTGACCGTCCTCCTGCTCATCAACAGGTCGCCGGTCGAAGCGGTCGCCTCCGGCGGGGCGGTCGCGCTGCTCTTCACCGTGGCGTTCACGGTGGGCGCGATCCGCCGCGGGAAGATCGCACAGCGGCTGACGGACGCCGGGTTCCTCGCGGTACGCGACGAACAGGGCGCCCAGCGGTTCCTGCGCCCGGGGCAGCAGTCGCCCGGCCACACCACCCCGTTCGTCGCCTGAGGCCCTGGCCTGCGGCGCAGCCAGGCCCGATACACCGAACGAGGACGGCACCGCTGTCCGCGGACACTGAAGTTGGACCGCGCGCGGGCGAGTAGGCGGTCGACCTGCGAGGGCACGTCGTCCCCGGCTGTGCCGCGCCGCGCCTGGGGCCAGTTGCGCCCGTGCATCTCGTGCTGGACGAACGGCTCGCTCAGGATCTTCAAGGCCTCCGTGCCGTACCGGCCAATTTCGCACGGGCGTTGCTGGAAGACCGGCTGCGGTTGAGGTACGCGTAATGGTGAGTAGCCAGGTCAGTCGGGTCCTCGCAGACGATGTGGTTACAAGCTGGTCCACGGGCGGGGTTCGCCTCCCGTCAGCGGTGTCCGCACCGCTCCGGACGGGCCATGCTCCTCCAGGTCCTCGAGAACGGCGGCTGCCAGGGGGGCTTTGCGGGCGAGTGCGGCGACGAGTGGGTGCTGGGCAACCATGGCCTGCAGATCGCTTATTCGATTCGTCAGCCTGGTGCGGGTTGCGCCGGTGAGGATGAAGAGGACGCGGGGGAAGGCGGGATACCAGCGCAGCCATGCCGGGCCGGGGGAGTGGGGCCTGCGGCGTGCGACGGGCTGGGCCTCGTGCTGGAACGGTCTGGCGTATTCGATCAGTTTCACGGCCAGGCGTTCGCTGCTCATGGTGCTGCGGTCGACCACATGAACGCGCGGAGCTTGTTGGCCGGTGGTGGCCATGTGGTGAAGGGTGAGCGCGGTCAGGACCTGCAAGCGCAGCGGTTCAGCGCGGCTGGGGGCCCAGCTCGGCGGCCGCAGCACCTGATGTGGGACGGGACATGGACAAAAGCCAACCCTCAGGCCCCGACCCAACCCCCGACCACGAGACCCCGACCAAGGTCACAACGTAAGAACATTCTCGTGGTCGGGGCCATGGTCGGGGTCCCACGGCCCCACCACGCGGCTGCCCGAGCGTTCGAGAGGACGCGCATTCGGGCGGACAGGTGTTGGTGGACGGGCGATAGCCGGTCCGCGGCAGCGGGTGGGGCTGCGGGGCATGGTGGCAGGCCACGCCGTGCCGGCCGCGTGCGGCACCCGGCCCGCGAGGGACCGTTTCCCCACATCGGGCCGAGGACCTCGGTCAGTCGATGCCTTCGACGATGCGGAAGTCGCGCTCGACGCCGTCGGAGAGGGCGATCAGCGCCTCCTGGTAGGCCGCACTCTCGTGCGCCGCGACGGCCTGCTCGAAGCTGTCGAACTCGACCAGGACGGTGCGCTCGGCGATTCCGGCGTCATGCGCCACGACCCGACCGCCACGGACGACGGTTCGACCGCCCCCGGCCTGGACGGCCAAAGCGGCCAGCTTGTTGTAAGCAGCCAGCTTCTCAGGGTCTGAAATGGTGCGGTAGACGCTGACCCAGTAGCCCTTGGGCATGGAACCTCCAGTGTTGGGATGAGTGCATCTGACTTACGGGTTGGTCTCGGACGAGCGCCGGCGGGCGAGAGCGAGGCTTGTCAGCGTCGTGATCGCCATGGCGCCGATGTCGGCCAGCGCCGTGGTGGTGCAGGCGCTGTCGTCGGGGAAGAGGTGGCCGGGCCGGTGCCCGCGGTGAGGATCAGGCCGCCGATGGCGCTGCCTGGGGAGTACCCGACGCTGCGGACGACGTAGTTGCAGCTCATGGCGCTCGACGTCTCGTTCTTGGGGGCGACGGCCAGGATGACGCCGGGATCGCGGCCGAGAAACCGCCGACGCCGAAGCCGAGCACGCCCATCGCCACGAACAGTTCGGCCGGGTCCGATCTGGCCGCCGCGAACAGGGCGAACCCGCCGCCGACCACGACGGCGCTGCCGGGCAGGAGCAGGGGGTCGGCGATCCGCGTCCGGACCCGCGGCATGAGCTTGCCGGCGACGAACCCCAGCACCGAGAACGGGATGAGGACCAGCCCGGCGACGAAGGTCGTCAGCCCGAAGCCGTAGCCGGCGCCGTGCGGCGTCGCGTACCGGGTGATGAGCGTGAGCAGGAGGTACATGCCGATCCAGCCGGCGAACATGGCGAGGTTCGCCCCGGCGACCGCCGGGTGCCGCACCGCCCGCACATCGACCAGGGGCGGGCGTCGTGCTGCGCAGCTCGACGACGGCCCAGACGTAGAGCAGCACCACCGCGACGACGAGGCCCGCCGCCACGACGAAGTGCCGGCTCCACAGATTCCGTTCGCCGGCGAGGAACAGCACCAGGAGCAGCGCAGCGGCAAGGACGACCACGCCTGCCACGTCCACGTGGGCGGAGCGGCCTTCGAGGGCTTCGGGCATGGAGCGCCACGCGGTCAGGAGGGCGGCGGCGGTGACGGCCAGGCCGAGGCCGTAGGCGGCCCGTACCCCGCCGAGCTCGGCGAGCAGTGCGGCCAGCGGGTAACCGACGCCGGCCCCGATGATCGAGACCACCGAGATCAGGGTGATCATGGCCGCGCTGCGCTCCTCGGGGAGGTGGTCCCGGGCCACGCCCATCATCAGCTTCGTCAGCCCGAGCCCGATGCCCTGGGCCGCCCTGCCGGCCAGCAGCCACGCGAACGGCAGCGGCAGCACGGTGAGCGCGCTGCCGGCGACGACGACCGCCAGCGTGGCGAGGATCGTGGCCCGCCGGTGCGAGCCGGCCCAGGACCGGCGTGGCGACGGCGCCGCTGAGCAGCGCGACGGTCAGCGTCCACTGCGCGCTGCCGGGCGAGACGTGCAACGAGGTCGCCACGCTGGTGATGAGCGGTACCCCGAGGCTGGCGACCGCCGCCACGACCAGAGCGATGAACAGCAGCGAGGGGACCAGCAGCCGCGCCTCGGAGCGCTCCCGGGTAGTGCTCACCGGTTGGTCGCGGTCGTGATGGGGAGGAAGTCGGCGAAGCGAGGCGCGCCGGGCTCGTGCGGCATGCGCGTGGCGCGCGCGGCGAAGCTGACGGCGTGGTACCACCCGCACAGCAGAAGCAGATCGAGCAGCTGGAGCTCGTCGAAGACCGGCACGAGTCGTGTCCACAGCGCGTCATCGATGTCGGAACGCTCGTGCAGCGCGTCGACGGCGAGGATGAGCAGCCGTTCCCGCTCGGACGTCCAGCACGCGTCGGCGGGGCCGCCGTGCACCAGGGATGCCGCCTGCTCGCGGGTGAGCTCGACCCGCTCGGCGAACGTCATCATGTGCACGCCCCACTCGTACTCACACCCGCACAGCGCGCATGTCCGGTCGATGGCGATCTCGCGCTCCCTCATGGTCAGGGTCAGCTGTCGGCCCAGCTCATAGCGCCCCCATCCGTGCATGGCGCCGGCCATCGGGAGGTTTCTGGCGAACATCCGGAACAGCCCGATCGGCGGCACGTCCCCGGGCATCATGCGCGCGAGCAGCGCGCCGGCCTCGTCGGTGTACGGCGGTTCCAGCAGGGCTATTCGCGACATCGGCGCTCCCGTTGAGGTCGTTTCGAAATCCGAAACACGGCACGGATGCTAGTGTTTCGAATAACGAAACACAAGGAGGGTCATGTCGACACCGCGCCCAGGAACACCGGTTCGTGGATCGACGACCGGCCGTCCGATCATGGCCGCGATGGACCTCTTCGGCCGTCGGTGGGCTCTGCGCATTCTCTGGGAACTGCGTGCGGGTCCGCTCGGCGCCCGCACGCTGCTGGCACGGTGCGAAGGACTGTCATCCAGCGTCCTCTACCAGCGGCTTCGCGAACTCACGACAAACGGGATCATCGCCTCCTCAGCCGACGGCTACGAGCTCACCGGCCTGGGGGCAGAACTCAGTCACGCCCTGCAACCGCTCAACGAATGGGCGATCACCTGGGCGCAGGCACAAGAGCGGAACGATCAGAATCCTGCGGAAGCATGAAGGTGGAGCCGGCGGTGGGCGAGGGAAGCGGACGCCGGTCCGGCACAAGGATCACGGCACTGTGATGAGTGGGCGCGGTCTGCCCGTCACGATCGTCCGCGCGTGTCTGCGCGACGGCCAAGGCGGTAGCCCTACCGCGGTGCTGGACGAGGCACCGTTGAGTGACGATGAGCGCCGTCGTGTGCCAGCTGCGATGGGAACGTCGCACGCCGTTTTCGTGTCGGTGCACGACAGTCGACGAGGCGGTCCGGTCGTATCCCTCCGCTTCTTCACCGCCGAGGGAGAACTGCCCGCGTGCGGTCATGGGACGGTTGCCGCTCTGGCCTTCCTGGCCGAGCGCGCCGGGGGCCGGGAATATCGAGCCACCATCCATGCGACAGGGCGCGTGTTCCCTGGTTGGTCCGTACGGGAGAACACACAGGTCAATGCCGCCTTCGCCCCCGGTCCTGTAGACCTCCGCAGGCCCACAGCGACCGAGTGCGACCTTGTCCTGCCCGCACTCGGTGTCACCTCAGGCACACTCGCTCCTGGTATCCGCGTCGCCTCAGTGGGGCGGTCGCGGTTGCTGGTTCCCCTTACTACGCGGTCCGCTCTCACCACCCTCAGCCCGGACTCCGAACGGCTCCGTGCTGCCTGTGACCGTCTCGGTTTCCTGGGCTGCTACGCCTACTCGGTGCCGACGCCCACCGGCCGCGTCGCGGCCCGCATGTTCGCCCCGTCGATCGGCGTCGCGGAAGACATCGCCAACGCCAACAGCACCGCCTGCCTCGCTGCACACCTGGCCGGCCAGGGCATCAGCGACATCGCAGTCGACATGGGAGACTCCCTCGGGAGTCCCTCCACGATCACCGCCACCGCACAGCACGACGCGTCGGGGCTGCTGGTCCACTTGGGCGGCGCTGCGGAAGTCACACGCAGCATCCGCATGCCATAACCGGTCCGTAGCTCATCAGCGGCCGGCACGTCAGGCGATCGTCACCCGCCCTGTCCTCCCGCAGCAACGAGCGACGAAAGCGGCTCCTGCCACCAAGTCCGCGGCTCCGCAGCTCCCTTCGTCGCCCGCCGCTTCCACAGCTCGTCTCCGCGCCCGGCCGCCGACCGCCACCCTCAGTCAGGTCAGATCGCGTCGCGTGTCACCGTTGTGCGGGAAGGCCGCCGGGCACTGTGGCGGGTCCGCGGCCGCGGCTGGCGGGTGGGGTTAACGGTCGCGGAGTTTGCGGGCCGGCAGGACGACCTTGGCGGACAGCTTCAGTGTCTCCTCGTCGTTGGCGAAGGCGGCCAGTGCGTCCGTGTCGGTCAGTTCTCCGCCCGGCCAGGTGCGGCTGGTGATCAGGAGGCAGGCGTACCCGCGCTCGGCGACATCCGCGAGCCACTGGTTTGAGGGGACGATGGGTGTGTTGATTTGCGGCATGGTCAGGACCACGGATCCGTCCACGACGAGGAGGCTGATCGGCATGCTCGGGCGGGAGCTGCCGTCGATGAGGCCGTCGTCGGGGGTGAGTTGGCAGTTGTGGATCAGCTGCTGGACGGCGGCGGCGGAGCCTTCGGGGCCGCCCTCGCCGTCTCCGAGGGAGAAGGCCAGGATGTAGGGGATGGCGCCTTGCGGTGTGGGGCGGCTCCAGGACATGGCGACGAAGGTCCCCACCTCGGCGGAGCGGATGGGGTGTGTTTGTGTTGAGTTCGAGGTCACTGCGTGACCGTATCGGCGCGGCGGCGGCAGTCTCCGTCCCCGCTCACTCGACCGGGTGACACCTGACAGGTTCTGTACCCGAACGAAGGACGGCCGGCGGTCAGGCTGCTCTACCTTCTTGATCGGGTTGATCGAGCCATTCGTAGGGTTGGATCGCCCAGGGGTGCCGGGTGTGGCTATCAGGCTGCTGCCAGCTCGTGGCTTACGTCGCTTCGCCGCCCGGTACCCCACGACGACTCGGCCGCCGATTAGGAAGTGCGAATCCGTCGCTGTGTAGAGCAATGCCGGCGAGGTCGTCCGTGGCACGAACAGCACGAACAAGCAGGTCAGGAGCGCGATGAGCCGGATATGGGCGGGGATCGACAGCGGCAAGGGCCACCACCACGGCCTCGCACTGGATGCCGACG
>NZ_JBSFVD010000035.1:0-37714 GCF_053592135.1 Streptomyces sp. NPDC002784 | reverse complement strand
GCGTCAACGTCCTGTGGGCTCTGATCCGTGACCGACGGTGTTACGAAGTGACACCCCCAGCGACTACGGCAGCTTGACAACAGCATTAGGAAGCGGCCTTGAGGTGCCCTTGTGCGGGCGCTGCCGCCTTCAGGGAGCCCCTCGGCGCGCGGTTCGCCCGCAGACCGGGAAGCCTGCGGGCGCTGTTGCCGCCGAGGGGACAAAGCGGTCCGCTCAGTTCGGTCCGCTCAGTCCGGCTCGGTACCGGTCTGGTTCTTGCGTCGGTGTCGGCGGGCCGCGAGGAGGGCGGGGATGACACCTACCGCCAGGACGAGGAGTCCGCGCTTCCATACTTCGCCCTCGACGCGGGTTGCGAGGAGGACGCAGGACGCGGCGCCCAGGACAGGAACCACGACCGGAACCCGGAAGTACGGGCGGTCGACGGTGTCCTTGCGCAGGACCAGTGCCGCGGTGTTGACCATGAAGAAGACCACGAGGAGGAGGAGTACCAGGGTCGAGGCCAGGGTGGCGACATCGCCGGTGAGGGCCAGGAGCAGCGACAGCGCCGTGGTGACGGCGATTGCGACCCAGGGGGTACGGCGCTGCGGCAACACGGTCGCAAGCTGACGGGGCAGCAGCCCGTCGCGGGCCATGCCGAACGCCAGCCGGGAGGACATGATGCCGGTCAGCAGGGCTCCGTTGGCCACGGCGATGAGGGCGATCGCGCTGAAGAACCGTTCCGGTACCCCTCCCGCGGCTGTGACGACCTCCAGCAACGGACCGCTGGACTCGGCCAGGATTGTGGCGGGGACGGCGGCGGTCGCCGCGAGCCCGACGAGCACGTAGATGAGCCCGGCGGTACCGAGAGCGCCGAACAGCGCCCGGGGATAGGACCGCACCGGGTCGCGTGTCTCCTCCGCCACGTTGACGGACGTCTCGAAACCGACGAAGGAGTAGTACGCGAGGACGGCGCCGCTGAGCACGGCGGCGGCCGCGCCCTTGTGCGGGGTACCGAGGTCGGTCAACGCATCGAGGTGTCCGTCACCGCGCAGCACGATCCACGCCCCGAGCACGACCACGATCAGCAGGCCGCCGACCTCGATGACCGTCGCGGCCACGTTGGCGCGGGTCGACTCCTTGATGCCGCGTGCGTTGAGCAGGGCGAGCGCCGCAAGGAACACCACGACGACCGCCGCCACGGGCAACGACACGAATACGGTCAGATAGTCACCGGCGAAGCCGCGGGCCAGCGCGGCGACGGAGACGATGCCGGCCGCCAGCATGCAGTAGCCCGCCAGGAACCCGGCGAACGGCCCGTAAGCCCGTGTCGTGTAGTGGGAGGCCCCACCGGCGCGCGGGTACTTGGTCGCTAGCTCGGCGTAGCTGCCTGCGGTCAGCATCGCCAGGCACAGCGCCACGCTCAGCGGCACCCAGACCGCTCCGCCGGACGCGGCGACGATCTGTCCCACGAGGACGTACACGCCGGCGCCCAAGACGTCACCGAGGATGAAGAAGTAGAGCAGCCGCGTGGACAGAGCGGAATTGAGCGGGCTCTGCTTCGGCGTCCGGTCGCCGGGGTGCGGCCCCGGCTGCGCGGATGCCGAGGACTGGGAGGTGTCCATGTGATCAGGCCGCCTCTCGCCCAACGGCCCCGGCCTCATCGCAGGGGCGCGCAAGGCGCCGCCCGGGCTGCGCAGCCGGGGCCGGCTGCCGCGATCGCCGAAGGCCGGGCCGTCCCCACGCCCCCGCGAAGGGGATGGCAGACAGGTCACGGTCGCTGCTCGCTGCGCCGCGCGGCGCAGCGGTAGGTCTTTCCATGTGCAGGTAAGTAGCCCGCCGGACGGGACGCAAACGCAGGCGAGCGGGTGATACGGCCTACCCGATCCTTCCCCGCGATCACGCGGGCCCACGGCTGTTGCCGCCCGCAGGTCACCGGCCGTCGAGCGGCGAGAGGGTATGTGCCAGCTCCCGGCTCCCCAGCTCCCTGCTCCCTTGTGCCCCCGAGCCGCAAGCTCCGGGGCCTTGACTCAGCCCCCAGCCCCCAGCCCCCGGCCCCCCGGCCCCCGGAGCCCCAGCCTCGGCGCCGGGCTTCCTGCTCCCCGGTCCCGGGGCCCCCGCTCCTGACACGGCAGCCCACACACGAGGAGCACCCGGCCCCCAGCGCTCTGCGGCAGGTACGCCTGCACGCGGTTCCCGCCGCACGTCCGCACCCTCGCCCCGGGCCCCACGTCACACCGGGCTCAGCGGCTCTGAGGACCGCGGTGGATCTTCGTCCTTACCGCCGGATACCTGCGAGCTCGGAGCCGACACGGTCCGTGGCACTGACCCAGAAGATGAGCGGGCGGCTGGAGGCCTACGGGCACTCCGAGATGAACGCCCTGACCGAGAAGGCTGGCGGTTGCGCAGGCAGCAGCGTCAGCGCGAAGACGCCCGTCCTCTTCGCCGCGCCGTCCACCGGAAGGCGAGCCGAGCTCGGCGCCACGGTCCTCGCCCCGAGGACTTCGCTGACCGGTCGCCGACACTGACCCGACGCAAGGGAGCCAGGCGGCGCCTTGAGTCTCTGCCCAGTGGTATTGCCGTCTCTGGGGGCCTTTGGGATGCCGGGGTGGTTTGCCAGTTCACGGACGCAGAACGGGAAAGCCGGCCTTGGCCCACAGGGCTCGGATGGCGGCGGCGGGTGTCCTCGTTGGGGTCGTCCTCAGTGGTCCATATCCTGGCCTGGGCGGTGGAGTTGTTGACCGATGGCCGGCCCGGGTTCCCGGTGGTGGCGAGATTGGCCCATGCGCGGAGGATGCGGCGTGCCAGGCCCGCACAGCCCCGTTCGAGCCGGTGCGCCGACGGTCGAAACGCGAGAGGAACGCCCGGCCGCCAGCTCGGGCGCACACCACGGGCGTTCACGAGTGGGCCTGGCCTGCCACGTATCAATGCCTGGAAGATCGCTTCCCGTTCGGCAAGTGATCGTTCCCCGTTTGTGCCCTGCTGCCGGGTGGCAACCAGGCAGCATCGCCTCCCGGTGGCCTCGGCCCCTCTCACGCCTGGAGCAGCCTCGATCCCGTGGGCATCTTCTGCGGCGAGCCGGCTTCGAGACTACGGCTGACCACGTCGGCGGTCTCCGGTTCGACGCCGATGACTCGGATGCCCGGCTGCAGCAGATTGACGGCGAGCGCGACACCGAAGATCAGTTCGCCGCCGCCGACCGGTACGAGCACGGTGTCGATGTCCGGGCCTGAAGAATCAGCGTCCAGCTCGACCGAGCGCAGTGCAAGCGGGCCGTCCGTCTCCTTCCTGAGGGCGCGGACCTGCGGGGTGAACGCCTGGTAGACCATCCGCGTCTTCCACGGGGCACGTCCGCCGCCATCCGTATGCCGTGACGCCACATGGACCGCTGGATGCCGCGATGCGTTTCTTCGACCCGACGTCGGGGGCGGTGACGGCAGGGGGCACGGCACTGCGCTGCAGAAGAAGGGCTCGAGAACGGGATCGGTGTTGTCGTAAGCAGATCTGAGGGACAGGACTCGGCCAAGTGGGTGCCTCGCCTGGCGGGTGCCGCCGGTCACCCTGAGTCTGAGTTCAGTAGCCCGCGGCCGCAGAGACATCCATGTCCTGTATTGCAGCCGTCGGCAGCCCACTACCCCCACGCGAGGAGAGCCATCATGCCCAGTCCTGCTAAGACCAAGGTGGCGCAACCCGTCACGGACGACAGCATCAAGGTGCGCCAGCTCAGTCATTACCAGTTCAGTTGGGTTGCCGGTGAGCCCGCTGCCCGGGGCACGCTCACCCTGCAGCTTGTGCTGGACGAAGGTGCCTGGGAGGAGGTGCTGACCGTCGACGTCGACGACGCCGACGTGCTGCAGGACCTCCTGCGCAGCACACCGACCGTGCACTACGACATCAGCCGCCGGACCTTGATGTTCGGTGTTACCGCCGTCGGCACATGAACAGGCAGCCCCCGCCCGTCACTTTGTGGTGACGCCTCGCTGTTGAACTCCCCCTCCGTCAGCGAGGCGCACCTGCTACGCGGTGGCCTCCTGGAAGGTGAACCGCAAGGTGGCGCACGGGACGTGGCTGTGCACGGTGTCCCGGCAGTCGTCCGGCAACCCCTCCATCCGAATCCACCGCTGACACCCCAGTGACGCCGCAGCGCACACGTAGAGGGCGCAGGGCGCGAAGCGGGCGGGGGGATTGGCCCATCTCGTCGTCTTGCCTCAGCTCCGCGTGGGGCTGGGAACCGCTCGCGACGGTCCGGATGAATGTCATGGCCCGGTGCTGGCACGGGATGCTGGCTGGCCCGTGCGGCGGGACTGCCTGCGGATGACTGGCTGATCGCCTGCGCCGGTCAGCCAGTCATCCGTGTGGGGGAGGGCTTGCGGGTGAGCAAGGCGCCCAGTGCGACCCAGTAGCTTGCATACGGGCGCTCCCCGTACCGTCGCCGCCAAGATCAGTCGAGGCCGTGGTCGCCACCTACGTGGTCGCGGTCAACCCCGGCTGCCTACGGCTGGCGGTCACTTCCATTCCCCCCGGTGAGGCCTACGACATCAGGTGGGTCGCGGAGCGGGCTCGCTCCCACATGCCAGGCATCTGTTCACTCGGGCGCTGCTGTTCGCCGTGCAGGGCGTTGAGCACGACCAGGCACCCGGTCAGGGCCGGTACTGCCCATTGCGCGGTGGCCAGCTGCCGCCGCGCCTTGTCTAGGTCGATCGGGTGCTTGGCCGCCTTCTCGATGTCGTCGGGGTCGGTGGAGGAGGCCAGCTCGACCTTCTTGCCCAGGAGGCGGGCGTAGGCGGTTGCCGCCAGAGCCGCTGCGGTGATGACGGTCTTGGCCGCGGTGGAGGCGCCCACGCCCTGCTGGGTGGCGACACGGTGCGCGTTCATGGCGAGCAGCCCGCCACCGCCGAACAGGTGCGCCCCGATCGCGGCGGCGTTGACCGGCGTCCACTTCGCCCAGCCTGACGAGGAGATCCGGTCTTGGCTCAGATCCGTGCTTCCTTCGTCCTGGGCCGCGCCGTTGAGGCCGACCGCTCCCATCAGCGAGCCCCCGAACCAGGCGGCCAGGCCGAGATCGTGCAGGCTGCGGATGGCGGTGTTGCGTTCAGACATGGCGAAGCTCCCTCAAGGTCGGCCGAAAGGGCTTGGCCTGCGTGGACGGCGAAGCCCACTCCACCTTCGCCGGAGTGCGTTTGCCCTACCATCAGGGCAGGCCGGATGGGTGACAGCGAGGCAGAAGCTGTTTCCAAATCCAGCATGCCTCTTGGCTGGGAGCGGTCCGCGGCGGCGGTGATGGTGACGGACTCGCGCGTGACTTCCACGACACCGAGTCGAGGACCGGGGCCGTGACCCTCGGGTGACGGCCCCGGTCCCTTCCGGCCGTACTCCGCGAGTAGATGGGGCCCGCCGCCGCTCTCGTTCGTGCCGCCGCCGGGAGTGCGGCCGGGTGGCGGGTGACTGTGCCTTTGAGGTCGGCGTCGAGGTACCCGGAGGCGTAGTCGTCAGAGAGGTAAACGCCGAGGCCCATTGGGGTGTGAGAGGTTTCGTCAGCGGCGCGGACGGTGACCTAACGCTGGGTTGGACGCGCCACGTTGAGGTCCTTCTCGGCACGCTTCAGCAGAGCGGGAACGACGTCCCAGTCGAAGTCGTGACAGCGGAAAGGCCGTTCACCGCTCCTTGTCGTGCGGATGCTGATGATGCCCTGCTCGACTCCTCCTGTCGGGGCGGTAGGTGTAGCTGTCGCACTTCGTCTCGGTGCCCGTGACCATGACCCGGTCTTCGAGTCGCCTGCGGCGGTTGTAGCCGGCCGGGAGGCGTCGGCCGTGGCGGGTGCCGCGCCCTTGGTCGCGGCAGAGGAGGAGCTGGTCGGGGTGGCCGACGGGTCGCGTTGCGGCCCTGCTCCCCGTCGTCCGGCAGCAGGGACCACACCAGCACGCCCACCAGCACGGTCCCCACGGCGGACGAAGCGATCGCGGCCCTGTGCTTCGAACGGCCGCCGGGCCGTGGTGGCGTCTGCCGGGTGGGACCCACAGGGGTCTGACTCGGTGGTCCGAGGGGTGCGCCGAAGTGAGCGGGTGGTGCGGAGCCGGCCGGCGGCGGCCCGAAACCGGCTGGTGCCGTTTGTACGGAGGATGCGTCCGCCGCTTTCGGCGGGGGTGCGAGCCGGTACGAAGTCGCCCTGTGCGCGGCGCGGCGCGGCCCGGCCCGGCCCGGCGTTCGCGGACGTGTCCCAGCCCTCGGCGGCCGCCGCGAGCATGTGATCGGCCGCTGCAGTGTCCGGACGCAGTGCGGGATCCTTGACGAGCATGGCGTTGAGGACGAGCAGGTGCTGCATGCCGTCCGGGGTCCTGTCCCCGGCCCACTCGGCGATGGTCCAGCAGTTCTTGCGCGGCAGGTCCGACAGCAGGCCGAGTACCAACTTCCGGGCTCGGCGCCGGGATTCGACCTGCGTGAACCGTCCCGCTATCCGGCTCATCAGGCCCTCGAACGCCTCCTGCCAGTGGGCAGGGTTTACGCTGTGACCTGCGACCAGCGCGTGATCTTCAGTCTTCACACACCGATGATCAACGGTGGCCGCACCCGTCTCCACAGCGCGTCAGGCTCGCGCAGCGTCTGTCTGCCGTCCTGTGTCTGGAGGACTTGTGCAACGTGGCGAAGTCTGGTGGGTCCAGTTCGACGAGCGGAGACTGGTCGTACTGCTGTCGGGAGACGACGCGTCTGGGATCCGGGTGATGCAGGTCGTCGCTCCGGCGGGCGTCGACATCAGCGGTCTGGGCATCGAAGTGATGGTGGGCGCCGGTGAAGGAGTGCCGTTCCAAGGCGTGCTGCGGCTCGCGTTCCCGCGTCCAGGCTTCACCCCTTGCACGTGGCTGACCACTGTGTCACGGGACGACCTGATAGAGCGGGCGGCCGTCCTGTCCCCGGCGAAGCTCAGCGAGATTGACGATGCCCTCCGACTCGCTGAACAAGCGCAGGAGCAGACCCGGCGACGACCGCGAAGCTCAGCGAGATAAGGGACACCCTCCGTCTCGGTGAACTCGGGTAAAGGGAGGAGGAGCCGTCGGCGTGGGCGGGCTCGGCCAGATGGTCGACGCTGTCCGACTGTCGCCTCGGCGCCCCTCACCATCGAGATCACGATCTACGGCTGGAGTAGTGTCCTGCGCCAGAGATCCGTCGGCAGAAGCGGGCGAGGGAGTCGAGGATCTCTTCGGCGGTCTTGGTCCAGATGAACGGGTTGGGGTCTTCGTTCTAGTCTTTGACCCAGGCCCGGATGTCAGCTTCGAGGGCCTGGATGTTCTTGTGTGCGCCGCGGCGGATCATCTGGTGGGCCAGGTAGCCGAACCACCGCTCGACCCGGTTGATCCAGGAGGAGCCGGTCGGGGTGAAGTGCAGCTCGAACCGGGGGTGTTTCGCCAGCCAGGTCCTGATCGCAGGGGTTTTGTGGGTGCCGTGGTGGTCCACGATCAGATGGATCTGCAGGTGAGCGGGAACCTGCTTGTCGATCCTGATCAGGAACTTCTTGAACTCCACCGCCCGGTGCCGGCGATGCAACGCTGTGATGACCTCGCCGGTGGCGACGTCGAAGGCGGCGAACAAGGTGGTCAGGCCGTTGCGGACGTAGTCATGGGTGCGCCGCTCAGGCATGCCCGGCATTATCGGCAGCACGGGCTGGGACCGGTCCAGTGCCTGGATCTGCGACTTCTCGTCCACCGACAACACCACCGCCCCCCAACAGCCCAGCGGCTGCCCGCGATGCGGATCAGCTCGTCCAGTGTGGTGTCGGCCTGGCAGTAGGCGATGTAGTAGGAGATTTCGTCGGGTCTGCTGAGACTGCGGCGGGCGATCACCCAGTGCCGGCGGTCCTCGCGGTGCCAGGGCCTGACCTCGACGCGGGCCCAGTCGTAGATGCGCCTGCCGTGAGCTCCTTCACCGCAGGAACGGCGTTTCCACTTCTGCCGGGGCAGGCCGGGGAACAGGTCGTGGACGGGGTGGGTCAGCCTGTTCCAGCTCGAACCTCCAGCCCTTGCTGAAGCCATAGGCGGCGTCCGCCGTCACCCACCGGAACGGGACCTTGTCAGCGATGGCCCGGCGGACCATCGTCTTGGCCATTGCCACCTTCGTCTCGAATACGTCGCTGTCGTCGATGCCGGCCCGGCGGCAGCGTTCCCGGTCGTCCGTCCAGGAGGTGGGCAGGTAGAGCCGCCGGTCGATCAGAGTGCGTGCGCGGCCTGAGGCGTAGGCGAGGAAGTTCTCTGTGCGTCCGGCGGTGCCGGAGTACTGCCTTTGCACGCCGGCCGAGCGGTTGCCCGTCTTCAGGAATAGTCGCAGCTGACCGGTGAAGGTGGGCAGCCGAAGCGCGGAAACGCGCACAACGGTGAGAGCAGCCCTGACAACGTACGGGATGGGGCGGCACTGGCAGACAGCCCGGGTTCGGCTCCCAGCGAGGAGAAGGTGTACGCGAGGATCCACGGTCCGAAGCGCCGTGGGCCCCGCCCGGCACCACATGCCCGCCGCCACCAGGCCCGCTAGGCAGCGGTGGCGGTGGCATGTGGGGGAGGTTCAGGGCCGGCACCGGAACCCCGCCCTCCCTGCCCTCCTACTCGCCGGTGTCGCGGGAGAGCAGGTGCAGGGCACGCAGCGAGGCCTCCAGGGCGAAGCGGTGGTCGGGGTCGGCGAGTCGATCACCCAGCAGGGAGTCCAGATTGCGCAGGCGGTAACGGACGGTCTGGGCGTGTACCCCCAGCAGCTTGCCGACCTGTTCCGCCGGCGCTCGCGTGGAGACGTGCACGCGCAGGGTCTCCACGAGCCGGTCGCGGCGGCTGGCCGGAAGACCGTCGATCGGGCCCAGCTCCCCGGTCGCGATGTGGGACACGAGAGCTGGGTCCGACAGCAGCCACAGCGTCACCAGGTGGTCTTCGCAGCGGACCACGGGAGCGTCGGCCACCACTCCCTCGTCGATCAGGTGGAGCACGCGGCGCGCCCAGCGGATGGAGTCGGCCGCCTGCGCCAGGGGCACGGTCAGCCCCACCACGGCGTGGGAGCCCGCCAGCGAGGCTTCGAGCATGGTCAGGCGTTCCGGGGTGAGGCTTCCGGGCACCAGCAGGTGCGGCTGCGGGACGTCCAGGTCGAAGAGGACGTCGTCGGCCAGCCCCGCCTCCAGGTGTTCGGGTACCGAGGGGCGCAGGGCGACCATGGTGACGTCGGTGGGCAGGTGCCAGGCGGCGGCCTCGCAGAGCCCGGTGAGCGTCTGGGGCAGCGGGGGAGCGGCGAGGATGAGGTGGAGCAGCCGTCTGCGCCGCGCCGGTACCTCGGAGAAGGCGCGCGACTGCACTTCGACGTAGCCCTCGCGAGAGATCCGCTCCAGCTCCTCGACGTAGGCGAAGAGCGTGTCGGCGAAGGCGAGGATCAGGGCGGGGGAGAGCTGGTACTGCTGGCCCAGGGCCTTGGCGCGGCGCAGGGCGATGCGGGCGCCGAGCCGGTACGCCCCCTGGAGGGTGTCGAGTTCGCGGCCCTCGTAGGCTTCCACGCGACCGAACTTGCGCAGCAGTTCGTCGCGGAGCGCCGCGTTCTTGCCGGGTTCGGCGACGCGGTCCACGAAGGCGTACAGGGCCTGCTCGACGCCCTGCCGGATGGCGGCGGCGTTGGGGCCGTTGAGCAGCCGCCCGTACACGGGGTAGGCCCTGGTGACCTCGGCGCCGATCTCCTTCATGAGACCGGGTAACTCGGGTCTCATGAAGGCGGCGAACTCCTTTGGAAGGGGTTCGAGCGGTTCACCGACTTCAGTCGGTCGCGTGGTTGAAGGCATGAGTGCCGTCCCTTGCTCTCCGGCCCACGGTGCACCGGTCGTGTGTCCCGGACCTTCACGGGAGGGACACACGACCGGACGTGAGGTACGCGTGTCTTGGCAGTTGAAGCTAAGACAAGTTCGGTGGGACGTACACAGTTCGTGCACATTTCGGTGCCGTGGGACGTGACAACGCTGCCGGGACGGCTGGATGTCGCCGTCGCGCGGCCATTAGTCGACGGCGGAGTGCCAGTTCTGCGCGAGGCGCTTGCCCGCGTCGGGGGCGAAGGTGCCGGGGGCGTTCAGGCCGGCGAGGTGGGTCTGGGTGTTGTTGAGCGTCAGGCTGTTGTTCCCGGCGGCGGAGGGCAGCCCCGTCTTGGCGTTGACCGCCGCGTCGATCAGGCCGAATAGGCCCAGTCCGCAGCCGCTGGCGCCGGGCACGGCGAAGGTGCTGTCGTTCTGCGTGGCCCCGGTGAGGTTGATGCGGCTCATCTCGCCGTCCTCGGCGACCGTTCCGTCACCCTGGAAGAACGACATGCCGAACTCGGGGAACTGCCGGTTCTCCGGGCGCAGCACGATGGGGTTGGCCGCGGTGCCGATGTAGCACTTGCTGCCGAGGAACGGGTTCTCCAGGTGGATGCGGACCGGTATGGCCACGATCGGCTGGTCGGTGAGGATGCCGGCGGTCTGGTCGAAGGCGTAGGGGGTGCCGACCGACTCCACCGTCGCCGTGATCTTGTTGAGGGTGCTGTTGCTGAGCTGCTCGCAGATGGCCGTGATCGCGGGGACGTTGCTCGGGCACATCAGCCCCAGCAGTCCGCCGGGGACGGTCGCGGACTCGGCGACGAGGGCGCCGCCGGCGGGGGCCACCACCGAACTGGTGCCGTCGGAGTTCTGGACGACCCCGATCTGGAGGTTGGTCCGGCCCGTGGTCACGGTGGTCTTGCCCAGCTTGATGGAGCCGCTCGGCGAGGTGGACACCACGCACTGCGGGGTGCGGGCCAGGCCGTCGGCGGCCAGCATCGCCGGGGCGTCCACGGGACAGCGGGTGAAGGGCGCCCACTCGCCGTTCGGTACGGCCGCCGCCGCGGTGGCGGTACCCATGGAGGCGAACGCGCCGAGGGCGGTACCGAGGGCGGTGGCGGTGGTGGCGACTCTGGCGCCGAGGGAGAACCGCATCATGTGGCCTTCCGGGTCGGGGGAGGGAGAGAGAGAAGGAGGGGATCAGCGTTCGGCTACGGGGATCTTTTTGGGCTGGCCGTCCTCGGTGCACTCGTCCGGGTTGAGCACGTCGGCCGAGACGAAGCAGGCCTGCCCCTGGATCATCTTCACGTAGTTGCCGGGACCGGAGACCGAGGCCGTGAGCAGGCGGTCGAGGTTCTCGCCGCCGGCGGTGCCGCAGCCCGTGAAGGCCGGGATGCTGACCTCGCCGGTCAGTGGGCCGCCGGACAGCAGCAGGTAGCCGGTGGCGGTCTCGCCGGTGGTCTGTTCGCCCCGGCCGTGCAGGACCAGGTGGTCACCGGGGTACTTCTCCGGCTCCGGGTCCGGGGAGGCGAGGGACGTCCTGGTCCGGCACGTGGTCCCTACGTCCAGCGGAGTGCCGTTGACCTTCAGGGACGTCACCCGGAGCACGACCGGTGTCCGGACGTAGGTGTCTGTGCTGGTGAACAGGAAGTCGGTGGTGCCGTGCGAGTCGATGGTGATCGGACCCGTCTGCTCCAGCACCATCGTGGCGGTGGTCGGGGTGAAGTCGAAGGTCAGGAAGGTCGCTTCGAAGGGCGGCGTCTGTCTGCGCTGCTGGTACCACAGGTCGGCGGTGGAGTGCTGGGTGATGGTGGCCCCGCTGAAGTCGGGGAAGAACTCGAACTGGGGCTCGCCCTGGGTGATGAGCGTGCAGAACGGCGGGATCAGCGCGGCGCCGTCGAGCTTGTTCACGTTGGCGTAGCCGGTGATGTAGGCGTTCAGCGACATCGGCCCGGCCGGGTACTTCTGGTCGTACTTGCAGATCGGCGCCGGGCGGTCGCCGACGGCACCGCCCGGCGCGGGCTCCCCGACTTTCGGGGCGCGCTCGCCCTGCCGGTCCGCCAGGTCCTCCTCCGGCACCTGTCCGGGCTGACCCGGCGTGCCGGAGGCGGAGGGTGCCCCGGACGGCGAGTCGCTCGGGGCCTGCGTGCCGCCGCCTTCCTCGTCGGTGCCGACCTGTACGCCGGCCAGTCGGCCCCCGTCCGGGGCGTCCTTGGCGAGCGTGCAGTCCACGGTCACCGCGCCGGGGTCGGTGGCGCCGCCGTCCGCGGTGGTCAGGGTCAGGTCCAGCGCGAAGCCGCCCGCGGTCATGGTCAGTTCGCCCGAGCCCTGTCCGGTCATGGAGGGGACGTCCCCCGTCGCGGTCAGCTTCAGCGGGCCGGTCGCGGGCAGGGCCGTGGGCTCCGTGTCGCCGCGCCAGGTCGCTTCGGCGGTGGCCTCGCCCTGGGTGACGCCGACCACGAGCCGGGTCGCCGCCCGTACGTCGGCCGCACCCAGCGCCGCGAGGTCCGCCACCGCCGGCTGCGGCAGCTCGACGGTCGTGCTCACCTCCGCCGGTTCGATCGGCTCACCGGCCGCCACCCGCTGCGGGAGGCCCGCCGCTACGCGTACCGTCGCGGACTGCTCCCCGGAGGGGAACAGGCACACGTACGGCAGCTCGGCGTCGATCTCCTGCGTGCCGGCCGCCCCGGCCGTCATGGGCACAGTGGCGGCCAGCACGACGAACGTGGCGATCACCGCGCTCCGGGCGCGGTTGCGGGCCGTCCCTCGGGCCGCGCTGCGGGGGCCTGTCATCTGTCACTCCGCTCGGGTCGTTCCACGGTCCGGGTGGTCCGCGCGCCCGGCCGGGGTCACCGGCCGGGCGGCGGCGAGCCGTGCCCCGCTTACGGGTTGGTCCCGACGATCTTCGGGATGGTGCTGGTGCCCGCGACCTTGACCGCGTAGTTGCCCTTGAAGGTGGGCTTGGTGGCGGTGGTGACCACGGTGCCGCAGCCGGAGGCGGAGGTGACGGACAGGTCGCCGCTGACGCTGGCGACCGCGAGGATGCCGCTGGAGTTGGTGTAGGTGGCGGTGGCCTTGCCCTGCACGTTGAACACGCAGGCGCCGGCGGTCACCTTCGCCTTGACGTTGCCGATGTAGCCCTTGGTCACGCCGGTGGAGGCGGTGTAGTCCTGGGCGACGACGGTCCAGGGAGTGGTCGCGATGGTCGTGACGTTGCCCAGGACACTGGTGCACGGTGAGGTGCTGGTGCCGAAGTTGATGGCGTTGATGGTGGCCACCGTCGCGGGGTTGCCGGTCGCGCTGGCCATCGTGCCCGAGGCGCTGGACGTCGTACACGTCATCGGGATGTTGGCGGTCAGCACGATGTTCCCGCTGTTGGTCGCCGCGAAGCTGGCCGGTGACGGGGTGACCGTCCAGACCGTGGAGGGGACGGCCGAGGCGGGGGCGACGGCCATGCCGAAGGCGGCGGTGCCCGCGCCCGCCACGACGGCGATTCTTGTCAGATGTTTCTTCATGAGGTGAGGGCTCCCTTGTGAATTGACCGGCAGAAGGGGATCGCGCCCGTGACCGTGGGTGGAAGAACGGGCGGTCCGCGGCTCGTGAAATATCGACCGCGAGCCATGACGTTACTTGCGGGAAACTTAGGCGAACAATGGCGTCGGCCATGATTCTTTGAAGAAGTGAAAATCCCTGTTCCTCAGGTGAGCAGTCTGAAGTCCGGCTTTATTCACCCGGTGCTAAGGGCGGCGTCCCCGGCGGGTCGGCGCCGGGCCGCGCGGGAGGGGCCGAATTGTGTACCCCGGCCCCCGTTCGGGTCCGCATTGCTCACCGAGTGCCAAGGAAAGGTCCCGTATTTGTCGCCGTGCTGACAAAGTTGCGGTGGCCGGACCGAATTCTTCGGGAAACTCGGATCCTTCTCTTGCCTCCTCAGGTTACTCGGCCGTAGCGTGCCGAATGCGGCGCTGATCTCCTGGTGGGTGCCCCCCATGTCGAGGAGGCGCGACGGATGACTTCCGGCCTTGCCCTCCTTCAAGACGGACATCCGCCGGCAGGGCCGTGTGGCTCCCCACCCCCCGGGGAGCCGCGCGGCTCTGCCCCGCACCCGGCAGACAAAGTCCGCGACGGGCTGTGTCTGCGCGGTGACAAAGAAAGAAGAGGGCGGCGGAGCCCGGCGCCCCGCCTGTTGTCAGGGAACCGTGCACCGGCTTAACGTGCGCTCCGCGGTGCACACGGCCGCACCCTCTTGGGAGGTGATATGGGAATCGAAGTGGTGGTCGAGGGTCTCACCAAGTCATTCGGCAGGCAGAAGATCTGGCAGGACGTGAGTCTCGCTCTGCCGGCCGGAGAAGTCAGCGTCATGCTCGGTCCGTCCGGCACCGGAAAGACCGTGTTTCTCAAGTCGCTCATCGGACTGCTGAAGCCGGAGCGCGGCCGTGTGCTCATAGACGGCGTCGATATGGTGAACAGTCCTGAGCGAGATGTTTACGAGACCCGGAAAAAATTCGGCCTCATGTTCCAGGACGGCGCCCTCTTCGGTTCCATGTCCCTCTTCGACAACATCGCCTTTCCGCTGCGCGAGCACACCCGGAAGAAGGAGTCCGAGATCCGCCGCATCGTCATGGAGCGGATCGAGGTCGTCGGGCTGCTCGGCGCCGAGGGCAAACTGCCGGGGGAGATCAGCGGCGGCATGCGCAAGCGGGCCGGACTCGCCCGCGCGCTCGTGCTCGACCCGCAGATCATCCTGTGCGACGAACCCGACTCCGGGCTCGACCCCGTCCGCACCGCCTACCTCTCCCAGTTGCTGATCGACCTGAACGCGCAGATCGACGCGACGATGCTGATCGTCACCCACAACCTCGACATCGCCGCCACGGTCCCCGACAACATGGGCATGCTCTTCCGGCGCGAACTGGTCACCTTCGGCCCGCGTGAGGTGCTCCTCACCAGCGAGGAACCGGTCGTGGCGCAGTTCCTGGCCGGCCGCCGCGAGGGCCCGATCGGGATGTCGGAGGAGAAGGACGCCGCCACTCTCGCCGCTGAGGCCGCGGCACCGAGGGGCGCGGACGCCGACCGACCGCGTGAGATCATCCCGCAGCTGGAGCCGTCCCCCGGACTTCCGCCGCGCCGCGCCGCCGCCCGGCGCCGGGAGCGGGTCCTGGGCATGCTCGACCGGCTGCCGCCCGCCGCCCGCGCCGCCATCGAGCGCACGTACGCCGCCGGCGGTGCACCCGGCGCACCCGGTGCGCACGGCACCACCGCGGCGCCGCTCCCGATGCCGGCCACCGGGAGCGGCGCATGATCACCGGCGCCCTGCGCCAGACCGGCCGGCTCTTCGCGCTCGCCGCCGAGGTGGCCCGCGCGATCTTCCGACGCCCTTTCCAGTTCCGGGAGTTCGTCGAGCAGTTCTGGTTCATCGCCAGTGTCACGATCCTGCCCGCGGCGCTGGTCTCGATCCCGTTCGGTGCCGTGATCGCCCTCCAGGTCGGCTCGCTCACCCAGCAGCTCGGCGCCCAGTCCTTCACCGGCGGTGCCAGCGTGCTGGCCGTCGTCCAGCAGGCCAGTCCGCTCATCGTCGCCCTGCTCATCGCGGGCGCGGCCGGCTCCGCGATCTGCGCCGACCTCGGCTCGCGCACCATCCGCGAGGAATTGGACGCCATGGAGGTCATGGGCGTCTCACCCGTGCAGCGCCTGGTGGTGCCCCGCGTCCTGGCCACCATGGGCGTCGCGGTCCT
The DNA here is from genome assembly GCF_053592135.1 of Streptomyces sp. NPDC002784. Classification (NCBI taxonomy): domain Bacteria; kingdom Bacillati; phylum Actinomycetota; class Actinomycetes; order Kitasatosporales; family Streptomycetaceae; genus Streptomyces; species Streptomyces sp. NPDC002784. The sequence goes on along the minus strand of NZ_JBSFVD010000035.1, from coordinate 22,210 downwards.
CCTCAACGGCCTGGTCTCCGTGGTCGGCATCCTCGGCGGCTACGCCTTCAACGTCTTCCTCCAGGACGGCACCCCCGGTGCCTACCTCTCCAGCTTCTCCGCCCTCGCCCAGCTGCCCGACCTCTACGTCAGCGAACTCAAGGCGCTGGTCTTCGGGTTCATCGCCGGCGTCGTCGCCGCCTACCGGGGTCTCAACCCGGGCGGCGGCCCCAAGGGCGTCGGCGACGCCGTCAACCAGTCCGTCGTCATCACCTTCCTGCTGCTCTTCTTCGTCAACATGGTGATGACGGGCGTCTACCTCCAGCTCGTACCGCCGAAGGGAGGCTGAGGTCCGTGGCCTCCCCGCTCGTCTGGCTCGACCGCTCCGGCGACCAACTCCTGTTCTACGTACGCTCCCTGCTCTGGATCCCGCGCACCCTGCGCCGGTACCTCAAAGAGGTGCAGCGCCTGCTCGCCGAGGTCGCCTTCGGCACGGGCGGCCTCGGGGTCATCGGCGGCACCGTCGGTGTGATGATCGCGATGACCCTGTTCACCGGGACCGTCGTCGGACTCCAGGGGTACGCGGCCCTCGACCAGATCGGCACCGCCGCCTTCACCGGATTCGTCTCCGCGTACTTCAACACCCGCGAGATCGCCCCGCTCGTCGCCGGACTCGCCCTCTCCGCGACCGTCGGCGCCGGCTTCACCGCCCAGCTCGGCGCCATGCGCATCAACGAGGAGGTCGACGCCCTCGAAGGCATGGGCATCCGCTCCCTGCCCTACCTGGTCACCACCCGCATCATCGCCGGCGTCGTCGCCATCATCCCCCTCTACGCGATCGGGCTGCTCTCCTCCTACCTGGCCTCCCGCTACGTCACGGTCCTCTTCAACGGCCAGTCCCGGGGCACCTACGACCACTACTTCAACCTGTTCCTGTCACCCACGGACGTGTTGCTCTCCGTCCTGAAGGTGCTGATCTTCAGCGTCATGGTGATCGTCGCCCACTGCTACTACGGCTACCGCGCCTCCGGCGGTCCGGCCGGCGTCGGCGTCGCCGTCGGCCGGTCGGTGCGCAACGCGATCGTGCTGATCAGCGTCACCGACTTCTTCCTGTCGCTGGCCCTGTGGGGCGCCACCACGACCGTGAAGGTGGCGGGGTGACATGACCGCAGTGCACACGGCACGAGGCGCGACCGTGCGCCGCCGGCTCGCCGGAGTGGTCTTCCTGGTGGTCCCCGCCCTGCTGGTGTGGCTCGCGGTCGCCGTCTACGACAAGCGGTTCACCGACTCCGACCCGGTGGTCGTGGAGACCGGCAGCGTCGGCAACGAGATGCACCGGGGCGCCGAGGTGAAGCTGCGCGGCGTCGTCGTCGGAGAGGTCCGCGAGATCGAACCGACCCACGACGGCGCCCGGCTCACCCTCGCCCTGCGGCCCGGCGCCCTCGGTGACATACCGGCCGACGTGCGCGCCCAGATGCTGCCGACCACCCTGTTCGGCGAACGCTTCGTCGCCCTCGTCCCGCCCGTGTCGCCCTCCTCGCGCCCACTGGCCGCCGGTGCCGTCATCCCGCAGGACCGCTCCGCGAACGCCGTCGAACTCCAGCAGGTGCTGGACAACGTGCTGCCCCTGCTCACCGCCGTCCAGCCGCAGAAGCTCTCCGCCACCCTCTCCGCCGTTTCCCAGGCCCTGGAGGGACGCGGTGACCGGCTCGGCGAGACCCTCACCCTCCTCGACTCCCACCTGCGCGAGTTCAACCCCCACCTGCCCACCCTCAACCGCGACCTGAAACAGCTCGTGAAGGTCAGCCATGTCTACGCCGACGCCGCCCCGGACCTCCTCACCGCCCTCACCGATTTCACCACCACCAGCGGCACCCTGGCCGAGAAGGAGAGCGAGCTGGCCGGCACCCTCGGCGCCACCACCAGGACCGCCGAGGACATGACCGCGTTCCTGCGGCAGAACAAGGGCAACATCATCCGGCTCTCCGCCTCCTCCCGGCCCACCCTGGAACTGCTCGCCGAGTACTCCGCGGCCTTCCCCTGCACCCTGCGCACCCTCGCCGACTTCGTCCCCGCCATGGACAAGGCCCTCGGCAAGGGGACCGACCGCCCCGGCCTGCGCGTCGACGTCACCACCGTGCCCTCGCGCGGCGCCTACCGCCCCGGCACCGACACCCCCTCCTACGGCGCCGGCGGCGGCCCCCGCTGCTACCCCGTGCCCTACCTCGGCGTCGCCGCCCGGCCGGCCGTACAGGTGCCCGCGGCGGCCGGGCAGGACCTGGGGCCGGCCAACTCCCCGCAGGAGAACGACCTCGTCAACGAACTCCTCGCACCCGCCACCGGCAAGGCCCCCGCCGACCTCCCCGAGTGGAGCAGCCTCCTCGCGGGACCGGCGCTGCGCGGCACGGAGGTGACCCTGCGATGACGCCACGGCACACCGCCGACACCCGGCGCACGGCCCACACCCGCCGCCGGCCGCTGACCGGACCGCTGCTGAAGTCCCTCGCCTTCCTGGTGGTCACCGCACTGGCCACGACCGTCCTCGGGCTGAGCGTCTCCGGCACCGGCGTCGGTGACGACAGCCTCACCTACAAGGCGCTGTTCACCGACGCCACCGGAGTCACCGACGGCGACAGCGTCCGCATCTCCGGCGTCGAGGTCGGCGAGGTCACCGGTGTTCGCGTCGTCGACCGGCGCACCGCGCAGGTCACCTTCACCGTCCGCGACGACCGCACCCTGCCCGCGTCGACCACCGCCGCCGTGAAGTACCTCAACTTGGTCGGGCAGCGCTACATCGCCCTGGACCGGGGCAGCGGCGACCTCACCGGCGCCCTCGGCGCCGGCGACACCATCCCCCTCGACCGGACCGCCCCCGCGCTCGATCTGACCCTGCTCTTCAACGGCTTCAAGCCGCTCTTCGAGGGACTCTCCCCGAAAGACGTCAACGAACTCGCCGGCTCCATCGTGCAGGTCCTCCAGGGCGAGGGCGGCACCGTCGACAGCCTCATCCGGCACATCGGCTCCGTCAGCACGACGGTCGCCGCCAAGGACGAGGTCATCGGCGAGGTGGTGAAGAACCTCAACACGGTCCTGACCACCCTCAACGACCGCGAAGCCGACTTCGACGACCTCGTCGACACCCTCCAGAAGCTCGTCACCGGCTTCAACGACGACCGGAAGCCCCTGGGCAAGGCCGTCGCCGCCATGGGCGACCTGACCACCGTCACCGCCGACCTCCTCGAAGAGGGACGCGCCCCCCTGAAGAAGGACATCCGCGAACTGGGGCGGCTGTCCGGCAACCTCGGCGACGCCACCCCGCAGATCGAGGACTTCCTCGACCGGACCCCCGCCAAGCTGACCGCGCTGGGCCGCCTGTCCTCCTACGGTTCCTGGTTCAACCTCTACCTCTGCGAGGCCCGCGTGGACGGCGTCACCACCTCCACCGGCGCGAAGCCGCCCACCGGCATCGCGGTCACCGAAGCGAGGTGCGGCGCATGACCCTGCTGCAGCGGCCCGCACGCCGCGACACCCCGGCCCCCGGGCGCTCCCGCCCGCCGCGCCTGAAACCGGTCAAGGACCGCGACCCGATCGCCGTGGCCCTGGTCGGCCTGCTCCTGCTGGCCCTGCTCACCGTCTTCGCCTACAACGCCGACCGGTTCTCCCTCACCGGCGGCGGCACCACCTACACCGCCGACTTCACCGAGGCCGCCGGGCTCGACGAGGGCGACGAGGTGCGCGTCGCCGGCGTCAAGGTCGGCGAAGTGACCGGCGTGGCCCTCGACGGCGACCGGGTGAAGGTCACCTTCGAGGTGGAGGACGCCTGGATCGGCGACCGGACCACCGCCGCGATCGCCATCAAGACCCTGCTCGGCGACAAGTACCTGGCCCTCGACCCGCTCGGCACCGCGGAACAGGACCCCGGCCACCGCATCCCGCGGACCCGGACCACCTCGCCGTACGACGTCACCCAGGCGTTCCAGGACCTCAGCTCCACCGTCGACGCCATCGACACCCAGCAGCTCGCCAAGAGCTTCGAGACGATCTCGGAGACCTTCGAGAACTCGCCGCCGCGCGTCCGCAAGGCCGCCACCGGACTGTCCGACCTCTCGCGCACCGTCTCCAAGCGCGACGGCGAACTGTCCGAACTCCTCAAGGGCAGCGCACAGTTCACCAAGACGCTGAAGGACAAGAAGTCCAGCTTCGAAACCCTCATCGAGGACGCCGGGCCCCTGCTCGGGGAGCTGAAGGACCGCCGCGACGCCATCACCGCCCTGCTGGAGGGCAGCCGCGACCTCGGCACCGAACTGACCGGACTGGTGGAGGACAACGAGAAGCAGCTCGGGCCGACGCTGAAGGCGCTCGGCCGCGTCACCACCGTCCTGGAGGAGAACAGCACCCAGCTCGACCGGACGCTCGCCCTGGTCGGCCCCTACTACCGGCTCGTCGGCAACACCCTCGGCAACGGCCGCTGGTTCGACAGCTACCTGTGCGGGGTGGTACCCCGCGACTACCTGCCCGCCCAGTCCCAGCCCAAGACGTCGTGCATGCCGCCCAAGCAGCCGGCGGCGGCTCCGGGGAGCGGTGAGTGACGTGAGCAAGCGCAGCAAACTCCTCGCGACCGCGATCGCCCTCGCCGTGGTCGCCGCCGGACTCGCCACCGTCCGCGCCCTGGACCGCACGGGCACCCGCGTCACCGCCTACTTCGACCGCGCGGTCGGCATCTACGCGGGCTCCGACCTGCGTATCCTCGGCGTCCGCGTCGGCGAGGTCGCATCGGTCCACCCCCAGGGCACCCGGGTACGGGTCGAGCTGGCCCTGGACGACGGCGTACGCGTGCCGAAGTCGGCGCGGGCCCTGGTGGTCGCGCCGAGCGTCGTCGCCGACCGCTATGTCCAGCTCACCCCGGCCTACCGCTCCGGCCCCGCCCTCGCCGACGGCGCCGTCCTGCCCGCCTCCCGCAATCGCACCCCGGTCGAGATCGACCAGCTCTACGCCTCGATCACCGACCTCAGCAAGGCTCTCGGGCCGGACGGGGCCAACTCCTCCGGCGCCCTGTCCGACCTGCTGAAGACCGCAGCCGCCAACCTCGACGGCAACGGCGAGGCCATCGGCGAGGGTATCGAGGAGTTCGGCAAGGCCACCAAGACCCTCGACGGGGCCGGCGACGACCTGTTCGCCACCCTCAGCAGCCTCCAGACCTTCACCACGATGCTGGCGGAGAAGGACACCGACGTGCGCACCGCCCAGGAGCGGCTGGACACGGTCGTCGGCTACTTCGCCGACAACAAGGACGACCTCGCGGGCGCACTGGAGGAACTCGGCACCGCGCTCGGCCAGGTGAAGACCTTCATCAAGGACAACCGGGGCGAGCTGAAGGAGAACGTCGAACGGCTCGTCCCGATCACCCAGACCCTGGTCCGTCAGCGCACCTCGCTGGCCGAGGCCCTGGACGTCGCACCGCTCGCCGCCGACAACCTCGTCGGCGCCTACGACCCCGACACCGGCATGATCGACGGCCGCGCCAACCTCAACGAGATCAGCATGGGCGGACCGCTGCTGCCCCTGCCGGCCACCGGCGGCTCGGCGACCTCGGGCACGGGGAAGGGGGAGCGGTGAAGAGCGTCGTGCGACGCCGGGGAAGGGCGTCCGAGCCGGCGGACTCCACGGACGCGGACCAGGTGGAGACCGCCGAGGCGGACCGCGTCGAGGTCCCGCACGGCACCGTACGGCGGCGGGTGCTCGGTGCCGGAGCCGCCACCGGCGCCGGGATCGGCGGGCTCCTCGCCCTCGGCCTCGGTTTCTTCCTCGCCCTCGGCGCGTTCTCCGTCACCGTCCCGCGTTTCGACGGTATCGAGGACCTGCCCCTGCCGGGCGGCGCCGACCTCGGCCCGCACCCCTACACCGTCACCGCCGAACTGGACGACGCCCTCAGCCTGGTGCCGCACGCCGCGGTCAAGGTCAACGACGTCGCCGTGGGCCGGGTCACCGGCATCCGCCTCGACGGCGACACGTGGTCGGCCCGGGTCACCATGGAGATCAACGGCGACATCGAACTGCCCCGCGACGCCGGCGCCCGCCTGGAGCAGTCCAGCCTGCTCGGCGAGAAGTACGTCCAACTGGTCGCGCCGGCCACGTCGTCCGCCGCGGGCACACTCGGTGACGGCGGTGTCATCCCGCTCTCCCGCACCGGCCGCAACACCGAGGTCGAGGAAGTGTTCGGCGCCCTGTCCCTGCTGCTCAACGGCGGCGGCGTCAACCAGCTCAAGACCATCACGCGGGAACTCAACAAGGCCCTCGACGGACGCGAACCCGAGGTGCGCTCCGTGCTGAAACGGGTGGAGAAACTCGTGGCGAACCTCGACGACCACCGCGGTGACATCACCGACGCCCTCGACGGCGTCAACCGGCTCGCCGCGACCCTCGCCGGCCGCGAGGACGACGTACGCACCGTCGTGACCGACCTCTCGCCCGGCCTGAAGACCCTGCACGAACAGCGCGGCTCCCTGCTGACCATGCTGCGCTCCCTGGACACGCTCTCCGAGGTCGCCGTCTCCACCGTCGAAGCGAGCAAGGACGACATGGTCGCCGACCTCAAAGCCATCGCCCCCACCCTCAAGGCCCTGGCCGACGCGGGGACCGATCTGCCCGACTCCCTCCAGGTGCTGCTCACCTACCCGTTCACCGACGAGGTGCTGAACGGCGTCAAGGGCGACTACCTCAACGTGTACCTGAACATGACCGCCGCACCGGGCACCCAGGTGATCCCGCCCCTGGTACCGCGGAGCACCCCCTCGCCGACCGCCACGGCGCAGAGCGAACGGGACACCGCCGCACCCCGGAAGCGGTCGGACACCGGGGCCCCGGCCTCCCCGTCGGCACCGCTGCCCCTGCCCTCCGTGCCGACACCCACCCACGAACCCGGGGACGGAGGCACACACGGATGATCACCCTCGCCGTACGCCTGAAGAACCTCGCCTTCCTCCTCGTCGCCGTCCTCGCCCTCGGCTTCCTCGGCATCCGCTATGCCGACCTCGGCAGGTACGTCGGTATCGCCGACCACTACACGGTCGAGGTCGAACTCCCGCGCACCGGAGGGCTGTTCACGCACTCCGACGTCACCTACCGGGGTGTTTCGGTGGGCCGGGTCGGCCGGATCGACCTCACCGCCGACGGGGTGGTCGCCCAGCTGCGCATCAAGAAGTCCGCGCCTCGCATCCCGGCCGACACGCGGGCCGTGGTCGCCGGGCTCTCCGCGGTCGGCGAGCAGTACATCGACCTGCGGCCCGAGAGCGACGCCGGTCCCTACCTCGCCGACGGCAACCGGATCGAACAACTCGACACGGAGGTGCCCGCTCCCGTCACCGACGTCCTCACCAGCGTGAACGACCTCACCAGGTCCGTGCCGCTGGAGGATCTGCGCACGGTCGTCGACGAGTTCGGCAAGGCCTTCGAGGGGCACGGTGACGACCTTCAGGTGCTGCTGGACAACGGCAGCGCCTTCATCGAGGCCGCCGACCGCAACCTGCCCGCCACCACCCGCCTGCTCACCGACGGCGAGACCGTACTGCGTACCCAGGCCGAGGAGGCGGAGGCCATCCGCAGCTTCGCCGACGGCGCCACGGAGCTGGCCCGCACCCTCAAGGGCTCCGACGCCGACCTGCGCCGGCTGCTGACCGTCACACCCGATGCCGCCACGCAGGTCAGCGGAGTGCTGCGGGACCTGGACCCCAGCCTGGGCGTGGTTCTCGCCAACCTGCTCACCACCTCCGAGGTCGCCGTCACCCGGCAGCGCGGCATCGAGGAACTCCTCGTGACGTACCCGGCGGCCGTCTCGGCCGGCGCCACCGCCGTCGACGGAGGAACGATGAAACTCGGCCTGGCCGTCACCTTCTTCCAGCCCCTGCCCTGCACCGACGGCTACGGCGGGACCCGGTACCGCACCGGCCTGGACCTCGGTACCGCACCGGCCCTCAACACCGGCGCCTCTTGCACGGCCCCGGCCGCGAGCGGGGTCAACGTACGAGGGTCCGCCAACGCGCCCCGGGGCGGCGCCGTACCCGACCCGGCCAAGCCCGGCTCCCTGCCCTCGGGCAGTACGGGCAGCACCGCTTCGACCCCGGCCGAGTCCTCCGCAGCCCTGCCGGGCGCGCTGGCCCTGCCGGACACGGGCGGCGCGCGGGTGGCCGGTCTGCCGGGGCTGCTCGGCGCGGACGCGGAGGCGGGCCGGTGAAGCGGGGGCGCGCCCTGACGGGCGCCGGACTGGCACTGGCGCTGGCATTCTGCGGCACCGGGGCGTGGACGTACGCCCAGGCGCGGGGTGACGACTCCCTCGCGTACGGCCGTGAACGCGACGAGGCGCTGGCCGACGGACGCGAGCGGCTCGCCGTCCTCAACACCCTCGACGCCTCGTCGCGGGAGCGGGCGCGGGACGGCATCCAGGACTGGCGCGCCGCCTCGACCGGTCCGCTACGGGACGAACTGGGCAACACCGCTCCCAAGAAGGGTGCTTCGGCGCGGGGCACGGTCACGGAGGCCGCGCTCACCTCCCTGGACACCCGCGCGGGCACCGCCAAGCTCGTCGCGACCGTACGCGTCGAGGTCACGCCCGCCGGAGCGAAGACGCCGACCACGGACCGCAAGCGCCTGGAGGCGGTCCTGGCCCGCACGGGCGAGGGGGAGTGGAAGGTCAAGGCACTGAGCGCGGTACCGCTCGCGCGGACGGCGGAGGAGGACGAGAGCCGATGACACGGCTGCTGCACCTCGGACGGTCCCGGCCCTCCACCGGCCCGGGCGACGGTACGTCCGGCGAACGGGAGGGGGACGGCGTGGGTCCCGGGCCCGGAGCCGACTCCGGCACGGGTACAGGCAGCGGTGCAGGCACCGGAGGCACCGGCACAGACAGCGGCACCGACGCCGGCGCGGAACCCGGAACCGATGAGCGGCCCGGTGCCGACGCGGACGCCGAGCCCGGCCGGGCAGCCCCGCCCGAGGAGCCGCCCCGGGCCCGTGGCGACGGCCGGCGCCCGCGTGTCCCAGCCAGGCGCCTCGTCACCGCGCTGGGCGCGGCCCTGCTCGTCCTCGCCGGCTGCGGCTTCTTCTACGGCGCCCACCAGCTCAGGTCCGCCCCCTCGGCCGAGAACCACGCCCTGACCGACGCCGAGGCGACCACCCGCGTCGCCGGAGACGTCGGCAACGGCCTCGCCCGCGTCTTCTCGTACACGCCGGACGGTCTGGAGGCCACGGAGCGCGCGGCGCGGTCCGTGCTCGCGGGGCGGGCGGAACGCCAGTACACGGAACTCATGGGCCGGATCCGCGCGGACCTGGCCGAGCAGCGCGTCACCCTGAGCACCCAGGCCGTACGCACCGCGGTGATCGAACTCGACGGTGACAGTGCGCGGTTGCTGGTCTTCCTCGACCAGATCTCGCACCGAGGCACGGCAGGCACCACCTCCGCGGCGGCCCAGCTCACGGTCACCGCGCACTGGCAGGAGGACCAGTGGCGGATCGTCGACATCAGGTCCCGCTGAGCGGGCGCGGGAAGAGGGGAGCACAGATGAAAGGCGCGACCAGCGCATCGGCCCGGCTCCGGGCGCTGCCCGTCACGGCCCTGGCCCTCGCCCTCGCGCTGGTCGCGGGCGGCTTCGCCGGGTGGGCGGGCTGGGACTGGTACGACGCGGCTCACGACGACACCGTCGCGTACGCCGAGCAGCGCGACGCGGCCCTCGCCGCCGGTGAACAGGCCGTCCAGAACCTCAACACCCTCGACCACCGCAGCATCGACCGGGGCCTGGACCTCTGGGAGTCCTCCACCACCGGTGAACTCCACGAACAACTGGTCTCCGGGCGGGACGAGTTCGCCACGCAGGTGAGGACCGCCAAGACCGTGACCACGGCGAAGGTGCTCTCCGGCGCGCTCACCGAACTCGACGACCGGGCCGGCCGGGCCCGGGTGCTGGTCGCGCTGCGCGTGACGGTGAAGGCGCCCGGCGACGCGAGCACCGACAAGGACAGCCGCATGCTCGGCGAACTGACCCGCAGCGGCGGCCACTGGAAGCTCAGCGCCCTGGGCCAGGCCCCGGTGGGCGGCACGCCGGCCGGCTGACCGTCAGCAGGAGAGGACGACACCACGATGCCGACGACCCGCCACCATCTGAACAACGCACGCCGTCGCCAGGCCCGCGAGGCCCTCCGCGCCCCGGTCGCCACCGACGCCGCCCAGGGACGCGGGGAGCCGCGCGACCAGCCACCGCCCGCCCGCACCCGGCACACACCACGCCGCACAACGGCGATCACCCGGAACGCACCGTCCACGCCCGGCGAGGACACGGACCCACCGCGGAAGAAGACCCCACGGCCACGCGCCTCCCGCCGCGCATTCGCGGCCCTCTGTCTGCTCACCCTCCTCCTCGGTGGCTTCGCCGGCTGGGCGCACGCCCGCGCCGAAGCCCTCCGGGACGCCCCGGCCGCCCGCAACACCGCCCTCTCCGACACCGCCCGCACCAGCGAGATCAAGGGCCAGTCCACCAAGGCCGTCGCCGCGCTCTTCTCGTACGACCATGCCGACCCCGACGCCCTCGACGAGGCCGCGAAGCAATGGCTGACGGAACGCGCCGTCGCCCAGCACCGGAAGCTGTTCGGCGACATCCGCACGCAGGCCGACCAGCAGAAGGCGGTGATCACCACCACGGTCACCGACAGCGCGGTCGAGCGCATCGACGGCGACCGGGCTCGCGTACTGGTCTACGCCGACCAGAGCAGCGTCAGCACCGCGGGCGACAAGAAGGCCGAGGACGACGGCACCTACGCCGGGGCGATGCTCGCCGTCGACGTCCAGCGACGTGACGGTCGTTGGCTCGTCTCGGGCATCGACACCTTCGGCCGCTGAACCCGTACGCGCCTCACCACCAGGGAGTGACCGACCATGCCCGAACAGCGCGCCCGACGTGTACCCGCCCGGACCCGGCAGGGTCTGCGGACCACCGCCGTCGCCGTGACCGCGGTGGCGGCGCTCACCGCCTCCCAGGCCCCCGGACTCTCGCGGGAGGAGCGCGCCCGTCCGGCCGCCGCCGACCACCCCGCTCCCGCCGCAGACCTCCCGTACACCGAGCTCGCCCCGCCCGACGACGGTTCGTACCACACCGAACTACCGCCGCTGGTCTCCCCGGACGTCCCGCCGCGCCCCGCGCACGCCGCCCAGGCGCGCGCCCAGGCCGGCATCCCGGGCACCGTGCTGCGCGCCTACCGCGCGGCGGAGAGGTCCGTCGGCCGGACGGATCCCGGTTGCAAGCTGCCCTGGGAACTGCTCGCGGCCATCGGCAAGGTGGAGTCCGGTCAGGCGCGCGGCGGCGCGGTCGACCGGCACGGCACCACGCTCGGCCGGATCACCGGTCCGGCACTCGACGGCAGGAACTTCGCCCTGATCCTGGACAGCGACGGCGGCGTCCACGACGGCGACACGGTGTACGACCGCGCGGTGGGGCCGATGCAGTTCCTGCCGTCGACCTGGGCCCGCTGGGGCGCGGACGGCAACGGTGACGGCCGCGGCGATCCCAACAACATCTTCGACGCGGCCCTCGCCGCCGGGCACTACCTGTGCGCCGGGGACCGCGACCTGAGCCGGACCGCCGACCTGGACCGGGCGGTCCTCAGCTACAACCACTCACGTTCCTACCTCACCCTGGTCCGCCACTGGCTGGACTTCTACCGCACAGGCGTGCACCCCCTGCCCGACGGCAAGGGCGTCGTTCCGGAGTCGCCAGGAGCCGGCGGTGTCACTCCGGCGACGGAGCCGGTCGACACGGACCGCGGCGGAGGCGACGGCAAGGGCGGTGACGCCGTCATCATCGGCCCCGGCCCCGAAACGCCCACCCCGTCCCCCTCTCCCGCGCGCCCGGTGCCGCCCGCGCCGTCACCCCGGCCGTCCCCGTCCACGACGGAACCGGGCCCCGCCCCCTCACCGGACCCCTCCCCGTCCGACTCCCCGACCCCGGACCCCTCGCCCACACCGACTCCCACCGACCCGTCCACGCCGACCCCAGACCCGTCCACGCCGACCCCCGACCCTTCCACGCCGCAGAACTGTCCCTCCGACCCGGTGAGTCCCTCTCCCGACACCGGCGCGTCGCCCACCCCCGATCCGGTCGCTCCCGGGGACGAACCGACCTGCCCGGCCTGAACCGGCCCGTCTCAAACCGTCCCCGGTCCCGGATCGCCCCTGTGAGTGCTTCGGGCCGGTCAGCCCCATTGAGCTATTCGTCGGGCCGGCGGCGCACGCGTCGGCTCAACCACGGCGGCGACCGTCAGGCGAACGCGGCCTTGCGCCGCATCGTGTTCACCGCCTGCGCTTCGATCCCCGCACCCAGGCGTACTACGAACGCCGCACCCAGGAGGGCAAGACCCGACGTGGGATCATCCGATGCCTCAAGCGGTATGCCGCCCGAGAGGTCTTCAACCTGGTCAGGACGGTATCCAGCGTCCCCCCGTTATACGGGCGTCTGCCCGTAGGCGCCGCTGCCCGGTGTCTCCGTCACCAACGTCCAAACCGTCCGGGGTGGCAGGACCTTCCGGAGCAGAGGACGGTCGAGGAGATGGCGTACTGAACGAAGTTTCGAAGGAGGGCATGAACACCGTGTCGCCGGGCACAAGGGCTATCGCACCAAGGTCTTGGCATTCGGAGCTGGTCGGGATCTACCCACCAAGGGACGAACTCAGGCCCTTGTGAAGCTCATACGCACACGCGCCTGAGCCGGAATTGACGATGGGGTTTAAAATGATCATTCTTGGGCTTATTCTGCTGATCATCGGTCTGCTTGTCGGCATGGGTCTGCTGACGACGATCGGTGGCATCCTCATTCTGGTTGGCGTCATCCTGTGGATCCTGGGTGCGACCGGTCGCGCGGTCGGTGGACGCAAGCACTTCTTCTAAAGCCGGGACGCCTCACCAACTCTCTAGACAGTTGGGAACCCCGTGGGCGGGGCCGTGCGCCGACCCCGCCCTGTCTCGTTGGCGATGAGTTTGTTCTGAGCCGGGCCCTGCCCGCCGGTCGTCGAGCGCAGAGCCTGGCTGCGGGGTGAGGCGGATGCTGCCGCTTTGGTACAGGAAGCGACGGGCGTGCTGCATCGGTGCCCGAAGTGCCCGCCCGATCAAGCTGAACCCCGTGCAGGAGCGCCTGGGGCGCAGGGTGGAACGGACTCCGGACCACGCTGCGCTCGGGCCCGTCCAGGAGGAGCGCGTCGTGCACGACGCCGATGCCGCTCTGCACGTCGTCGGGGGTGTGCCCCGGGGAAGCATCCCAGGAGGCGGTTGCGGTGAGGGCGCGGGTCACCGGGGTGTTTCAGTACGCCGAGGACGGGGGGCGAAGTGCTCCGTGGTCAGAGCTGGTCCGGGTTCCGCCGGGGCGAGACCTGTGATCAGCACGCGGCCTGCTCCGAGCCGTTCGGCGTCGTCGCTGTACGTGTCGAGGGCGTGGGTGCCCCGGTCGTCGCTGCCGGGGTAGTGCGGGGGGCGGGCGGGTGCGTCGGCCAGCCCGGCTCGCAGGTGGGCCAGGAAGCGGTCCTTCTGCGGCCAGTCGGCACTGACGACGGCTGCCTGGCTCGCTACGTAGTTGTAGCCGTTGTTGTGCAGCTTCCGGGTGGCGATGTGCTCGGCCTGGTAGCGCAGGTCCGCCTCGGACCAGCCGCCCGGCAGCACGATCATGGGGGAGACCCCGCCCAGTTCGCTGGTGGCCGGCTTGTCGAGCAGCGGTGTGCCCGCCTTCTTGGGGCCGGCGCCCTCGGTACCCGTACCGAAGACGATCGCGTCATGGGTCGCGGCGCTGCCGGTCGTGTGGACGTGGCGGACCTTCGGGTGGTGCACCAGGTACGTCCCGACGTCGGCAGCCGGGGTCTGGCCAAGTCCGGGAGCCCTACCCGTCCACTCGTGCTCGCCAACAACGGGACCCCGGGCCACCTTGGACTGCGTGGACACGTGATCTGTCAACGCGCGGCGTGTCCAAGCCGCCGCACAGGTGATTGACGCCGTAGCCGACGAACTGCTCGACGGAGTGCGTGGCCAACTCGACTCCACGGCGGCTGCGATCTGTTCCCCCCGTTCGCGCGGGATCTGCCGTGCCGGGCGTGTCCCCACTTCCGGACTTCCGGTCTTGCATCCGGACCCCGCCGCACTGCAACCACCTGGGTGATGTGGATCGCCGTCGCCGCTTCGCCCAACTCCCTTCGACCGCGCATCCCATGGCTCACAACGGGCCGTGATCGATAGGCTGGGAAGGTCGAAGCTTGGGAGGATCCGGCAGTGTCGTTGAGCTACTACGTGTACATCTCCGACAGCAAGGTCGACATGCTGTTGCCGCAGATCGACCCCGGGTTCGGGGCCAAGCGCCAGACGGAGGTAGGCGTGAACCTCTCCGTGCTGTCGGCGAAGCGCACCACCGAGGGCCCGCCGAACGACCGGATCACCCGTCTCGAGGCGGTCGTCCGGTACCTCCGCGACCACGGTGACCTCGGCACAGTGGACGCACCGGGCCAGTACTTCTGGGGCTCGCTGCGGATGCGCTGGGGCTCGTTCCGCGATGACCCCGCGTCCTCCCTGGTGTTCTTCGGCGGACGCAGCGAGGACACCGTCGTCGCCCTGGGCGGCTCGTACCGGCACGTGTACGACTACGTGCCGGACGCAGAGGCCCACGGCGTGGGGCGCTCGATGATGTCCTCCATGCTCGACGGCCTCGGGATCACCTCCGACCTGGAGGACGAGTACGTCGCCGACGCGGTGGACGGCGACCTCGACCGCGTCGATCGCGCGGCGCTGGGCCGCGTTGAGCGGGCCGTTGCGCGACTGCGCTGGCCGGCGCAGAACGTCGAGTTCGTTGCGAAGCGGCTGCTGCACGGCGAAAGCCCGGACGGCACCGGTACGTCGGTGCTGCTCGGAACACCTCTGTACGCCGCCGTGGTGGACTGACGCCGATGGCCACCTGGCGCCGCGGCGACGTCATCCTGGACCTGTACGAGGTCCTGGATGTGGTGCGCTCCGGCGGCCTCGGACTGGTGCACCGGGTCCACCACCGCGGCTGGGACATCGACCTGGCGGTGAAGACCCCGCGCCCGGCCGTCGTCCGCTCGCCGGACGGAATCGGGGACTTCGAGCGGGAGGCGGAGGTGTGGGTGGGGCTGGGCCTGCACCCGCACATCGCCAACTGCGTCTACGTGCGCACCCTGGAGGACGTGCCCAGGGTCTTCGCCGAGTGGGCCGACGGCGGCAGCCTCGCTGAAGCCGTCCGTAACCGGACCCTGTACGGCGACGATCCCCTCGCGACGCTGCTGGACGTCGCGATCCAGTCCGCCTGGGGTCTGGACCACGCGCACGAGAACGACGTCGTGCACCAGGACGTCAAGCCCGCCAACGTGATGCTGACCCGGGACGGCACGGTCAAGGTCACCGACTTCGGCCTGGCACGGGCCCGCACGGCCGGGGACGCGGAGCCGTTCGTCAGCTGGGGCGGACTTGACCCCGCCTACTGCTCGCCCGAGCAGGCACGGTCACCGTCCGGGCTCACCCCGGCCACGGACGTCTGGTCCTGGGCGGTCACCGTGTTCGAAATGCTCCTGGGCAGGCCGCCGGTGCGGGACGGGACCACCGCAGGCGACGCCTTCGAGGACTACACCCGGTCCCAGACGCCGGGCGCGATCGAGCGGGTGCCGGTCGAGATGCTGGACGTACTGCGCGAGTGCTTCGCGAAGGACCCCGCCGCACGCCCGTCCCGGCTCGGCCCGCTCGCCGAGCGGCTGGTCGAGGTGCACCGGCGCGAGGTCGGCCCCTATCCCCGCCATGCCCCGTCCGCGGCCACCCTGCTCGCCGACAGCCTCTCCAACCACGCGCTGTCCATGCTGGACCTCGGCCGCCGCGACAGCGCCGAGGAGCTGTGGTCCCGCGCCCTGCGGGCGGATCCCCACCACCCGCACGCCCGCTACAACCGCGGACTGCACCGCTGGCGGACGGGTGTGATCAGTGACGCGGAACTGGTGGACGAGCTGGAATCCGTGCGGTTCGGCGACCCCGACGACGGCACGTACCTGCTTGCGCTGGTGCACCGTGAGCGGGGCGACGCGCCGGCCGCGGCCGAACTGCTGCGGGACGCGTCCGCACGGATGCCCCACGATCAGCAGATCGCCGCCGCCCTCGCCTCGGTGCGGGACGTGCCCGCCCCGGCCCAGTTTGTGCTGCCCGGGGAACACGACGACTGGATCACCGCCCTCGCCCTGACCCCGGACGGCAGGACCGGAATCTCGGCGGACGGTTCTGGCGGGCTGCGGATCTGGGACCTGGCCACGGGGGAGTGCCGCCAGGAACTGCGGCTGGAGAACTACCGCGCCTCGGCACTCGCGGTCCGCGACGACGGACGCGTCCTGGTCGTGGGCGGCGGCATCGGGCGCGCGCTGGTGCTCGACCTCGAGGCCGCCACCGGGTTCGAACTCCCCGGCCACCCCAGCTGGGTGCTCGCGGTCGCGCTGACGCAGGATCAGCGGCACGCGGTCACCAGCGGGTACGAGGGGGAGGTCGTCACCTGGGACCTGGAGACCGGCGAACCCGTGGAGGTCCGGCAGTTCGAGAGCAAGGCCGACTTCCTGGGCGCCCGGGGCACCCTGTGCTGCGCCGTCGACCACACGCGCCGGACGAGCTCGGTGTACGACGTCCGCACGGGCGCACTGGTCCACCGGTTCGACCACGCCTGCCTGAGCGTGCGGTTCACCGACGACGGCCGACTCGTAGCGGTCACCGGCGGGAGCGCCCACGTCCGGCTGGCCGACCTCGGCTCCGGTGACGCCTCACGGGTACTGAAGACCGAATACGGCCGGACAGCCCTGAACTCGGACGGCACGGTCGGCTTCTCCAGCGGCGGACGCGCCGAGCCGTCACGGGTGTGGGACCTCACCACGGGCCGCTGCCGCCTCTCCCTGGAGGCCGCACCCGACACCAAGGAGGTCGCGCTGAGCGCGACCGGGCACCGCGCGCTCACCGCCGAGGGCAAGACCGTGCGCGCATGGCACCTGCCGCCCGCCGGACCACCGGCCCCGTGGAGCTACGTCCGCCCCCACCAGGCCAGGGACGTCACCGCCGCTGCCGCCCGAGCAGCCGAACTGCTGGACCACGCGGCCACGCACGGCGCAGCCGGACGGCTGGAGGAGGCGGCCGAACTGATCCGCGCCGCCCGCGCACTGCCCGGCCACCGGCGCCACACCGAGCCCGTACGCCTGTGGCGCCGACTCGGTGCCCTCGGCCGCCGTACCGCACTCGTCGACGCCTGGTCCGCGGGCCGGATCGCCCCCGACGACGACCGGTCCTGGGCCCTGGAACTCAGCGGGCGCAGCCCCACCGCCCTCGCCCGCGCAGGGAACTCCGAAGCCTGGGTCTTCGACGTGGAGACCGGTCAGCTGCTGCACACGCTCAGCCTGCACACCGGCCACCTCAGTGCCCTGGCGATGACCGCCGACGGCCGGCTCGCCGTCTCCGGGGGCGAGGACGGCCGGGTCGTCGCCTGGCAGCCCCGCGACAGGCGCATCGTCCAGCTGTTCACCAGCCCCCGCGACCACGTGTACTACGTCGCGGTCAGCGAGGACGGCCACGTGGCCCTCTCCGGGACCGCCGACGGCGTCGTCGCCGCCTGGGACATCCCCAGCGGCCGGTCCCTCGGACGCTGGGAGGCCCACCCCGGAGCCGTGCTGGATGTGGCCGTCAGCGCCGACCACCGTTACGGGCTCTCCCGCGGCCAGGACGTCACCGTGAAGATCTGGGACCTGCGCGCAGGCGAACTGCGCTGGGTGCTGGGCGGGCACGAGGAGTGGATCGGCGCCGCACGGCTGAGCGAGGACGGCCGCTACGTCGTCACCGGCGGCGCCGACGCGACCGTACGCCTCTGGCGGACCGCCGACGGACAGTGCGAGGCGGTGCTCACCGGACACACCGATGCCGTGGTCGACGTCCTGCCCGGCGCGGACGGCCGGCACCTGCTGTCCTGCTCCGCCGACGGCACCGTCCGGCTGTGGGACGTCGCCGCCGCCCGCTGCGTCCATGCGCTCACCGGACACACCGCCGCCGTGCGCAGCCTCGCCGTCACGCCGGACTTCCGGCTCGCGGCGTCAGGCGGCGAGGACCGCCAGGCACGGCTGTGGGACCTGACGGCCGGCCGGGAACTGCGGGCCTTCACCGGATTCTCGGACGCGGTCACCGATGTCGCGCTGGCCCCCGACGGCGCCCTGCTCCTGGCCGGCGACGAACGCGGCCGCCTGCTGACCTGGGCCCTGGACTGGGAGTACGACTTCGGCTCGGCGACCGGGGTGCTGCGCGCGGAGTCCGAGCCCGTGATCGAGGAACTGCGGGCCGAGGTCGCTGTCGAGCTGCCGTCCCGTGACGACAGCCGCCCGGCGCTCATCGAGGCGATGGCCCGCATCGGCGA
Source organism: Streptomyces sp. NPDC002784 (assembly GCF_053592135.1). Taxonomy (NCBI): domain Bacteria; kingdom Bacillati; phylum Actinomycetota; class Actinomycetes; order Kitasatosporales; family Streptomycetaceae; genus Streptomyces; species Streptomyces sp. NPDC002784. Next base: position 3,785 of record NZ_JBSFVD010000035.1, on the reverse strand, counting down.
GCGGCAGCGGCGCGCTGTCACCCGAACCCTGGAACTCGCCGCCGAACTGGACAAGGTCCCCTCCCGCAACGACACGGGCTATCGCCTCTACATGCACTTCGTGGCCGAGGACCTGGCGAGCCGGGAGCCCGACGAGACACCGGGCACGGCCGAGGCGCTCACGCTGCTGCTGAGACCGGAGGAAGAACTCAACCGGTCCGAGTCCTTCTGGGCCAACCATTTCGCCCACCAGCTCCAGGACGACCTCGTCACGCTCGCCGAGGCCGCCCCCCTCCTGCACAGCGAGGGCGATCCGGTCGCGGCCGAGCGGACCTGGCAGCTCGTCGTCGACGTGCGCTCCCACCTGTGGGACGCCGGGCACGTCGAGACCCAGCGCGCGATGCTCGGCTGGGCCTCGGTACTGATCGATCTGCGCCGGCAGACGGAAGCCCTGGCCCTGATCCGGGCGGTGACCGCGGAACGCGAACGGGACCTGGGACCGGGCCATCCGGCCACCCTGGAGGCGATCGCGGCACTCGCGTCCCTGCTCACCGACAAGGGCGAACTGGACGAGGCCGAGCGGATGTACGACATGCTGGTGCCCCAGCTCGTGAGGCGCCGCGGCCCCGACGACCTCCAGACCCTGGAGGCCCGGGTGGGGCTGGCCCGTGTGCACCGTCGGCTCGGACGGCACCGTGACGCGGCGCAGGCCCTGCGCGAAGTGCTGGCGAAACGGCGGCTGCGTCTGGGCGAGCACCACACGGACACCCTCGCCGTCCAGGCCGAACTGGACAGTCTGCCCGGGCCGGTACCGCCCAGGCCGACACGGAGGGGATGGAGGAGAGGGCGATGATTGCGGACCGGTCCAGCATCCGTGCCCTGATCACCGGCAAGGTGTTCATGCTGGAGGTCGGGGCGTACTTCCCCGTGAGCATGGCCTTGCGCGGTGATGTGTTCGAGGCCGTGTTCATGATGCGGGAGAGCGACCTCGGGCACCGCACCAGCGGGCCCTACTCGCCGGAGCGGCCCCCGCACGACGCGATGGGCTGGGCCCAGCTGCGGACGGGGATGGGCATGGCGGGCCACTTCCCCTCCTTCCGGATCGAGGCCGGCGGGCACTGGCCGCGTATCCACGTCGCCCTGTCGGGCACCTCCGTGCGCGGTCTGATCGTGATGCCGGAAGAGGTGACCGCGGAGGCGGTGAACGCGCCCTATCTCGGCAAGTGGCAGGACCAGATCTCCCTCAACGTACGGATCGGGCTGGACTACCTCGCCAACTGGCTGGGTTCCTGTCACCACCAGGCGGGCGGCACGGCACCGTCGATCGACCTCGACCTGTTCTACCGGCCGTTCGACTACGAGGCGCGTCTCGCCAGGTACGACCAGCCGATGCGTGAACTCATCCCTCCGGTGCGCCCGGTCCTCGAACTGCGTTGGCGCTCGGCGACCTCGGCCCAGCGCAGGGCCTTTGTGAAGAACCTGAAGGGCGCCCGCAAGAGCGGCTCCCGGTCCGACCCGCGCTGGAACTACAGACTCGGCGGCATCGAGGTGGAAGTGCCGCGCTGACACGGCGGTACACCCTCCCGGCCTTCGGCACCCGCACCGCGCGTCACACCGACGTCGGCTCCGCTGTCTCACGGCCGGAAATGACGCATCGTCAGCTCTGTCTCCGGCCCGCCCCTCGCCCCGCTCGTATGTACCGCAGCCGGACGAGCTACTGAGGTTTTCGGGTCGGGGTGACGTCATGGCGGTGTCGTGATCAGTCAGGTTTCGGCGGTGAACCCGTCGAGTAGGTCCGGCCGGTACTGCATCCGTTTGAGGCGGGTGCGGACCAGCCCAGCGAGGTCATCGATGCTGCACGGGGCGAGGTTGCCCAGGCTCTTCTTCAGGTGCGCCCAGACGCCCTCGGCCGGGTTGAGGTCGGGGGTGGAGGTCGGGAAGCGGAAGACTGTCAGCCACGGTCGCTTTGCGATCAGCTCGCGCATGGCGGCGTCGACGTGGTGGCTGTAGTTGTCCCAGACCAGCACGATGTTGCGCCGAGCTGATGGTGGGCGGCATCCAGCAGCGAGGCGAAGTCTCTCTCCCGAAAACCCTTCTTCTCACCTTTACGACCGTGGTGGACCAGCATCCGGAAGACCAGCCGGGTGCGCTGACCGCTCTTGCGGCAGACCAGGCCTGCCATGGAAATGCGGCCCGAACCCGCCGCCCGAACCGACCAGGGGCGGAGGGCCACGGCGGGACCAGGTGCACGCCTTCGGCGGCCGCAGCAGTTGCCCTGCCTCGTCCGCGAAACACAGCCAGGCATCCCGGTCCCTCACCGTCTTTCCACCCGCGGCCACGTCTCCTTGACCCACGTCGCCACGGCCTCTTCGTCGCGCTCGGCGGCCCGCCGCACCGGCGCCTGCACCGAAAAGCCCATCTGGTGCAAGATGCGCCAGGTCTGGGCCTGGCTGAAGCGGACGTGGAAGCGCCGGGCGATCACCGTGGCCACCCGGGCCAGGGTCCACCGCTGGTCCTCCATCCAGCCGTGCGCGGCCGGCCCCTTCTCCAGCTCCGCCGCCAGCCAAGCCCGCCACTCGGGCTTCATCCGAGACGGACACCCTGACGGCCCTTTGGTTTGGACTTCGACACTTTCGACGAGTCGGCGCTGATAGCTGAGATTATCCGCGATGGGCTCGGCTCTCAGGCGGTGAAGTCCCGGGCCGGCGTTCCGTTGCGCGCCGCATTCCTGGCGGCGGCGACCGATCTGGCGCTGGGCAACCGGCTTCGGGTGATCGACCGGGCCGGGGCGGGCACTGACCACGTCCACCTGGCCGCCGCCGCCCACCACGGCGTCACCGTCACCCAAACCCCGGGCTCCAACGCGACGGCGGTCGCGGAGTTCACCTTGGCCCAGATGCTTGCCCTGATCCGGAATCTCTCAGCCCACAACGAGGCCGCGCACCACGGCCGTTGGAGCCACCGGCCGCCCCCGCGGTCGAGCTGTCGGAGCTGACCCTGGGCGTCCTCGGGCTCGGCCGGATCGGCCAGGCCCTGGCCGAGCGGGCGGCCGCCCTCGGCATGACCGTCCAGGGCCTCTCCCGTCGCCCCGCAGGGACGGCGGTACGCCGAGCAGAGTCCCTTGGTGCCCTCCTTGCCAGCAGCGACGTAGTCTCCCTGCACCTCCCGCTCACCCCGCAGACCCGGGGAATGATCGGCCAGGCGGAACTGGCGCTGATGCTGCCTGGCTCGATCCTGCTGAACACCTCCCGGGGCGGAATCGTCGACGAGCAAGCCCTGGCTGACGCCCTACGCGACCCGGCACATCCCCTGGCAGCGGCCGCCGTCGACACCTTCTTCCATGAGCACGCCGCCTTCACCTCCCCGTTGCTCGGCCTGTCCAACGCCCTGCTCACGCCGCACGTCGCTGGGATGACCCGGCGCGCCATGGCCGAGGCCGCCGTCCGCTGCGCCGACCACATCGCAGCGCTGCTCGCTGGCCGCCCGGACGGTGTCCCCATGGCGACGCCGTGACGTCTACAGCGGGGCAGCTACCCGTGGTGGCAGACCGGCCGATGCCGTCAAGCCGGCGTACCTCACCAATCCCGCGTTCCGACGGGAACCGTGTTGGGGCTTTTCGGTCAGAGTCACCACGCCAAACAGTAACGGAACGCAGCATTCTCCCTTTTGCGCCGGGCGGATCGCCTCATGGTGTCCGCGTTCACCCCTTTAAGAGGTCGTCTCAATTGGCGAGGTCGGTAGCCTGGGTTCGTGCTGATCGTGGAACGCTTGGTGCCGGACGAGTTGTACGACCTCTTCCAGCGGGT
>NZ_JBSFVD010000034.1:0-39190 GCF_053592135.1 Streptomyces sp. NPDC002784 | reverse complement strand
GGCGCCCCAATGGGGCGCCCCCGGCCGGCCGGTGTCCGGTCAGCTCTGCGGCATCAGGACCGTGTCGATGATGTAGACGTTGGCGTTGGCGGTCTTGACGTTGCCGCAGACCACCTCGGCGGAGTCGTTGACGCTGTAGGACTCATCGGAGCCCGACGTCGTCAGCTTGGACTTCTCCAGCGTGTCGAAGGAGCCGTTCTCCAGGTCCTGCGGGGTCAGCTTCTGGCCCACGACGTGGTAGGTGAGGATCTTGGTCAGCTGCTCCTTGTCGTTGAGCACCTTGTTCAGGTCGGCCTCCGGAATCTTGGCGAAGGCGTCGTTCGTGGGGGCGAAGACGGTGATGTTCTGAGCGTTGTTGAGAGTGTCGACCAGGCCGGCCTTCTTCACCGCGGTCACCAGGGTGGACAGGGCCGGGTTGTTGGAGGCGGCGGTGGCCACGGGGTCCTTGGCCATGCCGTCGAACGAACCGGCACCGTCCTTGGGCACGGTGGCGCAGGCGGAGCCGAAGGGCTCGTCCGAGGTGGCGGTGCCGGAGTCGGCCATCGAGTCGTCGGAGGCGGGGGCGGACGCCGACGCGCTGGTGGCGGAGTCGGACTGCGCGGAGTCGCTGCTGTCGTCGGAGCAGGCGGCCAGCGCGAGAGGAAGAACGGCTGCGGCTGCGACGGTGGCGGCGATGCGGCGGATGCGGGTGTTCACGTTGTTGCTCCTGTTGGTAGCGCGGCGTTCGCCGCTTGTGAGGGGAATGGCAAGGGAAATGTGGTCTGGGGTCACTCGACGGTCACCACGACGGAGTGCCATCCACTGGCGCCGTCGGGGACTGTGCGAGTGCGCTTGTCGGTCTGCACCTCGCCGGTGCGATCGGTGGCGCGGACGGTGAGGGTGTGGCCGCCCTTGGTGGCTCGCCAGGGGAAGGACCACTGGCGCCAGGTGTCCTTGGTGTCCTCGGCGGCCAGGGTGGCCTCCTGCCAGGGGCCGTCGTCGACGCGGACCTCGACTTTGTCGATGCCGCGGGCCTGGGCCCAGGCGACTCCGGCCACCATCACGGTCCCGGCCTTCGGGCGGGCGAAGGGCTTGGGGGTGTCGATCCGGGACTGGGTCTTGATGGGAGCACGGCGCGCCCAGTCGCGTTTGACCCAGTAGGCGTCGTAGGCATCGAAGGTGGTCAGTTCGATGTCCTTGATCCATTTGCAGGCCGATACGTAGCCGTACAGGCCGGGCACCAGCATGCGGACGGGGAATCCGTGGTCGAAGGGCAGCGGTTCGCCGTTCATGCCGACCGCGAGCATCGCGTCGCGGCCGTCCATGACGTCCTCGACCGGGGTGCCGATGGTCATGCCGTCCACCGAGCGGGCGACGAGTTGGTCGGCCGGTCCTCCCTTCGACGGTGGCGTGACGCCGCATTCGGCGAGGAGGTCGTCCAGCCGGACGCCGATCCAGCGGGCGTTGCCGACGTACGGGCCGCCGACTTCGTTGGACACGCAGGTGAGCGTGATGTCCCGTTCGATCAACTCGCGCTTCAGCAGGTCGTCGAAGGAGAGGGTGAGCGGACGGCGTACACCGTCGCCGTGGATGCGCAGCCGCCACGTCGTGGCATCGACCTTGGGCACCACCAGCGCGGTGTCCACCCGGTAGAAGTCCTTGTTCGGGGTGATGAAGGGGCTGACGCCCGCCACCCGTACTCCGGCCCCCTTCGGCACCGCCGGAGCGGGTGAGTCCGCGGCCGGAAGGACGAGGTTCTTGCGGGAGGCGACCGCTTCCTTGCCGCTGGAGGTGTTCAGGGACCGGCCCAGTGCGCCTGCCCCCGCTGAGGCGGCGGCAGCGGCAGTGGCCACGATGATGAACCCGCGCCGGTCCCAGCCCTCGTTGACACCCGTCTCCGGATGCTCGGATGCGTCGCCCGACGCGGGACGCGATGCCAGGAGCCTGCCGATGAGGACGTACAGAAGCACCGCGCCGACCACTGATCCCACCAGGGAGGGCAGGGCATCGGTAAAGCCCTTGGAATCGGGCCGGCTGAAGGCCGCCGCCGTTCCCACGACTCCGAAAGCCAGAACTCCCGCGGCCCCGATACGTCGGTACCGCAGGGCCAGGACACCCAGAGCCAGCGCGAACACGGCCAGTACGGCGAGAATGCCGAGCTGGAGGATCAGCTTGTCATTGGTGCCGAAGTTGCGGATCGCCCAGTCCTTCACCGCCGCAGGCGTGCGGTCGATGGCGGCGCCGCCGACCACGACGACCGGGCCGGCCTGCGGACGTACGGCCGCCGCCACCAGTTCGGCGACGGCCAGCGCGGCGAAACCGGCCAGGAGGCCGCTCAGCCCACCCAGCGCGATACGCGGCCAACTGGCCGTACTCCGCGACTTCTCGTTTTTCTTGCTCACGGGGGTAATCCGGGGCTGTTTGGCGGCCGGATTGGCCCAGAACTCCATCGGATGAATTTTCTTTTCGGACCAATCCGCGTCATCCGCGGCTACGGATAATGCGCCGGTCCGGTCGGCGGTGATTCGTCTTCCAGCCGCTGTCACTGACGTTGAAGGGGACACCAATCCACCTCGCGTCCTGCCTCGGATCACCCGTGCCGACGTTGATCGGCACGCGGGATACCGAGAGGGGACAACGGCTGTGGCACACAGACGAGTGGCCGTGGTGGGTGGCGGAGTAGCCGGGCTGACCGCCGCCCACGTGCTGGCGCAAGCCTGTGACGTAGTGCTCTACGAGGCCGATGACCGGCTGGGCGGGCACGCGCACACCCATGAGCTGGCCCAGGAGGGCTGGTCCGTGTGCGTGGATTCCGGCTTCATCGTGCACAACGAGCGCACCTATCCGCACCTGCTGCGTCTCTTCGCCGAGCTGGGGGTCACCACCCAGGACGCCGAGATGAGCATGTCGGTGCGGTGCGAGGGCTGCGGCCTGGAGTACGCCGGGGCGCGTGGGCCGTCGGGCCTGTTCACGGGGCGTGCCGCGCTGCGCGGCCGCTACCTGCGGATGCTGGCGCAGGTGCCGCGATTCCACCGGTCCGCCCGGCGTCTGCTCGCCGCCGAGGACGAGGCCGACACCGGTCCCACGCTGGGCGCGTTCCTGGCCGAGGGCGGCTTCTCCCCGTACTTCGTCTCGCACTTCGCCGTGCCGCTGGTGTCCGCGGTCTGGTCCTGTCCGCCCGAGACCGCCATGCGTTATCCGGCTCGCTACCTGTTCCGGTTCCTGGCGCACCACGGGCTGCTGTCGGTGACCGGCTCCCCGCAGTGGAAGACGGTCACCGGCGGCTCGGCGCAGTACGTTCAGAAGGTCGCCAAGCGGTTGTCGTCGGTGCGCACGGGCGCACCGGTGCGCACCGTGGAACGCTTCGCGGACCGGGCGCGGGTGGTCACCGAGGACGGCGGGAGCGAGGAGTTCGCGGCCGTGGTGGTCGCGGTCCATCCCGATCAGGCGCTGCGCCTGCTGACCGACCCCACCGCCGAGGAGCGGCGTGTGCTGGGGGCTTTCCGGTACAGCCGCAATCCCACCGTGCTGCACACCGACCCCGCCGTGCTGCCGCGCTCGGCCAGGGCGCGGGCGTCGTGGAACTACCTGCTGCCCTCCTGCACTTCCCCCTCCGACGCGGTGCACGTCAGCTACGACATGAGCCGCCTGCAGCGGCTGCACGCCGATGAGACGTTCGTCGTGACGCTGAACGGCGCGGGCCGGGTGTCCGAGGACAGGGTGCTGGCACGCATGGTCTACGAGCACCCCGTCTACACGCCCGAGTCGGTCGCGGCACAGCAGGAGTTGCACCGGCTCGACACGCGGGTGTGCGCGTTCGCGGGCGCCTACCACGGCTGGGGGTTCCACGAGGACGGCTGCCGTTCCGGCGCCCAGGCGGCAGCGGCGCTGGGCGTGCGATGGTGACCGCACCGCGTCCGGCGACGCGCCATGACGTGCCCGCGCTGTACGACTGCGTCGTCACCCATACCCGCACCGCACCCCTGCGCCACTCCTTCGCGCACCGCACGCACCTGTGGCTGGTCGACGTCGACCGGCTGCCCCGGCTCCCGCGCCTGCTCCGGCCGCTGGCCGGGTTCGATCCGCGGGACCACTTCACCGGCACGGCCGGCTCGATCCGCTCAGGCGTGGACGCCTACCTCGCCGGGCAGGGCGTGGACCTCGGCGGCGGGCGCGTGGTGATGCTGGCTCACGCCCGCGTCCTGGGGCACGTGTTCAACCCGCTGACGCTGTTCTGGTGCCACGACCGGGCGGACCGGCTGGTCTGCGTGATCGCGGAGGTCCACAACACCTACGGCCAGCGCCACTGCTACCTGCTGCGCCCCGACGCCGACGGAACGGCCGAGGTGGTCAAGGACTTCTACGTCTCCCCGTTCTTTCCGGTGGACGGCGGCTACCGGATGCGGCTGCCGCTGCCCGCCGAAGACCTGAACGTCATGGTGCAGCTGCGGCGCGGAGGTCTGCGGCCCTTCACCGCGACCGTCCGCGGCCGCCACCGGCCGGCGACCGCCCGAAACCTGATCCGCTCCTCACTCCGCCACCCCTGGTCGACCGCGGCGGTCTCCGCCGCGATCCGCCGCCACGGCGTAGCCCTGTGGCTGCGCCGCCTGCCGGTCCACCCCCGCCCTGTTGATCGCACGCACGAAGGCTGAACGTGACATCGACCCCCGTCTCCCGCACCCACATCGGACGTCCGCACGCTCCCGTCCTCCCCGGCCCGCGGACACCATCCTCCGGCCCGCCGCTGCCGGAGCCGGCCGCAGAAGCGCCCGTACGGGTTGACGCCGCGCGCTGGCCGGACGTAGCACGCGTGCCCGCCCGATCCCGGATACGAGGCGGCACGGCCCGCCTCCTGCTCACCCGGGCACTGGGCTCGCTGCCCCTCAGGACACGTCTGGGCGACGCCCCCGCGCGGGGCGCCGGCCCGGAACTGACCGTGCACGACCCGGACGCGTTCTTCCGCCGGCTGGGCGCGCACGGCCTGATCGGCTTCGGCGAGTCCTACATGGCCGGCGAGTGGGACAGTGACGACCTGGTCGGCGTGCTGACCGTCCTCGCCTCCCACGTCGACGAGCTGGTGCCCGCACCGCTGCGCCGCCTGCGGCACCTGTGGACCGGCGCCCGGCCGGCGGAACACCGCAACTCCGAGGACGGGGCGCGCGAGAACATCCACCGCCACTACGACCTGTCCAACGACCTGTTCGCCCTGTTCCTGGACGAGACGATGTCGTACTCCTCCGCGGTCTTCGCGGCCTTCCCGGGGAGCCGGCGGACCCTGCCCGCGGCACAGCACAGGAAGATCGACCACCTGCTCGACCTCGCCGGCGTGCGCACTGGCACCCGCCTGCTGGAGATCGGCACCGGATGGGGGGAACTCGCGCTGCGGGCCGCCGCACGCGGCGCGAACGTCGTGACCATCACCCTCTCCGCCGAACAGCAGGACCTCGCACGCCGACGCGTCGCCCGGGCGGGCCTGTCGGACCGGGTGACGGTGGAGCTGCGCGACTACCGGCAGGTGACCGGCACCTACGACGCCGTGGTCAGCGTCGAGATGATCGAGGCCGTCGGCGCGGAGTACTGGCCGGTGTACTTCGGCACGCTCCGCAGGGTGCTCGCGCCGGGCGGCCGGATCGCCCTGCAGGCCATCACCATGGCGCACGAACGCATGCTGCACACCGCTCGCACCCACACCTTCATCAGCAAGTACATCTTCCCCGGCGGGCTCATCCCCTCCCCCGACGCCATCCAGGAACACGCCACCGCCGCCGGGTTGCGCGTCACCGCCGACCAGGGATTCGGCGAGCACTACGCCGAGACACTGCGGCTGTGGCGCGAACGCTTCCTCACCGAACGCCCTCAGGTGGCGCGGCTGGGCTTCGACATCACCTTCCGCCGCATGTGGGAGCTGTACCTGGCCTACTGCGAGGCGGGCTTCCGCTCCCACTACCTCGACGTCCGCCAGATCGCCCTGACCGGTTCCCTCGACCAGGAGAGCATGCGATGACCCCCGTGGCAGCCCAGCTGACGGATCTGCTCAGCCCCTACTTCCCCGGGCCGCTGCCGGTGCGGCTGCGGGCCTGGGACGGCAGCGAAGCCGGCCCCGCCGACGCCCCGCTCGTCATCCTGCGCTCCCCCGCCGTGCTGCGCCGACTGCTGTGGCAGCCGGGCGAGCTGGGGCTCGCCGAGGCGTTCATCGCCGGCGAACTCGATGTGGAAGGCGACCTCGCCGAGGGCCTGAGCAGCGTGTGGCGTTCGATCAGTTCCCACGGAGCAGCCCGGCTCACGACCGCGGGACTGGCCCGGGCCGCCGTGACCGCCCTGCGCCTGGGTGCCGCTGGACCGCGCCCGCCGGCCCCCGGCGCGCCGCGCGCCCGGCTGCGCGGCACGCTGCACAGCGCGGCCAGGGACCGCGCCGCGATCAGCCACCACTACGACCTGTCCAACGACTTCTACGCCCTGCTGCTGGACGAGTCGATGGCCTACTCCTGCGGCTACTGGACCCGGCGCGACGAGCCCAGCTACGGCCTCGGCGATGCCCAGCGCGACAAACTCGCCCTGATCTGCCGGAAGCTGGGGCTGGGCCCCGGTATGCGGCTGCTCGACATCGGCTGCGGCTGGGGGTCGCTCAGCCTGTATGCCGCACGGGAACACGGCGTGGAGGTCACCGCGGTCACCCTCTCGCGGCAGCAGCGGGACTTCGTGACCGCCCGAGCCGAGAAGGAAGGTCTCGCCGACGCGGTCGAGGTGCGGTTGCGGCACTACCGCGACATCGACGAAGGCGGCTACGACGCGGTCGCCACCATCGAGATGGGCGAACACGTCGGCGACTCCGAGTACCCGGCCTTCGCCGCGCTGCTGCACGACGTGCTGCGGCCCCGTGGGCGGGCCCTGGTGCAGCAGATGTCACGCGGCGCCCGCGCGCCCGGCGGCGGCGCGTTCATCGAGACGTACATCGCCCCCGACATGCACATGCGCCCTCTGGGGGCCACCGTCGGCCTGCTGGAGGAGGCCGGACTGGAAGTACGCGACGTCGAGGCCATGCGCGAGCACTACGCGCACACCATCGCCGCCTGGCACCGCCGCCTTCGGTCCCGGTGGGACGACGTCGTCGCGCTGGTGGGGGAACCGACCGCGCGGGTGTGGCACCTGTATCTGGCAGGCAGTGGCCTGGCGTTCACCGAGCGCCGCATGGGCGTCGACCAGATCCTCGCCGTCCGGCCGACCGAGGAGGGCGTCTCCGGGATGCCGGCCGTGCCGCCGCGCGCAGACATCAACGGCGGCGGACGGTGAGCGACTGGACGGCCCTGGCGCTGAACGCCGCAGCGAGCGCGGGTGCTGCCCTGGCGGTCATGCTCGTGACGTTCGCCGTCGCCCTGCGCAAGGGAGTGCACCGGATCGCCGACGTCGCCTGGGGCCTGGCGTTCACCGCCGTCGCCGTCGTCACCTACGCCCTGTCCTGGGATGTGGGCGATCCGGGCCGGCGGACGCTGGTCACCGTCGCCACCTGTCTGTGGGGTTGCCGGCTGGCCGCTCACATCGCCTGGCGCGGCCGGGGACACGGCGAGGACGCCCGCTACGCCCGCATGCTCGACAAGGCCCCCGGCCGCCGGAACGGGTACGCCCTGCGGGCGGTGTACCTCTTGCAGGGTGCCCTGGTGTGGCTCATCTCGCTGCCGGTGCAGACCGCGCAGTACACGCCCGCCCCGCTCGGGCCCCTCGCCGTGGTGGGAGCCCTGCTGTGGGCGGCCGGCCTCGCCTTCGAGGCGGTCGGAGACCATCAGCTCGCCCGCTTCAGAGCCGACCCCGCCAACCGGGGCCGGATCATGGACCGGGGTCTGTGGGCCTGGACCCGCCACCCCAACTACTTCGGTGACGCCCTGGTGTGGTGGGGTCTGTACCTGATGGCCTGCGGCACCTGGCAGAGCGCGGCACTCGCCGTGATCTCGCCGCTGACGATGACCCTGCTGCTCACCCGGGGCAGCGGTAAACGCCTGTTGGAGGAACACATGGCCCAGCGGCCCGGATACGCCGCCTACCAGGCCCGCACCAGCGGCTTCCTGCCGCGCCCACCCCGCCGTCCGCGCCCCTCGGGCCCCGCCGCATGAGCACCGGCAACGGCAGCCGGGCCCACGAGGGCCCGCTGCGCCTACGGACCGCTCCGGCCGACCCGGCGGCCGCCGTCGTACTCCTGCACGGTGGCCGGGCCGACGCGCTCACCGCACCGACCCGGCTGGACCTGCCCGCGGTGCGGATGCTGCCCTTCGCCCGGGCCATCACCCGTCGCGTCCTGCCCGGAAAGCTGCTCATAGCCGACGTCCGCTACCGCCACCGCGGCTGGAACGGTGCCCGAGCGGATGCCGCGCGCGACGCCCGGGAGGCTCTGGACGAACTCACCGGGCTGCACCCAGCGGTGCCCGTGGTGCTGGTGGGACATTCGATGGGCGGCAGGGCAGCCCTCCGCGCTGCCGACCACCCGCAGGTACGGGGCGTGGTGGGCCTGGCGCCCTGGTGCCCGCCCGGGGAACCGGCGGCCCAACTCGCGGGCCGTCAGGTCGTCTTCCTGCACGACGAGAACGACACCGTCACCGATGCCCACGGCTCATGGGACCTCCTGGAGCGCGCCCACCGATCCGGCGCCATGACCTGCGGCATCGCCATGTCCCAGGGCCGGCACGCCATGCTGCGCGGCGCTGCCGACTGGCACCGGATCACCGCCACCGCCGTCGAGGGGATCCTGCGGCCGCACACGATGCCGCGCGCGGTGGCGGCCGCTCAAGCCGGTCCCGTCGGCATCGTCGTACCGGCCCACGACGTCGTCCCGGCGTGAGCTGAAGGCCGCCTCCGCCCGATCTGGAAAGCGGCCGCCATGGGTACGGGTCAGCGACACCACGCCTGCCATGCGGTGTCCACGGTGGAGTGCCAGTGAGCACGGGCATCGGCAGTCACCCGGGCACGAAGCGACTCCGGCGCCAGCAGATGGATGGTGTGAGGGCGCTCCGGCCACGGCGCCGACAGGGCGGCGCCCTCGCCGGGAGTGCCGAGGTCCCGCAAGTCCAGGACGACGACCGTTGCCCCCGCGCAGCGGTCGGTCAGCTGGTCGCGCAGGACATCGGTGGTGCGAGCGGTCAGGTGGCCCGAGACCGCGCACCACAGGTGGGTGCCCGTCCGTGCGAGGAGGCGGATGCGGAAGATCGCCGACATGGCCCTCTCACCGTGTCCGGGCGTGTGCGGTCATGCCGGCAGGTTCACCAGGGCGAGGGGGGCTGAGGTGGGGCGGGGGGATCCGCCGGTGGGCTCCACGGTGATGCCCACGGCGGAGGCCGAGCTGGCCGAGCCCGACAAGGTGACGGCCTGGTCGGAGCGGTCGGCGTCCATCAGGCCTGCCGAGCGCATGGTGCCGCCCTGGTCGTACCAGAGCTGGTAGACCTTGCCCTTCGGAGGCGTGGCCATGTCGGACGCCACGAGCACGGCCTTGTCCCGCGTGCGGGAGACGACGAGTGTCGCGCTGGCTCCGCCGTCGAGTGGGACACGGCGTGAGACGGCGTCGGAGGCTCCCAGTACGGCGGCCAGCTCGTCCGTCTGCCGACGTGCCTGCTCCTCCTGTACGGCGGCGGTCTCGGCCCGGTCGTGTTCCCAGACGGCGATGCCGCCCAGACCCGCGGTCGCCGCCAGGCAGGCGGCGAGCACCATACGGGGAAGCCGTCGGCGCAGCGACACGGCCGAGGGCGTCCGCGCGGCGAACGGGATCACCTGCCGGACCTCGGTCACGCGCTGCAGAACCTGCTGCTTCATGGCGGGCCGGGGCGTGATGGCCGCCGCCGCCGCGAGTCTCGCGGCCGTGGCGGTGAACTCCGTGATCTCGTCGGCGCAGGACCGGCATGCGTGCAGGTGCTGCTCGAACAGCGCGCGTTCCTCGTCGGACAGGGCGTGCAGGGCATAGGCACCGGTAAGGGTGTGCAGATCGACGTCGGTGCTCATGCGCTCACTCCCAGGCAGTCGCGCAAGCGGATCAGTCCGTCGCGCAGGCGGGTTTTAACCGTCCCCAGGGGGAGGGACAACTGGGCGGCCACCTCGCGGTAGGTGAGCCCGCGATAGTAGGCGAGGGTGACGGCCTGGCGCTGCAGCTCGGTCAGCGTGCGCAGGCACCGGCGGACCTGCTCGCGCTCCAGACGGTGCTCGACCTGCTCGCTCACCTCGTCGTAGGCGGGCACCTGGTCCAGCTGCGCGGCCTTGTGGTCCCTGGCCGCGGCGGCCTCCACCGAGCGGACCCGGTCGATGGCACGCCGATGGGCGAGGGTGAGGATCCAGTTCAGCGCCGTGCCGCGGTCGGGCCGGTAACGGGGTGCGGTCCGCCATACCTCCACCAGCACCTCCTGGGCGACCTCCTCGGACTGCGCCATGTCGCGCAGCACCGCGCGGGCCACACCCAGTACAGGGGACGCGACGGAGTCGTAGAGCTGAGCGAAGGCGTCGGTGTCTCCACGGGCCACCGACTCCACCAGCGCCTGCAGATCCGGCTGCTTCACCGGATCGCGGCCGATAAATACAGGTTCTTTCACCGACATCCATCCCTGTGGTGGTGCGCACCGGCACCGTTGTACGTCACACAGGGAATCCGACTCTGGCGGGCCGGCGGATTGGTCGGTTCGGCGACGAAAGTACGGCCGCCGACGCCCCTGGTGCGGGCCGCGCACCTGACAGAAGCGCGCGAACACGTTCGTTACGATCGCCGCATGACTGCGAGAAGAGAGCCGATCAGCCGCCGGGAGCGTCCCGCGAAGCCCGCCCTGTCACGGCGGTGGATCGTGGACACCGCCGTGCAGGTCATGCGCGCCGAAGGGCTGGACAAGGTCACCATGCGGCGCCTGGCCAAGGAACTGGACACCGGTCCGGCGTCGCTCTACGTCTACGTGGCCAACACCGCCGAACTGCACGCGGCCGTACTGGACGCCCTGCTGGGCGAGGTCGACCTGACCGGCGGGAGCGCCGGCGACAACTGGCGCGAGCGGCTCCGGGCCGTACTGGCGTCCTACACGTCCGTGCTGTTCGTACATCCGCAGCTCGCCCGCTCGGCTCTCGTGGCGCGCCCCAGCGGCGAGAACTACCTGCGGCTGGTGGAGCGCCTGCTGGACCTGCTGTCCCGCAGCGGAGCCTCCCGCGAGCAGGTCGCCTGGGGCGTGGACAAGCTGCTCCAGGACGCCACGGCAACCGCCGCCGAGCAGTCGACGCAGGATCACGACCCCAGGGCCGAGGATGACTGGAACGCCGCCACCCACGCCCTGCGGTCCGTGGCCGAGACCACCCATCCGGCCATCGAGGCGCACATGCCCGCCCTGGTCCGCGGCTCGCCCGGCGACCGTATGGACTGGAGCTTCGACGTCCTGGTCAACGGCATCACGCACACCCCGGTCCCCGGCACGAAGGACTGAAGCCGCCACCCCGGATGCCGCAGCGCACCCCGTAGCCCTGACGCACCCCTTGACGAACTTGTTCGCAACGAACGCGTTCGTTACGGTGGATGCGTCCGGCAGGTCGCCTCACAATCGAGCCCGCTGTCAGCCCACTGGAGGCCCCCATGAGCACCCACCACCCCATCGCGGTCATCGGCGGAGGGCTCGGCGGCCTCACCGCCGCCCGCGTCCTGCACGTCCACGGCATCCGGGCCGACGTCTTCGAACGGGAAGCGTCCGCCGCGGCCCGCACCCAGGGCGGCATGCTCGACATCCATGAGGAGAACGGCCAGAAGGCGCTGCACGCCGCCGGCCTCCACGAGGACTTTCTTCGGATCGTCCACGAGGGCGGTCAGGAGATGCGCCTGGCCGGCCCGGACGCCACCGTCCACGTCCGCGACAAGGACGACGGCACCGGTGGCCGCCCGGAGGTGGACCGGGGCGACCTGCGTGACCTGCTGCTGAACTCACTGCCCGACGGCACGGTCCACTGGGGCAGGAAGGTCACCGGCGCCCGGGCGCTGGGCGGCGGCCCCCACGAGGTGACGTTCGCCGACGGGTCCGCCATCACCACCGACCTTCTGATCGGTGCGGACGGAGCGTGGTCCCGCGTAAGGCCGCTGCTCTCCGCCGCCACGCCCTCCTACACCGGCATCTCCTTCGCCGAGACCGACCTGTACGACGCCGACACCCGCCACCCGCGCAGCGCCGCCCTCATCGGGGGCGGGTTCTTCATCGGCCTCGGCGGCCGGTGCGGGCTCCTCGCGCACCGCGAGACCGACGGCAGCCTCCACGTCTACGCCGCGCTGAAGGCGGCGGAGGGCTGGTTCGACACCATCGACTTCACCGATTCCGCCGCCGCCAAGACCGCCGTCCTCGCCCCCTTCGAGGGCTGGCACGAAGATCTGCGCGCCCTGGTCGCCGACGCGGACACGATCACCCCGCGCCGCATCCACGCCCTGCCCGTCGGACACCGCTGGGAGCGGACCGCGGGCGTGACGCTCCTCGGTGACGCCGCCCACGTGATGTCCCCCTTCGCCGGGGAGGGCGCCAACCTGGCCATGCTCGACGGCGCCGAACTCGCCGTAGCGCTCGCCGCCCACCCCCGCGACACCGAGGCCGCGCTGACCGCCTACGAACGAGCGCTCTTCCCGCGCAGCGCGGCGTCCGCCGCCGAGTCCGCCGCGAGCCTGGAGACGATGTTCGGCGACCGGGGGCTTGAGCGGATGATCGAGTTCTTCACTTCCGGGCCGAGCGCCGAGTAGCCGCCGCGGCCGACACCTCCACACGGAGGCAGGGCGGCATCGCTCTCACGCGGCCAGCGTCTCGTCCTCTTGGCGGATGCCCGCCCGGCTCTGCGTGTACTGCTCCAGCAGCGCATCGGCCGCGCGCAGAGCCTCCTCAGCGGTGCGGGATCCGGTCATCACGCACAGCGTGTACGTGGCGTCTTCGAGAGCCCTGCTCGTACGGCCGGTGGGGCACACGTCGTGTTCGATACGCGCCTCAGCAAAGCGGGCCAGTGCGGCTCGCAGTTCCTTCTCCGCCGGAATGATCACGTTGATCCCTCTCCCTCCGAACCCCTCCCGCAGGGCGGCCAACGCGCCACGCGGATCTGAGCAGGCGTTCAAGTGCCCCGCATCCGGAGGTATATGCCACCGTTTTCACTCCCCCCCCGACCCGCCGCCCCACAGCCCCCCGTACTGAAGATGGCGATGCCGGCGAGAACATGCGGCGCTGCCGGTACTGTGGCTGATCGTTGAGAGAGGTGGGTGATACCGGTGGAGTGGCGTGAGTACGCCGAGCAGATGGCCCTGCTCGCGCGGAATCTGCTGGCCCAGGACTCGGTGCAGGCGACCTTGAACGAGATCGCGGCGTCGGCGGTGAAACTGGTGGACGGCTGTGACGCCGCCGGGATCCTCGCGGTGCGCAAGGGCCGGGCCGTGACCCTGGCCGCCTGCGGCGACATGGTGCAGGAGTCCGACCGTCTCCAGGGTGAGCTGGGTGAGGGCCCCTGCTTCGATCTTGCCCGGCGCAAGGACGGTCAGCGCGTGTGCCGAATCGCGGACCTGTCCCAACCCCAGCCCGCCTGGGAGCGGTTCGCCGCGGGAGCCCGCGAGCTGGGCATTGGAAGCATGACCGGCGTCCTGCTCTACACCGACAACGAGGACTTCGGGGCGCTGAACCTGTACGCCCGCGAGCCCGGCGCCTTCGGCAAGGACATCGAGACCGCGGGCTGGCTCCTGGCCTCGCACGCCGCCGTCGCCCTGGCCGACGCCCGCACCATCGACCAGCTCGAGCACGCCATGGAGACCCGGCACGGCATCGGCGAGGCCATGGGCATCCTCATGGAACGCCACAAGCTCAGCGAGGACGACGCCTTCAAGGTGCTGCAGCGCATCTCCCAGCACCACAACATCAAACTCCGCGACGTCGCCCAGCGGGTCCGGGCCGACCGCACCAACCCCACCTGAAAGAAATTTGCGGGCCTGTGTCGATCCGGCCGTCTCCCGTCCGACGTCATGATGTGCGGCGCTCGCCACACGATGACGCGACAGGACGACGAGGACACGACGTGGATCAGCTGCTGAGAGTCATGAACTTCAACATCTCCAGCGACGGAATCGGTGCCGGCGAGCAGCAGAGTCTGGAGCGGCCGTTCGGCTACGACCATCCCGAGAAGCTGTTCTCCTGGGCCGGCGCCACGGCGAGCTGGCCCATGCGCACCGATGCCGGGGGCAGCAGGGGCTTGGACGACTACTTCACGCGGGACTTCGCCCGCGACATCGGCGCCGAGATCATGGGCCGCAACAAGTTCGGGCCGCAGCGCGGGCCCTGGCAGGACCACGACTGGCGCGGCTGGTGGGGTGAGGAGCCCCCGTTCCACACCCCGGTCTTCGTCCTGACCCACCACCCGCGTCCCTCGTTCACCCTCTCCGACACCACGTTCCACTTCGTCGACGGCGACCCCGCCACCGTCCTCGCGCAGGCGAGGGACGCGGCGCAGGGCAAGGACGTCCGGCTCGGGGGCGGGGTCAGCACCGTCCGGCAGTTCCTGGAGGCAGACCTCGTGGACACCATGCATGTCGCGGTCTCGCCGATGAAACTCGGGACCGGACTACGCCTGTGGGACTCCCCCGACGAACTCCTCGACCGCTTCCAGCTGGAAGTCGTGCCCAGCCCGAGCGGCGTGACCCACCACCTGTTCTGGCGACGGTGACCTGCGGGGCGACGCGAGTTCGAGGAGGAAACCCCCCTCAGGGCCTACGGCCGATGAAGGCCAGCATGCGCGTCTGCACATCGGCGCTTTCGGAAACCTCGACCCGGGGTCCGTACTGCCCGCTTTTGCGGAGCACGTCGTCGAGCGGGAGCATGTCCCCGAGCAACCGGGCGCACTTGGCGGGGTCGAGGCGCTCCTCCTGGCCGGTGGCCCGCGCCAGGTCCCAGGTGTGCATGAAGACGTCGGCGGTGTAGAAGCGGTCGACCGCCTCGTCCAGCGGGACCTCTCCGATGTGCGGGTTCGACAGCGTCTTCCGTGCCGTGGCGGGATCGTCGAGGAGGGCCTGGACCCCGTCGCTGTGGACCGTCCAGGCCGTCACCGGGTCGTCGTCCACCGACGGGCCTTGCGGCAGCTCGACTCCGGCGCCGGACTTCAGGAAGGCCGGGAACCACTCGACGAGGTGGCGCACCACATCCCGGGCGACCCAGCCCTCGCACGGCGCCGGGTTGTCCCACGCCCCGGGGCGCACTGCCCGCACGCGGTCCGTGAAGACTCCCGCGACGCTGCGGTGCTCTTCGGCTGCCCTTGTCATGATCCCAAGCCTTCCGTTTCCGTACGCCGGTCGGCGCTGTCCCGCCCGCGGCCGCCGAGCAGCTCGTCGAGCCGCTCATGGCCTTCCCGGACACCGCGTTGCATACCGCTCCTGATCATCGAGTCGCGGGCCTCGATGGAGTCCATGAGGGACTTGGTGGTGACCCGGGTCCGGTGACCGAGGTCCTCGAAGGTGGCCGTCTCCAGGCTGACGCCGTCCGGGTTACCGTCGAAGGCGAACGTCTGGACGATCCGCTCGTTGGGACGTACCTCGTGGAACACTCCGCGGAAGCCGTACTCCGTACCGTCGTCCTCGCAGTGCACATAGCGGTACGAGCCACCGCTGCGCGCGTCCCACTGGACGATCCGCATGGTCAGCCGTCGCGGGCCGAGCCACTGGAGGACCAGGTCAGGATCGGTGTACGCCCGGAACACGCGCTCGGGCGGGGCGTCGAACTCGCGGACGAGGAGGATGGTGGGCAGGGCCGGGTCAGCCACGATCTGCGTCTCGTGCGGGCGGTTCGGCTGCGTGGTGCTCATAGCGCCTCCTTCGCCGGGGTGCCCGCCGTCGGCTCGTCCTCCATCTGATCGAGGACGGCGTCCAGCCGGCGGAAACGGTCCTCCGCCTCGCGCCGGTAGCGCTCGATCCACTTCGTCATCAGGTCGAAGACCTCGGCCTCGAGGCGACAGGGCCGCCGCTGGGCGTCGCGCCCGCGGCTGACCAGACCGGCGTCCTCCAGCACCTTGATGTGCTTGGACACGGCCTGCACGCTGACGGCGTACGGCTCGGCCAGTTCATTGACCGTGGCGTCCCCTGCGGCCAGCCTGGCCACGATGTCGCGCCGGGTCGGATCGGCCAGAGCGGAGAACACCCGGGACAGCGGATCGGCTGCCATCTCGCACCCCACATATTCAACCAGTCGGTTGAATAAGAGTACGGCGAGCCTTCCGGCATTGTCAACCGAACGGTTGAACAGCGGTCGGCCGAGGCCAACGAACCGTGGCCGGTCCGACAGCGCCTGCTGTCGGACCGGCCACGGTCTCAAGCCACCTCGGATCAGGCGGGGGTGATGTTCTCCGCCTGCGGGCCCTTCTGGCCCTGGGTGATGTCGAAGGTGACCGCCTGGCCTTCCTGGAGCTCACGGAAGCCGGAGGCGTTGATGTTGGAGTAGTGCGCGAAGACGTCCGGTCCGCCACCGTCCTGGGCGATGAAGCCGAAGCCCTTTTCCGCGTTGAACCACTTGACGGTTCCGCTGGCCATGCTGATGCCTCTCAGTCGAACGTCAGGTACCGCACCACGCGGCCCTGGAGGTGATCGCCCTGGTCCGGCAACTGCACAGCAAAGCGCCCGCGCCTTGGCGCGGGCAGGTACTGCGAACCACGACAGCTGAGAGTGACGCTACACGGTGAATTCGCCGCTCACCAGAGAGCAACGGCCTTGATCCGTCCCAGACTCCGGCACAAGTCGTCCTAATTCAGCCCACCGGCCCAGCACCTCGCGGCATCGGGACCCCGTGAGCCCGAACAGCCGTCCGGGCCTCACGGTGGTGCACCGTGAGGCCCGGAGCGGTGGCCGGCGGTGTCGTCGGTCAGTCGGCCGGGGTCAGGGCGACCTCGGCGCTACCGGAGAGGGACGGCAGGCCGTCCGGGGGAGTGTCCGTGTAGGTGGCGTTGAAGACCGCTTTCAGGTTGTCCGAACCGGAGTGACCGCCGTCCACGAAGGTCTTGAACGATCCGGAGCAGCCGTTGCTCGAGGAGAGCGGATGACCGTGCGAGTCGTGGCCGAGGATGAACGAGACGGTGACCTTGGAGCAGTTCACCGGCTGGTCGTCGTCCACGGTGACCTCCCAGGTGACGGTGTCACCCCAGTGGAACTCCGTGCCGCCGTGCGGGGCCGGGTCGGTGGTGAGCGAGACGACCGGCGCCTTGTTGCCGACCACGACGGGAACCGACGCGGAGGCCGATCGCCCGGTGCGGTCGGTGACCTTCAGTGTGGCGTCGTAGACGCCGTTCTCGGTGAAGGTGTGCTTCGGGTTGGCCTCCCGGGAGTCCACGGTGCCGTCGGCGTCGAAGTCCCAGGCGTAGCGCAGGGCGTCACCGTCGGCGTCCTTCGTGTCGGCGCTGGAGAACTGGACCGTCAGCGGGCTCGTGCCGTTGGTCACGTCGGCGGTGGCCTTGGGCTCCGGAGTGCGGTTGCCTCGGGTGAAGTCGATGCGCGAGAGCTGGGCCTCGGGCAGTTCGGCGAAGTACCCGGTGCCGTACTCCAGGACGTACAGCGCGCCGTCCGGGCCGAACTCGGCGTCGATCGGGCCGTCCGTCGTGATCGAGGGGATGGCGTCCTCGATCTTCTGGACCTCGTTGCGCTTGTTGAGGGTGATGGCCTTCATCTGGTCGCGGGTCCACTCGTAGAAGAGCGGCTTGCCGTCGAAGTACGCGGGCCAGCGGTTCTCGGCCGTGTTCCGCCGGTCGTAGCGGTAGGCCGGGCCGCCCATCGGGCCGATGCCGCCCGTGCCGAGCTCCGGGAACTCCGCGGAGGCGCCGTAGCCGTAGACGATCTCCGCGTCGGTGACCGGCGGCAGTTCGCTCAGGCCGGTGTTGTGGCGCGAGTCGTTGACCGGCTTCGCGCAGTTGAACACGCCGCTCGACTTCTGGGTGGCGAAGTCGTAGTCCTGGTAGGGCATGTCCTGGGTCACGCAGAACGGCCAGCCGTAGTTGGCGGGGCGGTCGATGACCATCCAGCGGCCCTGGCCGGCGGGGCCGCGGTCGGCCCTGGGCTGGTTGGCGTCGGGCGAGTAGTCGCCGACGTAGAGCTCACCGGTCCTGTCGTCCACCGCGAAGCGGAACGGGTTGCGCAGGCCCATGGCGTAGATCTCGGGGCGGGTCTTGGCGGTGCCCGGCGCGAAGAGGTTGCCGTCGGGTATCGCGTAACCGCCGTCGCGCTTGACCTTGATGCGCAGGACCTTGCCGCGCAGGTCGTCGGTGTTGCCCGAGGTGCGCCGGGCGTCGTAGGCCGGGTTGCGGCCCGGGCGGTCGTCGAGCGGGGCGTAGCCGTCGGAGGAGAACGGGTTGGAGTCGTCGCCGGTCGACAGGAACAGGTTGCCCTTGCGGTCGAAGTCGATCTTGCCGCCGACGTGGCAGCAGATGCCCCGGTCGGCCGGGACGTCGAGGATCTTCTGCTCGGTGCCGAAGTCGAGCTTGTTGCCCTCGAGCTTGAACCGCGAGAGGCGGGTGACGCCCTCGTACTTGGCGAACTCCTCGGCCGTGCCGAACTGCGGGGCGTCCCCTTCGTTGACGCCCGGGGTGGCCGGGTCGTCCATGGGGGTGTCGAGGCGGGGCGAGTAGTACAGGTAGACCCAGCGGTTCTTGGCGAAGCCGGGGTCGACGGCGATGCCCTGCACGCCTTCCTCGTCGTGCTGGTAGAGCCCGGCGGGGCTCTTCTTCAGGTCCCCGGCGAGGAAGTTGACGCCGCTCTTGGGGTCGTGGATCCGGACCTCTCCGGTGCGCGCCGTGTGCAGCACCCGTCGGTCGGGCAGGACGGCGAGGGCCATGGGCTCGCCCGGGCGGTCGTTGAGGGTGACCTTCTGGAAGGCCGACGGGGCCGGCGGTGCGGGATCCGGTTTGGCGGCTTGTGCTGCGGACAGCGGCAGGAGCCCCATGGCTCCGGCCAGCGCAGCCGCCCCCACGAGGGTGACGATCCGTCTGTTGCGCACTCAGAACTCCTCTGATCCGGTCGGCGGCCGCAAGAGCCCGGGGTGTGGCCCCGGTCGGCCGCCGCAGAGTGACATCGGGTGTAAACCCGTGCGAAGGGAGGCAGTTGGACGCTATGGCGCCACTTTCGACTCGTCAAGGACAAAGTTTCAACTTTCCGAGGGAAAGTTCCTGTCCTCGCCTATCGGGGTTTTCAGGGCGGTTTCGGGCAGGCTCGGGGGACCCGCCCCACGTCAAGACGCCGGGCGGGTCCTGTGGGTGACGCCGCGTCAGTGACGGGCGCGCAGAGCCGCGAGGTTGTCGTAGCCGATCCGGGCGTACTCCAGCGACTGGCCGGGGACGCTCGCGCTCGGCGCGTTGTCCTGCTCGACCATGGGGTTGTGGTAGTTCTTCGCGCCCACCCGGGTGAAGAACCTCCGGTAGTCGATGTCGCCCGTGCCGAACGGCACCATGTCGTAGCCCAGTCCGCTCTGCGGGTTGACCACGCCGTCCTTGGCGTGGAAGAGCGGGAAGCGCTGGGTGTTGCGGTCCACGAGGGCGGCCGGGTCGAAGACCCGCCCCCGCTGCGAGCCGTCGTGGGCGGTGTAGGTGTGGAACTTGTACCGGGCCACGTGCGCCCAGAAGACGTCCAGCTCCAGATAGACGCTCTTGCGGTCCGTCACCTCCAGGAAGTACTCCAGCTTCCTGATGCCGGAGCTGCGGGTCGGGCGGCCCTGGGCGTCGAGCGGACCGCCGTCGAGCAGGAAGTCGTAGGCGCTGTCGTGGTTGTGGGTGTAGAGCTTGACGCCCTCGCGGCGGGCGATGGCGCCCATGGTGTTCCACTTCTCCGCGGCCACGTCCCAGTCGGCCCGGTAGGGGCTGCCGGTGGGGTCTCCCCCGGTGCCCATGTGGTCCATGCCGAGGATGTTGGCGATCTCCAGGTTGAGCTTGAAGGTGTCCAGGTCGGCCTGGGTCAGCGGCCAGGACGGCGGGATGAAGCCGTGGCTGCCCTGCGCCCGCAGGCCGTACTCGTCGAGCCAGGAGCGCAGCAGCTTCGCGCCCTGGACGGTGCCCAGGTTGGCGCCGCCGGGAGCGTTGGCGTGCTGGCCGTAGCCGGCGAACTCCACCTGGCGGTAGCCGAAGCGCGACAGCTGCCGGAACACCTCACGGAAGCCGGAGGGCAGGTCCGAGGCGAGCGGGTCGCGGCCGACGGCGTCGCGGACGGTGTAGAGGATGATGCCGCGCTTGTGCGGCGGGACCAGGGCGGAGCGGCCCCGGTCCGCGCCGGCGGCTTCCACGTCGTCCTGCGCCAGCGCGGGACCGGCGCCGAACACGGGGGCGGCGATCGCCGCGGTCGTGACGGCGGTGCAGGTGCTGAGGAAACGGCGGCGGCTGACGCCGAGCGTGCGGCGCAGGGCGTCGCCGCTGACGGCTTCGTCGTTGAACGCGGTCACGGTGTTTCTCGCTTTCGTTGTCACGATGCTGCGGGTGCCGGACGGCAGCCGCCTCAGGTGAGGCCGGCGAGCCGCAGCAGCAGGGACTTCACATCGGTGGCCGCTACGCGGCCGGACACTGCGCGGGGGGTGGAAACCAGGACGAGCGGACCTTCGTCGTCGCTCGGAGGGAGGCGGCCGTGGCTGCCGCGAATGGGTGAGGGATCAAGCGGGACGACGGCGAGCCGGTAGCGCATGCCGAGCTTCTTGCGGGCCACCGCCCTGGCCGCCTTCAGCCGCACATAGGGGTCTTCGGGATCCATGAACAGCTCGACGGGGTCGTAGCCGGGCTTGCGGTGGATCTCGACCAGCTGGGCGAAGTCGGGGGCGCGGGCGTCGTCGAGCCAGTAGTAGTACGTGAACCAGGCGTCCGGCTCCGCGACGGCCACCAGTTCGCCGGAGCGCGGGTGATCGAGCCCGTGGGCCTTCTTGCCGTCGTCGTCGAGGATCTCGTCGATGCCCGGCAGGTTCTCCAGCGCCGCGCGGGTGGCGTCGAGGTCTTCCGGGCGGCGGACGTAGACGTGGGCGATCTGGTGGTCGGCGACGGCGAAGGCGCGGGAGGTCATCGGGTCGAGGTACTCCATGCCGTCCTGGGTGTGGACTTCGAGGAGTCCCGCCCGGCGCAGGGCGCGGTTGATGTCGACGGGGCGGCTGACGCGCGTGATGCCGTACTCGGACAGCGCGACGACGGTACGGCCCTGCGCGCGGGCGTCGTCGAGCAGCGGGGCGATGACGGCGTCGAGTTCGGCGGCGGCTCGGTGGGAGCGGGGGTCGTCGGGGCCGTAGCGCTGGAGGTCGTAGTCGAGGTGAGGGAGGTAGCACAGGGTCAGATCCGGGTGCCGGGTGCGCATGATGTGGCGGGTCGCGTCGGCGATCCACTGGCTGGAGACGATGTCCGCGCCGGGCCCCCAGAAGTGGAAGAGCGGGAACGTGCCGAACTTTGCGGTGAGTTCGTCGTGCAGGGCCGGGGGGCGGGTGTAGCAGTCGGGTTCCTTGCGGCCGTCGGCGTAGTAGACCGGGCGGGGGGTGACGGTGAAGTCGGTGTCGGCGCCCATGGCGTACCACCAGCAGATGTTGGCGACGGTGTAGCCGGGGTGGGCGCGGCGGGCGGCGTCCCAGAGTTTGTCGCCGGCGACCAGGCCGTTGTGCTGGCGCCACAGCAGGACGTCACCGAGTTCGCGGAAGTACCAGCCGTTGCCGACGATCCCGTGCTCGGAAGGGTGGGCGCCGGTGAGGAAGGTCGACTGGGCGGCGCAGGTGACGGCCGGGAGGACGGTGGACAGGTTCGCCCGCGAGCCGGAGGCCGCCAGTGCCTTCAGGCGGGGCATGTGGTCGAGGAGCCGGGGGGTGAGGCCGACCACGTCCAGGACCAGGAGCGGAGTGGGGCGAGGGCTCGTGGCAGCTTCTTGGGTGCTCATGGCAGCTCCTTGAGGCCGAGGTCCGTCAACAGGTCACGGGCGAGGGCGAGTTCGGCGGCGATGCCGTCGACGAGCTGGCTCCTGGTGCGGGGGCGCAGCTCAGGCGGGAGCGCCTGCCAGGTGTAGGTCTCGACCTCCAGATGGCGGGTCCGCGGCTCCGCGCCTCCCACCAACACCGTCAGGGCCTGCTGGAGCACGTGCAGGGTGGAGGTGAGCGGTGCGGCGGGCGGGGCGTGCAGGGGGACGTGGAAGTGGGCGCGCCAGGGTGTCCCGTCGGGCAGGGCGTCGCCGGCCAGCGCCTCGGCGAGGTCGTCGGTGCCGCGCAGGCCCGCGGCGGTGAGCGTGCGGGTCTGGTGCAGGAACCGCGGTTCGGCGAAGGCGGCGAGGGCGTCGCGGACCTCCGGCCGATGCGGTTCCTCGGCGTGCAGGGCGGCCGACAGCTGCGCCTTGGGGATGCCGACACCGGCCGCGTCCAGCGCGGCCAGTGCCGTGGCCGGATCCTCGAAGGACGTGGCGAGGTGGCACGTGTCCACGCACACGCCGATACGGCCGGCGGGCAGCGCGGCGAGCGGTCCGATCGCGTCCGCGGTGGTCTCCACCGTGCAGCCGGGCTCCGGTTCGAGCGCGATGCGGATCGACTTGCCGGTCAGCTCCTCCAGCGCGTCCAGCCGCCCCGCCAGGGTGGTCAGCGCCGCACCGGCGGTGGCGGCGGCGCGCTCGTCGAACCCGGTCCGCCAGGCGAGCGGAAGGGTGGAGATGCTCCCCTCGGTGACGTCGTCCGGCAGCAGCACCGTCAGCAGCCGGGCCAGGTCGGTGGTGTGCGCGAGGCGTTCGGGGTCGGTCCAGTCGGGCCGGTAGACGCGGTACTTGACCTCTTCGGCGCCGAACCCCTCGTAGGGGAAGCCGTTCAGGGTGACGACTTCGAGGCCGCGCCGGTCCAGCTCGGTGCGCAGTTCCCGCAGTGCCACCGGATCGCTGTTCAGCGCGCGTACCGCGTCCTTGGCGAGCCACAGGCCGATGCCGAGGCGGTCACGGCCCAGGGATTTGCGGACCGGCTCGCAGTGGTCGCGGAGTTGGGCGAGGACACCGTCGAGAGTTTCGGCGGGGTGGACGTTGGTGCAGTAGGCGAGGTGGACGGTGGAGCCGTCGGGGTGGCGGAAACGCATCGCTCACTCACCGCCGCGCAGGATGGAGTTGCCCTCGTGCAGGCCCTCCGCCTGCGGGACGTCGAGGCGCAGACGGCCGCTGAGCCCGTAGAAGGCGACCGGGTTGCGCCACAGCACCTGGTCGACGTCGTCCTCGCCGAAGCCCGCCGCGAGCATGGCGTCGGCGACCTTGCGGGTCTTGAGCGGGTCGCTCTTCCCCCAGTCGGCGGCCGAGTTGACGAGCACCTTCTCCGGTCCGTACGCGCGCAGGATCTCGACCATGCGGTCCTCGTCCATCTTGGTGTCCGGGTAGACGGAGAAGCCGAGCCAGCAGCCGCTGTCCTTGGCGTCCTTGACGGTCGTCTCGTTGAGGTGGTCCAGCAGCACCCGCTCCATGGGCAGGCTCGACTCGCGCACCACGTCGACGGTGCGGTGCAGGCCGGTGAGCTTGTCGCGGTGGGGCGTGTGGACGAGGGCGGGCAGGCCGTGGTCGGCGGCGAGTTGCAGCTGGGCGGCCAGCGCGGTGTCCTCGGCCGGTGTCATGGAGTCGTAGCCGATCTCACCGACGGCGACGACACCGTCCTTGACGAGGTAGCGGGGCAACTCGTCCAGAACCGGCGTGCAGCGGGGGTCGTTGGCCTCTTTGGGGTTGAGGGCGAGGGTGCAGTGGTGGGCGATGCCGTACTGGGCGGCGCGGAAGGGTTCCCAGCCGAGGAGGGAGTCGAAGTAGTCGACGAACGCGGCCGGGGAGGTGCGGGGCTGGCCCAGCCAGAAGGACGGTTCGACGACGGCTCGTACCCCGGCGGCGTACATCGCCTCGTAGTCGTCGGTGGTGCGTGACGTCATGTGGATGTGCGGGTCGAAGATACGCATCAACGCTCCTTGGGCTCTTCGCCCGTCAGGGTCAGCACGCGGCCGAGATCGTCGGGGACGTCACGGCCGGCGGCGCTCCGTTCGGCGGCGTAGTCGGTGAGCATGCGGGCCAGTTCGCCGTCCCCGGCCGCCCGTTGCGGCAGGCTCGCGACCGCGTCGACGGGGACACCGGTGAACAGGCACTTCAGGACGGCGTGCCGCCAGGCGTGCGGGTCGAGGTGGGCGGCGGCGTAGGGGCCGACCGCGGCGCGGACCAGGCTGGTGTCGTTGGTGCGCAGGGCGTCCTCGACGAGGTGGCGGGCGTGCGGTCCGTCGACCAGGGCCGGGAGCGCCTGGAGTACGGCGCGGCGTTCGGCGGCACTGCCGTGCTGGTAGAGCCGGGTCAGGGTCTCCACTCCCGCCCGGGCCTCGGCCAGCAGCACGGTCCGGACGGCGTCGGCGTTGTCGTGGCCGCAGTGCCGCCCGGCGGCGGCGAACCGCAGCTCCCACGCGGGGACGCCGGACGAGATGGGGGGTGGCGTGGCCGCGCGTGCCGCGTCGGCCAGCGCCGCGTCGAACCAGGCGCGCGCGGTGTCGTCGGGCAGCGCCGCGGCGACGTCGTCGGGGGTGCGAGGCGTCATGAGGCCGGCGCTCCCTTCGTGGCGGTGGCTGCCATGGTGCGCAGGAACTCGATCGAGGAACGGGCCAGTTCCGGCCCGGCGTGGGAGTGACGCGGCAACTCGACCACGGTCAGGCCCTGGTAGCCGGTGGCGGCGAGCGCGTCCAGCACGGGCGGGAAGTCGATCTCCCCGTCGCCGAACGGCAGATGCTCGTGCACTCCGCGGCGCATGTCCTCGATCTGCACGTGCCGCAGCCAGGGCGCGGCGGCACGCACGCACTCGGCGGGCGGGTCGTCCTCCAGGCACTGGCAGTGGCCGATGTCGAGCGTCAGCCCGAGCGCGGCGGGGCTGCCGAGCAGGGTGCGCAGGTGGTGGAAGTCGGCGAGGGTGGCCAGGAGGTGTCCCGGTTCGGGTTCGATCGCGATCGGCACACCGGCGACGGCCGCGGCGTCGAGCACGGGTCCGAGCGACTCCTGCAGTCGCCGCCAGGCGGTGCCGTCGTCGGTGCCGGGCGGTGTGATGCCGCTGAAGCAGTGCACGGCGTGCGCTCCGAGGTCGGCCGCGACGCCGACCGCCGTGATCAGCAGCCGGGTGCGGGCGGCCCGCCCCTCGGGATCCGGGTCGAGCAGCGACGGACCGTGCTTGCGGCGCGGGTCGAGCACATAGCGGGCGCCGGTCTCCACGGCCGCGGTCAGGCCGAGTTCGCCGAGCCTGCGGGCGACTTGGGCGGTCCGGGTGGCGAGGCCGGGGGCGAGCGGGTCGAGATGCATGTGGTCGAGGGTGAGCCCGACACCGTCGTAGCCCAGGTCGGCGAGCAGGCCGAGGGCGTCGTCGAGGCGGAGGTCGGTGAGGCCGTTGGTGCCGTAACCGAGGCGCAGTTCCTGCCGGTGGCTCACGTGGGGCTCACCTTCCGTGCGAGCGTGCGGGCCAGCGGTACGAGGCCCAGCAGCGTGAGGGCGGTACCGGCCGACCCGGACCGGGCGGCGAGCGCGGCCTGCAGCGGGATCATGGCGCGGATCCCCCCGCCGACGGCGCGCTGCGTGAGGTGCGGGGACGGGTTGAGGGCGGCGTGCAGACAGGGCACGGCGGCGGTACGGAGGTACGCGGCGGCCGACCACGCCGGGACGATCCCCGCCTGCGCGGGCGTCCGGGCCAGCAGCAGGCCGAGGGTGCTCGTCGCGCCGAGCGCGGCGAGGGGGGTGAGCGTCGAACCGCCGTGCGCCTCGTGCCGGGACACGGCGGTGACGGCGTAGGTGTGGGCGGCCAGCACCGCGGCGGCGGGAGCCGCGCCTTGCGGCGTGTGGGCGTCCCGTCCGGAAGAGGCGGGGGCGGGCGGTGCCGTGTCTCGGGCCGGGCGGGTCGCCGTGGCGCCGAGCAGGAGGTCCAGGGCGCGGGCCGCCGCCATCGCCGCCGGGGCCGCGGGGGTGTGCTTCAGCCGCAGGTCGTACGCCCAGACCGTGGCGGTCAGTGCCGATGCCACCGCGAGTGCGGGGCGTCCGGCGCGGGCGGCGAGTGTCAGGCCGGCCGCGGTCAGCAGCCCGGCCGCGCCCAGCGCCGCCGTCGGGGAGATACGGCCGGAGGGCAGGGGGCGGTGCGGGCGGTCCACGGCGTCCTCGTCGCGGTCGGCCCAGTCGTTGAGCGCCATGCCCGCCTCGTAGAGGCAGAGCGAGGCGCCCACCGCGTACGCCGTACCGCGGTTGGGCCGCAGGCCGGCGGCCGCGGCACCGGCGAGGGCGTCACCGGGCACGGTGAACAGCGCGGAGACACGCAGCAGTTCGGCCCAGTCCCGCAGCCGCGCCCGCCGCCCGCGCCCCGGTGCGGCGCCCGCGTCGCCCTGGCCGTTGCCGGATCGGGCAGCCCCCGGGGCGGGCATCAGCGCGGGCGGCGCCAGGCGGGACAGCAGGGAGCGGATCACTGGGCCTCCCGCAGGCGGTCGGCGAACGACAGCAGCGCGGTGAACTGCTCCGACAGGCCCGACGGACCGGCATCGGGGTCCTTGAAGTAGAAGCCGAGTTCCGGCAGCGGTCCGGACAGGCCCGCCTCGTGGGCGCGGGCGACCAGGCGGGCCAGGTCCAGGACGAGCGGTGCGGCCAGGGCCGAGTCGCAGCCCTGCCAGATGGTCTGGAGGATCATCCGCGAGCCGAGGAAGCCGTCGAAGGCGATGTGGTCCCAGGCGGTCTTCCAGTCGCCGAGCGCCGGCACGTCGTCGATGTGCACCTCGCCCTGCGGCGTGTGCCCGAGCGTGTCGGCCAGCACGCGCTCCTTGCCGGCGTTCTTGGCCGCGGCCGCCGCCGGGTCGGCCAGCGCCGCCCCGTCGCCGCCGCCCAGCAGGTTGGTGCCGGACCAGGCCCGCACCTCCAGGGCGCGCTGGACGAACATGGGGGCGAGCACGGCCCGCAGCAGCGTCTGGCCGGTCTTGCCGTCCCGGCCCGCGTGCGGCAGCCCGCCCGCCGCGGCGGCCTCCGTGAGAGCCGGGGTGCGCAGGCCCGTGGACGGGGTGAAGTTGACGTAGGGGCAGCCGGCGCGCACGGCGGCGGCCGCGTAGAGGGAACTGGGCGGCAGCCGTACGGCGTCGGGTGCGGGCAGCGGTTCGGTGGAGGAGACGTTGACGACGACCACCCGTGCCAGGGCGTTGCGGCGGCGGAACGCGGTGAGGTCGGCGGCGAAGTCCGTGATGAGTTCCTCGTCGCCGCGCAGGTCGCCCGGGAGCGGTCCGCCGGTCCGTATCTCCCGGTCGGCCGCCTGGAGTTCGGCGTGTACGGCGGAGGCGAGACCGTGCGGCAGGACGCCCGCGCCGGTGAGGTGCTCGGCCCGCTTGGGCAGCGGGCAGTCGGCGGTGTCGTGGCCGCCGAACACGAGGGAGGACAGGGGCGGCAGGCCGGTGCCGTCGAACGGCGGGGTCTCCGTGACCATCCCGGTCGGCGGATGCAGTCCGGCGGTGACCGCCGCGCATCCGGCGACGGCCGTGGTGGCCACCGATCCGCGGGCGCCGACGAACCAGACCCCGGTGCGTACGGTCGGCCCGCCGGTCTGGGGCTGTGCTGCGTTCCCGTCGTTGTTCACGGGCTGCCTTCCTGCCATGTCGAGGGTCCGATGTGGTTGGAGGACGGTGGGCGGGGCGCGGGGGGCCTCCCGCCCACCGCCGGCATTGGGGCGGCTCGGGCCGCGGCCCGGGAGGGCTGCTGTGTGGTCGGCGCGGTGTCGGCGTGGGTGCGGGCGTCGGTGAGAAGTGCGGGATGCCTGAGGGCTCTTGGCCCTGCCTTGTCCTCCGTAGGCCGGTCGAACGAGCGGTGGGCCCGTTGCGACCGGGATGCACGATCAGTCTCAAACCACTGTGTGGCGCCTGTACACGGAAGGGACCGTAGCCCGGTTCGTCCTCGGCGGATAGTCCTCGTGCAACGAAAAGGGCCAACTTTTTCCCAGCTCAGGACAAAGGCGTCTCCGGGCAGCCCGAACCAGGCCGACTACGCGGCCCGGTGTGGAGCGTTCAGCTGTCGCCGCTGCCGAAGGCGGCGTCGAAGGAGGCCGACGGGGGTTCGAAGTCGTACGCCTTCAGGCGGGCCAGTGCCTCCGGGGCGCCCTGGAGGCGGTCCATGCCCGCGTCCTCCCACTCCACGGAGATCGGGCCCTGGTAGTCGATGGAGCGCAGCATCCGGAAGACGTCCTCCCACGGGACGTCGCCGTGGCCGGCGGAGACGAAGTCCCAGCCGCGGCGCGGGTCGCCCCAGGGCAGGTGGGAGCCCAGGCGGCCGTTGCGGCCGTCGAGACGCTTGCGGGCCTCCTTGCAGTCCACGTGGTAGATCCGGTCCCGGAAGTCGTAGAGGAAACCGACCGGGTCCAGGTCCTGCCACACAAAGTGCGAGGGATCGAAGTTCAGGCCGAAGGCCGGGCGGTGCCCGACCGCCTTCAACGCGCGCTGGGTGGTCCAGTAGTCGTAGGCGATCTCACTGGGGTGGACCTCGTGGGCGAAGCGGACGCCCTCGGCGTCGAAGACGTCCAGGATCGGGTTCCAGCGCTGCGCGAAGTCCTCATAACCGCGCTCGATCATCGACTCGGGGGCGGGCGGGAACATCGCCACCAGATGCCAGATCGCCGAACCGGTGAAGCCGATGACGGTGTCCACCCCGAAGGCGGCCGCGGCCCTGGCGGTGTCCTTCATCCGCTCCGCCGCCCGCTGCCGCACCCCTTCCGGATCGCCGTCGCCCCACACCGCGCCGGGCAGGATCGCCTGGTGGCGTTCGTCGATGATGGCGTCGCAGACCGCCTGCCCGGCCAGGTGGTTGGAGATCGCCCAGCACTTCAGGCCGTACTTCTCCAGCAGCTGACGCCGCGAATCGAGATACGAAGGGTCGGCCAGGGCCTTGTCGACCTCGAAGTGGTCGCCCCAGCAGGCGAGTTCGAGTCCGTCGTAACCGAAGTCGCGGGCCAGACGGCAGACCTCCTCCAGCGGAAGATCGGCCCACTGACCGGTGAACAGGGTGAACGGGCGTGGCATGGCGGCTCCCAACAGTGCTTTTCCGCTAGTGGTCTTCGGCTAGAGGACTTCGGCCTGGACGGGGGTGTAGACGGAGTTCTTCTGCGCGCTCTCCTCCACCGCCGCGAGGACCCGCTGCACCTGGAGACCGTCGGCGAACGACGGCATCGGGTCGGTGCCGGACGCGATGGCCTCCACCAGGTCGCGGGCCTGGTGGACGAAGGTGTGCTCGTAGCCGAGGCCGTGGCCCGGCGGCCACCACCCCTCCAGGTAGGGGTGTTCGGGCTCGGTGACGAGGATCCTGCGGAAGCCGGCCGTGGCGGCGGGCTCGTCGTGGTCGTGGAAGGACAGTTCGTTGAGCCGCTCCAGATCGAAGGCGAGCGAACCGGACTCGCCGTTGATCTCCAGCCGCAGGGCGTTCTTGCGTCCTGTCGCCATCCGGGACGCCTCGAACGTGGCGAGCGCTCCCGAGGCGAGCCGGCCGGTGAAGACGGCCGCGTCGTCGACCGTGACCGGCCCGCGCGAGGTGCCGCCGGACGCGGTCAGGCCCTGGGAGGCACCGTCCAGACGGGGGCGGTCCTTGACGAAGGTCTCCATCTGGGCGGAGACCCCCACCAGTTCCTCACCCGCCAGGAACTGGGCCAGGTCGACGATGTGCGCGCCGAGGTCGCCCAGCGCCCCCGATCCCGCGTGCTCGCGCTGCAGCCGCCAGGTGAGCGGGAAGTCGGGGTCGACCAGCCAGTCCTGAAGGTACGTCACCCGGACGTGGCGCAGGGTGCCGAGCCTGCCCTCGGCGATGAGCCGGCGGGCGTAGGTGAGCGCGGGCACCCGCCGGTAGTTGAAGCCCACCATCGCCAACTGGCCTCGTTCGCGGGCCGCTTCGGCGGCGGCGACCATGGCCTCCGCCTCGGCGACCGAGTTGGCCAGGGGCTTCTCGCACAGCACGTGCTTGCCCGCCTCCAGCGCCGCGATGGCGATCTCCGCATGGCTGTCGCCCGGTGTGCAGATGTCGACGAGCTGTACGTCGTCGCGGGCCAGGAGGGCACGCCAGTCGGTCTCCGCCGCGGCCCAGCCGTGCTTGTCGGCCGCCGTGCGCACGGCGTGTGCGTCGCGGCCGGCTATCGCGGCCAGGACCGGCCGCAGCGGCAGGTCGAAGACGTGTCCCACGGTGCGCCACCCCTGTGAGTGCGCGGCGCCCATGAACGCGTACCCGACCATGCCCACGCCGAGTGCCGGCGGTGCGGTCCCACTGCCCCTGTGTTCCATACGGATTCCTCCTCGTCGGAGTGTCACTGACTCATCGCTTGTTCGTGCGGCGCGCGGCCGGTCCGGTCTAGATGAAGCCGGTCGGCAGGTACTGGTCGACGTTGTCCTTGGTGACCACGGCCGAGTAGAGGGTCAGCGACGACGGGATCTCGAACTCGGCGAGACCGCCGACGCCCTTGCCCTGACCGAGCGCGCGGGCCAGGTCGATCGCGGAGGCGGCCATGGTCGGCGGGTACAGGACGGTCGCCTTGAGCACGCTGTTGCCGGCCTTGATGGCGTCCATCGCGGACTTGGCGCCCGCGCCGCCGACCATCAGGAAGTCGTCGCGTCCGGCCTGCTCGATGGCGCGCAGCGCGCCCACGCCCTGGTCGTCGTCGTGGTTCCACAGCGCGTCGAACTTCGACTGGGCCTGCAGGAGCTGGGCCATCTTGGCCTGCCCCGACTCGACGGTGAACTCGGCGGCCTGGCGGGCCACCTTCTTGATGTTGGGGTAGTTCTTCAGGGCGTCGTCGAAGCCCTTGGTGCGCTGCTGGGTCAGTTCGAGGTTGTCGAGCCCGGCGAGTTCGACGACCTTGGCGTTCTTCTTGTCCTTGAGCTGTTCGCCGATGTAGTGGCCGGCGTTGAGGCCCATGCCGTAGTTGTCGCCGCCGATCCAGCAGCGGTACGCCTGCGGGGAGTTGAAGATGCGGTCCAGGTTGACGACGGGGATGCCCGCCCGCATGGCCTCCAGGCCGACCTGGGTGAGGGCCTTGCCGTCGGCCGGCAGGATCACCAGGACGTCGACCTTCTTGTTGATCAGCGTCTGGATCTGGCCGATCTGCTGGGCGGTGTCGTTGGAGCCCTCGGTGATCTCCAAGGTGACGTCGGAGTACTTCTTCGCCCGGTTCTTGGCGTTGTCGTTGATGGCGTTGAGCCAGCCGTGGTCGGCCTGGGGCCCGGCGAAGCCGATGGTGACGGCCTTGCCCGGCTTGTCGTCCGCGGCCGGGGCGTTCTCCGCGGCCGGTTCCTGGTCGGTGGGCTCATTGCTGGTGCAGGCCGTCAGCAGCGCGCCGGCGGAAACGGCGGCGGTGCCGAACAGGAGTGCTCTGCGGCTGGTGGCGGGGATTCTTGCCATTCTGGATCGACCCTTCGACTGGGCGTGGTGCGTGAGAAAGGGGAAGTGGGGGTGGAGCTGAGGGTGGGGGTGGGCCGGGACGGTGGTGTCAGGGGCCCACCGTCCGGCGATGCGGTGTACGGCCGTTGTGGTGTACGGCTGTTGCGCTGTACGGCCGATGCTCTGTACGGCTGGTGCGCTGTACAGCGTCAGGCGTCTCCGCCGCGCAGTGAGCGGCGCTGGACCAGGACGGCGGCGACGATGATCGCGCCCTTCGCGATCTGCTGGACAGCGGTCTCCATGTTGTTCAGCGCGAAGATGTTGGTGATCGTGGTGAAGATCAGGACGCCGAGGACGGAGCCCACGATCGTGCCGCGACCACCGCTGAGGAGGGTGCCGCCGATGATGGCCGCGGCGATGGCGTCCAGCTCGTAGAGGTTGCCGTTGGTGTTCTGGCCCGAGCCGGCGAGCACGATCAGCATGAACGCGGCGATACCGCAGCACAGTCCGGACAGCAGGTACAGGTACAGCCGCTGGCGGCGTACGTCGATGCCGGCGAGGCGGGCCGCTTCCGCGTTGCCGCCGACCGCTACGGTGCGGCGGCCGAAGGTGGTGCGGTTGAGCAGCAGCCAGCCGATCAGGGTGACCGCGGCGAAGATCAGGGCCAGGGGCGGGATGCCGAGGATGTAGGCGTCCCGGGCACCGAGGTCGAGCACCGACTCGACGGTGACGATCTGCGTGCTGCCGTCGGTGATCTGCAGCGCCAGACCGCGGGCGGAGGCGAACATGGCCAGCGTCGCGATGAACGGCACCAGCCTGCCGTAGGCGATCAGCACACCGTTGACGAGACCGCAGCCCAGGCCGACGATCACCGCGGTGAAGAGGATGCCCGCGAAGCCGAACTCCTGGGTGGCCACGGTCGTCGCCCACACCGAGGCCAGCGCCACGATCGCGCCGACCGACAGGTCGATCCCGCCGCTGGTGATGACGAACGTCATGCCCACGGTGACGACACCGATCACGGACGCCTGGGTGAGGACGAGTTGGAGATTGCTCGTCGCCAGGAACTCGTCCGGTGCGGTGATCCCACCGACCAGGACGAGGACCGCGAGGACTCCGAGCAACGACAGGGTGCGCATGTCCCACCGCAGTACGAGCGGTCGGCGCGCATTCTCCTTGTCCGTCGCGGACTTGTCGGCGGACGACGGTGCGTCCTGCTGCTCCGCGGTGGCCGGCTGCGTCATGGCGTCGGGCTCCCTTCCATCACAAGATCGAGTACACGGTGCTCGTCGAGGTCCCGGGCGTCCGCCGTGTGCACGACGCTGCCTTCCCGCAGCACCAGCACCCGGTCGGCGAGACCGAGGACTTCGGGCACCTCACTGGAGACGAGCAGGACGGCCAGGCCCTCGTCGGCCAGCCTGCGGATCACGGCGTACAGCTCCGCCCGGGCGCCGATGTCCACACCCCGGGTCGGCTCGTCCAGCAGCAGCACCTTGCAGCCGCGCAACAGCCAGCGGGCGAGCACCGCCTTCTGCTGGTTGCCGCCGGACAGGGTCCTGATCGCGGCATCGGGGTTGTCCGGCCGCAGGGACAGCTCCCGGACCGCCTGGTGTGTCGCGGCCCGCTCGGCACGCCGGTCGAGCCAGCCCGCGCGGGCGAACCGGGACAGCGTGGAGACCGAGACGTTGCTGCTGACCGACTCCAGCATCAGCAGGGCCTGCGCCTTGCGTTCCTCGGGTGCGAGGCCGATACCGGCGCGGACGGCGGCGCGGACACTGCCGGGGCGCAGAGGGGTTCCGTCGACGAGGACACGGCCGGCATCGGGCCTGCGAGCCCCGTAGATCGTCTCCAGGATCTCGGACCGGCCGGAGCCGACGAGCCCGGCCAGACCGACGATCTCGCCGGGCCGCAGCTCCAAGTCGACGGGCGCGAACTCCCCTTGCCGGGTGAGCCCTTCGACCTTCAGCACCGACTCCCGTCCCGCCGCGAAGCCCGCCTCCGGCCGCTCGGGGAAGACGTACTCGACATTCCTGCCGGTCATCAGAGCGACGACCTCATGGGTCGGCGTCGACTTGGCGGGCAGTCCGCCGGCGACCGAGCGGCCCTCCTTCAGGACCGTGACCCGGTCGCCGATGCGCCGGATCTCCTCCAGCCGGTGGGAGATGTAGATGACGGCGACACCGTCGGCCGTCAGATCGCCCACGATCCGGAAGAGGTTGTCGACCTCCTCGGGGTCCAGCGCCGCGGACGGCTCGTCCATCACGATCAGCCGCACCTCATGGGAGAGCGCCCGCGCCATGGAGACGATCTGCTGCTGGGCCGCGGACAACTCCCCGACCAGTCGCCCCGGTTCGATCTCCGGATGCCCGAGGCGCCGCAGCAACTCGGCCGTCGCCTCACGGGCGGCGGACCCGCGTACGACGAATCCCGCGGACGTCGGTTCGTGCCCGAGGAAGACGTTCTCCGCGACGGACAGCCCCTCGATCAGGTCGAGTTCCTGGTAGATGGTGGCGATGCCGAGGCGCATGGCGGCGATCGGCGACCCGAGGGACACCGTCTCGCCCTGCCAGGTGATCTCCCCGCCGTCGGGCTGGTGAGCTCCGGCGAGCACTTTGATCAGGGTGGACTTGCCGGCGCCGTTCTGGCCGAGGAGACAGTGGACTTCGCCGGCCTGGACTTCGAGATCCACACCGTCCAGGGCGCGGACGCCCGGGAAGGACTTGGTGATCCCGGACATGGTGAGCAGGGGTGGTTGTGGTGCCATGAGGAATCCCCTCGGCAGGTGCGGGCCGTGAACGGGCGGGCTGGACAAGGCGTTTCGGGTGGGCGGGCGGCTCCCGGGTGCCCTTGGCGTGGTGTGTGCCGGGGCCGTGAGGGCAGGGCGGAGCGGGGCCTGGTGGCCCGGCGGTCATGCGGTGGGGGGTGCGGCCCGTCGTGGTGTGGTGCGGGGGGTACGGCAGGGCTGGGGGTGGTGCGGGGGCGGTACGGATGGTGGTGCGGGGGCTGTATGGATGGTGGTACGGGTGCTGTCGCGGCAGCTTTACGGGGGGTGCTTGGCGCCCATGGGGTTGCCGAGGCGCGCTGGTGGTCCCGGGACGCCGGTGAGGTTGGCCAGCGCCTGTTGTTGGGGCGCCGTGATTCGGGAGGCGCCCTCAGGTTGCTGGAGCGCTCGGAGTGGCTCTTGCCGGCCGGACCGGGGTGCGGTCAGGCCGGAGAGAAGACGTGGTCGGTGATGAGGCGGGCCGCGCCGATGGCTCCGGCGGCCGGTCCCAACTCGCCCAGCACGATGGGCAGGTTGCGCGTGGCCAGCGGCAACGACTGCCGGTACACCTGGGTGCGGACACTGGCCAGCAGGGTGTGCCCGAGCC
Organism: Streptomyces sp. NPDC002784; assembly: GCF_053592135.1. Taxonomy (NCBI): domain Bacteria; kingdom Bacillati; phylum Actinomycetota; class Actinomycetes; order Kitasatosporales; family Streptomycetaceae; genus Streptomyces; species Streptomyces sp. NPDC002784. Next base: position 4,537 of record NZ_JBSFVD010000034.1, on the reverse strand, counting down.
CGGTGACACCGCCGCCGATCACGACCAGCCCCGGATTGAAGAAACTGACCAGCCCGGCGATGACCTGCCCAAGTCGCTTCCCACCCTCCCGGATCAGCTCCAGTGCTACCGCGTCCCCCGCCGCCGCGGCGGCCGATACATCCTCGGCCGTCAGACGCCCGGCCGCCTCCAGCCGGACAGCGAGTTCCGCCGACCGGCCCTCGCGCGCGGCCTGTTCCGCGTCGGCGGCCAAGGCGGCACCGCTGAAGTGCGCCTCCAGACAGCCCCGGTTGCCGCACGCACACGCACGGCCCGCCGGTTCCACCTGGATATGGCCGATGTCGCCGGCGCTGCCGGTCGTCCCCCGGTAGACCTGGCCACCGACGACGATCCCGCAGCCGATACCGGTCCCGATCTTGACGCACAGGAAGTCGCCCACGGAGCGTGCGACGCCCGCGTGCTGCTCCCCCAGCGCCATCAGGTTCACGTCGTTGTCGACCATGACCGGGCAGCCCAGTTCCTGGCTGAGCGCCTCCCGCACGGGGAAGCCGTCCCAGCCCGGCATGATCGGCGGCGCGACCGGCACGCCCTCCGGGAAACGGACCGGGCCCGGGACGCCGATGCCGGCGCCGTCGAAGCCCTCGGCCAGACCGGATGCCTGCAACTTGGCAGCCATCGCCAGCACCTGCTCGAAGACCGCGACCGGCCCCTCGCGGACATCCATCGGTTGATTGAGCTGCCCCAGGACCTCCAGCTGCGCGTTCGTCACGGCGACGTCGATCGATGTGGCACCGATGTCGACACCGAGGAAGCGCAGCGTCGGCGCGAGCCGGATGTTGTGGGACCGCCTGCCGCCCCGGCTGGGGGCAAGCCCGTCCGCGACAACCAGCCCCGTCTCCAGCAGCCGGTCCACCTCGACGGCCAGCTTCGAACGGGACAGGTCCACCAGATCGCTCATCTGGGCACGGGAGTTGGACCCGGTGTCACGCAGCAGACGAAGCAGCCGCGCCTGATGTGCGTTCTCAGGTCGAGCGGTCATCCGTCGCACGATCCCTCCTCTCCCCTCACCCACGGCCGGAGCCGCAGGCGCCTGTCTCCGCCGACGGTGCCGTCGGGCTGACGAGGAGGAACGTAACAACGATTTTCCTGAGTGGGAAGTACTTACGCAGGAGTGCGACGCTTCTTTTTCCACAGACAGGACAAAGTGCGAGCGGACGGGGTCGCGGCCGTGTGCGTCGGAGGCGCGCTTCAGGCGGCCGTCCCGCCCGCATTGCGGATCAGCCGCTGGAGCACCCTCACCGTGGTGACGTAGTCCGCGTCATCGATCCCCTCGTGGAGGGCGGCGCGAATCGCGGGGGCGTTGCGCGCGAGGTCGACTCGGGCCTGATCCCCCTCCTCGGTGAGCCACAGCCGGTCCTCGGCGTCCCGGCGCAGCCAGCCGCGCTCCACGAGCACCTCGGCTTCCGCCGACAGGTCGTCCTCGGGCCGGATGTAGGAGGCCATGGCCGCCTGCAGTTCGGAGAGGGTCATCCCCTCTCCGTCGGGTGAGATGTCGTTCACCGACAGGTTGCGCAGCAGCCAGTACTGGGGCTGGGTGTTGCCCTTTTCGGCCTGCCGGGCCCGGGTGTACGCGATGAGTGCCTCGTACGCGACGCCCGTCCAGTAGGCGGCGGGCTGTCGGGCGAGTTCGGCGTCGGAGAGCGGCTGGGTCGTCGTCATGGGAGGTCCCCCTGGAGCTGCTGGTGCGAAGCCCGCACTCCGGTGCAGGGCATACGGGGACGCTAGAACCTCAAGCTTCATTGAGGTCAAGTAAGGCCCCCGCATCGCGGGGACCGCGTAGGCGGCCTTTCGGTTTTCTCGGATCCCACCGTGGGGCGCCGGGCGGCAGACCGTCACCGGGTCCTTTCGGGGACATCTCCCGCGCTGCAGAAGGATCCGGGGGTGTGGACGTCGTGCACCAGCCGCAGTTCCGTTTCGTGGTCCCCCAGCGGCCGGGGCCGCAGGGATTCCTCGATGGGCCAGGTGAAGCCGGATCCCTCGGGGTGAACGGCTCGGTACTGGCGCAGGGCGAGCGGAAGCAGGCGCAGGCGCGCGTCGATCCAGGCCTCGTCCCAGGGGCCCTGCTCCAGGATCTGTTCCGCCGCACGGAACTCGTAGTACAGGGTGCGCCGCAACTGGTTGCCCTGGACGGGCTCGGAGCCGTGCACCAGCATCACGTCGTGGACGAGGACGTCCCCGGGCTCCATCTCCACCGTCACCGCGCCGGGGATGTCCCAGCCGTGCTGCGCGGCGAGTTCGCACACGTCGGCCTTCCGGCGCTGCGAGCCGGGCACGACACGCAGCGCGCCCTCGCCGTCGCGTGAGGCGTCGAGGTAGACGTCGACGTTGAAGATGCGGTGGTCACGGGGGTGGACTGCGTCCTGGTGCCACGGGACGGGGGCACCGTCGCCCTCGTTCTTGAACACCAGCGACTCGTAGGTGGGGACGAAGTTGGGCCCGGCCAGGCTCTCCGCGATCCCGAGCACTTCGGGGGAGCCGAGCAGTTCCAGGGACGCGGCGTCGCCCTTGGCGTGCACGTAGTCGACGCGGAACAGGACGCGTCCGCTGGGGCGGTCGGCGAAGTGATAGTCCTCGCTGTGCCGCATGGGCCCGTCCCCGGCGGCGATCCAGTGGTCCGCCGCCCGCTGCAGGCGGCGCAGCATGTCTCCCCGAACCCGGTCACGAAGGACGAGGTAGCCGTTCTCGTCGAAGAACGCCACTTCCTCGGACGTCAGGTGGAAAGGGGACACGGCGTTCCCGGTGGAAGCGTGCACGAGTGGTTCTCCTCAGGTCGGACAGGCGCGATCCTGCTGGCAGGATCGGGACGACTTCACGGAACCACTTCCGGGAAGCCCGTTCCTCCGCCCTGCTCGCCTCTCCTTCCCGGATCGTCACTTGCCGCAGTCCCACGAACCTCGAAGCGACGACTTCGGCCTCGCCTGCTGGCAGGGCCGGGTCTCCGTCATGAACCACGCGCACCGGCATGACGACATAGAGATCAACTTCGCGGGCGACACCGACCTGGTGTACCTGTTCCGCGGGCGCAGGACCGTGCTCCGGCGTGGCGGGATCGCCGCCTTCTGGGCAGCCGTCCCGCATCAGCTCGTCTCCGCGACACCGAACAGCACGATGCGCTGGCTGACCGTGCCGTGCGAGATCTTCCTCGGCTGGCGCATGCCCGACCCGGTGGTCAGGACTTTGCTACGGGGAGTGCCGCTGCTGGAGAGCGTGCCGGGTCCCCGGGACGCCGACCACGCGCTGTTCAGCCGGTGGTCCGAGGATCTCGCCCACCGGGACGAGGAGCCGCGCCGCATCGCCCTGCTGGAGATCGAGGCACGACTGCGCAGGCTAGCCCTGGCCACCGCAGGGGAACACCACGGGGCGCCCGTCCTGCCGAGGGACGGTGCCGTCGAGCACGCGGCCCGGATGGCGCACTTCATCACGGTGCACTTCCGCGAGCCCCTCACCGTCGAACGCGTGGCGGCCGCGGTTCCCCTGCACCCGCACTACGCGATGCGCGTGTTCAAGGAAGTCATCGGCACCACGCTGCACGGCTATCTGGCCGAGTGCCGGATGGCCGAGGCGCGGCGCCTGCTGGCGGCCACGGACATACCCATGACGGAGGTCGCCCTCTCCGCAGGGTTCGGCTCACAGAGCAGTTTCTACTCCCACTTCACGGCTGCGAACGCACTGACGCCCGGCAAGTACCGCCGGCTGCACCGCGCCTAGCAGGGTCCCTGCCGAGCCCGGTACAACCGCGGGTTCTGCCGGAGAGGGACGAGGTACGGGGCCGGCCGCTGGCCACAAGCGGAGCCGGTGTGGCGCTCTCCCCTCGGACTGACCGTGGCGGGTCAGAGGCTCCCGTGCGAGGCCGCCGAAAACCGGTGGAAAGCGCCGCCCGGCGCCATTACCGTCCTGCAGAACCAAGTTGCCCAGGCAAGGACGTGCCGTTGTACACCCTGTGAGACCTCCCGAGCGCTGATTTGTCGCGCGTCGCGCATCTGCGCCGCGCTCCTTTCTGCTGCGGACTTCTCACTGAAACCGGTGTACTTCTGTGCTCAACACCTGGGTGGTCATGCCCACCTGCCCGCCGCTCATTCGCCGCCACTGCCACACGTGCGCGTCCGACCGCTTCCGGGCAAGCGGCAAGTTTCGCGTCAACGCACACCACAAACTCATCGATGCCTGGCTCCTCGCCCTCTGCACCAAGTGCGGGGAAACGGCAAAGCTCACGGTCCTGGAGCGAGCGAACGTGCGCTCCGTACGACATGAGCTGCTGAGCCTGCTCCATGACAACGACCCTGGCCTGACAGCAGAGCTGCTCCAGGATCCGGACGTGCGGCGCCGTAACCGCATCGCCCTCGACTGGGACCATGCCTGGCGCCTCGACACCGGCGGATCGGATCACCTGGACCGCAGAGTGAGGTCACGTCCGCTGGAGTGGTGTATTGACGGCCACTCGGTGATCTCGTTTTTTAGGTTATGCGGTGAGTTCGGTCGGGAGGACGGTGTCGTCGGT
>NZ_JBSFVD010000033.1:0-44535 GCF_053592135.1 Streptomyces sp. NPDC002784 | reverse complement strand
GGTGGTGGGTCGACGGTGACGGCGTGGGCCGAGGCCAACGTCCGTTCCTGCGCGTCGACTTCGTGCAACGCCGTCAGCAAGGTGTACGCGGGTCAGTCGTACCCCGCCCATTGCTGGACCGTGGGTCAGAGCGTGACCGCGGAGGGCATCACCAACGACAAGTGGATCCGGCTGCCGCTGAACGCGGGCGGGGTCGGCTATGTCAGCGGTATCTACCTCAAGGGCGACGAGACCGGAGGCGTCACCACCAGGTGCTGAACCGGCCGCTCCGTCAGCGCTCGCGGTCCGAGGCCGGCCACACGTAGGGCAGGTCGTCGGGGACGCCGGGGAAGAGCGCGGCGTAGGTGTCCGGGTCCTTGCGGACCAGGGCGGAGCGGTGGCTTTCGTGGAAGGGCTCGTCGCCCAGCCAGGGCGGCAGCTCACCCGCGGCCGCCAGGGCGGGCTGGTCGCGCACCGCGGTACCGGGCCGGTGCGCGGCCAGCTGGGAGACGAGGGATGCCGCGCAGCTGTCCTGGTGTCCTTGGTCCCGCCAGACCCGGCAGATCTCCAGGCCGTACCGGACGAGTGCCTCCTCGTACCCGGTCCACATGCGTACGGCCGGGTGCCGGCGCCACCCGTAGCCGGGGATGATCAGGCCGCGCAGCACCTGGAGGGCTTCGACGCGCTGCTTGCCCAGTCGTCGCCGGTCCAGCAGCAGGGCGGTGCGGTGGAAGTCGGATTCTGGCAGGAAGGTCTGCATCGGCCGGCTCGATTCGGTCAGGTCTGCCGTCCCATCGGGCCCTGCGTGTGGTCCGGGTGGGCGGGCGTACGGCGCTTCTCCTTGAGCTGCGCCTCGTACAGGTGGTCACGGCCCCCGGCGAGTTCCTGGACGGCACTCGTCTCCAGCTCCTGGAAGGGCTGGTAGTAGGTGGCGTTGTACGCCTCGATGATCTGGAACGTCCAGTGCCCGGGGATGACGTTGCGGCCCAGGATCTCCGTGCGGACCTTCTCGGCCCACTCGGGATGACCGGCCTCCTTCAGCAGTCTTACGGCGTCGTCCAGTTGCAGGTCGGCGGTCCCGGTCAGCTGGTGGAAGTCGTACAGGCGGCCCCGGGCCCGCTCGGTGGTCTCCCACGCCTTGGAGAGCGCTCCGAGCGCCTCGACGGTCTTGTCGTCGAGGTTGTCGAGGTTGTCGAGGCCGGCGGGACGCTCGTGGCTCGGGTCGAGGGAGCCGGAGGCTTCGGCGACGTCGTTCATGGGTTCCTTCCTTGCGGATGTGCGGATGTGCGGATGTGCGGATGTGCGGATGTGCGGATGTGCGGTGGCGCGTCGGCGCGGTCGGCCGGTCAGTGGCTGCTTCCCGTGCGGTCGCGGTGCATCAGCAGCCGCTGGGCGCGGACCAGGCCGGGTGAGTGACGGCGCAGGGCGGCGCGGGCGGCGTTGGCTCCCGGAGCGCCGTGCACCCCGCCGCCCGGGTGGGCGCTGGCCGAGGCGAGGAAGAGTCCCGCCACGGGGGTCTCCGGGCGTCCGGTGCCGGGTACGGGGCGGAAGAAGAGCTGCTGGTGCAGCGCGGTCGTGCCACCGTTGATGGCGCCGTTGCGCAGGTTGTCGTCGAGGGCTTGCAGGGTCGGGGGCGCCAGGATGCGGCGGGCGCGGATCTGGGAGCGGAAACCGGGAGCGAACCGTTCGACTTGCTGTTCGATCCGGTCGGCCATGCGTTCCTCCTCCGCGGCGTCCCAGCGGCCGGTGATGCCCTCCTCGCCCGCGTCGGAGCCGACCTCGTGGGGGACATGGGTGTACGCCCAGGCCGATTCGGTGCCCTGTGGCGAGCGGGAGGGGTCGGCGGTGGTCATCTGGCCGAACAGCAGGAAGGGGCGGTCCGGGACCTGCCGCATGGCGATCTGCGCGGCGAAGCGGGTGAGCTCGTCCATGCCGTCGGCGAGGTGCACCGTGCCGGCCCGGGCCGCCTGCGATGCCTGCCAGGGCACGGGGGCGTCGAGCGCCCAGTCCACCTTGAACGTGGCGAAGTCCCACTGGAAGCGGCGCAGGTCGTCCATGAGCTGGCTGGGCAGATGGTCGGCGTCCACGAGCTCGCCGTACAGAGCGGGCACCGACACGTCGGCGAGGACCGCCCGGCGCGCCCCCACCATGTCACCCGACGCGGTCCGCACGCCGACGGCCCGCCCGCCCGCGACCACGACCTGGGTCACGCGCTGCCCGCAGCGCACCCGCCCGCCACGCGCCTCCAGCCGCCGCGTCAGGGCCTGGACCAGCGCGCCCGCTCCGCCCACGGGGACGGGAAAGCCGTAGGTCTGACCCAGCATGGACATGAGCCAGCCGAATCCACCGCTGCCCGCCGACTCGGGGGCGAGGTCGGCGTGCAGGGCGTTGCCGGCCAGGAGCAGCCGTCCGCCGTCCCCGCCGAACTCCTCCTCGCCCATGCGGCGGACCGGCAGGGCCAGGGAGCGGGCCATCCGCAGGCCGCCCGCGGCCCGCAGCCGCCGCGCGAGCCGCGCCGTGGCGCGTACGGGAGGGAAGGGCGTGAACAGTGCGTCCACGACGTCGGGGCCCAGGTCCTGCCACATGTCGTGCAGCCGCCTCCAGGCGTCCCCGTCGCCCTTCGCGAAGGCGTCGAGGGACTGGGCGGTGACGTCGACGTCCCGGTCCAGGACCGCGCAGCTGCCGTCGGTGAGGGGGTGCGCGAGCACGCTGGGGGCGTGGCTCCACCGCAGGCCGTGATCCTCCAGACGCAGCCCGGCCAGCACCGGCGATGCGGCGGCCAGGGGATAGAACGAACTGCAGAGGTCGCTGACGAACTCGGGGTCCACTTCCCGGTCGTGGCGTACGGCGCCGCCGGGCTCCGGCTGCTCCTCCAGCACCTCTACGCTCCACCCGGCGTCGGCGAGCAGGTTCGCGGCCACCAGGCCGTTCGGGCCCGCGCCGATCACCACCGCGTCCGGCGCCTCCGGATCGGCTTCTTTCGGCGCGGCGTGCGCCTTGCGCGGCCTGGCCCGGGGCTTGCGGGGCCTCGGCGACGCAGCGGGGGTGGAGTTCTCGCACAACCGTGCGAGCCGGGCGAGCATCGCGCGATGACGCAGCTGGATCAGGGGCTCGATGGCGGCGTTGTGCAGCCGGCCTCCCGTGCCGCGCAGGGGGTGCTCGTCGACGATCACCAGGCAGTCCTCGCCCCACGGCCGCAGCTCGATCGCGATACGGGCCGTGCCCAGGGGCCCCGCGTGGGCCTCCAGCTCCAGGCAGGCGCCTTCCTCGCAGTGGCGCACCACGGTCTCGTTGACCAGTTTCCGGGGGCCGAGGCGGATCTCGTAGCGGATCGCCGCGCCGGTCTGCGGCCACTGCCCGCGGGCGGGCCAGGACCGGGAGGTCCCCACCACCCACTCGCCGTACCGGGTGCCGTCGGAGAGGACGTCCCACACCCGGCTCGGAGGGACGCGGATCAGATGATGACGAACAGCCACGAAGTCCTCCCAAGGCGCCATGGCCGACCGGCCGCCGACCGCGCCCCGAGTGCCCCACCCGCCACAGATCCAACCGAACCGTCGGAGTGACGGCGCGGGACGGGGTCGTCGGAGCGCAGAGCGTGTGCCTGCCGGTCAGAGCGGCTTTCGGCCGAGGCCCGTGGCGCGCCATCGGTCCGATGCCGCGCACACCCGGGTGGCTGGAGGGCACAGGGGGCGGCTGGAGGGCCCGCGGGCACGCGGGCACAAGTAAAGGCAAGGAGTTCCGGCTCCTTGCCATGCTCAACGTATAGCGCACCTGGGGGCTTGCGGCAAGGCCCCGGCGACGGCGCAGAATCGTCCGCCGAGGCTACAACCTGCAGAGATGAGGGCGCGCGGTGCGTGAGCAGTTGCTGAAGGGTCTGACCGAGCTGGAGGCGCCGGTGGGGCCGTACGTGCTGGCCCTCCGCGAGGTCGACGAGACGCGGGTCGCGGTCGTCGGCGGCAAGGGCGCCCAGCTGGGCGCGCTGGCGCGGATCGACGGCGTCCGCGTGCCGGACGGCTTCTGCGTGACGACGGACGCCTTCCGGCGGGTCATGGCGGAAGAACCGGCGGTCGGCGATCGGCTCGATGAGCTGTCGCGCCTGGACCCGGACGACCGGGAGGGCATCCGGGCGCTCAGCGCGCAGGTGCGCCGGATCATCGAAGGGATCGCCATGCCGGACGATCTCGCGGCGGCGATCACTGACGCGCTGAGCCGCTCCGGGGACGACGCCGCCTACGCCGTCCGGTCCAGCGCGACGGCGGAGGACCTGCCGACGGCCTCCTTCGCCGGCCAGCAGGACACGTACCTGAATGTCATGGGACCGACGGCCGTCCTCCGGCACATCAGCCGGTGTTGGGCCTCGCTGTTCACCGAGCGGGCCGTGACCTACCGCCGCCGCAACGGCATTGACCACCGTACGGTCCACATGGCCGTGGTCGTGCAGCAGATGGTCCTCCCGCAGGCGGCCGGCATCCTGTTCACGGCCGACCCCGTCACGGGCAACCGCAAGGTCGCCACCGTGGACGCCGGCTTCGGCCTCGGCGAGGCCCTGGTCTCCGGCCTGGTGAACCCGGACGTCTTCAAGGTGCGGGACGGGGAGGTCGTCGCCAGGACGATCGCCGCCAAACAGCGGGCCGTTCACGCCCTGCCGTCCGGCGGCACGCAGGAAGTGGTGATCGACCCGCAGCGGCAACAGCAGCCGGCGCTGACCGATGAGCAGGCCGTGCGGCTGGTGGAGCTCGGCCGGCGCATCGAAGCACGGTTCGGCCGCCCGCAGGACATCGAATGGTGCCTGCTCGACGATGACTTCCGGATCGTGCAGAGCCGCCCCATCACGACGCTGTTCCCCGTCCCCGAGACCCGCGACCAGGAGAACCACGTCTACGTCTCCGTCGGCCACGGGCAGATGATGACCGACCCCATGAAACCGTTGGGGCTGTCCATGTGGCAGCTGACGGCGATGGTGCCGATGCAGGAAGCCGGGGGTCGGCTCTTCGTCGACGTCACCCCGCGCCTGGCCTCGCCCACGACCCGCGCCGGCCTCCTGGACGCCCTGGGGAAAGCCGATCCGCTGATCCGGGACGCCGTGGAGACCGTCCTCGAACGCGACGACTTCATCCCCACTCTCCCGGACACCGGCCCCGCCGAGTCCCCGGCCAAGGCCGCCGCGCCCGCCCCGATCGAGACCGACCCCGCCCTCGTCACCGAGTTGATCGAGCGCAGCGAGGCGTCCGTCGACGCCCTGGAGCGCGACATCCGGACGAAGAGCGGACCGGCGCTGTTCGACTTCCTGCTGGAGGCGGTCGAGGAGCACAAACGAGTCCTGAGTGATCCGCTGAGCATGCAGGCGATCATGGCGGGGATGGAGGCCACCTGGTGGCTCAACGACAGGCTGGGGGAGTGGCTGGGCGAGAAGAACGCGGCTGACACGCTCACCCTCTCCGCCCCCGGCAACATCACGTCCGAGATGGGACTGGCACTGCTCGACGTCGCGGACGTGATCCGCCCGCATCCGAAGGTGGTGGCGTTCCTGGAGAGCGTCGTGGACGAGGGCTTCCTGGACGAACTGCCGAAGGTGGAAGGCGGCGCCGACGCACGCGACGCCATCGAGGCCTACCTCGACCGCTACGGCATGCGCTGCGTCGGCGAGATCGACATCACGAGGCCACGCTGGCGCGAGCGCCCCACCACACTGGTGCCCCCGATCCTCGACCACGTCCGGAACTGCGAGCCGGGCGCGGCTGAGCGGCGTTTCGAGGAAGGTCGGCACAAGGCGCTGGAGAAGGAACAGGACGTGCTGTCACGGCTGCGCGCCCTGCCGGACGGGGACCGGAAAGCCGACGAGGCCAAGCGGATGATCGACCGGCTGCGGACCTTCATCGGGTACCGGGAGTACCCCAAGTACGGCATCGTCAGCCGCTACTTCCTCTACAAGCAGGCCCTGTTGGGAGAGGCCGAGCGCCTGGTGCAAGCAGGCGTGCTCCCGGAGAAGGAGGACATCTTCTACCTCACCTTCCAGGAACTGCGTGACGTCGTGCGCTCGAAGCAGGTGGACGACCAGCTCATCGAGCGGCGCAAGGAAGCGTTCCGGTCGTACCACGCGCTCACCCCGCCCCGCGTGCTCACCTCGGACGGCGAGGTGGTCACAGGGTCGTACCGGCGCGACGACGTGCCGCCCGGCGCCCTGGTCGGCGTTCCGGTCTCGGCCGGGACGATCGAGGGCAGAGCCCGCGTCGTCCTCGACATGGCACAGGCCGACCTCGAAGCGGGCGACATCCTGGTCACGGCCTTCACCGACCCCAGCTGGTCGCCGCTGTTCGCCGGAATCGCGGGCCTGGTCACGGAGGTGGGCGGCCTGATGACCCATGGCGCCGTGATCGCCCGGGAGTACGGCTTGCCGGCCGTCGTGGGCGTGGAGCAGGCCACCCGCCTGATCCGGGACGGACAGCGGATCCGCGTCCACGGCACCGACGGGTACGTCGAGGTGCTGCCGTGAGCGGGAGCCACCCGGCTCCGGCTGAGTAACCGTCGCACGACAGGGCCTCTTGGCCTTCGCGGGTTCGATGCCCGCAAGTAGCCAAGAGGCCCTGTGTCCCTGTCCGGGGCCGGCCACCTCGTGCGCGCAGGCACGCTGTTCGGCCCACCGCCCCTGCGGGCGGATGGAACAGCCGGTCAGATCCGTCCGCCGGTCATGCGGGTGATCGGGCCGAGCGTACGGCGTCCCGCGCGGCGACCGGCCAGGTAGGACGTGGCGGTCACCGCCGACAAGCCCGCCCCCACACCGGCGGCGACGAGCTTCCGATTGGCGATCAACGTCCACGCCGTCGTGGCGAGGGCCACGGCCTGTCCCGACGCGGTGACGACGGCCTTGCGCCCGGCCTGGACACCGGCGGCCGCGCTCTGCACGACCGCGGTGCCCGTTCCGGCCGCACGCTCGGCCCCCTTCGCGGCTGCTGAGGTCGCGTCACCGGACTTCTCGGCTGCCTTGTCCGCCGCCTGCGACGCGGGAGCAGTCGCCTTCGCCGTGGCCTGCCGGGCCTTGGCAGATGCGTTCCGCTTGTTCGCGGAGTCTTGATTCGTGGCGCTGTTCGACTGATTCATGTCCTTCGCGTTGCCCCTCGCGCCCATGGCAAACACATGTTGTCAAGACGGTGTACGCCGCTACACATCGAGTACACATCGAGCACGGCCGATGGTCACTGGGCGGGTTGGAGCTGGGCGAGCCAACTGGGTGCGGCCGGGTCGCCTTGGTGGGCGCGTTCGGTGAGCCAGGCGAGGGCTTGGTCGGTGCGTCCGGTGTCGTAGAGGAGGGTGACGGCGAGTCCGAGGGAGGCGGTGTCGCCGACCTCGTTGGCGCGCTGGTACCAGGTGATCGCCTCGTCGATGCGCCCGGCGCTGTGCAGGAGGGTGCCGGCGGCCCGCAGGCTGTCGGCCTGCCCCGCTTCGTAGGCCGCGGTGAACAGCCGCAGGGCAGGGGCGAGCAGGCCGCGCTCGCCGGCCGACTGGGCGAGGTCGGTCAGATCCGGGCGGCGTGCGTGGTCGACCAGAGCGTCCCAGAAGCCGGTGGGGGCGCGGACGAGCCGGCGGGTGGCACGCCCGTGCTCCTCGAGGAAGTCCGCCAGCCGGTAGTGCGGTTGGGGTGGGGCGGAGGCACCGCGGCGGGGCCGGATACGGGTGAGGGGACCACGTGCGCCGCGCAAAGGGGCCGCGCAGTAGGCCAGGGCCTGCTCGAACCAGTCCTCGCCCAGAGTGTCCCACTCGGCGTCGGTGAGGTAGCTCTCGGCGGCGGCTTCCAGCAGAGCGTGCGGCAAGGCGACGGTGTGCCCGGCCGCACGCGCGTCCATGGCCGCCTCGATCAGCGCTCGGGCGGCCGGTGGCGCGGTGCGATAGCGCTCCAGCAGGGCCGGCGCTCCGGCCAGGTACTGGGTGATGCGCCCGTCCTCGGCATGCCGGGCGGCGTGCAGCAGCCGCGGATCACGGGCCGCCTGGCCGAGCAACCGGGCGAGATCATCGGCGGTGAAGGCGGCCGGGACGGTGACGCCGGTGCCGGCCAGGAGGTAGCGGGCCTGCGCGTGCGGGTCTTCCCCGCCTTCCTGCGGGCCGGGTTCCTGGACGAGTTGGGCCCAGTGCTCCGGCCAGATGGTGCCCAGCACCAACACCGGCGCCTGCGACGGCTCGCGCAGCAGCGCGCGCAGTGCGGCGGCCACCCGTTCGCCCAGTCCCGTGCCGGGAGTCGTGAGGTAGTGGTGGGTGTCGTTGAGCCAGACCACGGTGTGCGGGCCGATGCCGCCGAGCCCGGTCAGGGCGGCGTCGGCCCGGCCGGGCACGATGGGATGCCAGAGCCGCCAGGTGTCGGGCAGCTCCTGGACGGCCTCCCAGCAGGCGCGGGTCTTGCCGGTGGAGGAGGGGCCGATCAGCACGGCCATCGTGCTGGTGCCCTTGAGGGCTTGCGTCACGTACTGGCGTAACTGCTCGTCGTGCCGGCGCTCGACGTAGGCGGGCAACGGCGGCAGGTCGTGCGGGAACTGGCCCGCGCTGTGGTCGATGGCCCTGTGCACTTCCAGGGCGAACGGATCGGTGACGAGGCGCAGGGGCTGCCCCAGCGGCGCCGTCAGCCGTGCCTTGAGCCACAGGCCGCGGATCAGCAGCGCGAAGTCGTCCGCGTTCCACGCGGCGCGGCGCGCCAGGATGACGGCGATCGCGGCGGCGTCGGCCTGCTGAGCGGGCAATTGCGCTTCGCCCAGGCAAGCCCGGATGATCTCAGCGCCGGGCGCCGGGTCGAGGTCGCTGATACGCGCCGCGTCCGCGGCCAGGTCCTGGAAGGTCGGGGTGCCGGCCGCCAAGTACGCCTCGTACAGAGCGCATTGGAAGTCGCGCAAGGGGCCTGGACCCACCTGGGGTACCTGCATGACACGCGACGGTTGCGGCTCGCTTCCCCCGTTCCTCATCCGTCCATCATGTCTCTTCGCGCCGGTGGGGAGCAGCGTTCGCAGGAAAAGCGGGGTCGGCCGTGACGCATCCGGCGCCGCACGCGAGGCGTACGCGGAGCGGCTCGGCAGCTGGCGGGTGGCGGGCCGTGCGCACCGCGCCGGCTGGCACACTGTCGTTCCGGTGGGTGGAGCGTGCGGCGGTGGGAGCAGGGTGGCGGGGGAGACGATGACGGCCTGGATCGCGGCCGGTTCCGCGGTGGCCGGAGCCGTCGCCGGCGGCCTGATGACCGGGTGGTTCACCCTGGCGGCCGCCCGGAAGCAGGCGCAGGGTGCGGTGGATGCCGCGGCCCGGCAGGCGGACGCGGCCTGGGCGGCCGGCCAGCGCCAGGCGGACGCTGCCTGGGAGGCGGGACGCCGCCAGGCGGACGCCGCCTGGGAGGCCGGACGCCTGCAGGCCGACGCCCAACTCGACGTCGCCCGACAGACGCTGACCGCCCAACACCTCGCCACGCAGCGGGAGGTGCGCCGGACCGCGTACGCCGCTTTCCTCGTCGCCACCGACACCGCGCACCAACGCCGCCGCGAATGGCAACAGGCCCTGGGAACCACGCAAGCAGCCGACTGCCGTGATCTCTACCGGACAGCCCTGCTCTCGGTCACTGAAGCGCTCACCCTGGTCCGTCTCGAAGGCCCCGGCCCGGTCGTCTCCGCCGCCGAAGCCCTGGAACGCGCCCTCGACGCGAGCACACCCGTGAACCAGCACCAGCGCGCGCATACGGCCTTCCTCGACGCAGCACGCACCGCCCTCGCCGCCGCCTGACCGCACTGATCCGGCACCCGCCGCATACTCCTCGCCCCGCAACCTCACGACCAGTGCGGGGTGGGTGGATCGCCGCCATCCTCCCGTAGTGCGGCGGGCGCCAGGAACTCGCAGGCGGTGTGGCGCAGTCTATGCCAGCGGAGACCCGAGCGGGGCGTCAAGCCGGTGGACAGCAGCCTCAGTTGACCTAGGCGAACCTTGACCGGGTCCGGCAGCGAGCCCGGTAGGGCGGCGAACATGTGCACGTCCTCCGGTGCTCGTAAGACCGCTGCCGCGGCGCGGCACCAGGCTTCGGGCGAACCGGCGGCGGGCTCATCGGCAGTGGCGAGCAACGCCGCGAGGACCGCGATTTCGACCTGGGCGAGAAACATGTCCCGATCGACGTCCCATGTACGCAGACGCTGTTGGAGCCGACGCGCGAATCGGGGATCGGCCAGTCGGGCGCGCATGACCTCGCCGGCCAGACGGGCCCCGGCGGTGACTGGGTCAGTCGTCATCAGAGGTCCTCCGAAGGCCCCGGCTGGACGGGGGAGACCAGCCGAGGCCGTATGAGGGTGGCATGCGGAGGGCGGTCGCCTCTCGGCGGAGGGCTCCATGGGGCTTCAGCCGGACGATCGTCCCCATGGGCTATGGGTGAGGCCCGGGGACACTGTCCCCTCCGCAAGCCACATGTAGCTGAACGGTCAACTGTCGCGGGTTGTTCCCGTACGGACCCCGACCACCGGTGTGAGCTGCAGAACACTCGCCGCGCGCGGCTCAGTCGAGGTAGTCGGCGACGAGGTCGGCGAACTCGGCCGGAGCGGCCAGGCGGATGCCGAGGTCTTCGGCCTTGGCCCGCTTGGACCCCGCTCCCTCTCCGGCGACGACCAGCGTGGTCTTCTTGGAGACGCTGGAGGAGGAACGGCCCCCGGCGCGCTCGATCAGCTCGTTCATCTGGTTGCGGCTGAGCTTCTCCAGAGGGCCGGTCATCGCACCGGTGACCACCACGGTCATCCCGGCCAGCGGCCCGCCCGCACGCTCGGGGCTCTCCTCGGCGTCGTCGGCGCCACCGCCCTGCGGCACGGGCGGGGTCGCGCCGGGCTCGGTCATGTTCACCCCGGCGGTGGCGAGCTTGTCGATCAGCGGGGCCAGGTCGGCGAGTTCGGCGACGATCGACGGGGCCTTCTCGGTGCCGATGCCCTCGACCTGCTGCATCGCTTCGGCGTCCGCGGCTCGGATGTGGTCCATGGTGGCGAAGTGCCGGGCGATACGGCGGGACATGGAGCGGCCGGTGCCGCGGACCCCGAGCGCGCACAGTACCCGCGACAGGGGCTGGCCCTTGGCCGCGGCGAGGGCGGCGAGGAGGTTGTCGGTGCTGGTCGCGCCCATCCGATCGAGGCCCAATAGCTGCTCGCGGGTGAGGGTGAACAGGTCGGCGAGATCGGCCACGAGCCCGGCGTCGACGAGCTGGACGACACGCGTGTGGCCCAGGCCCTCGATGTCGAGCTGGTCGCGGCCGGCCGCGTAGGACAGGGCGGCCACCAGATGGCAGTTGCGTCCGTTCTCGCAGCGCCAGCGCTGTTCGCTGGTGTCGATGCCGGCTCCGCAGCGGGGACACGCCTCGGGGAAGACGATGGGCCGCTCGTCGCCGGTGCGCAGGTGGGCGACGGGGGCCTCGATGCGGGGGATGACGTCACCGGCCCGGTGCACCATGACCTGGTCGCCCAGACGCAGGTCGCGGCGGGTGATGTCGGCCGGGTTGTGGAGGGTGGCGTAGGTGATGGTGGCGCCGTCGATCTCGACCGGTTCCAGGACGGCGCGCGGGGCGATGATGCCCGTACGCCCGACGTTCCACTCCACCTCAAGCAGCCGGGTGATCTTCTCGACGGCCGGCAGCTTGTAGGCGATCGCCCACCGCGGAGCACGCGAACCCGATCCTGCCGTCCGCTGGTCGGCGGCCAGGTCCGCCTTGATGACGACCCCGTCGATCCCGAACGGCAACTCGGCCCGCAAAGCGGCGATCTCCTGCACCTGGTCCAGCACCCGCTCGACGGTGTCGGCGGTGATGCCGGGCACCGCGGTGGTGGCGGTGGTGTTGACCCCGAACGCGGCGGCCTGCGCCATCAGCTCGCTGTGCGCGAGTTCGCCCAACCGCGCGGCGAGGGCCGGCTCGGTATGGGGCAGGGGCAGCAGCCCGTAGCCGAAGAACGTCATCGGCACGGTGTAGGCACGCTCCTTGGCGCGCAGGGTGCCCGCCGAGGCGCCGCGGGGGTTGGCGAACGGCTGTCCGCCGTGCGCGGTGCGGACCTCATTGGCGTGCTCGAACTGGGCGGTGGTCATGAGGATTTCGCCCCGGACCTCCACGGTGACCGGCTCGGCGAGTTCGTCCGGCAGGCCCTCGATGGTGCCTATGGCGTGCGAGACGTCCTCCCCGGCCGTCCCGTCCCCGCGGGTGATCAGCTGTCTCAGACGGCCGTCGGTGTAACGGGCGGCGACCGCCAGCCCATCCAGCTTCGGCTCCACGCTGAACCGCTCGACATCGCGGCCGATACGCCGGGCCAGGGATGCGGTCCAGGCGGTGAACTCCTCCGGCGAGAAGACGTTGTCCAGGCTCAGCATCGCCACCGTGTGCGGGACATCGCCCACCACGGCGCCCCCCGCCACCTTCCCCGTCGGCGAGTCGGGCAGCACCTGATCAGGATGCTCGGACTCCCACGCGGCGATGCCTCGCACCAGCCGGTCGTAGGCGTCGTCGTCCAATGCCGACGTCCCGCCCTCGTAGTAGGCGGCCGACGCCTTCACCGCGTCCTCGACCGCCTGCGCGTAGGCGGCGGCATCCATGATCACAGCAGCAGGTGTTGTCATGCCCCTCATCCTGCCTCCCACCACTGACAATGCCCGGTGCGGCGGGGCGGGCGAGACGGCACATGCGGCAGTACAGCGACCCAGATGCGCGCTGCGGAACATCACCCCGAGGCGCGTACGCCATGATCAGGGACAGCCGATTCTTTGGGGGCGCCGTGGGATGGTCTGAGCACGTGGTGGCGCGAGACGGCGTCCGGCTTGCCTGCCGGGACTGGGGCGGGCGTGGACAGCCCATCGTGATGCTGCACGGCCTGGCCGGTCACGCGGGTGAATGGGACGCGCTGGCAGGGCTTTTGAGCTCCAGGTACCGGGTCGTCGCGGTCGACCAGCGCGGACACGGCAGCAGCGAGCGCCACCCACGGGACGTCTCCCGCGCCGCCTACGTCGCCGACGTCATCGCCGTAGTGGATCAGCTGGCGCTGCGGCGGCCCGTCCTGGTTGGCCAGTCGCTCGGCGGGCACACGGCCATGCTCACCGCCGCAGCGCACCCCGCACACGTCCGCGCACTCGTGCTGGTCGAGGCCGGCCCCGGCGGCCCAGACGCGCAGGCGCCCGCGAACATCGGCGGTTGGCTCGACTCGTGGCCGACACCGTTTCCCTCACCGGAAGCGGCAGCCGCATTCTTCGGCGGCGGACCGGTCGGCGCGGGATGGGCGGCGGGACTGGAAGAACGGGAGGGCGGATGGTGGCCTCGCTTCGAGCGGGACGTGATGGTCCGCTCACTGGCGGAGACCGCGCAGCGCTCCTTCCTGCCCGAGTGGAGGCAGGTCGCGTGCCCCACCCTGGTCGTTCTGGCCCAATCCAGCTTCATCCCTGCCCAGGAAGCCGACGAAATGCTCCGGCAACGACCCACCACCATGGCCATGAGCATCCCGGGCACAGGCCACGACCTGCACTTGGAACAGCCGGAACTCCTCCATACCGCGCTCTCGGACTTCCTTGAGGGCTTGGCCCAAGAGGGGACTTCGGCTCGCGGATCGTGAGGGCCCGGGTACGTCGTCCCCGCCCATCGGACTCCCGCACGGCAGGGAAGGACGAGTCGCGGCGGTGCCTACTTCTTCCAGCGTCCGCGGGCGATCATGATCACGCCGATCGTCAGCCCCACCACCAGGACCACGAGGCCCAACTGCCAGCTCAGGCCGACTGCCGCTCCCGATCGCGCCACGTACATGGAGAGCTCCTCACGTCCTCGTCCCCGGCCCTCGCAGGCCTTGAGCAAGCAGCCGTGCCCCCCACCCCACATGCCCCCGATGGCGCCGCTCATGGCTGACGGCCCCACCACTGTGCCCGCACCGGCCCGGCACCGGTGATTTGACGGATCCGCGTTGCCGAAGGGCACCGCTTGAATCGGCATGGTTCGACTCCCGCACGATCTCCGGCGCCGGAAGCACGGGACGCCCCCGTGCGCCCGGCACGACGACGCGCCGCCACCGCCGAGGGCGGGCGGCGCGGCCAGAAGGGATCAGTCATGTCATCTCGCCTCAGTCTGCGGCTGCTCGGCGCGGCCACCGCAGGCGCCATCGCCCTAGGGGTCACCGGCGCACTCTCCGGCCCCGCCTCCGCCGCCACCCAGGTCTACAGCGAGAACTTCTCCTCCGGGCTCGGGACCTTCACCTCCACCGGTTCCGTCAGCACCACCACCGGGGCGGCGCGACTGAGCGCCTCCCTGCTCACCGACCCGTCCCTCACCTCCGCACCCATCGCCCTGACCGGATACAGCGGCATCTCGGTGTCGTACACCCGCACGGCGACCGGCCTCGACCTCGGTGAGGCGTTCACGGTCGCCTACTCCGTCGACGGCGGCACGTTCACCACGCTCGAGTCCTCCCGCACCGCCTCGGGCGCGGCGTCGTTCCAACTGCCCTCGTCGGTCGACGGCCGCAGCGTGCGGCTCCGCTTCTCGCTGGACGCGAGCAGCGCGCTGGAGACGCTGACCGTCGACGACGTCCTCGTCCAGGCGGCGGGCGGCGGGGGCGGCGGACCGACCGATCCGCCGGGCGGAACGCTGCCCCCGGTGACCAACGTGACCGCGCCAGGGCCGTACGCGGTGACCATCGACACGACCGCCGGTCCCGGCAACGACGGGTGGCTGGTGTACCCGTCGAACGCCGGGCAGAACGGCGTGAACCACCCGGTCCTCGTCTGGGGTCCCGGCGCGGGTTCCGACCCGGCCGCCTACGAGGACATGCTCCGCCAGTGGGCCTCGCACGGGTTCATCGTCTACAGCGAGGTCTCCTCCAGCAGCGGCGACTACATGGTCGACGCCCTGGACTGGATCGAGGACCAGAACGCGAGCCCCAGCAATCCGCTGTACCAGGACATCGACACCTCCGAGGTGGCCTTCGGCGGCCACTCCCGCGGCTCGATCGGCACCTTCGACGTGGCGGACGAGCCGCGGCTGGAGACCACGATCCACGTGGCCGGCGGCTCCTTCGACGGCAACGGGCCGGACAACCTCCGCAACCCCGCCCTCTACATCGGCGGCGACGACGACTTCGCGACCCCCAACGTGGAGCGTGACTACGCCAACACCGACGTACCGGTGTGGTTCAACATCCTGAACGGCACCGACCACATCGCCGCCACCCGCAACGGACAGCACATCATCACCGCCTGGCTGCGGTGGCACCTGGCCGACGAGGAGTTCCGCCGCACGCAGGACTTCCTGCGCACCGGCTGCACCTTCTGCGGCCTCGGCGAGACGCAGTACAAGAACTGGTAAGCAACGCGAGGGCACCGGTGGCCACCACCGGTGCCCTTCCGGAGGGTACTTGCGCAGTCGGCAGCGGGATTGCCCCGTGATTCACGCTCAGCCGATGGCGATACGGGGGTGCGCGGACGGGGTGATCCAGCTCATGATCCGGTCCATCGTGGCGCGGGGGACGGAGACGCAACCGGCGGTGGCGCCGCTGCCGTTGACGTGGAGGAAGATACCGGCGCCGCGGCCGGGGGTGGCGGGCCAGCGGTTGAAGTCGATGACGAGGGCCTTGGCGTACTGCGTCGGGTAGTTGATGAGGTGCTCGCTGCCCCGGTCGCCGGACTCGGTGAGCGGGAAGTCCGCGCCCGCCTCGCCGTGCATCTGGTTGTAGAACTTCGACTCCGGGTCCTGCACCCACCAGTCGTCGTCGGCGACGACGTGGTAGGGCATGGCGGTGCCGCCGGGGACGTGGCCGAAGCCTTCGGTGATGGTGTAGGTGCCGCCAGGCGTGGTGTACGTGTTCTGCATCCGGGTCGCCCCGTTGGTCACCCCGTTGGAGCCGACCCGGCCCGCGCCGGTGCTGAACTGCGCCTTCCAGCCGGAGGGGCCCTTGGCCCAGGCGGTGACGGTGGCGTAGGAGCCGCTGGCCTTGACGGTGATCACCTGGGTCGCGTCGCCCACCTCCACGGGGACCGGGAAGTCGGGCGCGGCGGGAACGGTGGTGTCACCACCGGATCCTCCCGTCGTGGAGCCGCTGCTGCTCTCCCTGCCCGCGTTGTCCGCGGCGGCCGTGGACGCGGAGGCCGAGACCGACGGTGAGACAGACGCGGAGGCGGAGGCGGAGGTGCGGGTGGACGGAGACCCGGAGGGCGATGCGCTGGCGGAGGCTTCGGGCGAGCCGGACTGCGAGGTCCGCGGCGCCGCGACCGATTCCGAGGCCGCCTCCTGCCGGTCGTCGTCCTGCCCGCCGCAGGCGCCGGTCAGGGTCAGGGTGCCGAGGACGGTGGCAGTGGTCAGCACCTGCCGGGGAAGGGCGTGCACAGAGGGCTCCTTGCGTTCTCGTCTGCGGATCTGGTCATTTCTGGGTGCCGCTGCCTGCCGCGCCCGGCGCGGGCAGAGTTCCGATGCACGTGGCGCGGCCGAACGCACCGCTGGCGGTGGCGCCTTGGACGTACCGGCCGCGGATGGTGAGCGTGCAGCGGGCCTGACCGCCGTGCTCGCCGAGCACGATGCTGACCACTGGCTCGCGGCCGAGGGGCACGGCAACCGTCTTGCGCCACGGCAGCGCCGCGTCCTTGACGGTCACGGCCTTCGAGGACTCGCTGCGCGCCTGGTAGCTGATGTCGGCGGTGCCGTTGCCGGTGACTTCGTAGGTCACCGAGGCGGTGGGAACCCGGCGTTCGGGTGGGGTGTCGTCCTGACCGTTGTCGAGGACGCCGTAGAGGACAAGCCCGGTGCAGGCGGCGAGGGCGGCGCCGGCGATGAGCAGCCCTGCCCGGTCGGAGCGGGGGCGGCGGGGCTCGGCTGATTCGCCGGCCGCATTCCCGTGCCGTGCGTCTTCATCCGTTTCCCGCGGGGAAGGTGCGGGTTTTCCGGTTACGGCGCCCATGAAACGTCCCCTTCGGAAATAGGAAATAGCCCGGGTGGCGGGCGATGACGGGCGCTTTATACATGACGCCGTTCCCCGATCGCCAGCGTGCGGATATTTCGGACATCCAGATCCCGAATTCTTGGTAACTGCCCTTCATGTCCGGTCGCTTGACTTGTCATCAGTTGACTGACTAGGAACTGCGTCGCCGCGTTCCGTGGCCTTGTTCGTGCTGCTCAGAAGGCACTGGGACGGCGAATTCCGGTCAGCTTCTTCAGGAAGGTTTGGCGTGAGACCCAGACTGGGGAGAACGATGGCTTGCCTGGTGGCAGCCGCGGTCATGAGTACCGCATTGCCGCAAGCCGCTTATGCGATGCCGGCCTCCGACGGTGATGACAAGGGACTCATCGACACGGTCAAAGGCTGGTTTTCGGACGATGACGAAGACGGCGACGAGCCTGCGCTCGAAAACCCCCCGTCACACGATGAATTGGACGTGGCGGACCGGGAGAAGCTGCCGAAGGAGAAGTTTCAGCCACCGGCCAAGCGGGTCCGGGAGATCACCGGCAAGCGCACGTCGAGTGCTCGGTTCTGGGCGTTGTCGGACGGCCGGGTCGAGGCGGAACTGTCGGCGACCCCGACCTCGTACCAGCAGGGCACGTCGTGGAAGCCGATCGACACGACGGTGGACGAGACCGACGCGCAGGGCTTCGATTTCGCCAATACGACGAACGAGGGCCGTACGTGGTTCGGTTCGGATGCGGACCGGCTGGTGAGTTTCAGGTCACCGGACGGCCGCTCGGTCACCCTTGGCCTCCAAGGTGCGAGCGGCAGGCTGAAGCCGGTGGCGAAGGGGTCCACGGTCACGTACCAGGACGCGCTCGGCGGCGCGGACCTGGAGTATGTGGTCGGGGCGGGCCGGGTCAAGGAGAACATCGTCCTGGCCGAACGCCCGGACGGCCCGCTGGAGTTCGTGTTCACGCTGGACACCGACGGTCTGGTGCCGAAGGCGCGCAAGGACGGCTCGATCGCGCTGTACGGCGCGCTGCCCAACACACCGGTCATGGTGATCCCGGCGCCGTACATGACGGATGCGAAGAAGGCGGACCGATCGGTCTTCGGCCAGACCTACAGCACCGACGTCACCCAGAAGCTCACCCCGGACGGCAAGTCCTGGAAGCTGACGGTCACGCCGGACGCGAAGTGGCTGGCGGCGAAGGAGCGCCAGTACCCCGTGGTGATCGACCCGACGATCACCATCGCGCCGTCACCGTCCGGATCTCAGGACGTCATGGTCCTGTCGGACCAGCCGTCGACGAACTTCAACACCAGCTGGAAGCTGTCCGCGGGCAAGACCGACACCGGTATCGCCCGCTCGCTGATCCGGTTCCCGCTGGACGAGATCCCCGCGGGGGTGGATCTCGACTCCGCACGCCTGGAGATGTACTTCGACCAGGCGCACACCACGGGGGCCGGCAACAACACGATCGAGGTGCGCCGGGCCACCGGCCCCTGGGACGAGACGACGGCGACCTGGTCCTCCACCAGCGCGCTGGCCGGTGAACTCTCCGGTACCACGGTGCAGTTCGACGACGGGGACGCGGGCACGGCGGCCGTCGGTGCCTGGCCGTCGTCGGGCTCGACGCTCGCGCAGCACGCGATCGGCGGCGACTACCGGGTCAACCAGGACTCGGTCTCCGGCGACACCCACACCTGGCGGACACCGGTGGGCGACACCGGCACCTACCGGGTCGACGTGCACCACGTCGCCTCAGCCAACCGCACCACCGCGGCCCCGTACACGGTGACCTACAACGGCGGCAGCGCGACCACGTCGGTCGACCAGTCGGCCGGCACCGAGGGGGTGTGGACCTCGCTGGGCGGCGGCACTCAGTACCAGTTCAACCGGGGCGGCACCGGCTACAAGGTGGTCCTGGGCGACACCGCCAGCCCGGCGGGTTCGGCGGTGATCGCCGACGCGGTGCGGCTGAGCAACCCCGCGCAGGTCGTGAAGAACAAGGGCGAGTACAGCCAGTGGCACAACTTCCCGGTCACCAATACGGTGCAGAAGTGGATCAGCGGCACTGAGGTCAACAACGGCTTCGTCCTGCAGGCCAAGGACGACACGCTGGCCGCGACGGCGCTCGGTGGGCCGCGGTACGAGGCCGGTGACGGCGACTACGGCGGCGAGACCTCGACCATCCCGCGGCTGACAGTGACGTACGGCAAGGTCGGCACCACGCTGAACTCACCTACGGTGATTCACGGCACGGGTCCGGAACTGTCGTGGAAGCCGTACAGCAACACCACCGGTGACAGCGGTCTGGACATCGTCGAATACCAGCTGCACCGCTCCACGCAGCAGGCGTTCACGCCGTCCGCCGCCACCCTGGTGGCCCCGCTGGGCGGGACGGTCACCAGCTACACGGACACCACCGCGACACCGACCCCCGACTCCTCCAGCGTGGAGATCGGCCGGTCGTACTACTACCAGATCGCGGTGAAGACCGCCGATGACCAGTTGCTCGGCTCACCGACCCGGATCGTCGGCGTCCCCAAGGCCGGCCGCACCATGCGGCTGATCCAGGGCACCGCCGGCGGGGTCACGGACACCACCTTGTCGTCCGCTGAGCCGACGACCAACCAGGACACCCTCTCCTACGACGGTGTGGGCCAGAAGTGGCTGAGCGTGGGCAACAACACGCCCACGAGCGCTACGGAGAAGACCCGCGCGGTGATGAAGTTCCCCACGGACGCGATCCCCGCCACCGCCACGGTGCTGGAGTCGCGGATGTTCATGTGGGGCGCGGAGACCACCACGAAGACCAACGGGGCGATCTACGAACTCCGCGGCCTGAACCGGGGCTTCACCGAAACAGAGGCCACCTGGAACAACGCCACGTCGGCCACCGCGTGGACGACCGCGGGCGGCGACTATGCGGCGACGGTCTCGGACACCGTCGCCCAGGTCTCCGAAGTCGGCCGGCACTGGTGGGACGCCACCTCACTCACCCAGAGCTGGATCAAGACGCCCACCAGCAACAAGGGCGCGATGGTCAAGCTCAAGGACGAGACCGGCGCAGGCCCGCAGGAGCAGACGGTGTTCCTCGCCTCGGAGGCCGCCGACCAGCAGATCGGCCCGCTGCTGCGGGTCATCTACGTCGACTCCACCACCGAGGACACCTACTACGCGCCGCGGACCCCGGCCCGGATGACCCCCAACTCCACCTACACGGTCGACTTCACGGTCACCAACACCACGAGCACGGCATGGGCGGCGGGCGAGCGGCAGCTGTCGTACACCTGGAAGCTCCCGGACGGCACCGACGCCACCACCGGCGGAAACCAGCTCTCCACGGCGATCCCGGCCCTGTCGCCCGGCCAGTCGGCGACGATCAAGGCGCAGGTCAAGACGCCGATCAACTCCGACTCGGGCAACAAGCGCACCGAGTACGTGCTGGGCTGGGACGTCCGGAAGGTCTCCGACGGCAGCTGGCTGTCCGCCGGGACCGGCGGCATACCGGCACTGAAGCAGAACGTGGCGGTGGAGGACGCCACCTCCAACAGCCTGGGCCTGGAGAAGTTCTACGCCTACACCGGCAAGAACACCGGCGCCGGTTCGACGGTGATGAACAACCTGGCCTCGGGCAACAGCGTCTGGTCGTACAACGCGTTCACCAACCCCGGACGCGGCCTGACCACCTTCGCCCGCTTCTCGTACAACTCCCTCGACACCAGCGACACGGTGTCGGGCGCGGGCTGGTCGGCACAGCTCGCCGGGCCGATCCGCCTCGGCGCCGCGCTGGACTTCCACCCCAATCCCCACCCGGCCGAGATCCGTCTGCCCGACGGCGACGGCACCACCCACGTCTTCCGCAAGCAGGCCGACGGCACGTGGAAGGCGCCGGCGGGCGTGCACTACCGGCTCACCATGAAGGCGGGCCTGGACTGCACCCCGGCCAAGGACCCGGTCCCGGACGCCTGGACCCTGCTCCGGCCCGACGGCACACGTTTCCTCTTCGGCTGCGACGGCTACCTGACGTCGATCGTCGACAAGAACGGCAACACGCAGACGTACACCTACGAGGAACGCAAGTCCAACCACAAGCCGACGAAGTTCCTCAAGTACATCACCGACCCGGCGGGCCGGAAGTCGCTGCGCGTCGGGTACTGGCTCAAGGGCGACGCGACCTACTCGTACATCAACGAGACCGGTGCGCAGGTCACGGGGACGAACCTCAACAACCCCAAGATCTACGACCACATAGCGTCCCTGACGGATATCTCCGGCCGCAAGATCTCCTTCTACTACACCGAGACCGGCCAGCTGGGCCGCATGGTCGACGGCAACGGCTCCGACCAGCCGAAGACCTTCAGGTTCACCTACGACGCCATCCAGGGCAACAAGAACGTCAAGCTGGTCAAGGTGACCGACCCGCGGGGCAACGGCACTTCGCTGGCGTACCACTCCCCGGCGGCGGGCGACAACCCCAAGTACCACTGGTGGGCCAAGACGATCACGGACCGTCTCGGGGGTGACACGGGCTTCGCGTACGCGGCGAACACGGCCAACCCCAAGTTCACCGACACCACGGTCACCGACGCCGAGACACACGCGGCGAAGTACGTCACGGACGACTTCGGCCGCCCCGTCCAGACCACGAACGCCAAGTCCCAGACCACAAAGATGAGTTGGGACGCCGACAACAACGTCACCTACCTGGAAGAGGACAACGGCGCCAAGACGGCGTATTGCTACGACCAGAAGACCGGCTACCCCCTCTGGCAGCGCGACGCGGAGAACAACAAGACCGGAGTCCCGGACCAGGCGACCGCCTGCGTGACCGACCCCACCAAGTGGCCGGCCAGCGCCGCGAAGTACCAGTACCAGACCCGCGCCGACGGCTACTCCGCCGACCTGTGGCGCAAGACGTCACCCGAGGGCCGGGCCTGGCAGTTCGGCTACGACACCTTCGGCAACCTCAAGACGGTCACCGACCCCAAGGGCGTGGCGACGGCGACGGCCGGTGACTACACCACGAAGTACGACTACAACTCCTATGGCCAGCTGACCAAGGCGACGGACGCCAACGGCAACCCGACCAGCTACAGCGGCTTCGGCCCCACCGGCTACCCGGCGACGATCACCGACGCGCTGAACAAGTCGACGGACTACGTCTACGACGAGCGCGGCCAGGTCCGCGAGGTCACGGACGCGCTGGGGAAGAAGACCACGCAGGGGTACGACACGTTCGGCCGCCCCACGGTCAACACCGTGCCGAAGGACCAGGCGGCGGGCGCCCTGATCACCACGCCCGCGCCCGTCTACGACGCCAACGACAACGTGACGACGTCGACGGCACCCAACGGCGCGGTCTCCACCGCGGTGTACGACAAGGCCGACCAGGTGTCCACGGCGACGGCACCGGCGAACAACAACACCGCACCGCGCACCTCGACGTACACCTACGACAAGGTCGGCAACCTCAAGACGACGACCGAGCCGAAGGGCACGGCGACGACGGCGGACCTGACGGACTACGTCACCACGAATCACTACAACGAGATCTACCAGCTCGACCACGTGGTCAACGCGGCCGGTGACAAGGTCAGTTACGAGTACGACACGGTCGGCAACGTCACCAAGGTCATCGACCCGAAGAAGAACGCGACCGCCGACACGACCGACTACACCACCAAGACCGCCTACGACCTGAACCACCGGGCCACCACCGTCACGGACGCGGCCGGAAAGACGAGCAAGCGGTTCTACGACAAGGACTCGCTCGTCACGTCCACGGTGGACGCGGAGAACAACACCACCACCATCGCCTACGACGAGCGCGGCAAGCAGAAGGAGGTCAAGGTCCCGCACTCCGGGACGACGTCCATCACGTACCGCACGACGCAGTTCGAGTACGACCAGGTCGGCAACACCACCAAGGTCATCACCCCGCGGGCTGTAGCGGCCGGCACGACCACGGCGTTCACCGCGCGGACCGAGTACGACGCGTTGAACCGCCCGGTCAAGCAGTTCCAGCCGTACGACCCGGCGGATCCCCGCTACAACAACGCGAACGTCTACACCCAGACCGTCTACGACGAGGTGGGCCGGGTCAAGAAGACCTCACTGCCGCCGTCGGAAGGCGAAACGGTCCGCAACGACACCAGCTACTCGTACTTCGACAACAGCTGGGTGAAGTCCTCCACCGACCCGTGGGACATCGTCACCACCTACGACTACAACGAGCTGGGCCAGCAGACCAAGCGCACCCTGACCTCGGCGGGCGGCTCCTCCGACCGCACGATGACCTGGTCGCACTACCCGGACGGGACGCTGAAGTCCCGCGCGGACGCCGGTGTCCCGGTCGGCAAGTCGGTGGTCCTGGTGGACAACTCCGACACGCAGAACACCTCGTCGACGGGGACTTGGGCCACCGGCGACGTTGCGGGCCAGCACGGCTACAACCACCGCACGCATGCGGCCGGCACGGGTACGGACGCCTTCACCTGGACCCTGAACATCCCCAAGGACGGCACGTACACCGCGTACGTGAAGTTCCCGAAGGTGACGGGTGCGGCGACGGCAGCGAAGTACACGGTCACCCACTCCACGGGGACCGCCGACAAGACGCTCGATCAGAACGCGACGGCGAACCAGAACACCTGGGTCGCTGTGGGCTCCTACGCCTTCAAACAGGGCAACGCGGCCAAGCTCCAGCTGTTCCAGAACAGCGGTGGTGCGGTCGTCGCCGACGGCGTGAAGCTGGTGCGTGACACGGCCGGTGAGACCGACACCGAGAAGAACAACTTCGCCTACACCTACGACCTCAACGGCAACCTCACCAAGATCGACGACACGTCGTCGACCGCGAAGATCGACGCGTACACGGTCGCCTACAACGGCCTCAACCAGGTCCAGAAGGTCACCGAGGCGCTGGCCGGTACGGAGAAGAAGGCCACGTCGTACACGTACGACGCCAACGGCCAGCCGGAGACGGTCACCCACCCGGATCAATTCTCCAAGTACACCTACGACTTGCGTGAGCTGGTCAAGACGGTGTCGGTCGGCAAGACAGCAACGGACGCGGCACCGAAGGTGACGTCGTACACGTACACCGACCGCGGCCTGAAGCTGAAGGAGACCAAGGCCAACGGCAACACCGTCGACTACGCCTACTACCTCGACGCGGCCCTGAGGTCGACGACCGAGAAGAAGGCCAACGGCACCCTCGTCTCCTCCCACACCTACGCCTACGACGCCAACGGCAACAAGGCGCAGGACGTGGCGAAGAAGATGAACGCCGACAACCACGCGGCGTACCTGGAATCGACCACCAACTACAGCTACGACCCGGCCGACCGCCTGAAGGAGTCGGTCAAGACCGGCAACGGCGCGGGCACGGAGACTTACGTCCACGACGACAACGCCAACGTCATCCGCCAGACCGTCAAGGGCACCGCGACCACCTACAACTACGACCGCAACCGCCTGCTGAGCGCCACGACGGGCACGTCGACGGCGAAGTACAACTACGACCCGTTCGGCCGCCAGGAATCAGTCACCTCGGGCGGCCAGATCATCGAGCGCAGTACGTACGACGGCTTCGACCACGTGGTGAAGTCCGAGAAGGCCGACAGCACCGGCGCGCTGAAGGCAACGACGTACACCTTCGACCCACTGGACCGCACCGCCTCCAAGACAGCGGACGGCAAGACCACGGACTTCTCCTACTTGGGCCTGTCATCGGAGGTCCTGGACGAGAAGGTCGCCGGCGAGCTGACCAAGTCCTACCAGTACAGCCCTTGGGGCGAACGCCTCTCGCAGATCAAGCACAACACCGACGGCACGGCCGAGGCCGGTTACTACGGCTACAACAGCCACACCGACGTCGAAACACTGACGGACGCAAGCGGCAACACCAAGGCTACGTACGGCTACACCGCCTACGGCTCCGATAACGAGGCCGAGTACACGGGCATCGACAAGCCGAACGCGGCGGACCCGACCAAGGAGGCGTACAACGCCTACCGTTACAACGCCAAACGCTGGGACGCTCAATCCGGCACGTACGACATGGGCTTCCGCGACTACAGCCCGGGGCTGAACCGCTTCACGAGCCGGGACATGTACAACGGCGCCCTCGCCGACATGGGCCTCGGCAGCGACCCTTTCACCGGCAACCGCTACGCCTTCACGGGCGGAAATCCCATCAGCTTCATCGAAATGGACGGGCATACGAGCTGCGATGCCACCGGGATGTGCGGGGGCACTTACCGCGAATCCACGGCGCCCAAGACGCGAGGCGGTGGCCTGTTCGGCGGCCTCATCACGAGTTTTGTGATCGGCATCTCCGAACTCCTTGGGGATGACTCTGCCCCCGGTGACGGCTCCGCCAGCGGCACTACGCCACGAACCGATCCGACGTGTCACGGCACTGACGGTCAGGGCTGGATCTCCTACAGAGATGTGGACACGGCCCACGGAGGACGGGCCACGGGCGCCGTCGGATGCATCGACAAGGCATACGCCTCCACGCACGGCACCGACGTCAAGTGCCGCAGCACGCCCTACATCTGCCCCCCCGGATACGAATGGGCGAGGAAACTTGCCCGCTGGTACGGGCACCCGGACCCGGGCCGGCACATCAACGCCTGTCACCTGATCGGTGCCTCCCTCGGTGGTGACGGCCTTGACCCTAGGAACCTCGCCACATGCGGTCGGGTCACCAACACATATGGCGACGACGTCGCAGGAACTCAGACGATCAACATGCGGGTCTTCGAGGAGGTTGTTGAAGATGCGATCGAGGTGGGTCAAGTGGTGCTCTACGAGGTGACCCCCAATTATCTAGGAGCCCGTACCGTGCCCAGGTCAATCACGGTGTCGGTACAGGGGATGTACGCGGACGGCTCACCAGGTGTCATCTTTACCGACGAGCTTCCCAACCTCCTCCTCACCGGGCCCCAGGGATCGCAACAGTTCAGCAACCTAGGTATGGTCACCGACAGCCGGTCCGGGATACCAGTACCTTCTGCGGGGATGCCATGACAGTGACGCGAAAGGAAGTACAGCGGTGAACACGCAGGCATTCATCGCCGAGCTGCGGCGCCTTATGCCCCCCCATGAGGGCGCCGGAGACTCCATCGACTGGCGCGAGGCCGAGAGCTCTTACGGGATCGAGTTTCCGCAAGACTACAAGGAGTTCGTCGCCACTTACGGCCGCGGCGAGGTCGACATGTTCCTGACCTTTCTCGTCCCCGGGAAGTGCGAGGGCCCCAGGCCCTCCGACTCCATGGCCGAGGAGACTGCCGAGGCACGGCGTATGTGGCTGAGGAAGCCGCCAGCGGGATACGGAACGACGGACCCAGCGCCGGTCGTGGCCTGGGGTGTGACCTCCAGCGCGGACCTATTGTGCTGGGCCCCCGGTGGTGAGCAGGGTCCGGACGGATGGCCAGTGGCCGTGTGGAGCCGTGGCAGCCTGAACTGGACGGTCCACGACTGCGGCATGCTCGAGTACGTCGTCCGGCTCCTGCGCGGCGAGCTCGACAACATTCCCGCCGAGGCTGACCGAGTACACCGCTTCGTCCACGTCCGCGAAGCCCGCCGTCTCCTGGCAGCCGGCATCAATCCGGACACCGGCGAACCCGACCCGGACGCAGGCATGTTCGGTCCGCCGCCCCCCTGGCTGTCGCAGGGCAGCTAGTCGACACCTACCCATGGCGTCGCCTGCCCCGCCCGGTCAATGTGTGTGCCGACCGGGCGGGGCAGTGCCCTGCGGGCGTTTGTCAGAAAACCGGCTACCCCGTCTGGCAACGCGATGCGGAGAACGACAAGCCCGGCGTCCCCGACCAGACGACCACCTGCGTCACCGGGACGCGAGCTTGGTCGTCTTGTGTATCAAGACGCAAGTCAGATGGGTTGAGCGCGCGGCGTCCGCCACCGTCGGTCGGGGGGAGTCCCGGGCAGTGTCGGCTTCGCGCGCTGCTGTGAGAGGTACCGGCAATTGCGGACAGTGGACAGAAGGAGACGACACGTGCACGTGAAACCCTGGTTGCCTCGGTCGACGGAACGCGGACCTGTGAGTTCGCCTGACATCTTCACTGTCCCGTTTGAGTCAGGCTCCTGAAGCTCTGCCCGCTCTCGCTGTCTGCCCTATCATTCGCTGCCGCATCCAACGCCTGCGTTACGACCCCTAACTGGTCTTCGTAGCCGCTATGGAGTGGGCACACTCCGGTTCACCTCCACCTCAATGCTCTGCTGCACCACCCCCCGCGTCGAGAACGGGACCGGCTCGCCGTTGGTGAAGTCGCCCGGCGGGATGCCCGGGTGGTGGCCCTCCTTTGTGGCCGGCCGGTCGTCGTGGGCGCTCAGGGTGAGGCGGGAGACGATGCGGTAGCGGTCGCCGCGGTAGACGGAGTGGACGTACTCCACGGCACGGCCCTCGGTGTCGGTGGTGAGCCTCTCGAAGAGGAGTGCGGGGGAGACCTCCGGGACTTGGAGGAGTTCGGCTTCGGCTCGGGTGACCACGGTGGGCTCGATGGACTGCACCGCCTCGCTGACGTGGACGCCGTGCCGGTCGCGCAGGTGCTCGTAGAGGTCGCCCTGCTGTAGTTCGTCACTGGTCAGGCCCGGCGCTAGGTCCGTCCGTACGTGCAGGTGCTCTATGGCGATGGGGGAGCCGTCCACGAGGCGGAGGCGGGCGACGTAGAGGATCTCGGCGGCGGGCGAGATGCGCAGCTTGCGGCTGATGCGGGCACCGGCGGGGAGGGTGCTGAACTCCAGCAGTCTGCTGCTCCACGCTCCGCCGGCGCGCGGCAGGCTGAAGGCGTTGTGCTCGGAGACCAGTTCCTGGGTGATCTTCTCGGCGGCCACGAACATGCCCCGGCCGTGCTCCCTGACGAGCAGTCCCGCGATGACCAGTTCGTCGACCGCCGCCCGCAAGGTGGGGCGGGACACGCCGAGTTGGGCACAGAGGGCGCGCTCGGAGGGGATGGCGTCTCCGGGGCGCCGTGCCTCGATGAGTTCGAGGATCGCGTCACGGACCCGCTCGCGCTTGAGCATCGCGCCGGAGGCTGCCGGGTCGATCTCCATACGGGGCTCTCGTTCGTCGTCGGGAAGTCGGGACGTCGGGACGTCGGGAAGTTTGCTGGTCAACTATAACGGGCCTACTGGTCAGGCTACAGGTGTCTGGACAGGTCCGGGGCCCTCCAGCCCGTTCCCGCCACACCCGCCGCCAAAGTGCCACTCTGCCAAGGGGGTTGACGACGTTATTGGTCTATGCCACCTTCATGCCGCCAGCAACTGGTAAACACCCCGTAAGAGATTGGTCAGGTCGGGGTGTCCTTCTCGTTCTCAGGCTCCCCAGAGGTGAACCGTGAAGCACCGCCCCCTCGCTCTGCTCGGCGCGATGCTGCTGAGTACCGGACTCGTCGCCTGCTCCTCCTCCGACGGCGACCAGAGCGCCGGCGGACCGACCACCCTGGACGTCTGGCTGATGCGCGACAGCGTCTCCGCGGCGTTCCAGGAGGAGTTCGAGGCAGGTTTCGAGAAGGCGCACCCGGAGATCGACGTCAAGATCCAGATCCAGGAGTGGGAGGGCATCGGCGAGAAGGTCACCGCCGCCCTGGCCAGCAATGACGCCCCCGACGTCATCGAGGTCGGCAACACCCAGGTCGCCCAGTACGCCCAGAGCGGCGGCCTGACCGACTTCACCGACAAGGTCACCGAGCTCGGCGGCGAGTCCTGGCTCAAGGGCCTCGCCGAACCCGGCGCCTGGGAGGGCAAGCAGTACGGCATCCCGTACTACGCCGCCAACCGTGTCGTCATCTACCGCACCGACCTGTTCCAGCAGGCGGGCGCCGACGCCACGAAGATCAAGACACGTGAGCAGTGGATCGCCGCCACCGAGAAGCTCAACAAGGGCGGGACGCAGGGGATTTACCTGCCCGGCCAGAACTGGTTCGCTTTCGCCGGCTTCGTCTGGGACGAGGGCGGTGACCTCGCCGTCGAGGAAGGCGACCGGTGGGAGGGGGGCCTGGACAGCCCCGAAGCGCTGAGGGCCATGGAGTTCTACAAAGAGCTCCAGGCGCTCGGCAAGGGTCCCAAGGACTCCGACGAATCCCGCCCGCTCCAGGCCGAGGTCGTGGCCAAGGAGAAGATCGCCCAGGTCATCTCCACCCCCGGCGGCGCCAACGTCATCGTGCAGAACAACCCCGACCTCAAGGGCAAGCTGGGGTTCTTCCCCATCCCCGGCAAGACCGCGGACACCCCGGGCGCCGTCTTCACCGGCGGCTCCGACCTGGTCGTACCCTCCGTCGCCGCGCACCAGGAGGAGGCGTACACCTTCATCAAGGAGCTCACCGGTGACGCCTGGCAGCAGAAGCTCGCCCTCGCGATGAGCTACGTCCCGAACAAGACCACCCTGGCGGACGCCGTCGCCTCCGACCCCGGCGCCGCGGCCATGGCGGTCGGCGCCGCGCAGGGACACGCCACGCCCAACACCCCCCAGTGGGCCGCGGTCGAGGCCAAGAACCCCATCAAGGACTACATGACGGCCGTACTCACCGGCCGGGACGCCAAGTCCGAGGCCGCCAAGGCGTCCGAGTCCATCACCACCACGCTGAACAGCGGTTCCTGACAGATGCTCGCCAGGTCCCCCCGCCGGCCGCCCCGCGGACGCCCGCTCGCTCTCGGCCCGTACCTGCTGATCGCGCCGGCCGTCCTGGGCATGCTCTACCTCCTGCTCTATCCGTTCGGCCGGGCGCTGCTGATCTCCCTCCAGGACTTCCGGCTGCGCGAACTGATCCGGGGCAACGCCGAGTTCGTCGGGCTGCGCAACTACCAGACCCTGCTGAGCGACCCGAGGTTCTGGGACGTCGTCCGCCGCACGTTCCTGTTCATGGCCATCAACGTCGTCGCCATCATGATCCTCTCGACGCTGGTCGCCCTGATGATCGAACGGCTGGGCGGGTTCGGCAGGGCCATGGTCCTCAGCTCGCTGGTACTGGTGTGGGCGGTGCCGGTCGTGGCCGCCACCACCGTCTTCCAGTGGCTGTTCCACTCGCAGTTCGGCATCGTCAACGAAACGCTCACCAGCCTCGGCTTCACCTCCTTCGAGGGCTACACCTGGCTCGCCAACGGCAGCGCCGCATTCACCATCATCGTCATCCTCATCGTGTGGCAGTCGGTGCCGTTCGCCGCCATCACCGTCTACTCGGCACTGACCACCGTGCCCGGGGAGCTCTACGAATCCGCGCGCATCGACGGCGCCGGCGCCATGCGGATCTTCCGCTCCGTGACCTTCCCCCTCGTGCGACCGATCTTCATGCTCGTCCTCTCCCTCGAAGTCATCTGGACCTTCAAGGCGTTCGTCCAGATCTGGGTGATGACCCGGGGCGGACCGGGCGACGCGACGACGATCCTGCCGGTCTACGCCGTGCAGACCGCGCTCGCCAACCAGCGCTACGACCTGGGCGCGGCCGCCTCCATGGTCACCGTCCTGCTCATGAGCGGCGTCCTCGTCCTCTACTTCCGCCAACTGTTCCGCCAGGAAGGGGAGCACCTGTGACCACGACCCGCAGGACCGCCGCCCCGCGGCGCACGCTGCGCCGGCTCCCGCTCAACGCGGCAGCCACCCTGACCGTGGCCATCTGCCTTTTCCCCGTGTACTGGATGGTCGCCACCGCCTTCAAACCGTCCGGCGACATCCAGTCCTACGAACCCCGCCTGATCCCGGGGGAGTGGACCTTCGAGCACTTCCGCACAGCGGTCCAGGCCGACGGCTTCGCCCTGTTCTGGCGCAACAGCATCATGGTCACCCTCAGCGCCGTACTCCTCGCGCTGGTCGTCGCGCTCGGGGCCGCCTACGCCGTGGCCCGGCTGCGCTGGCGCGGCCGCCGCCAGTTCATGCTGGCGGTGTTCATCGCCCAGATGGCGCCGTGGGAATCACTGATCATCCCGATCTACATCATCTCCCGCGACACCAACATGCTCGACCGGCTGCCGACGCTCACCCTGATCTACTTCATGATCACCCTGCCGTTCACGGTGGTGGCCCTGAGAGGCTTCATCGCCGGCATCCCACCCGAACTGGAGGAGGCGGCGCAGGTCGACGGCTGCACCCGGGTGGGCGCCTTCCGCCGGATCGCGTTCCCGCTGCTCGCCCCGGGGCTGATGGCCACCTCGCTCTTCGGCTTCATCACCGCCTGGAACGAGTTCACCTACGCCAACTTCCTCATCATCAAGCAGCAGGACAGCCGCACGCTGCCGGTCTGGCTCTCCTCCTTCCAGACCACCTTCGGCACGGACTGGGGGGCCACCATGGCCGCCTCCACCCTCTTCGCCCTGCCCGCGCTGATCGTCTTCCTCGCACTGCAACGCCATGTGACCTCAGGCCTCACCGCCGGAGGGGTCAAGGGCTGACCGGCTCATCCGCCCCCTGCCATGTCCCGCTGAGCACCGGAGAAGATCCCCGTGGACCAAGCTGAAGTGGACCGACCCGAACCCCCACGCCCCGATCTGGCACTTGTGCCCCGCCCCAGCAGCATGTCCCACCGCCCGGGCCGGTTCCGCCTCGACGACACCGCGCGGCTGCGCCTCACCCCCGGCACCGAAGCGGCCGCCGACCTCCTGCGCACCTATCTCGTACCCGCCACCGGACTTCGCCTGGAGCACGCCGAGGACGGCGCCTTCGTCCTCGCCCTCAACCCCGCCCTCACGGGCCTGGGCGAGGAGGGGTACGGGCTCACCGTCTCCTCCCAGGGGGTCCTGCTGCGGGCCGCCGCCCCGACCGGGCTGCTGCGCGGCGTCCAGACGATTCGTCAACTCCTGCCCTACGACGCCCTGTCGACGCCCTCGGACACTGTCGAGCTGCCCGGTGTGGAGATCACGGACGTGCCCGCGCACCCCTGGCGCGGCATGCTGCTCGACGTCGCCCGCCACTTCCAGCCCGTGTCCTATCTGCGGCGCTACGTGGATCTCCTCGCCCTGCACAAACTGAACGTGCTGCACCTCCACCTCACCGACGACCAGGGCTGGCGGATGCCGGTGACCGCCTACCCCAGGCTCACCGAGATCGGCAGCCGGCGGAGCCAGTCGATGGTCGGCCCCGCCGGCAGCGCCCGCTTCGACGGCCGCCCGCACGGCGGCGCGTACACCCGCGCCGAACTCACCGAACTCATCGCCTACGCCGCCGCACGAGGCGTGACGGTGGTGCCGGAGATCGGTGCGCCCGGGCACGTACGGTCCGCGCTCGCCGCCTATCCCGAACTGGGCAACCGCCCCGAGCGGCCGCTCGACGTGTGGACCCACTGGGGTGTCTGCACGAACGTGCTCGGCGTCGGCGACCACGTCCTCGACTTCTTCCGCACGGTGCTGGACGAGGTGATGGACCTCTTCCCCTCCCCGTACATCCACATCGGAGGCGACGAAGTCCCCACCGAGGAATGGGAGGCCAGCCCGGCGGCGCGCGAACGGGCCGCGCGGGAAGGGCTGTCCGGCCCGCGTGAACTGCACGGCTGGTTCATGGCCGAGATGGCCGACCACGTCGTACATGCGGGACGGCGGCCGGTCGCCTGGGCCGAGGACGACACCACGCTGCCCCTGACGTGCACGGTGATGAGCTGGCGCACGCCGCAGCACGCGTGGGCCGCTGCACGCCGGGGGCACGACATCATCCACGCCGACCACCGCTCCACGTATTTCGACTACGCCCGTGACCTCGGCCCCCTGGAACCTCCCGCCCAGCCGGGGCACGCCCTCGACCTGCGCACGGTGTACGGCGTGGACCTGCTGCCGCCCGCCGAGGAGCCACAGCTCGCCAAGAAGATCCTGGGCACGCAGGGGCAGCTGTGGACGGAGTTCGTACGGACGCCCGAGCACATCGAGTACCTCACCTACCCCCGCCTGTGCGCTCTCGCCGAGCGGGCGTGGGCCCCCACCGGCGACTGGCCGCACTTCCGGACCCGGCTCGACGGGCACCGCGCGCGGCTGACCGCGCTCGGCGTACCGCACGACGTCCTCCCGGACCCGACGGCGTACGCCCCCGCCTGACCATGACCTCCTCCGGACCCGACGGCGTATGCCCCCGCCTGACCACGACCTCCTCCGGACCCGCCGCACACGCCCCCGTGACCCGAGCGTCCCCGACCGGGCCGCACACGCCCCCCCGCCTGACCACGACGCCACCGGAACAGGCCCCACACCCCCCGTGACAAGGAGGCCCCGGACCAGGCCGCACACGCCCCCCGTGACCAGGACATCCCCCAGTACCGGGCCCCGCACGCCCCCGCGTGACGTGGCCCCGCACCACCCGCTCCACCCGCACACCCCCACGATCCCTCCCGCGGACGGCGGGAGCGAACGAAAGGACACTGTCGGATGAGTACCCGTGCCACCCGCCGCAGCATCCGCGCGGCCCTCGCCCTGACCGCCATCGCCGGCAGCGCGGCCCTGGCCACCCTCCCCAGCACCACCGCCTCCGCGGCAGCGGGCGACGGCCTGGCCGTCCAGTACCGCACCAGCGCCGGCGGCGCCACCGCCGACCAGACCGAGCCGTGGTTCAAGGTGCGCAACACCGGCACCACCAGCGTTCAGCTGAGCCAGGTCAAGATCCGGTACTACTTCAAGGCCGACTCCCCGAACGCCACCTACCGCTTCGCCTGCTCATGGGCGGTCAAGGGCTGCTCCGTGGTCACCGGCACCTTCGGCACGCTCGCCAACCCCACCGCGACCGCCGACCGCTACCTGGAGATCGGCTTCACCTCCGCGGCCGGCTCCCTCGCCCCCGGCGCCGACACCGGCGACATGCAGCTGCGCTTCTACCAGTCCAACTGGCAGCGGCTGACCCAGAGCGACGACTACTCCTTCAACGGCAGCCAGTCCACCTACGCCGACTGGAGCAAGGTCACCGCGCAGATAGCCGGTACGAACGTGTGGGGCACCGCCCCCGCCGGGAACGAGCCGACCGACCCGCCAACCCCGACCGACCCGCCCGGCGGCGGCCAGACCCTGTTCGACGACTTCTCCTACACCTCTCACACCGACCCCGCCCTGTCCAGCCACGGCTGGAGCGTCCGCGCCAACTCCGGCGGCCCCGGCGTCCCCGGCGCCACCTGGGACCCCTCCAAGGTCACCTTCGTCAACCAGAGCGGCAACACGGTGATGAACCTGGAGACGTCCAGCGCCGGCACCGGCTCCAGCACCACGCACACCGAAGTCCTCACCAAGGCGACGAAGTTCAAGAACGGCACCTACGCGTCCCGGGTGAAGTTCTCCGACGCGCCCAAGTACGGCCCCGACGGCGACCGCATCGTCCAGACCTTCTTCACCATCAACGACCTCAAGGCCCCCATGGCCGACGACTACGCCGAGTACGACTTCGAGTACCTGCCCAACGGCGGCTGGGGCGAGCCCGCGAACATCCTGTACACGACCTCCTGGGAGACCTACAACCCGGACCCGTGGCAGGCGGTCAACCAGCACAGCGAGAGCCGCACGAGCTACGCCGGCTGGCACGACCTCGTCGTGACCATCGACAACAGCAAGATCACCTACTACGTCGACGGCCAGCACTTCGGCACGCACGACGCCGCCTACCTGCCCGAGCGGCCCATGTCCATCAACTTCAACCAGTGGCTGATCGACCTCAACGGCCAGACCTCCACCACCCCGCGCGCCTACGACCAGCAGGTCGACTACGTCCTGCACGTCAAGGACCAGGTCCTCACCCCGGCCCAGGTCGCCACGAAGATCGCCTCGCTGCGCAGCGCGGGCACGAAATTCGTCGACGAGGTCCCGGCATCCTGACCGCGGAGCCCTGCATGAGAACAAGCTGCCCCCGCGGTGCGCACCGCGGGGGCAGCTTGTTCTCTGGAGGGACGAAGTTCCGGGTGACGGGGTGCGGTCGGCGAACTCCCGCCCTGCGCAACGCCGTTGCTGATCAAGCCGACCACGGCATGCCCGCCTCGCGCCCGCCCGTCCGGCCTGTGCCCGCGCACATCTCCCGTCCGTCCCGTTGTGCACCGGCCTCCCGACGACACGGGCTGCTGGACCGCATAGGGGATGGCTGATGACATGACCGCCATGTCTGCCGCATCGCCTGCCCCGCAGCACGCTCGCGCCCGCCTGGAACCCGCCGTCGTGTCATCGCCGGGGAGGCGTTGCCCGTGAATGCCACGGACGGGCAGTCCCTCGCCGCCATGGTCTTCCTCGTCTTCGTCGCGGTGTCCTTGCTGCTGTGCGGGCTGGCCGCCGCGGACCTGGACGAACCCGAGCACTTCTACGCGGGCGGCGGCGCCGCCTTCGGGCCGGTCGGCAGCGGGCTCGCCGTCGCCGGTGACTACGTCTCCGCCGCGACCTTGCTCAGCACCACCGGCGCGGTCGCGCTCGACGGAGCCGACGGCATGCTGTTCGCCACGGCGACGGTGGCTTCCCTGTGGCTCGTCATGCGCGTCTTAGGTGAACGCCTGCGCCGACAGGGCGTGTTCACCCTCGGGGACTTCATCGCCGACCGGCTCGGTGACCGCTCGGCGGGCCGTGCCCTCGGCGTCGCCACCCTCGTGGTGCTCGCCCCGCTGCTCCTGGTGCAGTTGTCGACCGGGGGACACATCATGACGGCCATGTTCGGCCTGCCCGACGGAGCGCTCGCCGGCTGCACCATCGGCAGCGGTGCGCTGATGATCAGCTACGCGGCGTTCGGCGGGATGCGCGGAACCGGCTACATCCAGATCCTCAAGGTCGGCGTGGTCCTGTTCGCCGTACTGCTTCTTGCCGGTCTCGTCCTCGCGCGCCACGACTGGTCGCCCTCGGCTCTCATCGGGGCGGCGCGAGAAGGATCGGGAGCCGGAAACTCCTTCTTCGTCCCCGGGCAGCACTTCGGCGGCTCTCTCCTCGGCCGGCTCGATCTGATCAGCTTCGGCGCCACCTTGCTGCTCGGCGCCGCGTGCCTGCCGCATCTCACCATGCGGCTGCACCCGTTGCGCGACGCCCGGACGGCCCGCCGGGCCGTCGGCTGGGCCGTGGGGCCGGTCGCGGTGGTGTGCCTGGGCGTGGTGGTGGCGGGGCTCGGGGCGTGTGCCCTGCTCGGCCGGGAGACGGTGCGCGCCGCCGATCCCGGGGGAGCGACCGCCCTGTTGATGGTGACGGGCGCTCTCGACCCGGCTGCGGGCGGTACGCGGCACAGCATGCTGTTCGCGATCGTCGCCTGCGCGGTGTTCGCCACCACCCTCGCGGCCGTCGCGGGCATCACCCTGGCGGCGGCGGCCGGCCTGGTGCGGGACTTCAGTAAACGGCCCGGCAGCGGTGCCGCGGCCCGATCTGCCGGTTCCGAAGTCCGCAGGGCCAGAAGCGGCGTTGTGCTGTTCGGCGCCGCCGCCGTCTTCCTGGCCGTTCTGCTCGGCGACCGCGGCACCCTCACGCTGATCTCGCTGTCCCTGGCCGCCAGCGCGTCCGTGCTGGCACCGATCCTGTTGTACGCGCTGTTCCTCCCGGGGTACACGGCCACGGGGGTTCGGTGGACGGCGTTCGGAACGCTCTCGTTGATCGTGGTGCTCATGGCGTTTTCACCCGCCGTGTCGGGCGCTCCCACCGCGCTGTTCCCCGACCGTGATTTCCACCTGTTCCCTTTGCAGACACCGGGTTTGATCACCATCCCGGTCGGCTTCCTGCTGGGCCTGATCGGCAGAGACCGCTCGCGCATGGTGCGACCGGCCCGAGGGAGGAAACTGTCGGGCACGGGCGCCCGCTGAGCGCCGCCGGTCGTACGCCATGCTCCGCGCGAGCTTCTGGAGCCTGTTGTGGGCCACCCGGCGAGAGCGCG
Organism: Streptomyces sp. NPDC002784; assembly: GCF_053592135.1. Classification (NCBI taxonomy): domain Bacteria; kingdom Bacillati; phylum Actinomycetota; class Actinomycetes; order Kitasatosporales; family Streptomycetaceae; genus Streptomyces; species Streptomyces sp. NPDC002784. The sequence goes on along the minus strand of NZ_JBSFVD010000033.1, from coordinate 7,856 downwards.
TCAGCGGCCGGTCGAGCCGTCGATCAGTTCGCGGAGGATGTCCGCGTGACCCGCGTGACGGCCGGTCTCCTCGATCATGTGGGCGAGCGCCCAGCGGACGCTGGGAGCCGGGCGGTCCGGCTGCGGTCGGGGGAGCGGTGCGCCGAGGTCGGCACACTTGTCGAGCACTTCGTTCGCGCGCTCGACCACGTCTTGGTAGCGGGCGACGACATCGGCCACGCTGTCGGTCGGCGCGGCCTGGAAGGTCGCTTTCCAGTGGGTGACGTCCTCCCCGAGGAACAACGAGCGCTCGACGAAGGTCAGATGGTTGAGCAGGCCGAGCAGGTTCGTGCCGGAGGGCACCGCGGCGGTGCGCACCTGCGGTTCGGGAGCCCCGTTGACCTTCGTGGCGATGGAGGTCCGGAGGTAGTCGAGGAAGCCGCGCAGGACCTCGGTCTCGCTGGTGCCGGTCCGGGGTGGCGGGGTGTCGCGGCGCGTGATGCTGGGCACGGGGATCTCCTTGTACGGGGGAGGGCCGACCGCGGGGTCACATGGTGCGGCGGATGAGGAGGACGTGGTCGGTGACCTCGGCGGTGCGCCCGTCCGGGCCCTTCGCGATCCGACGGGGCGTGTCGGCTCGCTCCACTGTCCACGTGGCCGGGTCCAGAGCGATGTCCGCGGCGACTTCTCGCGGGCTCGGGTACCGCAGGTCGGGGTCCTGGTTCCACGACCACGGCGCGGTCGAGCCGTGATCGACGACCAGCAGCCGTCCGCCCGGGCGCAGGGCGTGCGCTGCCGCGCGCAGCACGGCCGACCGGTCCAGATCGAAGGGGGTGTGCAGGTAGTGCGCGCAGACCAGATCGAAGGCGCCGGACGGGAAGGACTCCTGCAAGTCGTGCCGCACCGCCGTGACGCGTTCGCCCAGGCCCTGGGAACGGGCGAGCTGGGCCAGCCGCGCGACCGCCACGGCCGAGATGTCGGTGGCTGTGACGCGCCACTCCTGCCGGGCGAGCCACAGGGCGTCGCCGCCGTCGCCGCATCCGAGGTCCAGCGCGTCACCGGGCGGCAGGTCCGCCACCGTCTCGGTGAGGCGAGCATTCGGCTGCGGGCCGGAGGTTTCCGGCCGGGCCGCGTAGACACCGTCCCAGAACGCGACCGCATCGGTGGTACTCATCGGGGCTCCTTGTGTCGGCATACGCTCAGTCTTACGAGCCGCCGCGGGGCTTGGCACGGAATGTTGCTGTTCCGGCAACATGACCGATGGACCACCCCGCGGACGAGAAGCGCTCGACGCGGCGTCACCCGTGCCGTGCGGCTCAACTCGCCGACGGGGCGGTGCGGTTGAAGGCGCGGCGGTACGAGCGTGGGGGAACTCCCCGGCGGCGTACGAACCGCTCACGCAGCACGGCAGCGCTGCCGTACCCGACCGCGCGGGCGACCTCCTCGACCGGCAGGTCGGTCGTCTCCGGCAGTTCCTCGGCTGAGCTCAACCGCAGCTCCCGCAGCCAGGCGTGTGGCGTGGTGCCGGTGGCCGGGGTGAAGCGGCGAGCGAAGGACCGCTTGCTCATCACGGCACGCCGGGCCAACTCGGCCAGGTACTGGGTCTGCCCTCCTCGCGGTGCGACGGCAGCACCATGTCGCGGGCGATGTGGTTGGCCATGGCGGCCCCGTACTCCCGCCGCGGCAGCGGCACGCCTACGTCGGTGGGAACCGGCTCCGGCCGGTCGCCGCACAAGGTGGAGTCGAAGCCGGGCGCCGCATCGCCGTGCGGAGCGAACACCTCGGCGACGATGCCGACGGCGAGCATGCCGACACCGGGCGGGGCGTAGGCCGCGACGGGCGTGCTCTCCACCAACCCCGGGGTGGCCGCCACCGTCTCCTACGTCTCCGACGCGGACCGGCACGTGATCGTCGATCCCGGCATGGTGGCGAGCCGCGACCGCGTCCTCGGCTCCCTCGCCGAACTGGGGCTCGGCACCGACGACATCACCGACGTGATGCTCAGCCACCACCACCCCGACAACACCATGAACGTGGGCCGTTCGGACGGGCCCGGGTCCACGAAATCACGCTGCTGGCGGGCACGGACGCCGGGGTGGTGGCGTTCGTGGGTGATCTGTGGTGGCGCCCGGACGGTCCGGCCGAGGATCCGGTCGCCCCGGACCGCGAGGTGCTACGGGCCTCCCGGCTCCGCGTGCTCGCCGCCGCCGACCGGATCGTGCCCGGCCGCGACGCCGAGTTCCCGGCGGACGACACGGCGCCCCGATGAACGCGCGACGGGTGACTTCCCTGCGGGCGCGCTGCTCAGCGCAGGGCCTGGGCTGCGTACAGGGCCCCGAGGGCCGTGGCGAGGGTGCCGAGCAGGAGCCGTAGGGCTCGTTCGCGCAGGCGGGGTTGGAGGCGGGCGCCGAGGTAGCCGCCGATCAGTCCGCCGGTTCCGCAGGCGAGCCCGAGCCACCAGTCGGGGGCGATGTCTCCGGCGCTGACGAGGGACAGCACGGCGTAGGCGGCGGCGCCGACGAGGGAGGTGGCGAAGGTGGCGGCCAGCGCGGCCGGTGCGACGCGGGCGACGGGCATGCCGTGGCCGACGAGGATCGGGCCGAGGATGGAGCCGCCGCCGATGCCGTAGATCCCGCCGATGACGCCGACCGCCAGGGCGAGGCCGGTGAGAGCGGGCCCGGACAAGTCGCCTGCGGGCGACGGTTGATGGCGGCCGGGAACGACAGTGCGCAGGCACAGCCACACGCCCAGCGGCAGCAGCAGTACGGCGATCAGCAGCCGGAAGACGTCCGGGCCCGGGAGGACGAAGACGCGCACGACGCTGCCGAGGACGACGCCGGGCAGCGTGCCCAGCACCAGGCGCCGCGCGAGGCCGCCGCGCAAGGCGCCGTCATGGCGGTAGCGCCACAGCGCGCCGGGACCGGCGACCACGTTGTACAGCAGGTTGGTCGGTGTGACCGCCGGGTTCGGCACGCCGAGGACACTCAGCTGGACCGGCAGGAGGAACACCGCGCCGGACACACCGACGGGAGCGGTCACGGTCGCGATCAGCAGCCCGGCGACCAGCCCACCCACCAGCGTCCAGTCCACCGCCGCCTCCGCCCGTCGTGCGCAGGGCCAGTATCAGGGTGATCACCGCTGGATCAGCAAGTCCAGGAGTTCACGGCCCTGCCGCCACTGCCCCAAGCCGCTTGCGGAGTTGAGGTGCCCGCCCCCGTCCGTCGGACGCCATCGCGCACCCCACCCCTCCGCGAAGCCGACGGCGGCCTCCGGGGTGCAGTACGGGTCGTCGCCGCTGCCCACCACCAGGGCAGGGCACGGCAACGGCTGTGCCGACACCTCCATGAACGTCGCGGCGGCCCGGCGTGGGAACGCCGGCCCGTCCGGGTCGGGCGGCGCGACCATGAACGCGCCGTCTGCCGAGGTCGAGGGGTTCCTGTTGAGCCAGGTGGTGGCAGCCCAGCAACCCAGACTGTGAGCCACCAGCACCACTCGGCTGTCCCGCCGGGAAGCGACGTCGTACGCCTCCTGGACGGATCCGACCCAGTCATCCAGTTCGGGGGCGGACCAAGAGCCAGGGGAGATCCGCACCGCTGAGGTGCCCCACCCTCGCTCCCACAAGGTCTGCCAGTGCTGTCCGTCCGAGCCGTCGATACCCGGGATGATGACGTACGCGACCACCGCACCACCGTTCCACTCGTCGCCCCCTGCGATCCTGGGGGACACCTCGCCGAGATTCTGTGGGATGCATCGGCGCGATGGGGGTGGTGCAAGTGAACTCAAAGAAAGTGGTGCGGACGACGATGGAATCACTCGACCGGCTGGACCGTGACATCCTCGCTCTGCTGCAGAGCGACGGTCGGTTGACCGGTGCCGAGGTGGGGCGCCGCGTCGGACTCTCGCAGCCCGCGGCCAGCGCGCGCATCCAACGGCTGGAGAAGAACGGCGTCATCACCGGCTACCGAGCCGTGGTCGACCCGGCGGCGCTCGGTCTGAACATCCACGCGGTCATCCGGCTGCGCACCACGCACGCCCAGCTCTCCCGTGCCCTGGAATGCGCTTCCCGGACCCCCGAAGTGGTCGCCACCCGCAGAGTCACCGGGGAAGACTGCCTCATCTTCGACGTGTACTGCCCGCAGGCAGGACGCCTCGAAGAAGTCGTCGACGCACTCGCCCGCTACGGCCCCGTCACCACCTCACTCGTGCTCCGCGACTACCCCGCCAAGCCGCTGACCGACGCCACGTCAGCAAGCTCCTGAGCCGTGACCGCTAGGGCTGCGCCTACGGTGCGGTGACCCCACTGTCTGCGCCCATGACGCGGTACATGCCGATGGAGTCGTGCGCGGCGGTGTCGGTGAAGCCGAATTTCTCGTAGAGGAAGCGGGCGGGGCCGTCCGCGATCAGGGAGACGTAGGAGGTGGCGGGCGCCCGGCGCTCCAGTTCCTCGGTGAGCGCGGCCATGATGCGCCTGCCCAGGCCCCGGCCCTGGTGCGCGGGGTGTACGCACACGTCGACGATCTGGAACGCGGTGCCGCCGTCACCGATGATCCGGCCCATGCCGATGGGCTCCCCCTCGTGGTGGAGGACCACACCGTGCCAGGTGTGGGGGAGGGCGAGTGCCACCGCGGCGGGGTCCTTGTCCGAGAGCCCGGCGTCGGTGCGCAGGCGGCGGAAGACCTCGACGGAGGGCACGCCCACGCTCAACTCGTAGGGGTCGTAGGGGTCATTGGGGTCGTTCACGCAGTCCACTTCCCATCATGCGATGCCGAGCAGGGCCTTCTCCCCGCCGGTCCGTGACCTACTCCTGCTTGGCGGGGAGCAGCCACAGGACGATGGCGACGGAGACCGCGGCCAGGCCCGTGGCGAAGAGGAACGCGTCGTCGAAGCCGGAGGCGGCCCGGGCGCCGGTGTGGACGGAGATGCCGGCTGCGGCGGCGCTGGAGACGGCGGCGGCACCGGCCGAGGCGCCGAACTCGTGGCACGTGCTCACGATGCCCGACGTCACGCCGGCCTCATGGGGCGCGACACCGGCGAGGGCGGTGGCGGAGGCGACCACGAACAGGGCACCCAGGCCCGCCGCCGCCACGCTCAGGCCGATGACCATCGAGGCGGAACCGGAGACCAGCACCGGCACGAGGAACCCGACGGCCGCCACGGCGAGGGCGATGACCGCCAGGAGCCGGGCGCCCATTTGCCCGATCACCCGGCCGGCCGCTGCGGCGGCGACCATGGTCAGCAGGGCCACCGGCAGGAACAGTACGCCGGTCATGAGGGCACCGTGGCCCTGATGGTTCTGGAGGTAGAAGGAGCCGAGGAAGAAGGCCCCCACCATCAGCGCCGTAGCGACAGCGATGACGAAGACGCCCGCCACCACCGGGCGGCGGCCCAGCAGGCGCGGATCCATCAGCGGCGCCGCCGCCCGGCACTGCCAGAGAGCGAACACCGCGTAGGCAGCGGCCGCGGCGGCGCCCAGGGCCAGGGTGAGGAGGTCGAGCCAGCCGTGGTCGCCGGCCCGGATCAGGGCGTAGATGAGGGCGCCGGTGGCGGCGGCGACCAGGACGGCGCCGGGTATGTCGAGGGAACCGGTCGCCGCGCGGGGCAGGCTGGGCAGGACCCGGGCGAGCAGGGCGAGGACGAGCAGGCCGACGGGGACGTTGACGAAGAAGACCCAGGCCCACCCGGGGCCTGCCGTGATCAGTCCGCCCAGCAGGACGCCGAGGGCGGCGCCTCCGCCGCCGAGTGCCGACCAGATGCCCAGCGCGCGGTTGCGCTCGTCCCCGTCGAACAGCCGCACCACCACCGACAACGCGGCGGGCGACAGCATCGCGGCACCCGCCCCTTGGGCGATGCGTGCGGTGAGCAGCAACGGGGCGCCGGTGGCAAGCCCGGCGGCCAGGGACGCGGCGGTGAACACGGCGAGCCCGGCCAGCACGACCCGCTTGGGACCGAACAGGTCCGCGGCCCGGCCGCCGAGCAGGATCAGGCTCCCGAAGGTGAGGGCGTAGCCGCTGATCACCCAGGTCAGCGCCGCGCGGTCCAGCCCCAGCTCGGCGCCCATGTCGGGCAGGGCGATCGCGACGACGGTGATGTCGAGGATCAGCATCAGCTGGGCCAGCCCCAGCAGCCCCAAGGCCTGCCAGCGCAGCGGATGCGGTGCGTCGGGTGCGCGGGTGGTGGTGGTTTCCGTGTCGCTCATGACGTACGCCCCTCACTGGTTAAGTCGTACAAGGCTGTTCAAGTTATACGGATCGGGGGCGCAAGGCAAACACTGCTGTACGACTTACTGAGGTACCGTGGGCACATGGGCAGCAAGAACTCCACGGCCACCAAGCGCGCCGACGCGCTGCGCAGCATCGAGGCGATCGTGCAGGCCGCCGCCGAATGCCTCGGGCAGAACCCGGAGGCGAGCCTGAGCGAGATCGCGCGCGCCGCGGGTGTGGGCCGGGTGACGCTGTACGCGCACTTCTCCTCCCGGGCGGAGGTCGTCGACGCGGCGATGAGCCGCGCCATCGATCAGGGCAACCAGGTCTTGGACACGATCGACCTGGCCGGGGATCCGAGGCTCGCCCTGGCCCGGTACATCGACGCCGGATGGCACCTGGTGGACCAGGCGCGGGCGCTGCTCGCCGCCGCGCAACGGGAGCTTTCGGCGGGGCGCATCCTCGAACTGCACGCCGGACCCGCCGCCCGCGTCGAGGCGCTGGTCGCCCGCGGCCGTGCGGAGGGGGTCTTTCGTACGGACCTGCCGATCGCCTGGTTGGTCAACGTCCTGCACGCCGTCATGCACAGCGCGGCCGAGGAGATCCGAGCCGGCCGACTCGCCTCCGAGTACGCCGCCGACCACATCACGGCCACGGTGCTGGCCGCCTTCACGCCTCCCGGTCAGCCGGTGCCCGAGACCAGCGGTGTACGTCCGCCGCAGTGATCCGTCGGTCCGCGCAGCCCTCAGTCGAGCACCCCTAGCTCGGTGTCGGGCCGGCAGTGGGGGCAGGCGTCGACGCCGTCGGTCAGCGCCCGGATCGCCTGGCCGCGGTCGATGCCCCGGGACCGGCTGCCGGCCATGTGGCAGCCGCCGACGTGTACGTACACCGGCGGCACGTCCCGGTTGAGGCTCTGCTCGACCAGCCAGTCCGGAGCCGGCGGCCGGGCCGCGATGCCCCGCTGCCGTTCGGCCGCACGCCGCTCCTCCGCGGCGATCCGCCGCCGCACCCGGTCCAGCGTGAGGACGAGCCACGTCTCCAGGATCCGGAGTCGGGGCAGGTCGGGCGGCAGATCGGTCACCCTCTCAGCTTGCCCCAAAAATCGAACACGTGCTCTAGTCGGGGCATGGTCAATCACGGAGTCCCCTACCTCACACCACGACAGGAGCAGATCCTGCAGTGCATCCGCGAGGCCATCACGGACCGCGGCGAGGCGCCGACGGTGAAGGAGATCCGGGACCGGTTCGGCTACCGCAGCAGCGCGTCGGTCCACTACCAGTTGGCGCAGATCGAGAAGAAGGGCGCCATCGTGCGCGAGGCCGGCCGAGCGCGCGGGATCCGGCTCGCCTGAACCGGCCCCGCCCGTCCCGGCCGGCCCCACACCGCGCCCAGCGGTCAGCGCTTGAGTATGAAGCTGAAGTCGCTGGACAGCTTGCCGCTCAACCGGGTCGCCGAAACGAGTTTCCCCTCCGTGATCAGTCTCTCGACCTCGGCCCGCGAAAGGCCGCACCCTTCGGCGATCAGCCGTACTGGTCGGACCGGAATACGCGCCGCGAAGCGGACCGATACGTCGATCACTCTGGGTTACGTCCAGGGAAGTGGTGTACGGGTTCGACCTGATCCGGGGGTTTGCTCCGGCGTTGGGATGGGGCCCGCATAGATGAACGGCCACCGGCT
>NZ_JBSFVD010000032.1:0-44982 GCF_053592135.1 Streptomyces sp. NPDC002784 | reverse complement strand
CCGTCTGCCGACGTTTCGTGTGCAACGTCACTCGCGTGTCGTGACGTTCCACGTGAAACATCGCTGGGACGGAGGTCAGCGCCCTCTCAGCCCGGCCGCCTGGCGGAGTGACGGACCATCCGGAGTCCACCGTGCTACAACCGCCCCATAGGGCGGGCGACTCAAGGGCGGAGGCGCCGCAACCGGGCCTGGCTTCCGTCATGAGGAGCCCGCCATCTCCTCCTCCCTCGCGCCTCGTTCACGTGCCATGTCCGGTGCTACGACGCGCCGTCCTCCGGAGGGGCTTCTCGCCGACGCACGCCTCGCACCAAAGCGTGTGCCCGGAGGGTGGCGTCGATCAGCAGCGCCATGGCTGTCAGGGCGTCTGTCGCGGTGTTCAGGGTTTCCACCGTTGTCGTTCCGTCCTCTCTCAACCGTCGCGGCGGTCACTGCGAACGCCGTGCAACCAATTGGCGCGGAACAGGCCTCGGGATCCCAGCAGGGTGGAAAATGGGGGACCAATGGAGACGGCGCGAGACGGGCGTAGACGGCCGGGCGTGTATGGGAACGGAGGCGGCGAAGCGTGGCGGAGGAGTATCACAGCGGCCTGCCGCCAGTGGCGGAACTCGTAGCGTGGCTTGTCGAGTTGAAGGTCCGCAGCGGTGATCCCACCCTGGAGCAGTTGTCGAGGCTGACCGGCAAGGTGCCGCGTGGGCATCAAGTGCCAAGGTCGACAGTGGGGAAGGCGCTTCAGGGCCGCAGTCTCCCGTCGCTGGATGTGGCAACGGTAATCGCCCAGGCCTGCGTTCTGCACGCGGGAGGGACCAGTAGGGCCATGTCGGCCATCCGGCAGGAGTGTGGGGACCGTTGGTTTCGCGCGAAGTCCTCTGACCAGGTTGCGAAGATCAGCCGTGCTGCGGCGGAGGAGCCACTGACGGATTCCCATCGTCGTGCGGCGCTTCAGCAGCGTTCAGAGGCTGAGGAAGGATTCCTCGCCAAGTACTACCCATGCATGATGGCGTCGCTGGATCGAATGGAACTCTTCGGTGTCACCCTGCGCCAGCAGGACTTCAGCTACCGGATGAGTACTTCGTACATCAGTCTCAGCGCGGTGGAGCATGGCTCGGCGCCTCGATATCAGCCCCAGACCCCCGCACCTGCCTCGAACAAGGACGGTGACAGCGGGCCTCTGCGGGTGGAGGACGCCATTGCGCGCTCCCGGCGCGTTCTGATCCGGGGAGATGCCGGGTCGGGCAAGACGACTCTGTTGAAGTGGATCGCCGTCGGTGCCATGGAGAGCACACTGCCGGCACCCATGGCGATGTGGAATCGGGCTGTGCCCTTCTTCGTCCCCTTGCGGCATTTCACGAAAGAACTTCCAACGCCGGAGCAGTTCCTGGACTACGCGGCACGGACCTTGGCCGCCGCCGCACCGCCGAGCTTCGTGCGGAACACGCTCGACTCGGGCCATGCCATTCTACTGATCGATGGCGTGGACGAGTTGCCCAGCTCGCGGCGGGGCGAAGTCCGAGACTGGCTGCGCGAGCTCACGAGCAGCTACGAGACATGCCGTTATGTAATCACGTCCCGGCAGGCAGCCATCGACAGTGGGTGGCTGGCAGACATGGGCTTTCTGTCGTTGGAGCTCACTCCGATGAGCCTCTCGGACCAGAACCTGTTCATCTCACACTGGCATGAAACCATGCGGTCTGCAGTGAGTGATGAGCAGGAACGGGTTCGGCTGCGGGAGCACGAGGAGGCCTTGGTGCGGAGCTTGGCCGAGCGCCGTGAGTTACGTCGGCTCGGGAGCAACCCCCTATTGTGCGCTCTGCTGTGCGCACTGCACTGGGACCGGGAGATGCACCTTCCCAGCGACCGGCTGAAGCTATTCGAGGCAGCCTTGGAGATGCTGCTCGTACGACGTGATCAGCAACGGAATATCACCGGGCACGCGGACGTTGTCCGGCTCAGCAGCGGGGTCCAAGAGCTGATTCTCAGGAAGCTCGCTTACTGGATGATCCGCAACGACCTCACCGAGGTTTCCGTGGAGCAAATGGCGGAACGGGTGGGGAGCTACCTGAGGGAGACCCCGGACGACACGCTCGACCCAGCTGCTGTCACTCAGCACCTGATCATTCGTACCGGGTTGCTCCGCGCTCCTGCTGTCGGTCGCGTCGACTTCGTGCACCGTACGTTCCAGGAGTATCTGGCCGCAGATCAAATACTCAATGATCACGACCTCAACTTCCTGATCAAACACGCTCATGAGGATCAGTGGCAGGACGTCGTCGTGATGGCCTCCGGACGGGCACGCGACTCGGAACGCAACCATCTCGTCAAGGGGCTGCTCAAGCGGGCTCGCAGGGACAGGGCCCATCGCGTGCGGTTGATCGTGCTGGCCGTTGACTGTGCGGGGAGCGCGCCCGCGCTGGCCGCCGACCTGCGTCGGGAGACACAGACAAGGGCGCAAGAGCTGATCCCTCCCCAGGACAGGGAGCAGGCAGAGGCACTGGCCTGTCTGGGCGAGGTGGCACTGGATCAGATGCCTACGCCGGGTTCCGGGCTGAGGGCGTATGAGGTGGAAGCGATCCTGCACACCTGCCGGCTCGTCGGTGGCACGGCCGCCATGCGGGTCCTGGCTGGTTATGGCCGCTACTTCGATCAGTCCATCGAGCGCCAACTGATTGAAATGTGGAGCGATTTCGACTGTGGCGAGTACGCCCGTGTCGTACTGTCCGCTCTGTCGGAGATCAGCGGGCTCACCGTGGACGCGAAGTTACTTCCGCACTTGTCAGGTCTCACCAACCTCATCCGGCTTCGGATCGACGGGCCTGTGCCGAGTTACGAGGTTGTCAAGCAGTTGGAGAATTTGCATGAGCTGACGCTCATGGACCCAGCACCAGAACTGTGCGGCTTGTCGACACCTTCAACGCTGCGGGCGCTCTCTATCATCGGTCAGGTCGAACATAGGTCGTTTCAGCGGCTTCACCTTCCTCTCGTCGAAACACTGCACGCAGAGGTTGGGGGCGGAGATCCCTGTTTTCCGTCATGGCGGCTGGTCACAGGAATGTCCGAGGCCACACGCCGATCCATTACTGAAATGACGACGGATAGCCCTATTTCGGACATCGACGTGGAGCATCTTAGCGCGGATTTTCCCGCTTTGAAGGTTCTTTCAGTGCGACCTGATCACATATCCAGCGTTGACCAAATCACGTTTCTACTGCAACGTTTGATGACATACACAAACGTCATCAGCTTTCAAGTCTCCTTCATCGACACTGAAGATCTGGGACATCAGATCGCGCGATCCACCTTCGTTCACTGGAAGAGCACGTCCAAGCGCGACACCGGAAGAAGATACGAGGCCACGTTCACGCGACGCTCGTAATCGTGGCAGCACTGCCATCGTAGCTGTAGTTACCTGTCCAGTTACCCGACTTAGAGGGCGTTTAGGGCGGTCAGATTGCCGTCTACTTCCCAGCATGTTCCTCGCTAGTGAGTGTCGTCTCGTCCGTTATGCGCCTGGCGAGGTTTTCGGTCGAGGTGACGTGGATCATGGCCTCGGAGCTGGCGGTGAGGGTCTCGTAATCGCGGGCGAGCGGCGGTACATCATGATGTAGTCGGTACTCCGCTCACAACGCTCACATCGACTGCCGTCTGATGCAGGCACATCAGCACTTGGTCCATCGGGGGCATTGCGTTAGGGGTTCTTGGAGTCATTTACCGTGGTGTGCTGGCGTGGTGATGGTGGAGTGCTTGCCAGCGCCGCTCGAAGTCGGTGCTTTGGTCGGTGAGGTAGTCGGCGTTGAGGGGTTTGTTGTATTGCGCGGTGATTCCTTGGGCTGCGCATTCCTTAGCAACGGCCTCGGGGGAGGGTACGTCGCTGTGCACTCGTTGTTCGGCCCAGATGGTGTAGATGCGGAAGGGCAGGAGGTAGCGGCGCAGGGTGGCTGGGCTGAGGGGTTTGTCACCACGGCCGCGTAGTCCTTTGCTGGCCAGATGGGTGGAGAGTTCTTCGGCTTCCCGTGTTGAGGTCTGCGGGCAGCTCTTGTTTTGTGTCTGGTATTCCATCCACGCGAGGTAGTAGCGGTCGACGGTGGTCAGGCTGGCGGGCCCGTGCGGTGACACCTTGTTGATGGCGGCGTTCACGTGCTTGGTGTGCTGCTTGTCGGCGTTCTGCGTGCCGACGCCGGCGGGTGGTGCCTGGTGCTCCTCTTCCGGCAGGGGTGTTGGTGCAGTACGTTCACCGCGTCTGGCGCCGGCCTCGTGCGGGGCCGGCTCGCGGTTGCCGTGTTCGTGTTCCTGGTATCTGGCAACGCGTGCTGCCGGGTCGTCGCCGGTGAGGCCGGTGAGGGGGCGGCCGCCGTCTGCGGGGGTGGAGTGTTGCTCGCGGACGTAACTCTCCTGGGCGGCTGGTTGCGGGTATGCGCCTTGCTGCTGCTGCTGCTGCTGGTCGGTTGGCCGGGCGCTGCGGCGGGAGTCGTCTCCCTGTCCGGTCGGCACGGTTTCTTCGGTGGCGGTGGCGGTGGCGGTGGCGGTGGGGGCGGGCTTTTGCGGGTTGAGCGCGTGACGCGTGTGGAAGGCCTGGGGTGGCGGTTGCGTCTGGTCCTCGCAGGTCGGGGCACGTGTGGAGGTGTCGTGGGTGTCGCGGAGCCGGGTGGCCCACGGGTGCGGGGTCGGCTCAGCGTGGAGGTGGCTGAGGGAAGCCTGGTGCGCCTCAGTGAAGCGCTCAGTGGCTTGCGGGGTCGGCTCGTTGGGATTCTCCGTCCGCTCGGTCCTCGGTGTGAGGGGAGTACGGAGCGTTTGTGTCGTGGCGTATTCCAGTTCGGCTGCTGGCTGCTCGTGCTCTGCCGTGGTGTCGTGTGCGGGGCCTTCCGGCTGTGTAGGGGTGGGGACGCGGTCGAGGTTGCACGGGGTCGGCGGTTTGGTGATACCGGCCGCGGCGAGGCCCGCTGGGGCTGTTTCCGCCAGGGGGACGCCGTAGCGGGCCAGGCGGAGGGGCATCATGGATTCCATGGGGGCTTTGTGGCGCCAGGTGCGGCCGTAGCGGGTACGCAGGCGGGCCTGGTAGATGAGGCGTTCCTGCTCGAGCTTGATGACCTGGTCGTAGGAGCGAAGTTCCCAGAGTTTCATGCGGCGCCACATGAGGAATGTCGGGAGCGGGCTGAGCAGCCAGCGGGCCGGCCGGATGCCCTCCATGTGCTTGTCGGCGGTGATGTCCGTGATCCGGCCGATGGCGTGCCGGGCGGCTTCCACCGAGACCACGAACAGGATCGGGATGACCCCGTGCATGGCGACGCCCAGCGGGTCGGGCCAGGCCGCTGCGCCGTTGAAGGCGATCGTCGCGGCCGTCAGCAGCCAGGCCGTCTGGCGCAGCAGCGGGAGGGGGATGCGGATCCACGTCAGGAGCAGGTCGAGGGCCAGCAGGACGCAGATTCCTGCGTCGATGCCGATCGGGAAGAGGTAGCTGAAGGTGCCGAACCCCTTGTGCAGGGCCAGTTCGCGGACGGCGGCGTACGACCCCGCGAAGCCGATGCCGGCGATGATCACGGCGCCGGACACGACCACGCCGATGAGAACGCGATGCGCTCGGGTCAGCTGGGGTATCTCACTTCTCCCCGCAGCCACGTCCCATTCCCCCTATGTTCCCCACGACTGATCTGCTTTCGAAGACCGCGAGCGTGACTGGCGTCGGCGCTGGTGATCGTTGCGGAGTTGCTCGGGTGGTGCTCATGATCATGCCGGATTGCTGCTGTTGAGGAGGTGGTGGATGAGGGCCTCGGTTTCCGTCTCCAGTGAGCAGTCCAACGACCGGTTGACTTGTTGGACGCGTGTGATGGCGGTATGCAGTCCCTGCCGATTCCCGGCCGTATGTTCGATCCGCAGCCAGTCCCGATAGAGCAGTTCCGCAGCATGGTCGACGTCGAGGCCGGTCGCGACCGCCTGGCGGGCGGCGCTGAGGTCGTAGTGCGGACCTGCCGCCGTGCGGTGGGTGGCGATGGTGTGTGCGACGGCGATGATCCGGGTGGTCATCTCCTGTTGGAGGGGTTCTTGCCAGGGCAGGGGGCGGGGGCCGAAGGGGCGGCCGCGCACCAGGGTGAGGGCGTGTTCCAGATCGTGCAGCCGGACGCCGCCGCCGTCGCCATCGCCGTCGCCGCCGTCGCCATCGCCGTCGCCGCCGGCGCTGTCGCTGTCGCTGTCGCCGGCGACGATGCCTGGGGTGAGGGCGTGGTCGGTGAGGGTCGTGAAGTGGGTCCAGTCGCAGCGGATGGTGGGGGAGAGGTGGTAGGGGTCGTCGGCGTGTTGGCGGCGGGGGACGTAGGGATTGCCGTCTGGGTCGTTGCCGAGGGCGTGGCGTAGGCCTTGGAGGCGGGCGTTGAGGGTGCGTCGTGTCCAGGGGTGGGTGGGGTCCATGTGGGTGCACAGGGTGTCGGCGTTGCGGCCGGGGCGGAAGTAGAGCAGGGCGGCCAGTTGGGCTTGGCGGGGGCCGTGGCCGGTGGTGGGGACGTGGTCCATTTCGACGGGTCCGAGCACCCGCAGCTCGGGTGCGTGCGCGTCGTGCGCTGGCGTGGGGGCAGGGCTGCCGTCATGGCCTGCTGCGGGCTGGGCAGCGGATGGGGCGGCCCGCCTGGCTTGGGCCGGGCCGGATGGGAGCAGTGCCGGGAAGACGGCGTCGTCGTCCCTCACGAGTCCGGACTGGGGCCCGTTGTCGTCAAGGCGGCCTGAAGGGGTGGCGCGGGGCGTGTTGTTCGCCGTGTCCGGCATGCCCGGGCCTGTGCGCGGGGCTCGTTCGGCGTGGGCCTCGGGTCCTGGTGTGTCGTGGAGCGTGTGGATGATCTGCCGGTAGTCGGCGTGGGGCAGGCGTTGCAGGGTGATGTCCGTGCCGGTGCAGTGCAGGCGCTGCGGCCCACTGAGGGTTGCATCCAGCAGTTCGGCTTCCGGCCAGGAGGCTTCGGCGCTGGATCGTGGTGCGATGAGGGTTACGGCTGCCTGGTCGCTGGTGGCGAGGAGGTCGGCGATCTGTTGTGCGGTGGTGGGGGTCAGGGTGGGCGCCAGGAGCAGCAGGGGACGTATGGGGTGGCCGGGCGGCTGCTGGTGTATTTCAAGGAGCCGTTCGCTCAAGGCGCGCAGGGCTTCTCCGGCGTGGGGGAGGTGGGTGTGGGATGGGTGGGGCAGGGCGTGGGGGAGGTCGTCGGCGAAGCCGACAATCCAGACGTCGAGGCCGCCGGCCCAGGGGCTGGTGAGGGCTTCCAGGGTGAGGGAGGCGCACACCTCGATGAGGTGATCAGGGCTTCCATCCAGGAGCAGCGCGGAGTGGGCGGCCAGGTTGAGCAGGAACAGCGAACCGTCGGTCGTGGTGCCGAGGGTGACTAGCCCGGGGCAGGGCGCCGGCGTCGCAGAGCCGTCGCCGTCGCCGTCGCCGTCGAGGAGGACTGCGTCATCGGGCAGCGCCCACCATCTGCCCGTCCTTTTCGCGAACGGCTCCGGCGGCGCCGCTGCGTGATCATGGGGGAGGACGTGCACGGACGTGGTGGTGACAAGCGCCGCTTGGACGGCGTAGGTGCTGCCGGGGTGGTGGGCGAGGGTGCGCAGCGCTGTGTGAAGGCGGGTCAGATCCGAACGGGCTGTTCCCGCTTGTCCGGCGGCCTGCGCCGGCAGCGCGCTGGTGAGGCGGGCACGGTGGGCGTGGGCTGTCCGCGAGCGGCGCAGGTGCAGGCGCAGTGCGAGCAGCGCGGTGACGAGGGCTGCGAGCAGCATCCCGGCGCCCAGGACCGTGCGCAGCACCGCTTCACCGCCGGCCGGGACCGCATCACTGGTCGGGGCCACATCGCTGGTCGGGGCGGCAGTAGGCGGCTGTGAGGATGCTGGGGTGGACGGATGCGCCTTGCCTGAGGGCGGCGCAGGCAGAAGGGAGGCGCTGGCGGTCGGCCCGGTGGTGGAGGCGGTACCGCCCGGTTGGCGGCCGGGTTGCCGGCCGGCCGGTGCGCTCGCAGACGCTCTGGGGGAGGCTGTCTTGTCGCCGGGTCCGCCCGGCTGCTGGGGTTCGATCAGGTGGTGGATGCTCAGGCGGGTGAGCTTCAGTTCGAGGATTTTGGGGGCGGCGAGGGTGGCTCCTTCGGCGAGGGCGAGCACGGGATCGTCGCTGTCGAGGGTGACGGGCGGCTGGACCCTCGTGCCGTCGGTGCCGCCCGTACCGCCCGTGCCGGCTGTGGATGTGGCTGTGGGGGAGGGTTGGGCGGTGGCGTGGGGTGGCAGGGTCAGGAGCAGGCCGATGCCGAGCAGGAGTGCGGCGGTGGCGCGGCGTGAGCGGGCGGGCCGCCGACGGGCGGACCGGCAGCGGGTGGGCCGGCGCTGGGTGGGTTGCCGGTGGGCGGGGATGGCCGTGGCGCTCATGACAGGGGGAGGGTCGTGGTGTCGAACTGCGGCAGGTAGAAGTCGACTTGTGCTGTGGTGGCGGGTGGTGCGGGGAACTGCATGAACACCGCGGCGCTCTGTTTCGCCTTCAGTGTGGTCAGTCCGGTGGTGGTCAGGGGGCGTCCGTCGGTGTCGCGAAGTACGTAGTAGCGCTTGCGGCCTTCGAAGTCGGCGAGGGTGGCTCCGCCCAGGGACTGGCCGTTCTTGGCGACGTGGTGTTCGTTGCCGCGCAGGGCGGCCGGAACCACAGCGGTGGTATCGCTGGTGTTGTTCAGGAAGCCGCGCAGGGTGAGGATGCCGCTGGATGTGCGGGTCGCGGAGCTGAGGGTGAGGACCAGGCCCTCTGGGCCCTTGATGCGGGCCAAGGGTGGTGCGGGCGTGGTCTGCTGCGGGCGCGGCGTCTTCGTGGCCTGCGCGGAGGTGGCATGCGAGGCGCCCTGGGCCTGTAAGTCCTGGCCGATGCAGCCGGCCGCGGCCAGACCCAGGCCCAGGCATGCGGCGAGTGCCAGTGCGGCCGGCTTCCTTCGGGCCAGGAGCGTGGTACGAGCCCGGTGGTGCCACGAGGTGCGGACGGAACACCCTCCGCTGCCGCTGCCGCTGCCGCTGCCGCTGCCGCTGCCGCTGTTGCTGGGGCTGGGGCTGGGGTTGGGCTGCGGGTGGTGCGGACGGCGTGTGGCTCGGCCAAGACGGTGCATGGTCACCGTGTCTCCCTGGGGCGGGGCCAGACGGTGATGACGTCGCCGTCGAGGGTGACGTACTGGCCGGGAAACTGATCGCGCACCAGGGTGAGATCGTCCCCGTCGAAGTCGCCGGCGGCCTGGAGCACCCAGGCGTCACCGACGTTCGACACGCTGAGGGTTCTTGCAGGCCACCTGGCGTCCATATGGTCGTTGTGACAGCGAACTAACCGTGCATCAGGGTTCATCCCTGATCCTCCAAACCAGTTGCAGTAAACGGCTGCTGGACGGTGTGCCACCTGATGTGCCAGTAAACTAATGGTTCGCGCAAGCAAAGTTCAAGAGGTTCTGGAGGATTCGCGGATGCACTTTCCGGACGAGGCAACCGCCGCTTTCACGTATACCTCCTCTCTTACCTTCGAGGCGGTACCGGGGTACCGAGGTCTGGGTGGCTGCGACATCCGGCGGCGAGTGGAGGGATCGTCGTGGTGTCATAGTTCGGTCCATGGCCGTGGGTCGCCGCCGGCCAGAGGGATCCAGACGTCTCCGGTGGCCCCTACGTCTTCGAGGTCTTGCAGGGTTGTTGCGCCCAGCGGTACGTGCTGGGCCAGCGTGCCTACGAGCGGGTGTTCCGCGACCATGGCCTGCAGGTCCTCGATCCGGTTGCCCAGCACGTACCGGGAGGCCCCGGTCAGCACGAACAGCACCCGAGGAAACACGGGATACCAGCGCAGCCACACCGGCCCGGCAGTGGTGGGCTGGCGGGGGCGGGGCCGGCCGCCAGTTTGCGGTTGGTAGGACCACAGCCGCGCGTAGTCGATGAGTTTGGAGGCGAGCCGTTCGCTGCTCATGGTTGTCCGGTCGACCTCGACGAACGCCCGCAGCTTGGTGCGCTCGGGGCCCTGGTTGAGGGTGTAGTGCATGACGGCGTCGGGGATGATCTTCTCGCCGTCGCCGATGGTGTGGGCTACTTCGGGTGTCCAGTCGAGGTGGCCGTGTTCGCCGCCGCGGTGGCGGGCGTCGGTGACGAAGGCGAGGTGGGTGCGCAGCACGGTCAGGGTGTGCGGTGTCTTCAGCGAGGCGGCTGTGGCCGAGGTGATGGGATACGGGGGGCGTCCTCGCAGTGCGGGGAAGTCTTTGGTCAGCCGGGCGCCTTCGGGGGTGAGGTACCAGGCGCGGGTCCGGTTGGACTGCGGCAGCACGGTGTAGTCGACCAAGCCGTCGTCGCGCAGCGTGTTGAGCGGCCCGGAGACGGTCTGCCGCGCGGTGCCGGGCCGCAGCAGGTTGTGCAGCTGGTTGGTGGTTGCCATGCGGTGCTGGCCGAGGACGGCCAGGAGTTGATGCGGCAGCGGCTCGGTGGGGCTGGGTGTACGGCCGGACGGCGGGCTCTGGGTGGTGGTCACTGGTAGTCCCTCTTCTTTGGCAGATGGACAGCAGGCTTGGCGGCGCGGGACTGGGCGAGGAAGGCGCCCACGCGGGTGTACTGGTGTTCGGCCCGGTCGGTGAGCTGGTTCAGTGGCGCAGCGCCGGCCGTGGCCAGGGCAGCACGCTGCAGGCCTGCGGCCTGGCGTGGCCGCTCGTAGTCGGCGAAGACCTCATCCAGATGAGGGCCGGTGATCCGGACGGGGCCGACCCGGCGGCCCTTGACGGTGAGCGACATGTAGTGCTCGAAGCGGTCCAGAGCGGCGACGACGTCCGCAGATGGACGCTCACCCCACTCGGCGGTGATCGGCGCGATGGCGGACTGTGAACCGGCGGTGGAGGCCAGGGTGGAGGCGTTCTGTACCAGTGACAGCCGCACCGGGAGGGGTAGGCGGGCCAGCAGCTGGGTCATGCCGTGGACGTGGACTTTGTACTTGCGGAAGTCTTCGAACATGGAGGCGATGGTTTCGGGGGCTGCGCCGGTGAGGGTGATCAGTTCGTCGAAGTAGGGGCGGAAAGGCACCCGCTGGGCCTCAGGGGTGTCGCGGCGTGAGCGCACGGCGCGCAGCAGGTCCCGGGCGAGCAGGGCGGTGATAAGGCGGTCGGTGGGCCCGTTGCCGCCCGGGCACACCCACACGATCATCCGTGTATCCATGGCGGTACGGATGTTGTAGACGCCGGCCGGCTGCCCGAGGAACGCCCGGGTCACGGGATTGGCGGCCAGGCGGGCGATCGGGTTGAGGACGACGGCGAACGCGTCCGTGGGCAGCGTCGGGAAGATTGTCCGCCACCAGGCGCGCATCTCCTCGTCCAGGCGCTCTTCCACCGCGGTGAGCGCGAGCCTGCGGAAGGCCGGGTCGGTGAGCAGGGACCGCACGTGGAAGATCGTGGCCTGGTCTTCTGGCCGGCCAGCGGTGCAGGCGGCCTCGTTGACGGCCACCAGTACCGCCAGGGCGGCGGTGAGGACGGTGAGCGCGCGGGGTGCGGTGGCGTCGTCCCAGCCGAGCACGGACGCGTAGGCATCCGCACTCGCTTCGACGACCTCGTGTGCGACCTGGCCCTGGTGCATGCCGATCGGGTTCCAGCAGCTGAGCTGCGCGGCGGGCCCGCTGGCGTTGAGGTCGATCAGCGCGATCCGCGGCGTCAGGTGGTCGTGGGCGAGGAAGGGCAGGGCGCGTGGCCAGGAGTCGCGGTGCGGGTCGAGGAAGAGCAGCCCGCCGCCGGCGTGCGCCCAGCCGATCGCCTGGGCGAGGGCGCGTTCGGTCTTGCCGCCGCCCGCCTTTCCCACCCCCACCTCGAACAGCGTCTCCTTGGCGTAGGTGGCGACCAGGCGCCGACGGCCGTCCGGGCCGCGGTAGATGCCCTGCAGCAATAGGTCGGGATTTCCGTGCTCGAACGTCGGCAGGTCGCCGGCGAGCAGCGGCAGCCGGCAGTGCACCGTGGGCGGCTTGAGCAGGCCGGTCAGCTCTTCCAGCCGGACCCAGTTCGCAACGGGTGGCTGGCAGTGCCCTAAGGTCCAGCGGCGTTGGAATCCGCGCCGGCTGGGCCAGCGGTCCGCCCCGAGGCGCCAGGGGCCCACCCGGAGGCCGCGCATTGCCCAGCGCGAGCCGCCGCCGAACACATCGAGTGCCGCCTGGAGTTGAGCGAGCCGGGCTTCGGCGCGGCCCTTAACGCGGGATGCGCACATCACCAGCAGCTGCACCCGCACCAGGTGGTCGTCCTCGGCGAGCTTGCCCAACGCCTCCTGCGCATCCACCCGCCGCGGGACGGGCGGCATCACCAGCCGGCGCCCACCCCCGCCCCCGCCCTGCTTGCTGGTCAGCAGGTGCTGCAGCTGCCAGGTGAGGGAGTCCTCGATGCCGGTGGCGTCCTGCCGCACCCCGCGGGCAGCCCGTTGCGCCTCGCGCCGCTCCGCGCGCCGTGCATCGCTCATCAGCTGCAGACGGCGCGCCCGCAGCGCCCATTTAGGGGCGCGCTGGATGTCGAGCCGGATCTCGGCGAGGTCGCCCAGCTCGGCACGCAGGTCCGAGACGGCATCGATCAGCGGCTGCAACGGGTCCGGGTTCAGCGGAACCTCACGCAGGGGCGCGATCGGCTTGCCCCGCAGGACGAACTCCGCCCGCACCACGTGCTCACGCGGCTTGTCAGTGAGGGGACGAGCCCGGTTCACGGTGACGGCCTCACCGAACGGCGTGATCGACAACAGGCGTTCCCCGCCGGCCGGGCCCTCGATGCGATAGCGCAGCGCACTGGAGCCGTCCGCGCGCAGCCGGATCTGCACCGCCTTCGACCGGCGCGGCGCCCACCACGGCATGCTCGTAGACGCCCGGGCCAGTTGCACACCCCGGCGGAAGATTTCCTCCAGGCCCGGGTCAAAATGCCGCGAGGGGACGAGCTCCAGCGCCATCCGTTCGGCTGAGGCTTTCCGCGCCAGATGGCGCACGGCTGCCTCGCCCACCGCCCAGACCGTCACGGCGGCCAAGCCCACCACCCACCAGTACGTGATCACCCAGCCCGCGGCGTGAACGACATCCACGACGAAGCCCGACACCTGACCCGATGCCGACGCCGCTGCCGTTGCGTTGGCCGATGCCGTTGCGTTGGCCGATGCCGATGCCGATGCGGGGGCCTGGCCCGTCAGGTACGAGGCTGCCAAGTCCACGTCGTTGCTCCCTTCTTCTCGGTGCGGGTGAAGAACCAGTCGGTGATGCGCAGATCAGTGAAGGTTCCGCCGCGGTCCATGCCGGCCCACACCAGATGGACCACCGCCCTGTCCGCCCTGCCGTCACGGCGGGCGATCGCTGCCTGGATACGGAAGCGAGCGACGGCGAACGCCGGGGCCACCGCCTTGCCTGAGTCGGGGAACACCTCCGGCCACTTCGCACGGCCGATTCCCGTGGCGTCCGCGCGCAGCAACGCGCGACCGGCGGCGAGCAGCTGGCGTTCATCGTGGGAGGGAAGGTCGGCGGGCCAGGCAGCCTCCAGGTTCTGCTGGATGGCCGGATCGCCGGCCGCCCCTTCGCCGTGCGGCGGCAGGGCGAGGGCGGACACGACGGCCGACGACGTCGACGGGGTCGAAGAGGTCGACGGGGCGGACGTTACGGAGACAGTCGCGCCAGCGGTCGGCTTCCTCACGGGAGGCACAGTGGCCGCTGATGACGGATGGGTCGCGTAAGCCGTCGGCGGCGGGGCGGGCTGCTCCCGCCCGGGCGGCACGCCGAGCAGGGCGACACCCGCGACGGTGAGCAGGACGGTACTCAGCAACAGCAGGCGCGGTGAGCGCGCTGTAGGTTCCGATTTGGCTTGTCGTTCGGGGCCGCGACGACCAGCGACTTTGCGGGGGCGTCCAGCCGACTTGTCGGCGGATCTGTCCGGCCGATCTGTCAGTTCCTGCGCGTCTGCCGCTGAACGGGAGGGCTGGACCGGCGAACCGTCCGACCACTTGTCGGCGACGCCACGGAAGAGGGACCACAGCGCGGACACCGGTGTGTCAGCTCCCGACCAGGGGTAGCCTGCCGGTGAGGCTGGACGACCAGGCGATGCCGGGGCCGACGGCCGACGGCAGGAGTCGCCAACGGCGCTCGCAAACCGACAAGTTGCCGACAGATTGCTCGGACAGCGACAACTTGAATCGGAACCTACACACGCGGTGGTGGTCACAGCAGCCGCGCTCCCCCCGCGAAGCCTGACATCGCGTTGACGGCGTCCAGGCGCACGACCGCCCCCGGGCGGGGCGCGTTGACCATCTTTCCGCTGCCCACGTAGATCCCGACGTGATAGATCGTGGAATCGCGGCCTGGGGCATAGGCATAGAAGACGAGGTCACCCGGCTTGAGCGCCCCGGGCCCCAGACGGGCGGGGATCCGCTTGCCCATACCGGCCTGCGCGGCCGCGGTGCGCGGCAACTGGATGCCGACACGGGCATAGGCGTAGGTGGTCAGGCCCGAGCAGTCGAAGCCCTTGATGGTCGTGCCGCTCTTGCCGCTGGGGGAGCAGCAGATCCCGTACGACGGGCCGTGGGCGTTGCCGCCGCCCCACGAGTAGGGGACACCGCGCTGGGAGAGTGCGGCCTCGATGACGGTGCGGACTGTGCCCGTGACGTTGTTCAGGCCCGGGTCCTTGGCGGCCGCCGTGTACTGATCGACCCAGCCCAGCACGTTGGCGACGTACTCCTGCGAGTGGTTGTACTGGAAGAACGCGGCTTCCAGCTGAGCCCGCTTCGTCAGGTCACGGCCCTGCCCGCACAGGTAGATTGCGGCGCCGAGTGCGGCGTCGTCGGCGTTGTGGGGGTCGGCGGCCTTGTCGCCGCCTGCGTCCTTGCTGACGTCTTCCCAGGTGGAGGGCAGGAACTGGAACGGGCCGACAGCGCGCTCGCCCGTGGCGGTGCCGTCTAAGCGGCCCTGGTCGGTGTCGGGGAAGAGGGTGGTGTTGCCGCCGGCGCCGGAGCCGTTGAGGAGGACCCCGTAGATCTTCGGGCGGATGTCCCCGCCTGCGGTGATGTTCCGGCCCACGGCGTGGTTGGACTCGACCTTGGCGATTCCGGCGAGGACCGGCCAGCGCATGCCCCGGCACTTCGGCACATGCGTGCCGATCTGCTTGACGGCCTTCTTGTATGCGGTCAGCATCCGCGGCGGGATGTCCGCGGCGCTGCCGCCCTCGGCGATCCCGCCGTCGTCCTGAGCACCCGACTGCAGCGCGACATACGCGCCGATCGCGCTGCCTACCGGTGCGGCACAGCACACTGCAGCGAACAGCAACAGCGCCACCACACAACCCCACCGCGCCATCGGGCGCCGGGCCGGCCTCACCCGTCCTCACCGTCCTCCGGCTGCCGGGTCCGCTCCTGACGAAGGCGCTCCGCGTCGGACGCGGTCCTGCGCATCAGCTCCTGGAACCTGGCCCGGGCCTCGTCACGCGTGCCGCGGCGAGCGCCGCCCCCTCCAGGGAAGACCGGCCCGGACCTGTCCGGTGCCGGGCTGGCAGGACGCCGGGGCCCACCGCCCCCAAGCCGCGTCGGGGACGCCGGCGGAGCGCTCGGCCGCGGGGGAGCAGACGTGGTCGAAGGCGCTGGCGCGCCGGCCTGTGGTGAGGCTGGCCGCGTGCGGCCCGGGGAATTGAAGGGACCGGTCGGACCCGCCGTCGGCGCCGGGCGGGCCGGCAGACGACGGCTGACGAAGGGGCCGGGTCCGCCGCTGTCGTCCGTCTGCTCCCGAAGGACACGCGACACATGACGGCCCGTGTCAGCCCACGCCCGGCCGTCCTCACGGACCGTGTTGCCCCACACCAGCACCTGCTGGCGGGCATCCTGGGAGTAGCGCGAGCCTCCCGACCGGGCCCGGCGGACGCCTGCCGGCAGACCGGCCGTCGCCCCGTACGCGGTCCGGCCCCCGCGATTGAGGATGCGGTACCCACGGAAGCGGACAAGCCGGTTGTGGGCGCGGGTGGACAGCAGGGTGCGGTCGGAGTTCTGGTCGTGCAGCACCTGACCGGAGGTGCGGTCGACGACCTGGCCCTGTTCGTTGCGGTAGCGGTCGGGCGGTCCACCGGGCCGCCAAGGCCCGCCGTCTGTGGTGCCGGGCCGCCCGCCGGGGCTGCCGCCCGCAGGGCTACCCGGGCCGCCCGCGCCACTACCAGGATCACCGTCGGCGGTGGGCTTGCGCCATCTGGCCAGCTGCTCGCGCTCCGGTCGCCTGCCGATCAGCAGCCAGTGCCCTCCCTTCGCACCGAGCCGTGCGCCCAGCCCGCCCACCGCGGCGGCCGCGGTGAGCGGGGCGAGACCACGCCCCGCTTCTGTGCCGGCGTCGGCGAGGACACGGGAGGTGTCCACCGGCATGCCCGCACCGTCGACGAGGGAGGAAAGTGAGCCCATCAGCTTCTGGCGGGTGCCGAGGATCCCGTACCGGCCGCCCGCACCCCGAGCGGTGAGGGAGCGCAGCCCGCCGCTGTAACCGCCGAGCGTGGTGGGGGAGTTCATGGCGAGTGCGGCGCCGAGTTCGGAGGTGTCGCCGGGCAGGTGGGTGCCGCCGATCTTGGCGTAGCGCATCCGCATCGCCATGCGCCGGCCGAAGGAGGCGATCCCGCCCATTAGGCGGCGGTGTCCGGCGGCGCCGGCGATGGCGAGGACGTCGATGAGGAGGATCCGCTCCACCATCAGATCGGGTCCGCTGGTGATGGTGGCGTCGACGGCGATCCCGAAGAACGGCACGAACGCGCAGATCCCGACCACGGCCAGAACGGAGATGCCCCAGATCGACAGCCACTTCCACACTGACTGGCGTGCCGGTCCGGGCAGCATGCCCGCGAT
Source organism: Streptomyces sp. NPDC002784 (assembly GCF_053592135.1). NCBI lineage: Bacteria > Bacillati > Actinomycetota > Actinomycetes > Kitasatosporales > Streptomycetaceae > Streptomyces > Streptomyces sp. NPDC002784. The sequence continues at coordinate 28,182 of NZ_JBSFVD010000032.1, read as the reverse complement.
GAACGCGATGCCGCCGATCGCTGCGGCCGCGGCGCACACCCCTTGGGTGCCGAGCAGGACGATCGCGCTAGACAGGAGCATGCCGCAGATGAACAGCGCGGCGATCACCAGCAGAAGTGCCCCGCCTACCCGCCACCAGGTGGGTTTTTCGGCGTAGGTGGCGCAGGCCTTGCCGACGTCACCGGCCTTCTTCAGATCGGCGAGGAATGCGGTGAATTCCTGATCCTCCTCGCTGACTACTGGCTTTGCGGCGTCCAGCAGTTCCCCGCCCGGGGTAAGTTCCGGCAGCGAGTCGACCGCCTTGTTGTCGCTGTCGCCCAGGCAGTACTCCTTGGCCGGTCCGGCAAGGAGTCTGCAGTTGCCTTCGTCCTCTTCTTCGCTTTGCTTGTCACGTGTGTAGCCGCCGGTGACCCACTTCAGATGGACGGCGTAGGCCTGCTGGTCACTCTTGGTGGCGGGGTCGAGGATCCGCCCGTACTGCAGCAGCATGTACGGCTTGACGATGAGGGCGTTGGTGACCGAGTCCTGCAAGGGGCGGGCGATGTCTGTGGAGGAGATGGGCGCTTCGGCTTCCCGCTCCAGGCATCTGATCTCGGCGTTGCCTGCCAGATCCGCGCATGGCCCGAGGTGGGCGAGTTCGCCGCCCCAGTTGTAGGAGTTCACCGTCTGTTGTGCGACCTCGGCGGCGACCTGCTGGGCCTGTCCCAGCGGCCCGTCCTCGGCGAGGAGGGTGTCGGGGCGGACGAAGGCGGAGGCGGCGATCGCCGCGATCGTCAGCGTCAGGAACATCTCGCCCAGGCCGCGGCCGATCCGGCCGCGCACGATCATGAATCCGGTGAACACGAACGCCCAGGCCAGCAGCAGCCCTTTCAGTCCGAGGGTGTCGACCACCACGGTGTTGTAGGCGTCGGCGACCTTTTGTGCCGGAGCGGTCAGCAGCTGAAGCAGGGGGAACCGGAAGGCGACCTCGATGGCCCAGCCCGCCAGACCGACCAGCAGCCGGATGAGGGTGAACAGGCCGGACAGAGCAAACGCGAGGGACTGGGTCTCGAAACTGATGATCGAACCGCCCTCGGCGCTCAGCTCGTACCCGCCTATCGGCACCCCCTCGGAGGAGGTGATGTTCAGCGGGGCGAGCAGGTCACCGGTCTCGCTGTTGCTGCCGGCCGCGTACACGACCTGGCTGTTGACCATGACGAAGACACCGGTGAGCAGTACGACGAAGCCAGTGGAACGCAGGATCGCGCGGCTTGGACGGACCATGTCAGCGCCGCCTTGTCCCAGCAGCACTCCGCAGCCTCCACACAGCGAGGGCGGCCACACCTGCACCGGCCGGCACCAGCCCCCAGGCCGCATCGGCACCACCCGGCTGCCCGGCAAAAGCGGTCGTCGTGGCGCCACGCTCGCAGGAGTTGCGGGCCGGGCCTGCGCTCAGCGCGCAGCGGTTGTGGTCCGCGGGACGGTGGTCTGCTGCGAAGGCCTGCCCCGTGTGCGGCCACCACCCCTGAGGCACACCCACCCCGACAGCCAGAACGAGCACGCCGACCGCGACAGCGATCACGGCGAGGGCACCCGCGGCCGCGGCACGTCGCCGGGTGCGGTTGAAGGCAGAAGAGGTCATCAGAGGAGTTCCTTCGGGCGCGACCCTGCGGCCTCACCGGCGAGCGGCTCACCCGCGGACGGCGAGGCAGTGCTCGCGCGGCGTCCCGGTGTGGTCGTGATGGACGTGGCGATGCGCGCGATACGGGGGATGGAGACTTTGATCCGCCCGGTGTTCTGCCGCGGGCAGGTCAGCAGGAACTCGCCTTCCCGGCCCTTGCGTCCGACCGGGGACAGGCCGGTGGTGACCAGCCGCAGCAGCTCGCCGTCGTTCGGGTCGAGCCCGAGGAATTCCAGGCCGCGGCGTGCTCGTTCGCGGTCGGCGGTGCGGGCGAGTGCCCGGTAGGCCATCAGGCCGCGGTCGGGGCCGAGTTCGGCGGCGTCGTGGGAGGCGGCGAGCAGGCCGGCACCGTGCTTGCGGCCGTCGTGGAGGATTTCATGGACCAGCGCGGTGCCCTCGGCGGACGAGGTGAGCCAGTACAGCTCGTCCGCGACCACTGCGGTGAACCGCGTGGGGTCCTCGAACGCTGTCTGGCGGGCGAGTGCGGCGATCAGGTAGAGCACTGCGCGGCCGATGAGGGCCTCCAGTGGCTGCTGGTGCAGGACCTCCGGGTTGTCGAAGGCGGCCTTGGGCGGCAGTTTCAGGCCCGCCGTTGTGATCACGATCATGTCGGAGGTGCTGGAGGCGTCCAGGTGCACCGGTGGCAGCGTGGGGTCGAAGACCATGCGGGCCAGGGAGTTGGTGGCGAGGACGCGGACGAGACCGGCGAGGGTGGCGGCCGCGTCCTGCCGTTTGCCCACCTCGTTCTGGGTCATCTCCTCGAGGACTTCCAGCACGCGGTGCATGGACGGGGTGTCACTGGCGGCGGCCTTCTCAACGGCGTGGTGCAGGACCTCCCCGCCTGTGCTCATCGGGCCGATGCCGAGCTGCAGGGTGAGGTAGGACAGGGCGTAGTGGCGGCCCTCGGGGCCGTGGAACATGCGCAGCGGGTCGATGGACACCTCCGCGCGGGCGGCGTCGATGATCTGCACGCGCCCCTTGGCGGCGGTGCGGGCAAAGGTCGCCCATTCGCGTACGGGGGTGCGGTCGATGCAGATGGCGCAGCCGCCGCGCGCCCACACCGCTTCCGCGATCAGCTTCTGCAGGACGCTCTTGCCCGCGCCGAGGTCCCCGACGATGCCCATGGACGCGGACGCGTCCACCTTGGGCGCATCAGCGACGTTGATCATGACGGGGCGGGTGGTGCCGCTGTCCAGGTCGATGCCGAGGAACATGCCATTCGGGTCGCCGACCTCCGCAGCGGTGAAGGCCCCGCAAAGCGCCCAGTCTTCGGAGATCTGGTGCTGGGTGAACTCCCGCACCACGCCGGGGCGTACGGTGGCGGGCAGGCCGAGCGTGAACAGGGCCTCCTGCAGGCCGGCCGGGCGCACGGCCCGGTAGTCAGCACCCCCGAGCAGCGCCGCCAGGGCGCGGGCCCTCGCGTCGCAGATGGCGGCGGTCGGCCCCCATACCGTCAGCACGGTCACGGACTGCACCTCGACCTCCACGCTGGTGCGCGACAGGCGGGCATCCAGCTCACCCAGATCACGGGCGGCCTCGGTCAGCGAGGCCGGCATGCCGGTGGGGCGGGCGTCGTACTGGTCGGCCTGGTCGATAAGTTCGTTCTTCTTGCGCCGCACCTGCTCACGCGCCTTCTCCGCCGCCACGAGCGTGAGGTCGACGGTGTAGTCGACGGGAAAGTCGAGCAGCTCGAGCTGGGCGAACAGGTCGGCGGCGTCCTGACTGACCGCGGGCGGGCACTCAGCCAAAGCCAACTGCGCCTGGTAACCCACCCCGGCATCGGATTCCACCTGCAGCCAGCGCCGCCCGAGCGGTGAGCCGCTGTTCACCCGCCACCAGGCCTTCCGCCCGGACCGCGTGATCCGGCCGGAGCCCTGGAGGTCGTCGACGTCGTCCAGGTCGGGGTCGATGCCGCCCTCCTGCAGGCGTACTTGGCCGAGGTCGGCGTAGCTGGGGGAGCGCAGCACACCATCACGCAGCTGCCCGCCGTACAGATCGCTGGATTCGGCTTGAGTCAGCAGCGGCTCGGCCAGGCCGCGGTGGAGGGCGTGCTGGATCATCCACACGACCTCCGCCGGGCGGGCCGGGCGGAAGGCGATCCCGCCGGCGAGCGCGGCCTCCACCCGCACAGCCTGCTCGCGGTAGGCGCTCACCTCCCTTTGTGCCACCGGCGCCGGCCGCATGCCGAGCATCGGAGCCATCTCCGCCCACGCCGCGCCCAGGGAGGCCGATACCTGAAGGGTGGTTGTCTCGCCCTTCAGCGGCACCGCCAGCCACAGGGCGCGGTGGTGCATCTCCTGGTCCTCCAGCAGATCCAGGGTGGCCTCGACGTTCTCCACCCACGGGTGCGGGCCCTCCTCCGGTGCCGTGTCGGCCGGCTCGATGCCCTCGATCATCCTGAGGGCGATCTCGCCCGGGTCGACCTGCGCGCACAGCCCGAACAGCCGCGGAGCCCCGGACAGCGACCGCACCAGATGTGTGATCTTGGCGAGCTGTTCGTCACGGACCGCGGCGGGCACGTAGGTGCCCTGAACACTCTCCTCGTGCTGCCCGTGCGCGTCCGGGCCCGGATGCAGTCGGTAGACGGCCCACACGCTGCCCTGCGTCGACCAGACCAGGTGCCCGGCGATGTGACGGATCGGAACCCTCACCGCGCACCCCCGCCCTGCCCGGCCAGCGCGAGCAGCTGCTGAACACCCGACACCGGCCCCACCGGCACCGCAGGAGCAGCCGGCCCGCTGCGGCGCAGAGCGGCCGAGGCGGCGGCCGGCCTCGGGTGCGGGGCCCGGCCGGTACCCGGCGGCTGCACGGCGGGGGACGGCGGGGCGGCTATGGCCAGGGCGGGCGCGTCCTCGATGGTGAAGCCACCGAGCAGCGGGCGGGGAGCCCGGTCACGGGCGGCACGCCCGCCGATCCGCCCTCCCGATGGCTGCCACAGGAGCAGCACCCAGCCCAGCGCTGCCTGCAAGGGGCCACGGCCGGCGATCTTCGGACGGCGGACCGCCCAGATCGACAGCAGCCACGCCGCGATCGGCACCGGCCCCATCCACGACCACCAGCTGATCGACTTGATCAGAAGAAAGCCGCCGCCGACGGCAACCGCGATCTGCGCAGGCGTGTACGGCCCGAGCGGGATCTCCCAGTCCGCGACCTTCCCCAGCACCCAGGGATGGCGACGGGCAGCGGTGTAGAAACGCCCCACCCGGCCCGCAGCCGCTGCGGCGCTCACAGCCAGCCTCCAACGCCAGCGGAGTGCTCTCGTACGACGGGGTCAGCACCGTCCACGATGCCGGGGATTGCGGGCGCGCCCTGGGCAGGGTTGTTGACCTCGTCCTCGAACATCTCCGAGAGGTCCTCTCGGGAGTTGTACAACCCCAGCGCAATGATCATCAGCAGCAAAGCGCCGATCCCCGCCTTGATGCTGAACTTCTGGATCATGATGATGACGACGAGTACGAGCAGACCGGCCTGCAGACCCTTGGCCGCCCAGCCCTCGAACATGCTGATCCAGCTGTCGCCAAGATCGTCCAACCGGCCGGCGAGGAACACGCTGTCCACCGTGTTCACCGGGCACCCCCCTCCAGGGCCGTCCCCGACTCAAGCGCCGCAACTTCCCAGCGGCCCGAGCGGGCCGTGAGCGCCAGCTCATACCCCAGCGGCCACCGCCCGCCGGCGTCACGGGCTTCCACCTGTGCGAGGACGCGGACCTTCGTGCCGTCGGCCGGCACTGCCTCGGCGGCCGCGGCCTCCTCGACGGCGGACACCAGCCCCACCGTGACCGCCGCGTACGGGGCGGGGGAAACCGGCGACATGCTCACCCCGGGGGCGAGATAGCGGTCCACCTCTCCGGCACCGGTCAGGTAGGCGGCAAGGAACTCCCCGACGGCCGCCGACAGATCACCCTCCGGGACACTCACGCCATACGACGACTTCGGCGTCTCGGCCTGGACGGGACCGGCTACCGCACCGGGCGCGCCGGTCACGGTGACCGAGGCGCCCGCGCGGTCGGTGGCCACCGGCACCGCGTAGTACCGCACCGCTCCGTTGCTGTATTGCGCAGCCACCGTCACCGACCACGCGTCGTCCGCGCGCTGCGCACTGCGCACCGCCGCCACGGACTGCGGCGTCGACTGCGCATCCGCAGCCGGGTCGGGCAACTCGACGTCCGGCGCCATCGACTGCGCAAGCCGCGCCTGCGCACTCGAGGCGTCATCCGCGCTGCTGCGCAGCCACGCGTGGACGAACACCTGCGCATAGCCGGCCGGATCGGCGGCTACCGCCGTGGTGCGCACGGCGGCGGGCTTGGACGCGGTGGCCGCCTCGACCGTGGTCGAGGTGGAGGTGAGAGCGACGCCCAGAGCGATCGGGCCGGCCGCGATGACGGTCCAGACCGCAAGGCGGGACAGACGCACGCGGCGCCGCATCGCCTCCAGCCGGGCGCCTGCCGCCATCGGAGCAGCGGCCTCGGGTTCCGAGGCCCGCTTGCCAAGGGACATGGTCAAACTCCCAGGTCAGAACGAACGTTTCTGACCTTGAGAAAACCCGCCGGCCCCGACCCGACCACCGACCACGAACCCCCGACCACAGTCACGATGGGGACACGAAGTTCATGGTCGCGGCCTGGTCGGCCCGACCACAGACCCGACCACGGATCAGCCGCGAGTTGTAACCGGCGCATCCTGGCCGCCACAAGCCCGCGGCCGAGGACCGCGGCGGTGAGGCCTTCCTGCCGCACGACCACCGCACCCGCACACCACTGCGCAGACAGACGCCGCCAAGGGCCGCGGCGAGGCCTGCGCAATGCGGCACCCGAACCTGCGCATCAAAAGATCAGGAAGCCTCGGGCGGACTGCACAACCGCTCAGCACCACCCGACTGCGCACGACCCACGACCGGTTGCGCAGCCTCACTGCGCAACCTCCCGCCCGGCGCTGCGCAATCGGGCCGCGCACCCCACACAGACCGCAGACGAAGGCGCGTGGTCGCCCCGACCATGAGCCCGACCACGGCAGCTCACTCGATTGCGCACGACCCTCGACTGGTTGCGCAGCCTCGCTGTGCAACCGCCCGCCCGGCGCTGCGCAATCGGGCGGCGCACCGCGCACAGGCCGCAGCCGAAGGCGCGTGGTCGCCCCGACCATGAGCCCGACCACGGCAGCTGAACGGCAGCGTTGCCGGATCGTGACCGATGGTCGGGGCTGGTGGCCGTCGGCCTGGTCGGGGTCGGCGAGTGAGCTGACGGCATGGAGCACACGCACGCTGCCACGCCCAGGACCACCGGCCGCCCCACCTCGGCGAGCCGGATGCGCCGCCGTGGCCCCCGTGCGCGTCCCGCGGCGGGGGCACGGCGGTGAGCCGCATCGGGGCGGGGATCCGCCGTGGAGTGATGGCGGCCGATCAGTTCACCCAGGTTGCCAACGCGCTGTTCCGCGACTCCCAGTTGTCGTTCAAGGCGAAGGGGATCTTCGGATACGTCAGTACGCACACAGGCGGCTGGCAGGTGACGGTCGCCGACCTCGTCCGCTCAGGGCCGGACGGACGGGAAGCGGTACGCACCGGCCTGCAGGAGCTCGAGGAGCACGGCTACCTGATCCGTGAACGCCTGCGCCGCCCGGACGGCACCCTCGGCGAGATCGCCTACTGCATCACCGACCGCCCGGCCACCCTGGACATCGCACTGATCGAAGCCGACGTGGTGATCGCGGCCCCGCAGGCCAGGCACGCCGGCGTGTTCGGGGCAGGGATCCGTCGGGGCGTGATGGCGGCCGATCAGTTCACCCAGATCGCCAACGGCCTGTTCCGCACACCCGAGTTGTCCTACAAGGCCAAGGGACTGTTCGGACTGCTCTCCACGCACCGGGAGGGCTGGCGGATGACGGTTGCCGACCTCGCCCGCCGCGGCCGTGACGGTGAGGCAGCCGTCAAAAGTGGGCTGAAGGAACTGCAGAAGCACGGCTTCCTCGTCCGGGAACGCGAGCGCGGCGAGGACGGAACCCTTGGCGCGGCCGCGTACTTCATCACCGACCTACCCGCCCTGCAAAGGAGCAGGTCACAACCAGAGTCGGGTTTTCCACCAGTGGATAACCCTACGTTGGCTGATCGGCCCACTAAGAACACCAACAGAAAGAAGACCAACAAGCAGAACACCAGACCCCTCCCTCCCCGCGCCCGCGCTGCGCGAGCACGCGGCGAAGTGCCGCCGGTCCCACGGACGGCGCCGGCGGACCTCGAGCCAGGAGTCCGCCTGTTGCTGGCGATCGGAGCACAGCGCCCCGAGCTGTTGCTGACCGACCAGGTCCTCGCCGAGCAGGGGCGCACCGTCACCGCAATGCTGGATGCCGGCTGGACGCGCGAGCAGCTTCAGCACGTCATCAGCGACCGTCCTCTGCCGAGTCCGGTCCGCACCACCGTCGGCGCGATCATCGCCGCCCGGCTCCGCGCCGCCCAGGCCTACCCCGCGCCTGCCACGGTGGCCGACCGCCACGACACGCCCGCGTGGGAGGACCCGCCACCGCGGTCAACCACCTCCTCCGCGGCGCGCACGGTGAGCGAGGCCCTGACCTACCGGGCCCTCGCCGAATGCGCCGGCTGCGGCGCACCCGGAACCGCCCCCGGCGAGGACCTGTGCCCGACCTGCCTCGGCTGGCCGCCATGCCACACCTGCCCAGGACCGACTCCCCGCCGCGCCCACCCCGACGGCGACGGCCGCTGCACCACGTGCGCCTCCACACTCATCGACCACCTGGAAGGAAGCACCTCATGACGGACAGCCTCCACACCCCGCAGCCTCCGCCTGCGCACCACGAGCGCCCTTTCCCCCGTGATCCTGGCCGGTGGGAGAAGGAACGCTCCCGCGCCCTGCGGACCGGTCACCTCCGCGACCGCACCTGCTCGGCCGCCTGCGAGCCCGTCCCCGTCCACGAACGCACCCGGTGGGGATGGCTCGCCTGGACCGTCCCCGGCGACGGCAGCCCACCCACAATCCCCCACCAGATCGGGGTGCTCACCCCGGCCTCAACCCGCACGCAGCGCCTGGCGCTGCGCTGGACGACCCGGCGCCCCGCCCGGCACTTCGCTTGCGACACCGTCTCCGTGTCCCTGCGCCTTTCCCTCGCCGGCATCGCGCTCATCAGCGTGATCGCCGCTCTGTTCGCCCTACGCCACGGCGTCCCCCTCAGCATCGCACTTCCGGCGATGCTGCTCGCGCCTCTCCTCGCCGAGCATCTGCCAGGTCGGCTCGACGTCTGGGCCGACGAACACGTCCGCAGGGTCGACGGCGTCCATGCCTGCCGCTACCTGCAGCGCCTGACCACCCTGCACACCGGCCTGGTCCAGCCCGCTGAGCGCAGCGAGCGCTACGAACTGCGCCGCTCCGCCGAAGTCGGCCAGGGCCTGCTGTGGGACGCCGCCGACCTGCTCCAGACGAAGGACATGCGCGCGGCCGCTGAAAAGCTCATCACCCTCGAGCGGCTGATGCTCCAACTGGCGCACCAGGTCACGGCAATCCTCAAGCGCACCGCACAGGACGGCACAGCCGACGTGCACCAGGCCTTTGACCCCTCCCGGCCCCTTGAGCCCGCCACCGGCCTGGCCCCGGCCGACGACCCATCGGTCAGTTGATCACGCACCGAACCCACCACTGCAGAAGGGAACCCTCGCCATGTCTGCGCACGAAAGCGCCCCGGCTCTTACCCCGGACGTCTACCTCTTGTTCGCGCACGAGCCCTACTACCCGGACGCCGCCCGGGAGGTCAACACCACCGTCGTGGCCGCAGCCTCCCTGCTGCACGCCCGCGTACGGCAGCCCGACGGCGCCCGCATCCACGACCTCCTCACCCGAGGCCGCCGGCCCGGCGAGATCGTGCCGCTGTCCACCCTCACCCACGAACTCGACGCAGGCGCCCGCTGGCCGGAGGTCGGCGACTGGGAGGGCATCACCGAGGACCTGCTGCGGCTCATCCGCGATCACGCTTGCGACGCCCTGAGCCTGGGACTGCCGCTGATCGCGCGCGCTTTGCTGTGCGCCGGCCCGCACAGTCAGGTGGTCCGCGCCCACGTCGGCGACACCAGCCGCCTCACCGCGTACGAGCCGGATGACCGCGGCACCATACTCGCCGAGATCGACAAGTTCCTGACGCCACTGGTGGCCGAGCAGGCGCTATGGCCCGGCGACGACCTGCTCCCCCCGCTCAGCCACCGCTCATGAACCAAACGGCCCCAAGGGCGGACGCACGCCGCGCAGCTGCACCCACCCACAACCCCACCAAGAAACGAGTCCTGATGACCCTAGTTGCTGCCGTCGTGGTGGCCGCTGTGACCGGCGCTGGAGTTCTCACCGCGCAGGCCGTGTTCCAGCGCATCCACCCTGAACCCACCTGCGTCACCTGCGGCACCCGGTCCGGTCATCGCGTTGCCGGCCACACCGACCGCACCTGCCGCGACTTCGTCCAGGAACAGCGCCGCCGTGCACAGGCTGCGGCCGCCGCTGCAGGCACCCCGCCCCCGCTCCTGCCCGACGCCTACGGCAACTCCTGGCCCTGCGGCTCCTGAAGGAGCACGCACGGCTGCCGCGCGGAAAACAGCGATGGCCGGTTCTGCGAAGCCGTAGGGCTCTGCTGTTCGCGAACATCAGCGGGCCGTCCGTCTCCTTCCTGAGCGCGCGGACCTGGGGGGTGAACGCCTGGTACACCATCTTTCGTCTTCCAAGGGCCGGTGCAGGTGCGGGCCCGGCCGAGCCAGGGCCAGTCACCCCGCTCCGAAAGGAGGTCAACAGGTCGAACGGCAGCCGGTCACCGTCGACTTCACAGCTGCGCCGGACCTCGATGTGCCGCTCGGGCGGAACGCCGAGGGCCGCGCTGTGCTGGGCGGCGAGTTCGCTGGCACTCGGCCAGCGGACCCCGTCGACGGTGACCGAGGGCCAATCCATGGGGCCCAGGCTTGCATGGCGGTCCAGTCGCGATCGGCGACATCAGCCTCACGAGCGGCGTTCATCGCGATGACTCCGGCCACAGGTCCGTCTTTCCCCGGACAGGGTGATGACGAATGTGGCTGGAGATGGCATGGGTGGACAACGCCCATAACGTGCCCGTGTGCGCCGCCAACATCTGGTCCGTGGACTACCCGATCGTCTTCGCCGGGTCCGGCTGCCACTTCGACCCGGCGATAGCGCTGTCGTGGGCGCTCACCGAGGCCGCGCAGTCCCGGCTGACGTGCATCGCCGGAACCCGCGATGACCTTGACTCCCATGAGGGCGCGTTCGCCGCCAGTCCGCCCCGGCCGCTGATCGCTGACCTGCCGACCGGCGACTGGAACACCCTGACCCACAACGGCGAACCCGAGCACGACGATCTCGACGTGCACCTGCCCACCATCGCCGCCAGTGTGGCTGGCGTCACCGGCTACGAGCCAGTCGTCTTCACCTTCCACGACGCGGAGGCGGTCGCGGCTGTAAAGGTCGTCAGTCCTGGCCTGGAGATGCGGATCATCCGGTCCATCCTCGCCCTGGAGGCTGCCGTGCCTGACGCAGCCCTGACCGAGACCGATGAGGCGTACGACAGGGTGTACGACGCCGTGCACTCGGCGCGAGCATCCAGCTCGATCGTCCGCAACCTCTACGCCCAGGCGCGTACGCCCACGGCCTTGTCTGCGTCGATGCCCTCGGAAGGCGGGTCGACCGGCCGACGGTGCTGGGGAAGATCCGGCGCGTCCTCAAGCCCGGAGCGCGCGCAGTCCTGACCTCCAGCCCCATGCGGACGGCACGGCCGCCGTCGTGGCCCGAGGACGCCACCCGCGCCGGTCTGGTCCTGGAGGCCGGTCACGAGCGAACCCACGAGCCCAGGATGTGACGCCGCCTGTACGAGCTGTGGAGCCAGCACGAGAACGAGTTACGCAGGGAACTCGGCGACGAACAGGCCGACACCATGCTCTTCGAGGCGCGGATGCGCGACTCGAAGCTCGAAAACCGGCAGGCGCTGGTCGTTACATTGAGGCGCCCGGACAACACCCCGCCCCCGCTCGAAGGAGTGCCCCCGCATGACCAGTCGTGTCGCTGTCTACGGAGCCGGATCGTGGGGGACCGCGTTCTCCCTCATCCTCGCTGACGCCGGACGCCAGGTGACGCTGTGGGGCCGCCGCCCCGATCTGGTCGACGCGATCAACGCCACCGGCGAGAACCGCGACTACCTGCCGGGCGTACAGCTCCCCGACCGTGTGCGGGCAACTGCCGACCCGGCCGAGGCAGCACGTGGGGCGGACATCGTCGTCCTGGCGGTCTCTGCCCAGTACGCGCGGTCGCTTTTGGCGGAGTGGCGGGGCCTGTGGGAGCCCGACGCATTGTTCGTGTCGCTGATGAAGGGTGTGGAGCTGGGCACCAACCGGCTGATGAGCGAGGTAATCGCGGATACCACCGACGCGGGCCCTGACCGGATCATTGTGCTGTCCGGCCCGAACCTCGCCCGCGAGATCGTCCAGCGCCAGCCGGCCGCGAGCGTCGTCGCCTGCGCCGACGCGACCACAGCCGCACGCGTCCAAGCGGCCTGCCGCACCCCGTACTTCCGGCCGTACACGAACACCGACGTCGTTGGTTGCGAACTCGGCGGAGCCGTGAAGAACGTCATCGCCTTGGCCGTCGGCGTCACAGACGGCATGGGCCTCGGCGACAACGCCAAGGCTGCCTTGGTGACCCGCGGCCTCGCCGAGGCGACCCGGCTCGGTGTCGCCATGGGCGCGGACCCGATGACCTTCTCCGGGCTGGCCGGCATGGGCGACCTGGTGGCCACCTGCTCGTCGACGCTATCGAGGAACCACAGCTTCGGCTACCGGCTCGGCCAGGGCCTCACAGTGGAGGAAGCGAGGAAGGCGACCACGCAGACCGCCGAGGGCGTCGCCTCCAGCAAGGCCATTAGCGCGCTCGGCGAGCGGCATGCCGTCGAGCTGCCGATCACCGCGGCGGTGGTCGACATCATCCACCGTGGCGAGGACCCGAGGGGCGTCGTTGCTGCGCTCATGTCTCGCACGCCGAAGCCCGAGAGGATCGTCCAGGCCGACTGAGCAGTGCCGGGGAAGGGATCACCGCCAGCATCGCGGTGTAGAGGGCGTCGAGGGGCAGGGGATGGACCTAGAGGCAGGAAGCCAGAAGGTCGTCGTAGCCAGCCTGGGCGATGTATCTGCGCAGGAGCCCTCGGAGAAGCGAGGGGGACGGCGGAGGCGTCCCGGTCAATGATCACCGGCTGCGGTTACACAGAGCCACTGAAACCGGTGATTACTGCCTATACGTGATACACGCAGGTCACATGTGTGATCTACTCGTAGGCCCAAGCCTGGCCGGTCTGGCGGTATTCCTCCACAGGGATCGGGGCAACGCCCTTCCTCATGTGGGCGGTGTACAGCAGGCCGTTGAGGTGGTCGATCTCGTGGTGGATGAGGCGGGCGAGGCCGCGCGCGTACACCGTCGTCACCGTATCGCCGGTCAGGGCCGTGGTCTCGACGGTGATCTTCAAGGGGCGGGGGACGAGTCCGCGGACGTCAAAGAAGCTGAGGCAGCCCTCGTACTGCTCGTCCATTTCGTCGCAGCGGTCGGTGATCCGCGGGTTGAGCAGGATGATCGCCGGGGCCTCGCCGGGCGGCTGGACGACGGCGGCAGACTGGCCGATGCCGATTTGCGGGGCGGCAAGGCCCATGCCTTTAGCGAAGGGGTGGACCTGGCCGATCCGTTCCATGGCGGCGAACAGCTCATCGGTGATGCGCTCGGCCTTGTCACGCTCGGCGGGCAAGGTGAAGGCGCGGGCCGGTTCGGCAAGAATGCCGGCGCCGCGTTGGACGACTCCGATGTCCCGCATCTGCTGGCTGGGCCGCACCTCAATCACCTGAAGTCCCCTTGTTCCGTGTTGTGTTCGGGCCGGGCCCGGAACCTCCATTCAAGACGGTACCGAGCGTGGAGGGCGGGTGTGGTCGTGATCCATGTGAATTGCCGCAGTTCACCGTCGTTGCTGCGGACGGGCGGGGTTCGAAGCGGGGAGGCTTCGGCGGTCATAGAGGTTTCGGTGCCCCATACGACGGGGTCGAGGGCGGCGGGGAAGGCGAGCTGAACCTCGAGTTGTTCGGTGGGCAGGCGTACGGCCCGCTGGAACCAGTTGCCCCATTTGTCGTCGCCGACGGTATAGGCGTACTCGATCCACACGGACTCGCCGGGGTAGAGCGGGAAGCGGCCGTGTTCGTTGTCGAACAGCAGCCAGACTTCCTTGAACGCGTCGCGGTCGTGCTTGGCCTGCCACCGCATCGTCTCGCCCCGGCAGGTGGCCATGAGGTCGAGTTCGCCCCAGGTCAGCGGATGTGCCCGGTAGTGCGCGTTGGACTGCTCCGGGTCGCCGGGGTAGCGGTCGACGGAGATGCGGATCAGGTAGCGGGTCACGGGCTCCTCGCCGGTGTTCCGCAGTAGCCGCCGCATGGTGAGCCGGTAGGAGCGGCCGTCGTACTGGAGCCGGGCAGCATCGTGTTCAACGACAAGGGCAGAGCCGGTGGCGTACGGCTGCTCGGGCCTGCGCGGGGCCGGCGGGGCGGAAGGTGGGCGCCGGGACCTCATGCGGGCATGCTCGTAGTCACACCAGCGCCGCCAGATTGCCTTCCCGGCGTGCAACGTCTCTTCGGCAAGCCGGGCGAACTCCTCGCTGGGCTTATGCCGACCGGACTCCATGTGGCTGACGTACGACGGGTCGAAGCCCATGGCCAGCGCTAATGACCGCTTGGACATACCGCGTACTTCCCGCCACCGTGCGAACTCGGCCGCGAAATCCTCGGCCGCCTGCTCAACGGTGATCTCCTCGCCCTGCGCGCCCATCGAAGCCCCCGCCCCGCGTCACTTGTTGGTGAGCATGAATGAACCGTGAGTGAGCCCAGTTCATCATCCCGTCACGGCCTGCGTCGCCGTTTTCCTTCCCTCAGCGGCCCGGACCGATCCCCGGGCGGATGAGGGAGGCGACGCATCATGCGCGTGCTGTACCTGCTGAACATCTCCAACCCCGACCGGCTGTCAGCGGATTCGGGGTATATCTTCGCGGACCTGCTGGCCCCGGCCCTGGCCGACGCCGGGGCCGAGGTGAGCGTCGCGGCCCCGGCTGCGGCCGGGGATGCCCGCTGCGGCTTCCACCAGACCAAGGTGCCGGGCACGAAGTACCGGGCCCGGTTTTCGGCGGACATCGACGAGCTGGTGGCGCTGATCCGGGCCGAGAAGCCGGATGTGGTGGTGGCCAACCAGATCGAACAGGCCCCGGCGATCCGCGCGGCCCTGCTGGAGTCCGGATCGAATGCGCTGCTGGCCGGGTACTGCCACTACCTGCCGTTCTCCTTCGACGGCGGCGGCCAGCTTATGCTCGACCCCTCCCTGAACGACGCGGGGCTCGGGCGGCCGGCGCTGCTGGCGTTCGCCGCCGGCCTTGCCACCTGCGACCGCGTGATGGTCCACTCCGCCACGGCTGCCTCCTGGGTGTCGGCCGCCGCCGCCCGGATGACTGTGGACCTCGGGGAGAGGCTGCGGGTGGTGCCCGCCCCGCGTGACGAGCGTCTGGTCCGCGACCCAGCCACCACTCAGTTCGCCTCCGGCACGGCAATCGGCATCTACAACCACCGGCTCTACGCGCACTACGGCACCGGGCAATTCGTGGACCTCGCCCGCGACCTGGTCACCTCTGGCACGGTACGTCTTCGGGTCATGGACCTGTTCGGCCAGCGCCGAGCGGAACGCAAGGGCCTGGACGACAGCCCTGAGAAGATGCGGAATCAGCTCGCCGCGCTACCGCACGTCCAGGTTGTCTCCGACCGCGGTGACCGCGTCCGCTACAAGAACCTGCTGGCTGGCGCCCGCTTCGGCATTGCGCCCTTCCGGCCGGGCTGCCCCTGGTCGATGAGCGTGATCGACTGCCAGGGCATGGGCCTGCCGGTCATCGCCCCGCGTCTGGGCTGGCTGGCCGAGCACATCGACCCCGAGCTGTGCTTCACCACCCCGGCCGAAGCCGTCGTCCTGGCCGAGCGCCTGGCCACCGACGACGAGTTCCACGCCGTTCACGCCAAGCGGGCCCACGCCTCCACCGCCGACTTCACTCCCGGCCTGGTCGCCGCCCGCTACCTGGAGGCCATCTCGTGACCAGCTTCGACGCCGTCTTCCTCTCGTATGACGAGCCGATGGCCAACTCCCTGCACGCCCGGCTTCAACGGACGCTGGGCGGCACGGTCAAGCGCCTGCACGGTGTGCACGGGATGCGCCGGGCCTACCGGTTGTGTGCCGAGGTCGTCGAGCGCGAGCAGTTCTTCCTCGCCGACGGCGACTTCGCCATCGACGCCGACTTCGACGTGGCCGCCGTCGAGCCACTGGAGGAGGGCGTCTCCATGCGGGTGTGGCGAGCGGCCAACCCGGTCAACGGCCTGACCTACGGCTACGGCGGGCTGAAACTGATCTGTCGCAGCGCCCTGCGCGAAATGGGCGAGGCCGTGGACGTGCTGGCCGCCCTGCCAGGACGCATCGAGTTCGCCCAGGAGATCGCCGGGATCACGCGGTTCAACCAGAGCCCGTTCCACGCCTGGAAGGCCGGTTTCCGCGAGTGCGCGATGCTTTCGCGCGGCAGCGAGTACGGCATGGCCGACGACGACGCCCACCAGCGCGTCGAGGCATGGACGCTCAGCCGCAGCGGAGAGTTCGCCGCCTACGCCGCAGCCGGGGCCAGGGAGGGCGTCACCTTCGCCCGCCAGACCGCACGCGACCCGCAGCAGTTCGATCACCTCAACAATCCCACCTGGCTGCGGGAGAGGTTCATCGCCGCCCACAGGGAACAGGTGGTCTCGGGGTGACCGGCCTACTCGTGCTCATCGAGCCGTACGCGAACCGCCTGGGCGGGCACCACCAGCGCACGCTGGTGGCCCTCGCCCAGGCCCGGCCCGACAGCCTGGTCATCGCCCCACACGGAATCGACCGCGACGCCGTGGCGGGCCTGCGTGAGGCGGGAGCCCGGCTGGTGACCGCGCCGGCCGGGAGACGGGCGCCCGTGCTGCTGGCCGCCTCCCGGCTCGCAGCCGGGCTGTCGGCCGCCGGGCAGCGGGTCTTGCGTTCGCGCCGCTGGCCCCGCCCCCTGCGGCGGCTGCCGCACCAGATCACACTGATCGCCCGCTGTTTGACGGAGGCAGCCGCGTTGCGGTCCGCCCGCCAACTGGAGCCCGACGCCGACGCGGTGGTGATCCTCACCGCGAGCGAGGCCCTGCACGGGGCCGCCGCCCTCCTCGGCGGCCAGCCGCACCTTCGCTTCGTCCACGAGACTGTGACCACGGAGGACGCCGTCGTGCGGCTGCTTAGCCGGCTTGCCCGCCGGGGCGAGCAACGGGTGATCGCGATATATCCGACCCAGGCAGTCGGCTCTCAGCTCGCCGCGGCCTTCCCTCACCTGCCCGCCGTGGTGCGAGCCTTCTCGGTCGACGACGGCCGCCGTCTGACCGACGCTGAACGCGGCGGCGGCCGCACGGCGTTCGGCATCCCCTGCGCCCAAGCCGCAGTGTGTCTGGTGGGCGGCTGGTGGTCTTATAAGGACATCGACGTCATCGACGCCGCCCTGCCCCGGCTGACGGAGCCACTGCACCTGGTGGTCGCGGGCGATCCGCTCGACGAAGCCGTACTCGCGCGGTGGCGGGCCCTGCCCACCCTCCGCCTGCACACCGTGCCGGGTCCCGTCGCAGAGAACGTGCTGCGCCTGGTCTACGGCGCCGCCGACGCAGCCCTGGTCGCCCGCCGGCCCGCAGTCGGTAAGGAATCCGGGCTCGTGATGGACGCAGCCCGCCTCGGCGTCCCCCTCATCGTCTCCGACCACGACCCCGTCCTCACCGGCCGCTTGCACGGCCAGCCCTGGGCCCTGACCTTCACCACCGGCGACCCGGACAATCTCGCCGCTGCCCTGCACGCCGTCATCCGCCAGCCTCCCAAACCGCCCGGACCCGAGGCACCCGGACTGGTCGGGATGCGGACGGCCGAAGAGCAGGCCGATTTCCTCACCCGAACCTTCACTTCGCTCACGACCAAGGAGTTCCGATGCTGAGGACGCCTCCCGCCCTGATCGCCGTCATCGGTCCCATTGAGCCTTCGCTGCTGGCCACCTGGGTGCGCCACTACCGGTGGCTCGGCGTCGAGCGTTTCCTGATCGTCTTCCACTTTCCCGATCACGTCCCCGACACCCAGCGGCACGAGCTCCAGGCCGCCTGCCGCGAACTCGGCATCATCCCCACTGGCGCCAGCACCGGCCCGTGGCACGAGCACACCAACACCCGGCTCCGCGACGCGCTGCGGCGCCAGGCCGGTCCCGGCTGGCACCTGCTGGCCGACGCTGACGAGTTCCAGCAGTACCCCGCCCCGCTTAACGAGGTGATCACCCAGGCCGAGAAGACTGGACACCGGGTGGTGGGCGGGCTGATGCTCGACCGCGTCGCTGCCAGCGGACGCCTGACCGGTTGGAGGCCCGAAGGCGGCCTCGACCTGGCCTATCCTCTCGGCGGCCACCTCACCCACCGGCTCCTGCACGGCGACCCGAGAAAGATCGTCCTGGCTCGCCACGACGTCACCGTCTCGTCCGGCAATCACCGTTCCCCCGGCCACCGGCCGAACGCTGACCGCATCTGCGCGGTTCATCATTTCAAGTGGCGCTCGGGTGTTCTGGACGACCTGCGCCGCCGGGTGCAGCACTTCACCTCCGGCACCTGGCAGGAACACACCCCGGCCGTCCGGGACGAGGCCAACCGCCTGCTGACCCACGTCGGCCAGCACGGCGGCGTGATCAACACCAGCGATCCGCGCTTCGCCTTCCGCCGGGCCAGCCTGGATCAGATACCTTTCGGCTGGTCCTCCGAGGCCCGCAACATCTTCATCACCTGGCGTCCTCACGCCCGCAGCGGCCAGGATTGACAGGCAGCACCCGCGCTCGCGGACACCAAGTCGCGGAAGGATGACCAACGTGCCTCTCGCCGTGCTCCTGGCCGGCCTCACCGGCTCCGGGAAGACCACCGTCGCCCAGGCCCTGGCCGACCGCGGCTACATCCGGCTGTCCGTGGACGAGGAGGTCCACCGACTCCACGGCCGGTACGGCGTGGACTACCCCGAGCACACCTACTTCGAGCGCGAACGGCCCGTGGTCGAAGCGATCCGGGAACGGTTTATTAAGGAGATCGAAGCCGGGAACGACGTCGTCCTGGACCACGGCCTGTGGCGGCGCAGCGACCGCAATGTCTGGCGGCAGGCCGCCCGCGATGCGGGCGGCCTGCCCGTAGTGGTCTACCTCCCCGCCGACCGCGAAGAGCTCCTGCGGCGCCTGGCCGAACGCAACCAGCGCGAGGACGCCAACGCGCTGACTGTCTCCCCCGAAGCCCTTAACGACTTCTTCGCCCGCTTCGACCCCCCGACCGACGACGAAGAAGTGATCGTCTACACCGGGGACCTGGACGTGCTCGCGGCGGCACTCACCGAGGCCCGGGGGCGGTAAGGCGGGGCCTCGACTTTGGTGCCGACCCGTACGGGGCCGTGCCGCTGCGGGCGGCGTGCAGGCGGCGGACGTTGCCGACCGCGGCGGCCTGTTCCCTCAGACGCTCGATCTCCTCGTGCTGGGCCGTGAGTCGGGAGATGGCGAGGGTCTTGAACGCCGTGAGCTCGGCCAGTGCCTCGTCCCGAGCCGTTCCTCCAGCTCGGCGACCTGGGCCGAGCAGGGCTGCGCTGGCCCGCAGGGTTGGTCCGCTGGTTGGGGTGCCGGGCGGGAACAGGCTGACCACCGCGCCGCCGCTGGTGGGGATGGAGCTCAGCAGCTGGGCGTGGTCGTGCGCGTGGGCGCGGTCCAGGCCGCGTGGCAGGACGGCGAGGGTGGTGTGTCCGGCCTGGGCGGCGGCGCGGTGGGCGGTGGCATCGACGCCGTACGTGAGCGTGGCGGTGACCGTGTGCCCAGCCTCGGCGACGGCGGTGGCGAAGGCCCTCGTCCATAGGGTGCCCCAGCGCCCGGGCGAGGATCACCATCTGCTGTTCGCCCGCCCCGGCCTCCCGGGCGGCGAACAGTTCGCGGGCGACCTCTCCCGGCAGGAACTGCGTGATCCCGCGCACCTGCGGATTATCCGAAGACCCGGCCGGTGAGGCGAACCCGAACCGCGCCTTGGTGCTGTGGAAGACGAAGCCGCCGGCCTCGGCCCGAGCGGGGGTCTGCCCAGGGCGGCCAGCAGGTTGTGGGCGAGGGCGCTCCTGGATGCCGGACGAACCACGCCCGCGTCGGCGCGGAGCGCGCCCACCACATCCTGGAAACGAGCATCATCGACGAACCACCCCCGCGTCGGCGGGGAGCACGCCCGCACGATCATCGAGTCGAGCCCCGCGCACGGACCACCCCCGCGTCGGCGGGGAGCACATCTGACCGTCCGCAGTGATCGAGATCGCTACGGACCACCCCGCGTCGGCGTCGAGCACTTGAGGGACGGGTGCTCGGTGAGCAGGAACCATCGGATCACCCCCACAGCTGCGTGGAGCACCCGTGTGTTCGTGCCACAGCCAGGCCGCGAGTAGCGGACCCCCACGTGGGCGGGAAGCACGTGACGTTTCGCGTGCTGGCCTCGTGACACTACGGACCACTCCCTCGTCGCCGGGGAGCACGAGGTCGGCGGCACCCAGTGGACACTGGATCTACGGTTCACCCCCGCATCAACGGGGAGCACGCTCTGACATGGTCTGGCAAGTCGACCCTCTTCGGTTCACCCCCGCGTCGGCGGGGAGCACCCGTACTGCTCCATCAGCTCCTGGCTGTCCAGCGGACCACCCCCGCGTCGGCGGGGAGCACTGAATGGTCAGCCCGGCCCCGGAGGTCGAGAACGGACCACCCCCGCGTCGGCGGGGAGTACGTTCGCTACAACCCTGACCCCGACTCTGAAGTCGGACCACCGTCGCGTCGGTGGGGAGCACCCGGATTGCGGGAACCGCCCCGGCCCAAGAGACGAACCGCCCCCCGCGTCGGCGGGGAGCACCGGCTGCGCTCCGGCATGGGGCCCACGATGCCGAACCACCCTCGCGTCGGCCGGGAACACCAGGAGTTCAGCCACGACATCAATCCCGGAGGCGGATCATCTTCGCGTCGGCGAACCACCCCGCGTCGGCGGGGACCACTCGCCCAAGCCATGCAGCTCGTCGTAGATGGCCGAATCGCCCCTGCTTCGGCGGGAGCACGGCTCCGGTTCGGGCTGCCTGCCCCCGTACGGCGAATCACCCCTGCGTCGGCGGGGAGCACGGGATTCCCCTGGTCGAGTGCAGCTATGGCCGAACCACCGCCGCGTTGGCGGGGGCACTCGGCCGGCGCCTTCAACCAGCGGATGGCCACCGGACCACCCCCGCGTCGGAGGGGAGCACCGCCTAGCGGTCGGCGGCCTGCACAGTTGGGCCGAACCACCCCCGGGCCGGCGGGGAGTACGCCGGCTCTTCGGTGACCTTGCGCTTGCCGAGCGAATCACCCCCGCGTCGGCGGGGAGCACGAGCCGGACTCAACGAAGAGGTCACCGAGGGACGGACCACCCCCGCGTCGGCGGGGAGCACGCGAGCTTGCCGAGCGGGATGCCGGACTTCAGCGGACCACCCCCGCGTCGGCGGGGAGCACGTTCGCCCGCGTCGGCGGGGACACCTGGACAGGTCGACCAGCCACGCCCCCGGAACCGAACCACCTCCGCGTTGGCGAGGAGCACATCTCCTGGATGTCGGCCTCCGCCCAGGTGTACGGACCACCCCCGCGTTGGCGGGGAGCGCCTCAAGGCGGACATCGAAGAGGCCGGCTTCACCGGATCACCCCCGCGTCGGCAGGGAGCACCTGTTCGAGATCGAGATCGACAGGGTCAAGTGCGGACCACCCCCGCGTCGGCGGGGAGGACCCCATCAGGGCCTGGAGGAGGAGCCCCATGCCCGGAACACGCCCGCGTCGGCGGGGAGGACCCCATCAGGGCCTGGAGGAGGAGCCCCATGCCCGGAACACCCCCGCGTCGGCGGGGAGGACGTCCACGATCGGGGTGTTGATGAACCCGTGCTCGGAACACCCCCGCGTCGGCGGGGAGGACTGGGCGATGTCGAACACGAGCTTCCGGGTGTCCGGAACACCCCCGCGTCAGCGGGGAAGACGCGTTCTGGTTCGTCGTCCTGGACGGCGACAACGGAACACCCCCGCATCGGCGGGGAAGACTTCATCGGGTACTGGATCGGGGCCCCGTCGATGGGAACACCCCCGCGTCGGCGGGGAAGACCTCAAGGCCAAGAACGTGAAGGTCTGGACCGGCGGAACACCCCCGCGTCGGCGGGGAAGACGGCTCCACGTTCTCCGACATGAAGTGGCGCGCCGGACCCCCCGTGTCGGCGGGGAGGACACGCGAGGGCGCGGGCGTCCTCGAAGGATCGGGCGTCGATCCGCGGAACACCCCCGCGTCGGCGGAGAAGACGTCCACTTCTGCGGGTACGGGTCGCCCTCGCTCGGAACACCCCCGCGTTGGCGGGGAGGACGGCGTGGAGCCTGCGGCCCTGTGCGTCGACCACGGAACGTCCCCGCGTCGGCGGGGAGGACTAGCGCATGGTGCGTCCGATCGTCGAGGTCAGCGGAACACCCCCGCGTCGGCGGGGAGGACGGCATCCACAGCAGGTCGTACACCTCGTCGGGCGGAACACCCCCGCGTCGGCGGGGAGGACGTGACGGGGAGGACCAGGAAGTCCTCCACGGCCGGAACACCCCCGCGTCGGCGGAGAGGACCTGCGACCACACCGCCGGGTCCAGGACGCCGTCGGAACACCCCCGCGTCGGCGGGGAGCACGACGAGGGCGCGGGTGCGTGGTCGGCACCGGACGGACCACCCCCGCGTCGGCGGGGGGCACGGACCGAGGGCGACGGAGTTGGTGGAGGGCGCCGGACCCCCCCCGCGTCGGCGGGGAGCACACACCCAGGGAGGACGGCTGCTCGCCCTGTGGCGGACCACCCCCGCGTCGGCGGGGAGCACGTGGTGTAGCCGCGCCCGGAGAACGGCCCCTCCGGACCACCCCCGCGTCGGCGGGGAGCACGGAGCGATCATGAACGGAAGTCTGCGGAATATCGGACCACCCCCGCGTCGGCGGGGAGCACCCGTCGTACAGGCCCACGTAGTTGAAGGTGGGCGGACCACCCCCGCGTCGGCGGGGAGCACTCGGGGAAATCGGCGCACATCAAGGCGCTGTGCGGACCACCCCCGCGTCGGCGGGGAGCACACATAGTGCAGCACGCAGTCCCCTCTTGTCAGCGGACCACCCCCGCGTCGGCGGGGAGCACGCACCGGGGCCGCTCACCAAGATCTTCGCCCCCGGACCACCCCCGCGTCGGCGGGGAGCACTCCCGCTTCCCCGACCTTGAGGGCGCCCCTTCCGAACCACCCCCGCGTTGGCGGGGAACACCCGTCGGCGATGTCCGCCGTGAGCTTCGCCTTCGGACTACCCTCGCGTCGGCGGCGAGGACGTTCAAGCGGCAGGCGCTGCAGGGCCTCGCCAATGGAACACCCCCGCGTCGGCGGGGAGGACCATCCCGACCTCCGCGGCGGGCACAAGCTCGCCGGAACACCCCCGCGTCGGCGGGAAAGACGCCCCGAACGCCGTGGACCGGTTCGTGAAGGGCGGAGCACCCCCGCGTCGGCGGGGAGGACCTCCGGGCTCTTGATGAGCCGTGCCAATCCCACGGAACACCCCCGCGTCGGCGGGGAGGACATGCCGTACAACGCGGCCTGACGGGCGCGGTACGGAACACCCCCGCGTCGGCGGGGAAGACCCGCGCATCACCCGGGCCAGCCGGCTGGGGAACGGAACACCCCCGCGTCGGCGGGCCCGCCGAGGAAGAGGATCCGCTCCTGATGGGGCGGAACACCCCGCGTCGGCGGGGAGGACGCCGGAACCTACGACGCGATGTGCGACCTGGTCGGAACACCCCCGCGTCGGCGGGGAAGGCATCTGCCCGTCCGCACCGATCGGGATCGCGTACGGAACACCCCCGCGTAGGCGGGGGAGACGACGTCGACAACGCCGAGCCCAAGCTCCTCGCCGGAACACCCCCGCGTCGGAGGGGAAGAGGCCAAGCGCGCCTTACTCGCCGTGGGGCTGGGCGGAACACCCCCGCGTCGGCGGGGAAGACGAGCTTCCAGCCGTCCAGCGGGCCGAGGACCTGCGGAACACCCCCGCGTTGGCGGGGAGGACGTTTCCCAGTACGGCGGATCGCAGTACATGAGCGGAACACCCCCGCGTCGGCGGGGAGCACTCGATCTGGAGGACGTCGATTTCGGCGCCGAGCGGACCACCCCCGCGTGGGCGGGGAGCACGGTGTGGCTCCTGTCCGGGCTCGGAACGTTCGCGGACCACCCCCGCGTCGGCGGGGAGCACCAGCTCCGGGAGCACGGGCCGTTCGCCCCGATCGAAGCACCCCCGCGTCGGCGGGGGGACCGGGGCCCGATGTGACGCGCACCGTCGAGAAGTGAACCATCCCCGCGCCAGCGGGGAGTCCGCCTTGTGCACTTCGCCGATCGACCCGGCCAACGAATCACCCCTGCGTCGGCGGGGAGCACTTGGAGTACGCCCTGTCGAACCTGCACGTCTACGGATCACCCCCGCGTCGGTGGGGAGCGCGAGACCGCCACCCCCGCCTACCAGGGCGACTACGGACCACCCCGCGAGGGCGGGGAGCACGTTCGCCCGCGTTGGCGGGGACACCTGGACAGGTCGACCAGCCACGCCCCCGGAACCGAACCACCTCCGCGTTGGCGAGGAGCACATCTCCTGGATGTCGGCCTCCGCCCAGGTGTACGGACCACCCCCGCGTTGGCGGGGAGCGCCTCAAGGCGGACATCGAAGAGGCCGGCTTCACCGGATCGCCCTCGCGTCGGCAGGGAGCACTCGACGACCGGCACCTGCCAGCCTTCGCCGACCGGACCACCCCCGCGTCGGCGGGGAAGACGTCTACAACGCGGACGCAAAGGCGAACGGTGTCGGACCACCCCCGCGTCGGCGGGGAGCACGACGAGACCGTACGCCCTGACGCCTCCTGGACCGAACTACCCCCGCGTTGGCGGGGAGCACGCGACCGTCGCCCACTCGGTTGTCTCGACCACCGGACCACGCCCGCGTCGGCGGGGAAGACACCGACTCCTGGTTCATGGCGTAGCCCAGAAGCGGAACACCCCCGCGTCGGCGGGGAAGACCAGGAGCGGCTCGTCGCCGAACTCCGCGGCCACGGAACACCTCCGCGTCGGCAGGGAAGACCGGGGTGAGGCGGACCCTCACGTGGTCTGGTCCGGAACACCCCCGCGTCGGCGGGGACGACCAATTGCGCTTGTCCTGCGTGAAGCTCTCAGTCGGGACACCCCCGCGTTTTCGGCGGGGAAGACCCGAGTGCCCCGTGCCGACCGGCCCGGGGCTTCGGAACACCCCCGCGTCGGCGGGGAGCACTCCAGGAACCGCAGCAGCGTCGCCAACTCGGCCGGACCACCCCCGCGTCGGCGGGGAGCACGCGACCCGGGCGTAGCGGGCCTCGTACGCCGCCGAACCACCCCCGCGTCGGCGGGGAGCACGGCGCGCAGGCTGGGGAAGCACGTGGTGCAGGCGGACCACCTCCGCGTCGGCGGGGAAGACCCCTGGGCCTGCCGAATGCGCCGGATCAGGATCGGAACACCCCCCGCGACGGCGGGGACGACGACTACGACACGGCGATGATGTACACGCCGTTCGGAACACCCCCGTGTCGGCGGGGAAGACACGAAGGTTGTCGGCTCGATGCTCCTGCACTGTGGAACACCCCCGCGTCGGCGGGGAAGACCAGGCCCCGCGCCTGAGATCAAGGACAGTACACGGATCACCCCCCCCGTCGCCGGGGAAGACAAGAGGAGCTGGGGCAGTCTCTACGGCGCCGACGGAACACCCCCGCGTCGGCGGGGAAGACCGCTACGACAGGCCGGATCAGTGGGTGGACGACGGAACATCCCCGCGTCGGCGGGGAGGACGACGGGGCGGGTGAACTCGACGCGCATCAGGGCGGAACACCCCCGCGTCGGCGGGGAAAACTTGAGCGCGATGAGGCGGGTGCGGTAGCCGAGCGGAACACCCCCGCGGTGGCGGGGAAGACCAGACGTTCGACGGCATGGTGCGCAACATCATCGGAACACCCCCGCGTCGGCGAGGAAGACGACTTGCCCAAGTTGGCGTGTTCGTACGCCGCCGGAACACCCCCGCGTCGGCGGGGAGGACAGGCGCCCAGGCCCAGATCGGGCGTCAGAGGCGGAACACCCCCGCGTCAGCGGGGAAGACGGCATCACGCCCGTGCCGGTCGCCCCCCGTCCGCGGAACACCTCCGCGTCGGCGGGGAAGACCCGCGCATCACCCGGGCCGGCTGGCTGGGGAACGGAACACCCCCGCGTCGGCGGGAAGACGCCGACCTCGGCGGGATCACCACCGCCCGGGGCGGAACACCCCCACGTCGGCGGGGAGGACTTGACGCGGACCGGTCGGTCGAGCCGGGCAGCCGGAACACCCCCGCGTCGGCGGGGGAAACGGGCCGCCCGGGATCCGTCCGGCGCCCGGGAGCGGAACACCCCCGCGTCGGCGGGGAAGACGAGAAGGCGGCCGAGTGGTGGCGCGGGCAGACCGGAACACCCCCGCGTCGGCGGGGAACACTCGCCGAGCCACGCCGCCGACTGCTCGGGCTTTGGAACACCCCCGCGGATGCGCAGGGACGACTGGGTGGGTGGGCGGCGCGGTCTTGGGAACTACCCCTGCGGGTGCGGGGACGGCCGGGTTCCCGGCCCCGGGTGGCCAGCATTCGTTGAGGGAGGCGCTGGCGAACTCGGAACTACCCCCGCGTCGGCGGGGAGCTCCTCAAGGCGGATATCGAGGAGGCCGGCTTTACCGGGTCACCCCCGCAGGTGCGGGGAGGATGTGACTGTCTTGTGGATGTGGGGCGGCAGCTGGCATCGGCCCCCGCGGGTGCGGGGCCATGACTACGCTCTTCACGTTTCAAGGAACTGTGGCAGAGACAGCGGGTTCTGCGGTGTCTCGGGGATGGTCTCCGACGAGGTGGGCAACGAAACGCCGCTTCTCACGCGGGGACAATTGCGGGGTGTGAGGGCGGCCGGCCAGCAGGGCGTCGGCGTGGTGTAAGTGGTGACGGACCCCTTTTAGGGTCCGTCACCGTTGGCTCAGAAGAGCCAGCTGACGAGTTCGTTTGTCAGGACACGGATGACCGTGCTGGCTACCACGCGCAAGACCTCGAGGAGGACCTTGCGTCGCAGGACGAACTTCTGCAGGAACCGGAACACTGTTTCTCCAGGCACAGACAGAGCCGAGGTTGCGCCACGTCCCTCGAGAGGGTCATGCGTTCATCTCGGTGTGCCGTCGTCTGGAGAGCCAATGCGATTCCGCGTACCTCGCAGGGAGGCGTGCAGCTGTAAGTACTCTACGGTGACAGCCCGTTGGTGTACCGGCGTTGCCCGAATTTCCCCTCCGGCGGGACGGAAAAGGGACGCGGCTGGCGAGGAGGCGTGGCACGACGCAGGCTTCTTCTGCCGCCTTCTTTGAAGCGCATCTGCACTCAACTCGTGGCAAGGAGGAGCGTGTCCCTGGATTCCCGTCTGTGGGGCAAGGCTGCCCGGCTGGGCAAGGATGCCCGCGGTGTGGACCGTACGCATCCTTTGATCTGTCACTTGCTGGATACGGCGGCTGTTGCTGAGGTGGTCTGGGACGAACTGCTGACCCCGCACCAGCGGTGCATGGTGGCGGCGGCGTTGCAGGTACCGCAGGGGCAGGCGCGGGCGCTCGCGGCGTTCTGGGCGGGGCTGCATGACATCGGGAAGATCAGTGTGCCGTTCCAGATGCACCGGGGTGGCCCGAAGGACGGGGCGGGGGAGCTGCTGGCTCGGCGGCTGGGCGGTGAGGTGGGGTACGGGTTCGGTGCCGGCGCTGCGCGGGATGGGCAGTCGCACGAGGCGGCGGCGCACTGGTGGCTGGTGGGGATTTTCAAGGAGATCGGCTATCCGTCGTCTGGCCGGCGTCCGCAGTCCCGGCTCAGCCATGCGGTGGCCCAGCTGCTCGGCGGGCACGGTGGCCGGTTCCATCCGGTGCTCCGCGACAAGGACGCGCGGTGTCCTGTGGCGCGTCACCCGGGGTTGGGCGGCGGGACGTGGGAGGAGCAGCGGCGGATCCACTTCGACGAGATGCGCAGAGTGCTGGGGGTGACGGCGGTTCCGCCGGGGCGGATGACGCCGGGCGCGGCTGTTGTCCTGACGGGGGTGGTGACCTTGTCGGACTGGCTGGCCAGTATCGAAGAGGAGATCCGGATGCGCCTCAGGGAAGCAGGGTGGGCTGGAACGCCCGGCGACGTGGACGCATACTGGCAGGTCGCCCGCTCGGGGTTACGTCCAGGGAAGTGGTGTACGGGTTCGACCTGATCCGGGGGTTTGCTCCGGCGTTGGGATGGGGCCCGCATAGATGAACGGCCACCGGC
>NZ_JBSFVD010000031.1:0-51293 GCF_053592135.1 Streptomyces sp. NPDC002784 | reverse complement strand
CCAGCCCACAACCTGACATCAGCAAGGTCCCCACCCATGACCACATCAACGACCGAGCTGGCCAGCAGTCACGGCAAGCACCGTTGCAGTACTAGCCGCCGGCTCTGACCACGACGGCTCAGATCCCGCAGGTGGGGGCTGACCAGTAGGGGGAGGGGTCGAACGCCACGTGGGTGTGGTCGTTGTGGCCGGGGTAGCCCGGGCCGAGGATCTCCGAGAAGCCGTGGGTGCGGGACTGCTGGGCGAGGCGGCACAGGGTGGGGGAGCCGGTGAGGTCGGCGGCGTCGCCGTAGAGGTGGCGGCTGGTGGACGAGCCGCCGACGGCGTTGTTGCAGGCGTAGGAGCGGAAGCCGCTGGAGACGGTGAGCGGGACGTCGCCGAGCGCGCGCCGCATGGCCTCCAGTTTCCACATGGTCTTCAGCGCGTTCGCCTTGGCGGTGGCCGCGGAGACCGCGCCGCCGGACCAGTCGGAGTTGCAGCGGTTGAGCTCGGCGTAGCTGAAGTGGATCGGGGTGCAGTCCGCGTCCTGGAGCGCGTAGAGCTTGCTGAAGGTTGCCGGTCCCGCGACTCCGTCGGCGGCGAGGCCGTAGGCGGACTGGAACTTCTTCACGGCGGCGGCCGTGCGGGCGCCGTACTGGCCGTCGTAGGAGAGGCGCTCGCCGGAGGTGACCCAGCCGGCGACCCGGATCTGGAGCTGAGTGACATCGCCGCCGGAGGCGCCCTGGGAGAGGGTGCGGCTCCAGGTGTAGCACTCGTCGGCGTGCGCGGTGCCCGCGGTGGCGCCGACGCCGACCACTGCACCCGACGTGATCATGACAAACGCGGTGAGGAAACGTGCCATCCGTCTGAACATCCAGACCTCCGGGTCGTCGACTTCCGGTTGCGGTGACCACCGCCCTCGCGGCGGCGACCGCTGACCAGCCTGAGGCCAAGCGCTACGCGCGTCAACGGCGCGGCTGTGGCGGGATGGTGAACGGTGGCGGTGTGGAGGGAGCGCGCGGTATCGGAACGGTGAATGGGAGCGGTGCGTCGGAGGCCAGGACGCTCGGGGATCGCGTCGAAGCGGAGCCGCGGCGGGCAAGCGGTCGCACATCCGCAGGCATCGAATGCGCCCTGCGTGGCACCTGGCCCGTGATGCGGTGGTTTCAGAAAACGGTGTCAGCGGCGCGGCGCCATGCGCGGGGCGCCGGACGAAGCGTGCGACGGGCGTGGAAGGAGCCCGGCCGGGAGCGTGATGTGGCGTTCCAGGCGGCGAAGGCGGCGCTGGCCGCGGGCGTCGCGTGGGCCGTGGTCGGCTGGTGGCTCCAGGCGCCGATGGGGTTCATGGCGCCCTGGGTGGCGATCGTGCTGGTGGAGTCGACCGTGTACCGGTCGATCGCACACGGCTTGCAGCAGCTCGCCGCGATCGCCACGGGCACGATCGTGGCCACCGCCTGCGCCATGGTGCTGGACTCCACCCTCGTCGCGATGGCCCTGGTCCTCCCGGCCGCGGTGCTGCTGGGCAACTGGCGGCGGCTGGGCAACCAGGGCATCTACGCCGCCACAGCCGCCCTGTTCGTACTGACCAGCGGCCCGATCGGGGTCGGCGCGGCGGGCGCCCGGATCGCCGAGGCGGTCTTCGGCGCGGTGGTCGGCATCGCGGTGAACGCGCTGATCCGGCCCCCGCTCTACCTGCGCGACACCCGCGCGGCCCTGGACAACGCGGCCCGCGAGGCGCAGGACCTCCTGGGCGCTGTCGCCGACGGCCTCGCGCGGGGCCGACCGGACCCGGACGAGGCCACCGGCTGGCACGATCGGGCCCTGCGCCTGGAACGCCTGGTCGGCGAGGCGCGCTCCGCGGTCGGCTGGAGCCGGGAGAGCCTGCGCGCCAACCCGCGCCGCCGCAGGTCCGGCGCGGCCCTCCCCGAGCAGCACTACGACGATGTCCTCACCGTCCTCGACGACGTCGCCGTCCACGCGGCGGGTGTCACCCGCACCATCCTGGAGGTGTCCGCCCAGGAGGACGACCCGCGGTGGCCGGGACGCGAGATCACCGGCCCCTACGCCGACTTCCTGCACCGGACGGCCCACGCCCTGCACTGGTGCACGAGCGCCCGCTTCACCCCCGACGAAGACCCGGACCCCCCGCTCCGGGAGGCCACCGAGGTCCTGCGCCGCACCCTCGACGACCTGCGCCGACGCCTCCCCGACGCGGCGCCGGACGACCCCGACGGCCTGGCGACGTACGGCACCCTCCTCAACCAGGCCCACCGCCTGACCAACCGCCTCGAACACAGCGGCCGCCGCTAGGGCGCGCATCGACAGTGAGGCGCGACGCGACCGCCCTCTGCCGCCACGGCAAGGACATCGCTACGGTCCGATCATGCCGCGACTGGTGGACGTCCCCGGATACCCCCTCTTCTGGACCGCCTCCGCGGTGTCGGCGTTCGGTTCCCAGATCACAGGGCTCGCCCTGCAGATCCTCACCGCCGTCACCCTGAGCGCCTCGGCGACGGAGGTCGGCCTGGTCAACGCCGCCCGCTGGCTGCCGTACCTGCTCTTCGGGCTTCTGGCGGGCGTCCTGGTCGACCGCTGCCGGCGCAAGCCCATGCTGGTCGGCACGGATCTTGCGCGGGGCGTCGTACTCGCCGCGATCCCGCTGCTCCACGTGCTGGACCTGCTCGGCATCGGGACACTGTGCCTGCTCGTCTTCACCGTCGGACTGCTGAGCCTGCTGTTCGAGGCGGCCAACCAGTCGTACCTCCCTCAGCTCGTCCCGCGGCAGCTGCTGAGCGCCGGTTACGCCCGCACGGAGCAGGCCAGTGCCGTGGCCGGTTCGACCGGGCCGTTGATCGCCGGGGTCCTGATCAAGTACCTGGGCGCGCCGCTCGCGGTGTTGCTGGACGCCCTCACCTACCTCGTGTCCGGCCTGCTGCTGATGGCCGTCAAGGCCCCCGACCCGGTCCCCGATCGCGGGGCGCGCCGCGGGCTGGGCAGTGAGGTGCGGGAAGGGATGGCCTGGGTCTACCGGCACCGCACGCTGGCGCCCATCGCGCTGACCTCGCACGCGATGCTGTTCTTCAACACCATGGTCAGCACGGTCTTCGTGGTCTACGCGCTGCGCGAGCTGCGGGTCGGCGACCTCGGCCTCGGGGTCACGTACGCGTGCGCGGGGGTGGGGGCCGTGCTCGGCGGGGCGCTGTCCGGGCGGGTGCTGAGGCGGTTCGACGTCGGTGTCACGCTGATCGTCTTCCGGGTGGCGGCCGCGGTCGGCTGGTTGCCGATCGTCCTCGCGCAGGAGGGGAGTTGGGCGCTGCCGGCGGTGTCGGCGGCCTTCTTCCTGGTCTCCCTGGCCATCGCGGTCGAGAGCCCCGTGGAACTGAGTTACCGGCAGGCGGTGACTCCCGCGGGGCTGCGCGGGCGGATGAACGCCACGATGCGGTCGTTCAACTGGGGCATGATGGCCGTGGGGGCACCGCTCGGGGGAGTGCTGGCCGATCAGGTCGGCTATCGGTTCGCGTTGTGGGTGGGACTGTCCGGGGCGGTCCTTCAGGCGGTGTTCCTGGCCTTCTCCCGGGTACGGGAAGCACGCGGCACGGACGAACTCGCGGCCCCGGCGGACGCGTGAGCCCGTCTCCGGGCGCCTACCGGGGGCCCGTGCCCGTACGCCTGGGCCGGGACGGAATCCAAGTGGGCCACCAGTGCCGCCCGGCGGCCGATCACCCCCGCCAGGCAGCGAATCCGGCCACAGCGGTTGCTGATCGCCGGACAAGTACGCACCGGAGCCCGGCACTTCGGAGATCATGCAGCATGCGCCCAAACGACTGGCACCTCACCGAGGACCTCGACGACTTCCTCGCCCGGGCCGGGGACTTCCTCCGCTCGCGTCCCGCCCTGCACAACACACCGCTGACGGACATGGCGAAGCTGCGGAGACGAGGGGCGGACGCACCCGGCGCCGGAACCACACTCTTCGGCCGACTGGAATCGGAAGGCGACATCCGCGCCGTCTTCTACCGCACCCCCCGCGGCCGGCTCACCCTCACCCACCTCACCGCCGGGCAGGCCGGAACCCTCGCCGCCCATCTGTCCGGCCTCAACGTCTCCCTCTCCGACGTCATCGCGGACCACGACACCGCCACCGCGTTCGCCGGGTCATGGCAGCGGCACACGGGCACCGAACCGGTCCCCTTCTGGCGGACCCATCTCTACCGGCTCGGCACGCTCACCCCACCGCAGCCGCTCCCCGAGGGCCGGGGCCGCGCCACGGACGAGAAGGACCGGCACCAAATCATCCGCTGGTGCCGTGAGTTCTGCGTCGAGGTCGGGGAGCAGGCATCCCTCGACCTGATCGACGCCGGCTCCTGGGAGGAATCGCGCTTCGGCGACCGGCACTTCACCTTCTGGGAGACCCCCGACGGCACCCCCGCGTCCATGGCGGCCGTGACCTCGATGACCGGCGGCATGGTCCGGGTGGACCCCGTCTACACCCCGGCCCCCCTCCGGGGCCGCGGCTACGCGGGCGCCGTGACGGCCGAAGTGAGCCGTGCCGCGCTGACCGCGGGCGCCACCGACGTCGTCCTGTTCGCCGACCCGGCCAACCCCACCAGCAACGCCCTTTACCAGCGCCTCGGATACGTCCACGTCACCGACTGCACCGGCTACCGGTTCTGACAAGATGACCGGGCCGAGGCGGACCGTCGCTGGAGGAGCATTCATGAACAGTTCCGCACACGCAGAGGTCAGGACGGCGTCAGGAGCCGTGCGCGGGCGCCGCGAGGCAGGCTCGGTGGTCTTCCGCGGCATCCCGTACGCCCAGCCGCCGGTGGGGGACGCGCGCTTCGCGGCACTCCGCCCGGCGCGCCGCTGGGACGGAGTGCGGGAGGCGTTCGCCTACGGCCCTCCGCCCCCGCAGGAGCCCTTCGGCCCCGAGGACAAGACTGTGGGCGGCGCCGCCACCGGAGACGACTGGCTCACCGTCAACGTCTGGACGCCGGACGCGGACATGGCGGCCCGCCGACCGGTGATGGTCTGGATCTACGGCGGCGCCTACAAGTTCGGCTCCGCCGACGACGCCGCCTACGACGGCGGACGCCTCTCACGCGACGGTGACCTGGTCGTCGTCACCTGCAACTACCGGGTCGGCATCGAGGGGTTCGCCCGGATCGAGGGCGCCCCCGCCAACCGTGGCCTGCTCGACCAGGTCGCGGCGCTGGAGTGGGTGCGCGAGAACATCGGCGCATTCGGCGGAGACCCCGACCGGGTCACCGTCTTCGGGGAGTCGGCCGGTGCCGGGTCGATCGCCGCGCTGATGGCCATGGACCGGACGCGGGGCCTGTTCCGGCGGGCCATCGTCCAGAGCGTGCCCGGCACGTTCTTCTCGGACGAGCTGGCCGTGGACATCGCCGGGGCGCTCGCCGGGCAGGTGGGGCTGCGGCCCACGGTGGCCGACCTGTCGGGCGTGGATCCGCGCAAGCTGCCCGAGGCGGGGGTGGCGCTGGGCGGCCGGATGCGTGAGTACGCGGACCGCTGGGGGGCGGTCGCCCACACCTCGACGCCGTACTCACCGGTCGTCGACGGCGAGATCCTGACCCGCACCCCGTGGGAGGCGCTGGCGGGCGGTGCCGCCCGGGACGTGGACCTGATCGCCGGGCACACCCGGGACGAGTACCGGCTGTTCCTCCTGCTCCGCGGTCTGCTCGGCCAGGTGGACGACACCCTCGCGGCCACCGCCCTGCGCCTGTTCGGGCCGACCCCGGACGCCGGGCGGGCCTACCGCGCCGTCTTCCCGGACGCCTCGGCGGAGCGCCTCTTCGAACTCGTCCTCTCCGACTGGCTGTTCCGCATGCCCACGCTGCACCTGGCCGAGGCGCAGGCGGCCGGCGGCGGTCGCGCCCACGTCTACGAGCTGACCTGGCCGGTTCCCGCGGGCGGCGGTGCCCTGGGCGCCTGCCACGGCCTGGACATCCCCCTCACCTTCGGCGTCTACGACGGCCTCGGCGCCCTGCTGATCGGCCCCGAGCCCTCCCCCGGGACCGAGGCGCTGTCCGCCCGCATCCGCTCCGCCTGGACCGCCTTCGCGACCGAGGGAGACCCCGGCTGGCCCGCCTACGACACCGAACGGCGTCTCGTGCAGCTCCTCGACACCGAACCCACGGTCACCGCTTACCCGGAGGAAGCGTCCCGCCGCCTGTGGGAAGGACACACCTTCACGACTCTGCCACTGACGATCGCGTGACTACTGGAAGTCCTCGACGAAGTAGCTGTCGTGGCGGACGCGGAACCGCTTGAGTTCCTCGCCGCCGCGCTGTGCCATCTCCGCGACCTGTTCGAAGTACTCCTCGCGCGGGGCGCCGGGGGAGAAGAGCATGAGCATGGACGTCGGCTCGTCGGTCGCGTTCTTGAAGGCGTGCAGGCCGCCGACCGGCACGTACAGGAAGTCGCCCGCGCGGCCGGTGACCCACTTCTCGCCGTTGTAGAGCTCCAGTTCGCCCGAGAGGACGTAGAAGGACTCCGAGATGGTCTTGTGGAAGTGGGTCTTCGCCCCGGCGGACCGTGGCGCCAACTCCGCCTTGTACAGGCCGAATTCGCCGCCGGTCGACAGGCTGGTGGCGAGGTAGTGCGTCGAGCCGCCGGGCGAGGAGATGTCCGGCGGGGTGTCGGCCGGGCGGAAGACGGCGTTCACCTCGCCCTCGTCGCCGTGGTAGCGGGTCGGCGGGTACGGGAGGTCTTCCGGGTACGACATGATGAACTCCTTCTGGCAGGTCTCCACCCGCAGGATCGCTCCCGCCCGCAGAGAGCGGCATCGGGCGTACGGGTGATCTTGAGGTCCCGTGGAACGAGGGCCGGAGTCCTAGGTCCGGACGGGCGGCCTCTTGCGGTACACCACGTTCGGACGCAGGGGCCCTGCCGGTGCCGTGAGGTCGTCGAAGTCGTACTCGGGGACGCGGGTCATGCCGATGCGGCGCATCACCGCCTGCGAACGGAAGTTGGTGGCCGTGGTCACGGCGAAGATCTCCGGCAGCGCGAGGGTGTCGAAGCCGTACGCCAGGACCGCCCTGGCGGACTCGGTCGCGTACCCCTGCCCCCAGGCGGGACGGGCGAGCCGCCAGCCGATCTCCACCCCGTCGAAGGGGGTGTCGTCCTCCACCTCGTCCAGGCCCGCGAAGCCGATGAACTCACCCGTGGCGCGCACCTCCACCGCCCACCAGCCATGGCCTCGCCGGTCGAACTCGGCCAGGAAGCGCGCCACGGAGGCGTCGCTCTGCTCGCGGGTCAGCGCCGCGCCCAGATGCTCCCGCACGGCGGGATCGGCGTTCATCGCCGCCCAGGGTTCCAGGTCGGAGTCCCGCCAGTGGCGCAGGACGAGGTGATCGGTACGCAGTTCAGCCATGCCGCCCAGCCAACGTGAGCCGGACGCGCACGGCAATTCCTTTTCCTCGCCGGGTGCGTCAGCCGTCGGCCGGTATCGACGCGATCAGCGCGGCGAGTTCGTCAGGGGTACGGGGACCTGGAACACCGTCACCCAACAGCCCTTGCTCGCGGAGCAGTTGTGCCGCGGCCACCCCCCACGGCAACCGCAGCCCCGCTGCCCGCAGGAGATCCGTACGGGCCAGCATCTCCGGCGCGGGCCCTGTGCGGACGCCCCCCGGAGTGAGCATCGCCGCGTCATCGGCCCAGCGCAGCGCGAGATCGACGTCATGGGTGGCCATGACCACCGTCGTACCGCTCGCCCGCAGCCGCTCCAGCGTGGCGAGCAGCCGTTCCTGCCCGTCCGGATCGAGCCCGGCGGTCGGCTCGTCGAGGATCAGCACCCGTGGCCGCATCGCCACCGCGCCCGCGATGGCCGTCCGCTTGCGCTGACCGTAGGAGAGCAGATGGGTCGGCCGGTCGGCCAACGCCGTGATGTCCAGCGCCGCCAGCGCCTCCTCGACCCGCCCGCGCACCTCGGTGTCGGTGAGCCCGAGATTGAGCGGCCCGAAGGACACGTCCTGCCCGACGGACGCCGCGAACAGCTGATCGTCCGGATCCTGCACCACCAGCTGCACGGTGGTCCGCAGCCGGGTCAGCCCCTTGCGGTCGTACGAGACCGGCTTCCCCTCGACGGTCAACCGGCCCGTGCGCGGCCGCAGTCCGCCGCTCAGCAGCCGCATCAGCGTGGTCTTGCCGCTGCCGTTGCGTCCGAGCAGGGCCAGCGCCCGCCCCTCGCACACCTCGAAGTCCAGCCCGTCGAGCACGACCGGTCCTTCCTCGTAGGCGTAGGACGCGCCTTGGAGGGCGATCAACTCGCTCATGACAGGGGGCCTTCCAGTACGAGGGTGAGGGCGGCCAGCGCGACGAGGAGCCCGCAGCTCGCGGCCGTGAAACGGGCGGAGACGCGGGCCTCGGGCACCAGCACGCGCAGCGTGCCGTCGTAGCCGCGTCCGGCGAGCCCGGACTGCAGCCGCACGGCCCGCTCGAAGGCCCGCACGAAGGCGGTGGCCCCGAGCCCGCCCAGGGACCGCCAGGTCGCGGCCCGCGTGGTGTGCCCGAGCCGCGCGGCCTGCGCCTCCCGGACCCGGCGCATCGAGTCCAGCAGCAGGAAGCTCATCCGGTACGTCACCAGCGCCACGTCGACCACGGCCGCCGGCACTCCGGCCTTCACCAGCCGGGGCAGCAGATCCGACATCGGCGTGGTGAACGCGAACAGCAGCACGCCCAGGGAGGCCGCCGAGGTGCGCAGCAGCAACTCCCCGGCGCGCAGCGGACCGTCGTCGGCGAGGGAGACGAACCCCTGCGGCCCGCCCACCTGGACGAGCAGCGTGGCCGCACCGGTCACACAGAAACCCAGCGGGACCCGGTAGGCGCGCCACAGCTTCCGGCCCGGCACACCCGCCGGACCGAGCAGAACGACCAGGGACGTCACCACGACCAGGGCGGCCCCCGGCCACGGCGGCAGGGAGATCGCGAGCACGGTCAGGCCGAGCCCGAGCACGGCCTTGTCCACGGGATGGCGCCGGCGCCAGCGACTGCTGTGCGCCGCCGCGTCGATCGGCAGCACCGGGGATCAGACCCCTTCGCGGTCGGACTCCCCGGCACCCCGCGCGCCCACGGCATCCCGTTCCAGCGCCCGCTGTTCACCCTGCTTGCGGCCGCGCCGCAGGCCGAAGTAGTAGCACAGGACGCCCGCGCCGAGCGCTGCCTGGAGGGCGAACAGCGCCGACTCGATCTCCCCGGACGGAGGTTCGTACAGGGGCGAGAACCAGGGTTCGTAGTCCGGGTCGATCTCGGTGATCGCCGTCTCCGCCTCGGCGTCGGCGCCCGCGAACGGCTCCTCCTTGTGGTCGCCGAGACCGAGCACGAGCGGCATCACCGCGAGCAGTGCCACGGCCAGCAGGAGCAGCAGGTTGATCTTCGTGTTGCGGCTCATCGGGCCACCGCCTCGCTCGACTCGGTCCGGGCCCGCTTGCCGTCGGTCAGGAGCACGCCGAGCCGGGTCAGTTCTCCCTTGCTGGACTGCACCAGCAGCCGCATCACGAGCACGGTGAGAAGTCCCTCGCTCACCGCGAGCGGGATCTGGGTGACGGCGAAGATGGAGCCGAACTTGCCGAGCGCGCCCAGGAATCCGCTGCTCGGGTCGGGGAACGCGAGCGCCAGCTGGACGCTGGTGACGCAGTAGGTGGACAGGTCGGCGACGAACGCGCCGCAGAACACGGCGCCCATCAGCGGCACGTCGTAGCGCCGTAGCAGCTTGTAGACGGCGTATCCGGCCCAGGGCCCGACGATCGCCATGGAGAAGACGTTGGCGCCGAGGGTGGTCAGGCCGCCGTGCGCGAGCAGCAGCGCCTGGAAGAGCAGGGTGATGGTGCCCAGGACCGCCATGATCGGCGGCCGGAAGAGGATGGCGCCCAGGCCGGTGCCGGTGGGGTGGGAGCAGCTCCCGGTCACGGAGGGCAGCTTGAGAGCGGACAGGACGAAGGTGAAGGCCCCGGAGGCGCCGAGGAGCAGGGTGCTCTCCGGGTGTTCCCTGACCTCACGGGTGAGCGACCGGACTCCGTGGACGACGAACGGCGCGGACGCGACGCCCCAGGCGACGGCGTGCGCCGGAGGCAGAAATCCCTCGGCTATGTGCATGGCTCAGCAGACCCTCTCCAGCACCTCGTGGATGGTTGACGCGCCTTGGCCGGTCTCCTGGCTGACGGGTGACACCGCCCGTACTCCGCCTTCCCGGGTCCGAGGACCCAGTGGCTGCCCGCGAGGGCCGGAGCCGGACTTCCCGATCACAGTGGCGAGGGCCGCACCGGCATCACACCGGATTTCCCGTTCACCAAGGCGTGGTGACAGTAGTGCCTGATCAGGTCGGCTGACAAGCGCTCCCCAGGGGCGCAAGGACGGCGCACGCCCGCACACGCGCCGGGGCGCGCACCGGCGGCGCCCGGGTCTCGGGCCGGGCAGGGGGTCAGTCCCAGCTGTAGCCGTCTCCGAAGTTGAGGGTGTGCTCCAGCACGTCCTCCAGCGGGTCGTTGATCTCGACGGTGTTGACCACGGTGACCACGGGCGCGTTGTTGGAGACATGCACTCCGGGGCCGTCGTGGGCGGCGGAGTCACCGGCGGCGGCGAGAACCGTGGCGGTCAGGGCGGCGGGGACGAGAGTGACGCGTACGCGCATGGCTGCTCTCCTTCGGCATCGGGGCCCACACCGTGTAAGAACCCGATCGGGAGTTACCGCGCATCCCCGCCTCGAAGTCAACGAGACCGGGCAATTCACCTGGAAGAGGCTGGCGTCCGGCGGTGCGGGCTCTCGCGGACCGGTCGGCTGACCGTCCCCATCCCCAGCAGGTGGGTGAGCAGAGGGTTCTCGTCGCTCTTCAGCCGCATACGGCG
Organism: Streptomyces sp. NPDC002784; assembly: GCF_053592135.1. NCBI lineage: Bacteria > Bacillati > Actinomycetota > Actinomycetes > Kitasatosporales > Streptomycetaceae > Streptomyces > Streptomyces sp. NPDC002784. The sequence continues at coordinate 40,451 of NZ_JBSFVD010000031.1, read as the reverse complement.
TCCGCCCGGCCGCCACGATGCTGACGTGCGGCCTGGCCGCCCCTCGGATGAAGATCGGGATCGAGGTGTCCGCGCGGTGCGGGGCCGGAGAGCCGCGCGACGCGCTGGGAGGTGACTCGGCGACGGGCGCGGCACCCCGGAATGCTGTATAGTCGATCTTGAGCGGTCCGCCGGAAGCCCGGCGCTCCGGTTCTGCGTTGGTGGTCCAAGGAAAGACGCCCCGCTTCCTGCGGGGAGATGCAGGTGCAAGGCCTGCCCGGCGCTCGGATATGTGGCCCGTCCCGAACATCGGGGCGGGCCACATGCGTTGTCGGCGCATGTTCCGTCCGGGCGTCCGGCGTACGTCTGTTGGTTGATCCGAGGCTCACCCCCTCGACTTCTTCGTGTCATCTGCCAGTACGGCCTGCCGAGCGCGCCGGTGAAGACTCGCTGCCACGGCCGAGGGCCCCGGAAAGCGGGGTCCGGCAGGGCCGTGTACCGGAGGAAGCGCAGAAGGGGGCAGCACGTGGGCGTGCAGCAGTACGACCGGATCGGCGAGGCATTCGAGGGGTTCAAGTCCTTGCCGCTGATGCGGTACGGGGAGGTGCCGAGCTTCCTGGGCATGGTCGGGGACGTGACCGGCAAGTCGGTGCTCGACCTGGCGTGCGGCACCGGCTTCTACAGCCGTGAGTTCAAGCGGCGGGGCGCGACGGACGTCTTCGGGGTCGACATCTCCGCCGAGATGATCGCCGCCGCACGGGAGATGGAGCAGCGCGATCCGCTCGGGGTCCGCTACGAGGTCGGAGACGTGGGTGAACTGCGGCCCCTGGACCGGCGTTTCGACATCGCGCTGGGGGTGCAGTGCCTCAACTACGCCGAGGACATCGCCGCGATGGAGCGGATGTGCCGGAACATCCACCGCAGCCTGGTGCCGGGCGGGGAGTTCTTCGTGCTCGCCCAGAAGCCCGACTACCGCTTCGACTGTCCGTCCCTGGACAAGTACGGGTTCCGCTGCGAGCCCACCGGCGAGGAGATCGAGACGGGCCCGCGGGTGCGGGTCACGGCCCTGCTCGACCCGCAGCCGATCACCATCGTCAGCACGGCCCCGCGCCGCGAGGTCTACGAGTCGTGTCTGCGGGCGAGCGGGTTCGGTGCGCTGGAGTGGGTTCCGCTGCAGGTGTCCGAGGCCGGCCTCCGGGAGTTCGGCGAGGACTTCTGGGCGGACGTCCTCGCCCACCCGCCCCTGGAGATGCTCCGCTGCCGCGCCTGAACGGGGCCCGGTAGAAGGGGAGTTGGGTGCACAGGCGTTGACGCCCGTCTTCCCTCAGTGGTTCAGAGGCTCATCCACTGAGCCACTGCAGGGGAGCCGGGATGGGTGCGCTGCCGCGGGGGAGTACGGTCGATGTGCTGGAGAAGCGGCTGCGGGAGGACATCCTCGGCGGCCGTCACCCCGCGGGGAGCTACCCGAGTGCGGGACTTCCTGCGCCTGGGCGGGGCGGACCTGCTGCCGATGCCCGTGGGGCACAGGCCGGACCGGATCGGTGAGATCTTCGAAGTCCGGCGCTCCATCGGCGCGTTGATCGCGGAGCGCGCCGCCGCCCGCGCCGCACCGGCTCAAGTCACCGAACTGCGCGCCCTGATGGCGGCGGTCCGCGCAGCTCAGGCGGCGAGGCCGCGCAGCTCGCGGATGCCGAGGTGCACCGCGCCCTCGCCCGGGCGACCGGCAACGGGTGTAGGTGCTGTTGACCAACACCCTGTTCAACGCCTACCTGCCGGTGCGCGCGGCGCCGGTCGGACCGTTCGCCGGAGCGGAGGCCGCCCACGACCGGCCGGCACCGGTCTTCGACGCCGTGGCCGCCGGTGACCGGGCGGCGGCCCGCGCCGCCGCGGACGCCTACCCGTCGGCCACGGAACGCATCATGCTCGACGACCTCGCGCGCGCCCGCCAACGCCGGGACGGTGCCTGGTGACCACCCGGGGAACGACGTTCAAGGAGAGGATGCCGGGCCGGGTCCGCCTGAGCGACGAACAGCGCGACCGCCCGGTCCGGGTGGACCGCGTGGCCCGCGCCGAGACGGTCCTGCTGCCCCACCGCACGACACGGGCGCGGCTGACGGGAAGCCAGGCGGGCCGACGACCACACAGCCGCGTCGTTCGGGCGCAGGGCCCCGCTGGACCGCTTCACCGACCTCTACCGGGACGCCGGAGCCACCCTCGCGCTCGGCAGTCCGCCGCTGGTCCTGCCGGTGGGCCGCCCGGTCGGCGGCACCACGGTCGTCCACTCCGGCACCTGCTACCGCACACCCGGCCACGTCGTGGACCGCCGGCGCAGCCGCCACGGCTTCGCCGCCGCCGAGGAGGGCGGACCGGACCCCCGACGGCCGCACCTCCGAGGTCGCCGACACCGTCCGCGTACGGCTGCGGCACCCCGGGCGGGCAACCCCCGCTGACGTCACAGCCGTACGCGCGCTCCTCGGCGAACACCGGATCGAACGGCCCTACGGCCTGCTCAGCAGCGCCACTTGACGCCGCCTGCGATCAGTCCTCGTCCCGCTCCGGCAGGGGAGAGTAGCCGCCGGCCCCCGGCGTACGGCCCTCCGGCGGGTAGTCGCAGTCGAGGCTGGAGATCTCGTAGTCGTCGCCCTCGCTCTGTTCCTGATCGACGACCACCGCCGCGGTGCAGGCCCGGCCGTGTTCATCGGTGAACGTGACGATCTCGCTGTAGTCCGTTGGCTGGCTGCATCCCGTCAGCAGCAGCAACGCCGACGCCCCGGCGGCCATCGCCACGCCGAGCCCCCACCGCGGTGTCATCTCTGTCCCCTCACTGTCCGTCGACCGACGAGGTCGTCCCGATACCGAGCGACTGCGATTATTCATTGCTCGGACTGCGAGCGTGGGGGCTTCGCGCGGTCCGTGGGTTCGGCCAGCTCTCGCTTGATGCGTTCCCACAGCCGTTCCGGAGGCGGAGTCGCCAGGTCCGACAGGTCGACCTCGGATGCGGCGGTGACCACCCTGGTCACGCGGGCCAGTTCCTGCCGGCAGAGCACGCAGACGGCCAGGTGCCGCAGGGCGACGGCGTCCTCGGACCGCCCGGCGTTGCCCAGCGCCAGCTCCAGCAGGTGCGCGTGATCGACGTGTGTCACCGCTGCCCTCCCGTCTCCCGTGTTCTTGTGCTGGTCGCGGGCCGCTCAGGCCGGGGACGGCTGCGCCGTGACGACGAGGTTGGACAGGTATCCGCCCTGCTCGGGGACGAAGGGAGGTGCGCAGGTGATGAGGGTGAGGACCGGGGCGCCGGTGCGGCGGAACACGGAGGAGGGCAGATCGTCCTTGGGCACCGTCGTGCGCGACGTCACGCGGTGGACCACCGGGCGGGCGCCGTCGCGGCGTACCTCGACGCGGTCGCCGGGGCGTACGTCGTACAGCGCGGCGAACTCGCCCAGGGCCCCGGTGTCGCTGTCCACGTGCCCGACCAGCACGGCCGAGCCCCGCCCGCTTCCCGGCACGGGACCGAAGCGGTACCACCCCGCCACCGACGGGTCGGCGGGTACGGCCATGGCGCCCTCCCGGGTCAGGCCCACCGGGCGGACCCGGGCGTCGAGTCCGGTCCCGGGCACGAGAACGCGCGAGGGCCGCGGAGTGCGGCGCTCGGTGCCGGCCCGGGGCGCCGAGGTGTCCTGGACCGCGGCGGCTGCCGGCCGGCCGAAGTCGGCGGGATGCGAAGGCGGCCCTGACGGCGCGGGTGCTGTCGTCAGGACCGCCAGTGCGGCCAAGGCCGTGATCCGGCCGCTGAGGGGTCGAGCGGTTTTACGCACGGCGGCCGGAGACGCGGCGAACCACCAGGACGCTCAGGGTGACCACGCCTGCCGCGGCGGCCCAGGCCGGCCACTCGCCGGCGGAGTCACCGGCGACGGCGGCGCCGTTGCCGCCCGCGTGCACCGCCTTCGGTGCGGTTTCCATGCCGCTGAACGTCTGGGTCTTGAGTGCCAGGTTCTCGTCCGCGGCGCTGCCCCAGGCGTAGACGACGTTGCTGGTGCCCTCCTGGAGGTTCAGGTCCGCCGGGCCGACGGCGACGGTGTCCGTCCCGGCGAGCACGACATCGGCGGAGACGGCACCGGCGTCGACCAGGGTGGTGTCCTCCTTGGGGTTCTCCAGCCCCTTGAACACCGGCTGTCCGCCGGCCCGGACGTCCACCGCCGGCGCGGCGGCCACATGGCGCACGGTCAGGCGCGACTTGCCCGCGTCGACCTTGGAGACGTCGTTGACGAAGGCCGTCAGCCGGGGTTCGCCGTCGGCGGAGAGGTGGGCGGCGACGGTGGCGTCCGCCCCCTCGGGCACCTCGATCTTCCTCTCGACGGCCGGTGCGCCGTCGGGGCCCTTGCCCGCTTCGAAGACCTGGATGTCGTAGGTGCCGGCGTCGAGGGACCGCGGGTCGGTGATCGTGCCGGGCTCGAAGTCGCTGAGGAGTGCGTCGCCGTTGGCGTAGACGTCCACGGTCAGACCGGGCACGCCGTGGAAGAAGGACACCACGGCCGTGTCGTCCTCCGCGGCGGGGGCCGCCAGGGCGGGCGTGGTCACGCCGAGGGGCAGGGTGCAGGCGCCGGCCAGAGCGCCGAGGGTGACGGAGGTCCGGGGGATCATGGTGATCATCCCTTCGAGGAGTGCGCCTCCCGATCGGGGGAGGTGCTGGGACTTCTGGTCCGGGGGCTGTGGCGGATGCGGCCTGCGTCGTCCGGTGAGCAGGGCCGGACGTCCGCGCCTTCGACGGGTGCCTGTTCGAGCACCAGTCGCAGCCGGTGCAGGCCGCGGCGGGCGTGGCTCTTCACGGTGCCGAGCGGCATGCCGGTGCGTTCGGCGATCTGGGCCTGGGTCAGGTCCTCGTAGAACGCCAGGCCCAGGACCTGGCGCTGGGGTTGCGGCAGCCGGGACAGCTCGTGCAGCAGGACGATCCGGTCGAGGCTGTCGTCCATCGCCGCGCCCTCGGGCCGGGGGGTGTCGGTGCCGTGGGCGGCCGAGTCGATCAGGTTCAGGCGCCGGGTTCTGGCGGTGAGCGCGTCGGCGATCTTGCGTCGGGTGATGCCGACGAGCCATGCGCCCAGCGGCCCGCGCTCGGGGCGGAAACCGGCCCGCCCGCGCCAGGCGCCGATGAACACCTGCTGGGTCACGTCCTCGGCCTCGTGGGTGTCGCCCAGGGACCGGGTGGCCATGGTGTGCACCAGGGCGCCCCAGCGCTGGTAGATCGCCGCGAACACGTCCTCGTCGGCGGCGCGCAGACCACGGGCCAGTTCGTCCTCGGCATGCGTATCCTCCGGCGGCGGGGCGCCCACCGGTGGTAGAACCGACGTGGTGGATCGTGCGGTCGCGGTCATGGCCCGGTTCCTCCTGCCGTGCGGCATGGGCGGGGACGGAAGGCCGTCCGGCGGTCACCGGTCGCCGTGGGAGCACGGGAGCGGCGCCGCGTGCCACCCAGTCTTGGAATCGGAAACGATGCGCACAACATGCGTCGTTTGTGCGTCGCTATCGCGACGTACACTAACCCCGTGGACCCCGACAAAGCTGATGACGACACGGCCGGCGCAGGCGGTCTGACGACCGGCGAGGTCGCCAGGCGGCTCGGGGTCGCCCCCACCACCGTCCGTTCGTGGGACCGCCGCTACGGCCTCGGCCCCGACGCCCGCACCGGCGGCAGGCACCGCCGCTGGACCGCCGCCGACGTCGCGAGGCTGGAGCGGATGTGCGCCCTGACCGCGAGCGGGCTGCCCCCCGCCGAGGCCGCGCGCATCGCGCTCAGCGGAGCGCCGGTGGAACCCGTCACGGCCCGGCGTCCCCCTGCCGCGCCGAAACGGCCGGCGACCCGCGAACCCGACCGGGCCGGCAGCGGCCTGCGCCTCGGTGACGCGCGCCAGGAGTGCAAGGGCGTCGCGCGAGCGGCCCTGCGCCTCGACGCCGCCGCCCTGGACGGGCTGCTCACCGCCGCGATAGAGGAACACGGCCTGATCGCCGCCTGGACCGAGATCATCGTGCCCACGCTCCAGGCGGTCGGCCGCAAGTGGGAACGGTCGGGCGAGCGGTACGTCGAGGTGGAGCACTTCCTGTCCTGGCACGTCTCCAGCGCGCTGCGCCGCGGTGCGCCCGCCGCGGCGGCGCCCCGCCCCGGGGCCACCACGCTGCTCGCCTGTGTGCCGGGGGAGAACCACACCCTGCCGCTGGAGGTGCTGACCGTGGCGCTGAGCCAACGCGGGATACCGGTACGGATGTTCGGCGGCGCCCTGCCCGTGGAGTCGCTCGTCGCGGCGGTACGCCGGACCGGTCCCGTCGCGGTGGGCCTGTGGGCGCAGTCCCGCACCACGGCGAGCCGGCCCCTGGCCCAGCACGTCGCCTCGATGCAGTGGGGTGTGCGCGGCTCCCGCAGGAAGCCGCTCGTCCTGACGCTCGGACCCGGCTGGGCGGGCCAGACGGTGCCGGGGCTGCCCCGTCCCTCCGGACTGGCGGAGGCCGTCGCGGCCGTGGAGTCGCTGGTGCACGGGGGGCCGTCACCGACGTGACCAGGGGCGCGCGTGCATCCGTGCGAGCCCGGTCGGCAGAAGCCACCACGCGGGAACGCACCGGCCCCTCCCGTCCCGATACATCCCCAGAACCGGAGCGAGTTTTGGACATCAAAGGCGCACGTGTACTGGTGGCCGGAGCCACCGGCGCTCTCGGTGCCGCCCTCACCACCGAGCTGGTACGGCAGGGAGCGCGCGCCGCGATCGCCGGCCGCGACCGGAGCCGCCTGGCCCGGATCAGCGGGGCGCATCCCGGGGTGCCGTCGGTGCTCTTCGACGCGTACGATCCCGCGTCCTGCGCGCGTGCGGTCCGCGTCGCCGCCGCCGAACTCGGCGGCCTGGACGCCGTGGTGACCGCGTTCGGGGCGGTCGCGTTCGGCACGGCCGACGAGGTCGGGGACGAGGTGGCGGAGCATCTGGTGGCCGTCAACTTCCTCGCCCCCGCCGCGTTCTTCCGTGCCGCGCTCGACGTCCTGACTCCCGGCTCGGTGATCGCGGCGCTCACCGGGGTGGTCGCCGAGTGTCCGCAGCCCAGGATGGCCGACTACAGCGCGTCCAAGGCCGCGCTGGGCGCCTGGCTGGACGCCGTACGGCGCGAGGCCCACGGCGCCGGGATCCGCGTGCTGGACATCCGGCCGGGTCACCTGAACACGGGATTCGCGGACCGGCTCGTCGGCGCCATGGTGAGCGCGCTGGCGACCGACGCCGAACTCGTACGTACGGCCGCGGACGGCGAGCCCCTCGTCGGGCGGCGGGCCAGGTGACCCGACCCCTGCCGGGCACCGGCGCCGCGTCCGACGTGGTCATCGTCGGCGGCGGCGCGGCCGGACTCAGCCTCGCGTACCGGCTCACGGCGGCCGGTACCCGCAGTGTGACCGTGGTGGAGCCGCCGGACGGACCGCCGCGACCGCCCGAACGCACCTGGTGCTACTGGGACCGGGGGACCGGCGACTTCGAGGAAGCGGTCACCGCGTCCTGGTCCCGGCTGCGGGTCCACGGCACCGACGGCGACGCGATCACCCTGAACCCGGCACCCCTGCGCTACCACATGCTGCGCTCCACCCGGTTCGAGCAGCTGGTGCACACCCGGCTGGCCGAGGCCCCCGCAACGCGCGTACTGCGCGCCACCGCGCACGCCGTACGCAACGTGCGGGACGGCGCGGAAGTCCGCTGCTCGACCCCCGACGGCGGGCAGCTGACCTTGCGCGGGCGCCACGTGTTCGACTCACGCCCCCTGCGTGCTCTGCCGCCCGCCCGCACCGCGCTGCTGCAGCACTTCCGCGGCTGGTTCGTCCGTACCCGCGAGGACCGCTTCGATCCGGCGGTCGCCGACCTGATGGACTTCCGGGTACCGCAGCCGCCCCACGGGCTGGCCTTCGGCTACGTCCTGCCCCTGGCGCCGGACCGGGCACTGGTCGAGTACACCGAGTTCTCCCGCACCCCGCTGACCACCGCGGCGTACGAGGCGGCGCTCGGCCACTACAGCCGGGAGATCCTGCGCCTCGGCGGGTTCACCGTGGAGGGCGCGGAACAGGGCGCCATCCCCATGACCGACGGCCGCTTCCCCCGCCGGGTCGGCGAGGCGGTCTTCCGGATCGGCACCGCGGGCGGCGCCACCCGCCCCTCCACCGGCTACACCTTCGCCGCCGTGCAGCGGCAGAGCCGGGACATCGCCACCGCGCTGAGCGAGGGGCGGGCCGTCGTGCCCGCGCCCCACCGGTGGCGGTCGCTCGCCATGGACGCGGTGTTCCTCCGCGCCCTGGACACCGGGCGGATCGACGGCCCCGCCTTCTTCACCGGCCTGTTCCGCCACCTCCCCGGCGATCGCCTGCTGCGCTTCCTCGACGGCGCCACCACGCCCTGGGAGGACTGGACCGTCGGACTGCACACCCCCGTCGGCCCCATGCTGCGCACGGCCCTGGAACTGCCGTTCCTGCGCCGCCGGTGACTCACCCGGGGAAACGGCCGGTGCTGCGCAGCGCCCAGCGCCGCTCCGCGTAGGCCAGGTCGTCGCGCCACAGCCGTCCGGCGGTACGGCGCATCAGCGGGCGGAGCACCGGCGCGGCGGCCCGGGCCAGGGCGAAGCCACGTCGGTCCGAGGCGGCGACGACCGCCTCCACCACGGCCGTCCGCGGGTGCGCGTCCCCCTCACCGGTCAGCGGCGTGGCATGCGTCTCCACCACCGACGTGGCGCCCTCGCCCTCGGTGATGCGCATGACGACCGTACGCGGCCCCGGCGCGGTGAACTCGGCCCGCACCGGCACCACCAGACGGCCCGCCACCCGGAAGGAGACATCGACGACGAAGACGTCGTCCTCCTCGCCCCGCGGCTCCCGCACCACCGTCAGGTCGACGAAGGAGTACGGATGGAACCAGGAACCGTGCCACGGGTCGAGCCGGTTGGCGACCACGTCCTGCGGCTCGCACCGGCCCACCGCCGTGAACACGGCGTCCACCGCACCGCCCGCCGCCGGCCGGGCCGGCACCAGGGGGCGCTCCGAGGGTTCCTCGCCGCCGACCGAGTCCAGCCGCACCCACACCAGCACCCCGTCGTCGTGCACGGGGTACGGGCTCCAGCCGGCGAACGGCGTACCGTCCAGGGCCAGTCCGTGCCAGTGGCACACCAGAGTGCCGCACACCACCCGGCTGTCCCGCAGGGGAGCGCCCAGGTGCGGGCAGGCGCCCGGGCCGCCGCGCAGTCCACCCGTCACCGAACGCCACAGCACGACCTCCACGCCGCCCACCGTCCTGCCGTACGGGCGCCCGCCCGCGGGGACGTCCCGGGAGGCGCCGACGACGAACCAGTTCCCGGACGGGCGCGTGCTCGCCCGCTTGAGGGCGTCGGCGATCAGGGCGGGCCGCGCCTGCCGCCAGGTCGGGCCCTGCCCGGCCCAGTCCGGGCCGCCGGGCCGCCGCCGCAGCGGCGGTGTCCAGCGGCGGCCGTCCGCTCGCTTCCTCAACTGGCCGGTCCCTTCATCCGAGTGACGCCTTGTCCGCGGTGGCCGCCTCACGGGGGCCGCGGGCGCGCCGGCGGGCCCGGAGGACATGGACCGCACCGGCCGTCGCGGTGCCCGCCCGCCGCAGCCGGGACACCGCCGCACGGCGGTGCAGCACGGCGTAGTCCTGGGCCGCGACGGCGTCGAGGATGCCGCCGTAGAGGGTGAACGCGGTGCGGATGCAGGGGCGCACCCGCGGGTCGAGCATCGCGATGCCCGGCTCCGCCGTCCGGTACACCGCCCGGATCATGGCCTCGGCGGCGACGAGCGCGGCGCGGATGCGCGGGTCCTTGTGGCCGGTGCGGCGGCTCCACTCCAGCAGCGGCCGGTCCACGCCGTGCGCGGCGAGCAGGTCGCCCGGCAGGTAGACGCGGCCCCGGTCCAGGTCCTCGCCCACGTCCCGCAGGAAGTTGGTGAGCTGGAACGCCTCGCCGAGGGCGGCGGCGTGCGGGGCCGCTTCGTCGCGGGGGACGACCGTGCCGAGCACGGGCAGCATCTGCAGCCCGATGACCGCCGCCGAGCCGTGCATGTACTCCCGCAGGTCGGCGTAGGTCGGATAGTCCGTGACGGTCAGGTCGGCGCGCATCGAGGCGAGGAAGTCGGCGAACAGGGTGTGGTCGATGTCGTACCGGTGGGCGGTGTCGGCCACGGCGCGCACCACCGGTTCGTGTCCGCCGCCGGTGCGCAGCTCGTGTGCGAGGTCGCCCTCCAGCCGCTTGAGGAGCCGGTCGCGTTCGTCGGGGGTCAGGCGCCGGTCGAGGTCGTCGACGATGTCGTCGGCCCAGCGGGCGAAGCCGTACAGGGCGTGCACGGCCGAGCGGCGTTCCAGCGGGAGCAGCCGGGTGGCGAGGAAGTAGGTCCTGCCGTGGCGGGCGTTGAGGCGGCGGCACTCGGTGTAGGCGGCGCGCAGGGCCGGGTCGGTGATGGCGGCGGCGTCCAGTTCACGACGGGTCATGCCGAACCTGCCCGGGTCGAGGGGGAGGAGGACCGCACCGAGGCCGGCGCGGTGCCCGTGCCGTGGCCGCCGGTGATGCGGGCGGCGGCGAGCTTGCCGCTGATCAGGACCGTCGGCACGCCCACGCCCGGGGTGGTGCCGCAGCCCGCCAGGACCACGTTGTCCCAGCCGCTGACCAGATTGCGCGGCCGGAACGGACCGGTCTGGGCGAACCGATGGGAGACCGAGAACGGGCTGCCCGCCGCATGGCCCTGTGCGGCCCAGTCCAGCGGAGTCACCAGCAGTTCCTCCTCCACGCCGGCGGCGAACCCGTCGAGGCCCCGGCGCTCGAGTTCGGCGACCAGGCTGTCGCGGTAGCGCGGGCCGAGGCTTCGCCAGCTCTCGGCGGAGGGGCCGACCGTGGTGTTCGGGCAGGGCGCCAGGACGTAGTGCAGATGGCGGCCGGGCGGTGCCAGGGCGGGATCGTGGGTCGTCGGGCGGGTGATCAGCAGGGACGGATCGCTCATCAGGGTTCCCGAGCGGGTCAGTTCCTCGAACGTGCGCTTCCACGCCGTACCGAAGGACAGGGTGTGGTGGGCGAGCTGGGGCCAGGTGCGGTCGCCGCCGGCGTGCAGGATCACCGCGGACGGTGAGTGACTCAGCCGGACGGGCCGTCGGGGAGCACGCCCCAGGAGCTGGTGCGCGGTGGACAGTTCGCAGCTCAGCACCACCGCGTCGCAGGCGATCCGCTCGCCCGAGGCCAGGCGCACGGCACGCACCCGGCCCGCGGAGCGTTCCAGTGAGGTCACCTGCGCCGACCACCTGAACTCGGCACCGGCGTCCGCCGCCGCGTCGGCCATGGCGCGGGGGACGGCGTGCATGCCGCCCTTCGGGTACCAGACCCCGGCCACCGTGTCCATGTAGGCGATCACCGCGTAGGCCGCCAGGGCCCGGGCCGGGGCGACCCCCGCGTACAGGGCCTGGAAGGAGAAGACGCGGCGCAGGCGGGCGTCGGAGAGGAAACGGCCGATCTGCCGGTCCAGCCGTCCGAAACCGCCGAGGGCGGCCAGCCGGGCCAGGTCGGGGTGGAGGAGCTGGAAGGGCGAGTCGAAGTTGGCGTCGATGAACCGCCGCATCTGCGCCCCGTACAGCTCGGTCAGCCAGTGCCGCAGCCTGCGGTAGCCGGCCGCCTCCGCGGGCCCGGCGAAGCGCCGGACCTCCTCCTCCATCGCCTCCGCTCCGGTGTGCACGTCGAGGGAGGTGCCGTCCGCGAACCGGGCCCGGTAGGCCGGGTGCAGGGCCACCAGCTCGACCCGGCGGGCGAGGCTGTCCCCGACCGCCGCGAACGCCTCGTCGGCCAGGTGCGGCATGGTCAGCACGGTGGGGCCGGTGTCCACCTCGTAGCCGCCGAGCCGCACCCGCCCGGCCCGGCCGCCCGGTCCCGCGTCCCGTTCCACCACGGTGACCCGGCGGCCTGCGCCCAGCAGATGCAGGGCGCAGGCGAGTCCGGACAGCCCTGCGCCCACCACCACGACATGGTCGGTCGGTCCCGCCACGCTTCTCATGCGTCCTCCCCGCCGCGGCGCGGGCCGCTGCCCGAGGCCCGGGCGACCAGCTCGGCGAACTCCCGGCGTACGGCCGGGTCGGCGCCGGTCGCCGCGAAGTGCCGCAGGCTCTCGGCCGCCAGGTCGGCGATCTTCGCCTCCACCATGTCCCGGGCCCCGACGCGCTCCAGGGCCGCCCGCATCCGGCCTACCGTGCGCGGCGACCGCTGTTCGGTGCCCGGCGCGAGCACGGCGGCGGCTTCGCCGTCCCCGCGGACCTCGGCGAGCCGGACCGCGACGGCGAGGAGATACGTCAGCTTGCGCGACCGCAGATCGTCGTCGGCCGGTTTCCCGGTCCGCGCCGGATCCCCGAAGGCGCCGAGCAGATCGTCCCGGAGCTGGAAGGCCAGTCCCGCACACCGGCCGGCGGCCCGCAGCGCGTCCAGCGTGTGCTCGTCCGCGCCGGTCAGGGACGCACCCAGGGCCAGGGGCCGGGCCACGGTGTACAGGGCGCTCTTGAGCGTGGCGACGGTCAGCGCCTCGTCGACACCGGACGAGTCGGTGGCCTGGGAGTGCAGGTCGCGGTACTGCCCGGCGACCATCTCGCCCCGCATCGCCTGCCACTCCCGGTGGAGCCCCGCTCCGTGCGGCGAACCGAGGGCCGTCTCCGTCAGCAGATCGTCGGCCCAGGCGAGCGCGAGGTCACCGGCCAGTACCGCGGCGGAGACCCCGAACGACTCCGCCGAGCCGCTCATCCCCGCGGCCCAGTGCCTGCGGGCGAGGCCGACGTGGAGCGCCGGAGCACCCCGGCGCAGCACCGATCCGTCCATCAGGTCGTCGTGGACCAGGGCGCACGCCTGGAGCAGTTCGAGGGCGGCGCCCGTGCGGAGCACCGCGCCGGGGTCGCCCGAGCCGCCGGCCGCCCGCCATCCGCACCAGGTGAACGCCGTGCGCAGCCGCTTGCCGCCGCGCAGCACGAAGGCGCTCACCCGGTCGGCCACGTCCTCGGCGAACAGCGAGTCCGTCGTGCGGGTGCGGTCCAGCGCCGTGTCGAGCCAGTGCTCCAGCACGGTCCCGACAGCCTCGGTGGCGTCCAGAGCGGTGAGCCGGGCGACCCCGAGTCCGTCCGCTTCGGTCGCCGCGGGCCGCAGTCCCAGCATGCGCAACCCCTTCTCGCTCATGGTCGTTCGGACACCAGTGCTTCCGCCGAGGGCTCCGGGACGGATGCAGTGATCCACAGCCGTCGGCGGCCAGGGCTGTGCCGACGGGCGCACGGGGGTCCCTCCGTCAGTCGCGGCCACGTGCCCTCTTGAAGCGCGCGAGCCCGTCCCCGAGGCCGATCAGCGGCTCGGGGTAGCCGACCCGCTCCTCCTCGGGCAGCCGCCACGGTTCATGGACCTGGCCGCCTTTGACGTGCTCCAGTTGCGGCACCCAGCGCCGCACGTACTCCCCGTGCGGGTCGAAGCGCTTGCCCTGGACGACCGGGTTGAGGACGCGGTGGGGGCGGGTGTCGGTGCCGGTCCCGGCGACCCACTGCCAGTTGAGCTGGTTGTTGACCAGGTCGCCGTCCACCAGCAGATCCAGGAAGTGCCGGGCGCCGATCCGCCAGTCGACGTACAGCGTCTTGGTGAGGAAGCTCGCCGACAGCAGGCGGGCCCGGTTGTGCATCCAGCCCTCGTGGCGCAGCTGGCGCATGGCCGCGTCGACGACCGGATAGCCGGTACGGCCCTCCCGCCACGCGGCGATGTCCCCGGCCGCCTCGTCCTCGGACCGCCACCGGTCGTGCCGGGTGCGGTAGTCCTGGACGGACGCGTCGGGCCGGGCCGCGAGGACCTGGTAGTGGAAGTCGCGCCAGCACAGCTGCCGTACGAAGGCCGCCGCGCCCGGCCCGCCGCGCGCGCGGGCCCGCTGGACGAGTTCCACCGGCGAGAGGGCACCGAAGTGCAGGTAGGGCGACAGCCGTGAGGTCGCGTCGCCCGCCAGGTCGTCGTGCTGGTGCTCGTACTCGGCCATGTCCCGCCCGGCCCACCGGGAGAAGCTGTCCCGGCCGCGCAGCTCGCCCCCGACGGCGAGGCCGGGGGAGAGGCCGGACAGCCCGTCCCGGCCGGGCAGCGGCTCGCCGCGCGCCGCGTCGGGGACGCGAAGGGTGCGCGGCGCGGCGAGGACCTCCCGCAGCGGCTCCTGCGACCACCGCCGGAAGTACGGGGTGAAGACGGCGTAGTGGTCGGAGCCGACCGGGGTCAGCGCGCCGGGGGCGACGGCCGTGACGACGGCGTCGTGCACGCGCAGCCGCACCCCTCGACCGTGCAGGGCCTCCCGCAGCCGCTCCTCGCGCCGATGGGCGTAACCCGTGACCCCGGCGGCCAGGTGCACCTCGGTCGCCTGGCACTCGGCGGCGACCGCCACGACCTCACGCACGACCGGGCCCGAGCGCACGACGAGCCGTCCGCCGCACCGGCGCAGCGAGCCGTCCAGGTCGGCCAGGCAGTCCGCGAGGAAGGCCGCCCGGTTGGGAGCGTCGAAACCGGTCGCGTGGATCGCGCTGTCGCGGACGAACAACGGCACCACCTCGTCCGCGGCCCTCAGGGCGGCCCGCAGCGGCGGATGGTCGTGCAGACGCAGATCCGAGGTGAACAGGACGACCGCGACGGTCATGTGACACTCCCGATGGTGTGCTGATAGCCCTACTGCCGCACTCTTCGGTCGCGGCGCGGCAACCGGATGCGGGCGGAGTGCGAGGGCCCGCGCGCGCTCATGCCCTTGGCGGCGGCCTGGGTGATGTTGCGGGCCATGCCGCCGAAGACGACCGCGTGGAAGGGCGAGACGGCCCACCAGTAGGCGTGGCCCAGCAGACCGCGGGGGTGGAAGAGCGCGCGCTGCCGGTAGCGGGTGCCGCCGTCGGCGTCCGTCTCCGCGTACATCTCCAGCCACGCCAGGCCCGGCAGCCGCATCTCCGCGCGCAGCCGCAGCAGCCGGCCGGGCTCGATCTCCTCGACCCGCCAGAAGTCCAGCGAGTCGCCCACCCGCAGGCGTTCGGCGTCGCGTCGGCCGCGGCGCAGGCCGACCCCGCCGACGAACCGGTCCAGCCAGCCGCGGACCGCCCAGGCGAGCGGGAAGGAGTACCAGCCGTTGTCCCCGCCGATGCCCTCGATCACCTTCCACAGCGCCTCCCTGGGCGCCTCGACGTCGAGCTGCCGTTCGTCCTGGTAGAGGCTGCCGCCGGCCCAGTCCGGGTCGGTGGGCAGCGGGTCGCTCGGGGCTCCCGGGACGGCGGCGGAGGACCAGCGGGTGACGACCTGCGCCTCCCGGACCCGGCGCAGCGCCAGGGACAGGGCCTCGTCGAAGGGCAGCGGCCGGCCCGGCAGGTCGGGCACGTACCGGGCGATGTCGTGTTCGCGGCAGACCACTTCGTGCCGCAGCGACTCGGTCAGCGGCCGGGCGATGGCGGCGGGCACCGGGGTGACCAGGCCGACCCAGTGGCTGGACAGCCGGGGGGTCAGCACCGGGACGGGCACGATGAGGCGCGGCCGCAGTCCGGCGACGACGGCGTAACGGCGCATCATCTCCCGGTAGGTGAGCACGTCGGGTCCGCCGATGTCGAACGCCCGGTCCACGTCGTCGGGCAGCGTGGCGCAGCCGACGAGGTAGCGCAGGACGTCGCGGACGCCGATGGGCTGGGTGCGGGTGTGGACCCAGCTGGGGGTGACCATGACGGGCAGGCGTTCGGTGAGGTAGCGCAGCATCTCGAAGGAGGCCGACCCCGACCCGATGACGACCGCGGCACGCAGCACGGCGGCCGGAACCGGCGCCTTGAGGAAGATGCGGCCCACCTCGGCCCGGGACCGCAGATGCGGCGAGAGCGATTCTTCGGGGACGCCTTCGGGCGTGAGCCCGCCGAGGTAGACGATCCGCCGTACCCCGGCGGCGTGGGCCTGCTCGGCGAAGACGCGGGCCGCCCGGCGGTCGGTCTCCTCGAAGCCCGTACCGCTGCCCAGGGCGTGCACCAGGTAGTACGCGACGTCGATCCCGCGCATCGCGGCGGCGACCGACTCCGGGTCGGTGACATCGCCCTGGACCGTCTCGGCGTCCCCCGCCCAGGGGTGGTCGCGGAGTTTGCCGGGGGAGCGGGCCAGGCACCGCACCCGGTGACCGGCGTCCAGCAGTTCCGGCACCAGCCGGCCGCCGATGTAGCCGGTCGCCCCGGTCACCAGGCAGTGCGGCCGCTGTGCGGCGCGCTGTCCGTCCGTGCTCATGGCCGTTCCTCCAGGGTGTGGCGCGGCGGGCGGTCCGCCCGGTACCCGCGGGTCCGTCCGCCCACGAACACTTCGCACGCAGTGCCGCCGACGGATGCGCGCCTCGGGCCGTACCGCCCGGTCACGGGACGGGGGCGGCCGGTCCGCCCGACTGGTCAGCGCGGCCGCCGGCGCCGAGCAGTCCCGTGGCGGTGAACGGCTCGGCGGCGGCCAGGCGGGGCAGTTCGCGGCGCGACAGCATCGTGACGACCGGCGGCACCGCCCCGCGCACCAGCTGCATCGCGCGCAGCCAGCCGGGCACGTAGACGGACGGCCGCCGGCGTTCCACGGCCGTGGCGAGCCGGTCCGCCACATACGCCACGGGATAGACCTTGCGTGCCGGTGCCGGCATGTGGCCGCGCAGCTCCCGCAGTACGGCGTACTCGTCGGCGTCGCGGACCATGTCGGTGTCGGTCCAGTTGATGTAGGCGATCCCCACGCCCACATGGCGGTGGGCGACTTCCGCGCGCAGCGCGTGGGCGAACGACTCGACCCCGGCCTTGGAGGCGCAGTAGGCGCTCATCATCGGCGCGGTGCCGAGGGACGCCAGGGAGGCGACCTGGAGGAAGTAGCCGCGGACGGCGAGCAGGTCCGCCAGGAAGGCGCGCGCGGTGACGGCGCTGCCGACGAGGTTGACCTCGATCACCCGGCGCCAGACCGCGAGGTCGGCCTCGGCGAACGGGCCGCCCTCGGCCACTCCGGCGTTGGCGACCACCACCGACGGGGGTCCGAACCGGGCGCGGATCTCGGCGGCGACGCGGAACATGCCGTCCGCGTCGGTGACGTCGACCTCCCAGCACGCGGACTCGCCCGGGAGGGTGTCACGGACCTCCGCCAGCGTCCGTTCCTCCCGGCCCAGCAGAGCCACCCGGGCGCCCCGGCGGGACAGCTCCCGGGCCAGCCCCTCCCCGAGGCCGCGCGCCGCTCCGGTCACGACGGCGGTACGTGCGTACAGGGGACTGCGGGCAACCGGCATCGGAGTTCCTTCCCGCCGCGGCACAGGGCCCGGCCCACGCTAGACGCGGACCGGGCCCTCGGCATGTCGGCGGCCGGGCCGCTACGCCGGTGGTGTCACCGCCGATCCGGTCCCGGCGCTTCGGCGGGCCGGCGCGCTCGGCCACCATGCCTTGGGCCCGATGTCGATCACCAGCGCGGGCACCAGCAGCGACCGGACCACGAGGGTGTCCAGCAGCACGCCGAAGGCGACGATGAACGCGATCTGCACCAGGAACGCCAACGGGATGACCATCAGGGCCGCGAAGGTCGCCGCGAGCACCACACCGGCCGAGGTGATCACTCCGCCGGTCGTGGTCAGCCCGCGCAGCACGCCCTGCCTGCTGCCGTGGGTGAGCGCCTCCTCCCGGACCCGGGACATGAGGAAGATGTTGTAGTCCACGCCGAGCGCCACCAGGAACACGAAGCCGTACAGCGGCACCGAGGCGTCCGTGCCGCTGAACCCGAGGAGGTGCTCGAAGACGAGCGCCGAAACCCCCAGCGTGGCCAGGAAGTTGAGGGCGACTGTCGCGACCAGCAGGACCGGTACGAGCAGGGAGCGCAGCAGCAGCATGAGGATCAGCAGGATGATGGCCAGCACCACGGGCACGATGACCGTGCGGTCCCGGGCGGCGGTCTGCTGGGTGTCGTACTGCTGTGCCGTGTACCCGCCGACCAGCGCGTCGGCGCCGGAGACCGCGTGCACGCTGTCGCGCAGCCGCTGGATCGTCTCCTTCGCGGCGTCGCTGTCCGCGGCGGCCTCGAGGGTGGCGTCGATGCGGACCCGGCCGTCGACGACGAGCGGCTCTCCCGCGCCGGGCCGCCCGGAGGCGGACACGGCACCGGCCGACGCCACGCCCTCGGTCCCGCTCGCGGCGGCGGTCACCGCGTCACCGCGGTCGGCGTCGGCGATGATGACGGCCGGGTTGCCCGACCCGCCGGGGAAGTGCTCGCCGAGCGTGGCCTGGGCGGCGACCGACGGCGCGTCGTTCACGAAGATCTCGTCCAGGGGGACGCCCTTGGAGGACAGGGCGGGGGAGAAGCAGGCGAAACCGGCCAGCACGACGGCGGTCACCATCCAGGTCCGCCGGGGCCGGCGGTCCACCGTCGCGGCGATCCGCCGCCACACCCCGCTGCCCTGCGCCGACGGCTGGGGCCGGGACGGCCAGTACGCGACCCGGCCCAGCAGGGCCAGCACGGCGGGCAGGAAGGTGAGCGTGGACAGGACGGCGCACAGGATGCCGATGGCGCCGACCGGTCCGAGCGCGCGGTTGTTGGTGAGGTCGCTGGCGAGCAGGGCGAGCAGCCCGAGGGCCACCGTGGCAGCGCTGGCGGTGATCGCGCCGAAGGAGCGGTGCACGGCGGCGACCGCGGCCGAGACCCGGTCCCCGCGCGTGGCGAGTTCCTCACGGAAGCGCGCGGCCAGCAGCAGGGCGTAGTCGGTGGCGGCGCCGATCACCAGGATCGACAGGATGCCCTGCACCTGGCCGTCGACCCGGACCACGTCCCGCTGCGCCAGCGCGTAGACGACGGCACAGGCGAGCCCCAGGGCGAACACGGAGCCGAGGATGATCAGGAAGGGCAGCAGGACGCTGCGGTAGACGAGCAGCAGGATCAGCAGCACGGCACCGAGCGCCACGCCCAGCAGCAGGCCGTCGATGCCCGCGAAGGCGTCCGACAGATCGGCCTGGCTCGCCGCCGGTCCGGCGATCTGCGCCGAGGTCCCCGGCACGCCCTCCGCCGCCCGGCGGATCCGGTCCAGCGCGGTCGGCAGTTCCTCGCCCAGGTCGGGTTCCAGCTGGACGACGGCCTGCAACGCCTGGCCGTCCTCGGAGGGGATCGCGGGCGAGGGCCTGCCCACGAGGCCGGGCTGCCCGGCGAGCGCGCCGACGGCCCGGGTGGCGGCCTTCTGCTGCTCCTCGCCGACCCGTTCCCCGCCCGCCGTCCAGACCACGATGGCGGGCAGGGTCTCGGACTGGTCGAACGCCTCCCGGGCTTCGAGCACCCGGGTGGATTCGGCGCTCCGCGGCAGGAACGCGGCCTGGTCGTTCGTGGCCACCTCGCCCAGCTTGCCCGCGTAGGGGCCGAGCGTGCCGCCGACGCCCAGCCAGACGAGCAACAGGACCACGGGTACCAGCCACCGGGCCCGGCGCGGTGCGATGTTCATGAGCGTCCCAAAGCAGTAGCGGAATGTGTCGATGACAAAGTATCTCAACGATCAAGTTACTTTATGCTGGGGGTATGAGCGCCCCCGGCATGCCCCCGCCGTCTCTTCCCGCGGACGACCCCACGGGGTTGCAGTCCTTCGCCGTTTTGTTGCGCCGGATGAACGGCGAGTTCAACCGCATCGCCCAGGAGTTCGCCCAGGCCCACGGGCTGCATCTCACCGACGTCCAGGCGCTGATCGCGATCCTGGACGCCGACCCCGAGGACGGCCCGATGACTCCGGGCCGCCTGCGCAGGCAGCTGAACCTCACCTCCGGCGCGATGACCGCATGCGTCGACCGGCTGGAGCGGGCCGGCCACGTCCGGCGCGTCCGCGCCGTCGACGACCGCCGCGTGGTGCACCTGCACTACGCGGCCGGGGGCAAGGCCCTGGCCCGGGACTACTTCCGGCCGCTGGCCCGGAGCACCGACACGGCACGCGGCCGCTTCACCCCCGACGAACTGGCCGTGGTCGTCCGCTTCCTGGCCGAGCTGAACCGCGAACTCGTCCTGCTGCGCCGGGACACCGGCCAGGGGTGACCGGGGAGGGGCGACCGGGGAGGGGTGACCGGCGCGGGTGCGAAACCGCATCCATTCCGCCCGTAACCGGTGAAATGCGGGCATGAAGCTACGAGATGAACTCCCGGTCGACCACCACCTGGCGACGGTCTACCGCTACGGCGCCGGCCTGTGCGGCCTCGTCCTGCTCACCTTCGCGGCCCTCGGTTTCGCCGACGCCCTGAGCCCCTTCGACACGGCGGGCGACGAGATCGCCGGGATGACCACCAACCTCGCGCTCAGCGTCCTCTCCACCTTCGTCGGACTGGCCCTGCTCGCCGGGGCCGTGATCGGCGGCAACTTCGCCTCCACCCTCAACATGACGGTGGGCACCCTGTTCGTCCTGAGCGGCTTCGCCCACATATTCGTCCTGGACCGCCCCGCCAACGTCCTCGACTTCGGGATGACCAACGTGATCTTCAGCTTCGTCATGGGCCTGGTCATCGCCACCTTCGGCATGTACGGCCGGGTCTCCAGCAAACTCCCGCCCGACAACCCCTACCGGCAGCGCAGGCACGCCCGGCAGGCGGCCCACGCGGACGAGCCGGGGACAGCGGCACTGCCGGGCACGGGCGGCCGGGCACCGGCGCTGCCCGAGGTAGCGACCAGGACTGCGGCCCGCGAGACCGCACGGCCGGACCCGTGGGCGAATCGGTGACAGCCGACCGCATCCGCCGATGCCCCGGCACCGGAAGCAGGGGCAGGTGCGCACGCGCACCCCGGCCGCGCCGGCCGGCCCGCCCCCACTGACCGACCGGACCCTGCTCCCGGCCCCTGGAGACCGTATGACCCTGCTGCGCGACGAAGACCTCGCCGTCGCCTTCGACCACGCGTCCCGCAGTTACGACGCCCTGGTCGCCGCCAACCCCGGCTATCACGCCCACCTTCGGCGCTCCGTGCGCCGGCTCGGGCTGCCCGGACGCGGGGAAGGACTGCGCCTGCTGGACCTGGGCTGCGGGACCGGCGCCTCCACGGCCGCCCTGCGGTCCGTGCTGCCCGCCGCGAACATCACGGCCGTGGACGCCTCCTCCGGCATGCTGGCCCGCGCCGCCGCGAAGCCCTGGGCGGACGGCGTGACCCTGGTGCACGCACCGGCCGAGGGCCTGGCCGAGGCGGGGGTGAAGGGACCGTTCGACGCGGTGTTCGCCGCCTACCTCTTCCGCAACGTCGCCGACCCGGACGCCGTACTCGCCACCGTCCGCGATCTGCTGCGGCCGGGCGGGCGCCTCGGCGTGCACGAGTACTCCCTCAGCGGGCGCCGCGCCGACCGGGCGGTGTGGACCCTGGTGTGCCGCGGCATCGTCCAGCCCGCGGCGACCGCGCTGGGCGACGGGCCGCTGTACCGGCACCTGTGGCGCAGCGTCGTCGAGTTCGACACCGCAGGCCGGTTCGCCGAGCGGATCCGCGCGGCCGGCTTCGAACGGGTCCGCGCCCTGCCCCTGCCGGGCTGGCAGACGGGCATCACCCACACCTTCGTGGCCGGGCGAGGGGAGACGGACCGATGAGCGGCGCCCCGCCCGCCGCCCGCCGCGGCAGGGACCGCCGCGCCCGGGTCCTGATCGCGCCCCCGGGAGCCCGGCAGGCCGACGGGCGGCCCACGGTCGCCGTGATCGGCGGCGGGATCGCGGGCCTGGCGGCCGCGACCGCGCTGGCCGAACGAGGCGTGGCCGTCACCCTCTACGAGCGCGAGCCCTACCTCGGCGGCCGGGTCGGCGGCTGGTTCACCCGGCTGCGGGACGGCAGCACGGTGACGATGAGCCGCGGCTTCCACGCGTTCTTCCGCCAGTACTACAACCTGCGCGGACTGCTGCGCCGTACCGACCCCGCCCTGTCCCGGCTGACCGGCCTGCCCGACTATCCGCTGCTGCACGCCAACGGGCTGCGCGACAGCTTCCGGCACGTGCCGCGCACCCCGCCGTGGAGCGCGCTCGGCTTCGCCGCCCGCAGCCGCTCCTTCCGGCTGCGGGACCTGCGCGCCATGGACCCCGTCGCCGCGCTGCCGCTGCTCGACGTGCGCGTGCCCGACATCTACGACCGCCTCGACGGCATCAGCGCACACGACTTCCTGGAGGCCGTCCGCTTCCCGCGGGACGCCCGCCATCTGGCGTTCGAGGTGTTCTCCCGGAGCTTCTTCGCCGACCCCCGGCAGCTGTCGGCCGCCGAGATGGCGCTGATGTTCCACATCTACTTCCTCGGCTCCGCCGAGGGCCTGCTGTTCGACGTTCCCCGCGATCCCTTCCCCACGGCCCTGTGGGATCCGCTCGCCCGGTACCTGCGGCGGCACGACACCGAGGTGCGCGCCGCCACGCCGGTCGAGCACGTCGAGCCCGCCCGGGGAGGCGGCTTCGAGGTCGCCGCCGACGGTCAGGAGCGCTGGTACGACGGTGTCGTGCTCGCCCTGGACGCCTCCGGCCTGCGCTCCCTGGTCGCCCGTTCGCCCCACCTGGGCGACGCACCGTGGCGCGAGCGCGTCGCACGCCTGCGCACCGCCCCGCCCTTCCTGGTCAGCAGGCTCTGGCTGGACCGGCCCCTGGCCCACGACCGGCCGGGTTTCCTGGGCACCAGCGGATTCGGCACCCTGGACAACATCAGCGTGCTGGACCGCTGGGAGGACGAGGCGGCGCGCTGGTCCTCCCGCACCGGAGGCTCCGTCGTGGAGCTCCACGCCTACGCCCTGCCGCCGGACGCCTCGCGCGAGGTCGAGCAGAAGCGGCTCGTGGAGCAGCTGCACCACATCTGCCCGGAATCCCGCACGGCCACCGTCGTCGACGCCCGCCACGAGTGGCGCGCGGACTGCCCGCTGTTCCCCGTGGGCGGCTACGCCGACCGCCCCACCGTCCGCACCCCGGACCCCGCACTCGTGGTGGCCGGGGACGTGGTCCGCACCGACCTGCCCGTGGCGTTGATGGAGCGCGCGGCGACCACCGGTTTCCTGGCCGCCAACGCACTGCTGGAACGGTGGGGGGTGCGGGGGCAGACGCTGTGGACGGTGCCCGACCGCGGTCGCGGCGCCCTGCTGCGCGGACTGGCCGGCCTGGCGGGGCGCTGACCGGCCGGATCCCGGCCCGCCCCGCCGGGTGAGCGGCCCGGAAAGGGGATACCCGTACCCCGTGGGCGTCTTCGCGGCGCCGGGGGGGAAGGAGGCACCGAGACCATGAGGCTGCCGGCCGAACTCGACCGCATACGCGACCGTACGGGCGAGGCGATCTTCTCCCGGGTGGCAGGGCCCGAGGGGCCGGCCAACCGCGCGCACATCCACGGCACGCCCGGACCGCGCTGGTTCGGCCCCGACCGGCCCGTCCGCCGCGTGCACGGGGACGCCTCGATGTTCACCGGCGGACTGGCCGCACTGCTCCTTCAGTCGCTGCACCCGCTGGCCATGGCCGCGGTCGCCGGGCACTCGGGCTTCCGGGGCGACCCCTGGGGGCGGCTGCAACGGACGAGCACCTTCCTCGCCGTCACGACGTACGGCCCCGCCGACAGCGCACAGGAGGCCTGCGACCGGGTCCGGGCCGTGCACGAGACCGTGCGCGGCACGGCCGCCGACGGCCGGTCCTACCGTGCCTCCGACCCGCACCTGCTGTGCTGGGTGCACATCGCCGAGGTCGACTGCTTCCTGCGCGCCCACCAGCGGTACGGCGCCCGCCCGCTGGACGACGCGGGCTGCGACGGATACGTCGCGGACATGGCCCGCATCGCTACCGCGCTCGGCGTCCCCGATCCGCCGACGGACCGCGCCGGACTCGAGCGGCGGCTGGCCGCCTACCGCGCCGAGCTGCGCGCCACGCCCGAGGCCCGGGACACGGCGCGCTACCTGCTGCTGCGGCCGCCGATCCCCTGGGCCGCCCGCCTGCCCTACGCGGTGCTGGCCGCCAACGCCGTGACCCTGCTGCCCGGTTGGGCCTCCCGTGCGCTCCGGCTGCCCCGCGTCCCGGTCGCCGAGGGCCTGTGCGTGCGCCCGCTCGGCACCGCCCTGACCGGCGGGATCCGCTGGGCGATGGCCCCCACCCGCAGGCAGGCGCAGGCGGGCGACGGCTGACCGGTCCCCCGGGCCGCGTTGGTGCATCCGGGGGCGGGGAACACGGCGAAGTGCCAGGGGGGTCGACGCGGGAGAGGTGGTCATGTGGGCGCGGCAGACAAGGCGGCGGACGTGCTGGTGGTGGGGGCCGGTGTCGCCGGCCTCGCCTGCGCCCGCGACCTGCTGGAGGCGGGTGTCGGCGTCCAGGTGCTGGAGGCCTCGGACGAGGTCGGCGGACGCATGCGCTCCGACCGCGTCGAGGGGTTCGTCGTGGACCGCGGCTTCCAGGTGTTCAACACCTCCTACCCCCAGGTCCGGCGCCGGCTGGTGCTGAAGGACCTCGGACTGCGGCCCTTCACCCCCGGAGTGCTCGTGCACGGCCCGGCGGGCAGGCTCCGCTTCAGCGATCCCACCCGGCGCCCGCGCACCCTGCCGGATCTGCTGCCGGGGCGGCTGGCCGGCCCCCGCGACATGGCCGCCCTCGGGGTGCTCTGCGCCCGCGACATGCTGGTCCCGCCGCGCCTCCTGAAGCGGACCGCGGACACCACCACCCGTACGGCCCTCGCGCAGGCCGGTATCTCCGACGACCTGGTGGAGCGGTTCTTCCGGCCGTTCCTGTCGGGCGTGTTCCTGGAGGACGAACTGGTCACCTCCGGCCGGGTCTTCCACCTGGTGTGGCGGAGCATGCTGCGCGGCACGCTGTGCCTGCCCGCGCACGGCGTAGGAGCCGTCCCGCGCGCCCTGGCCGCCGCCCTGCCCACCGGCACCGTACGGCTCGATACGCCCGTGGAGCGGCTGACCGGCGCAGGGGTGCTGACGGCGGGCGGCCGCGAGCTGCCGGCACGGGCCGTGGTGGTGGCGAGCGGACCCGGAACGGTCGCCGCGCTGCTGCCCGACGTCGACCTCCCCGCCTACCGGGTCGTGACGACGTACTGGCACATCGCCCCGCGCTCCCCGCTGGGCGAGCCGACCCTGCTCGTGGACACCCGGCGCCGGTTCCTCAACACCTGCGTCCTCAGCGACGTCGTGCCCGAGTACGCCCCGGCGGGCCACGCGCTGATCGCCACCTCGGTCCTCGGCCATGACGCCGAGGGCCGGGAGAGCCAGGTGCGCGAGGCCGTCGGCGAGGCGTACGGGACGGGTACGGACGGCTGGCAGCTGCTGACGGTCCGCACGGTCGAGGACGCGCTGCCCGCCATGGCGCCGCCGCAGCCGCTCAGCCGGACCAGCCGGGTGGGGCCCGGCCGCTACGTGTGCGGGGACCACCGGGCGACCGGCTCGGTCCAGGGCGCACTGGCCTCGGGGGCACGGGCCGCCCGCGAGGTACTGCGGGACCTGCGCCGCTAGGCCGAGCCTCCGGCACTCGTCTTCGTCCGGGGCTGCATCCGCGGGCGGCCTCGGTGCGGAAGTGTCTTACGCGGGAGGGACAGGGCTCTCGCCCCGAGACCCCCCGAGCCGGGGCGAGAGCCCGTTTCGCGACAGGGGCGAACGACTGTCGCCCCGGCACCCGGCCGGAAACCGCCGCCGGGACGGGCCGCGACCACGAGGGGCATCGACATGGCCAAGCACAACCGCCGGGACGACAACCCGCGCAAGGGCGACAAGGTCGCCTGGAGCAGCCACGGCAGCGAGACGACCGGCAAGGTCGAGAAGAAGATCACCGAGCGGACCGAGGCCGCCGGCCGCACCGTCGACGCCTCGTCCGAGGAGCCGCAGTACGAAGTGCGCAGCGACAAGTCAGGGCGCTCCGCCGTCCACAAGCCGTCCGCCCTCAAGAAGCGCAAGAAGTGAGCGGCGCGGGGACGAGGAGCGGCGTCCGGCGTGGCTGGAGTTCCGCTCGCCCGTGACGCACCCGGGCGGCCCCGCCTCTCACCGAGGGCCGTGCACCTCCGCCCCACCGGTGCCCCGCCCGCTGACCTGCGCATCGGCGCCCCGGGAAGCGCGGACGGCGAGGAAGCGCCCGTCGGCCGCCGCGCGGACCGGGGCCGACGCCTCCACGCGCGTGAGTGACCTGCTTCCGGCGGCGAGGAGGTACGACGCCCCGGAGGGGGCCCGCCAGTCGATGCCGGCCACGACGTCCTGGCCGAACCGGCTGCACTCGGCGGTGTCCTCCCGGACACCGGCCGACCGGGCGCCGCCGCTGCCCGGGCCGAGGAAGAGATACTCCACGCGTCCCCGCCCCCGCCAGGTGTCCGCCCGGGCACACACCCACGTGGCCCGCCCGGCCCGCTCGGGCAGCTCCTGCTGGGCGAACACCCAGTGGTTCACCGCCCGCACGCCCTCGCCCCGCAGCCCCTCCAGGCGGCACGCGGCGCGCGCCCAGCCTTCCAGGGCCTGCGGGCCGGTGGCCTCCCGCGGCGGACGCGGCCGTACGCCGGGCTCCGGAGGTGGCATGTACGTCAGGTGCGCGGGCGACAGGCCGCCGAGGTCGGTGAGCAGGAAGGCGTGGTCCTCGACGATGCGCGGTGAGGAGCGCAGCTGCACCACCGGCCAGGTCCCGCAGTCGCGACCGGCCGGCGGCACGGGAAGGGGGTCGGTGACGCCGCTGTCGGAGCTGTCCAGGCCGCGCACCGCGGTGTCGGGCGCGAGCAGGTCGCGGGTGCCCGCCTCGGCGATCCACGGCGCCAGCAGCAGCCGTACCGCATCCGTGGAGCGGGAGACGACGACCGCGGCCGCGGTGGTGACGTCGGCGCCCTCGGTGAGGGCGGAGACCAGCTCCGGCGGTCCGTCACCGGAGAGCGGCTCGCTGTAGCGCACGGTGGTCAGGTCGTCGTGCAGGACGACCACCGCGCGGTCGTCGACGTCACCGGCGAACAGCAGCCGCGGGGGCCGGCCCGTCCCGGTGGACGCCGCACCCGGCTCCACCGACCGTCGCATCCGCCGGTCCGGGTCCGACCAGGCGCGCAGGGCGCGCTCGAGCAGGTCCCGGTCGCCGGTCCGCGCGCCGCGGGCGGGCCAGGCGGTGAAGTCGACGCGCGCGGTGTCGGCCCAGGCGTCGGGGGGTGTACGGCGCAGCTCCTGGGCGTCGACCGCCGACGCCGGACCGTGCTGCCCGCTTCCGGCGGGGCCGGTGGTGCCGTCCGGGAGGGCGAGCGCGGACACCATGGCGCACCCGGCCACCAGGACGGCCGTCGCGGAGGAGCGCACCCGGTGCCGGCGGCGGAGCAGGTCGGTCGGCCGCGCGTGCAGCAGGCAGGGGTCGAACTCCGGGGCGAGCAGGGCGGTGGCCGGCACGCCGGTGCCTGCGTCCGGCGCCCCTTCGGCGGCGGGGCGCCCCTGCTCGACGAGCCGCCGCGCCGCGAGGACGGCACCCTCGGGCTCGCTCACGCCCACGGCCCGCAGGACACCGCCCGCCTCCTCGGCGGACTCCTCGTCCAGCACCAGCAGCGCGACGGCCGCCCGCACGGGCCAGTCGGCCTGGGCGAGAGCCCGGTCCAGCGCCATCTCCTCGGCGCCCCCGGACTGCGGGAACAGCCGCAGCCCCCACACCGCGGGGAGCATCGAGCGGGCCCGGGAAAGCCGTGCGGACCGTGACTCGTGAGCCAGGGAGGCCCGCAGCACACGCGTCCGCAGGGCCGTGTACTCGGCGGAGCCCAGCTGCCGGGCGTCCCTCGCCCGGCGCCGGCCCGGCACGACCAGCGGGCGCCGGGGGAGCGCCCGCTGCACGACACCGTGCGCGGCCAGGACCCTCCGGTGGCGGCTGAGGCCGCGGGGGAGCGTCACATAGACCAGGCGGACCAGTCGGGCGTAGTGCTCCATGAGCGCGGCCTCGGCGTGCTCCACGTCGAGTACGCGCGGTTCGCTGCCGGGGTTCGCCGGCCGGCGCAGGGACATGATCGCCTCGCTCTTTCGAGTGGGGGCGGAAAGATCCGTTCGTAGGGCAAACGAGTGATCTTCGATGCCGTCACCTCGGCGCCCCGAATCCGGTGGACGAGGGCCTGGGAAATGTCGGCAGGGATGACCCGGCCGAACCGGGGTAACCGGTGACGCACGAAGGCTTTGCCGCACCGGCACTGTCGTCCACCGCACTCAGGAGGCAGACATGCCAGGAATGTTGGACAAGATCAAGCAGTTCAGTCGCAGCCCGCAGGGGCGTCGTACGGCAGAGCAGGTACGCCGTGCCTCCGCCGACCCGCGCCGCCGGGCGCAGGCGCAGCGCCTGCTCGGCAAGTTGCGGGGGCGGCGGCACTGACCGGCTTGCCGTGCCGGGGTTCTGACGCTGTATCAGGGCCGGGATGTTCTCGCGTTCGGTGAGCGCATCGCGGCCCTCACCCCTGTCCGCCGGTCCACGCGGCGCGAAGAGCGTCTGCGGGGGGCGTGCCGGTCGGGAGACGGTGAAAAGCTCTTGTTTTCCAGCAGCAGGAAGGGGGTTGGGCGCGCACGTGGCGCTCCCCTGCCTGTGATGCCTTCTCCCGCTTCCGGATCCTCCGCCCCCGCGCGCGGCGACCTGGGCGTCGGCGCGTCGTGGCGCGGTGCCCCCTGCCCGATCCTGGTGATGGACCGCGTCGGCGGCATCGTCGACCTCAACGACGCCGCCCGCACCCTCCTGGCCCACCCGGCCCCGGCCGGCGGCGCCGGACGGACCGCGCCGCTCTGGCTCCTCGACGCGCACCGCCGGCTGACGCCGAGGGACGCGGGCACCGGCGACCCGGCGCCGGCCGCGGGCACGATCGCCGACCGCGCCTTCCGCGCCCACCCCACGCCCCGCCCCGGCGGCGAGGTGGTGTGGTGGCTGCTGGAGGACACCGATCTACGGCTCACCGAGCGGGCCCTGGACAGCGCGCGGGAACGGGCCTCGGTCCTGTCGGCGGCCTCCAGCGCCCTGCTCGCGTCGCTCAACCTCGACCGCTGTCTGGAGGTGACCGCGCGGCTCGCCGCCGAACACCTCGCGGACGCCGCCGTGGTGGTCGCCCCAGCGCGGGGCCGCCGGCATCCGCTCACCTACGCGGAGAAGGGCGGACCCCTCACCCGGACCACGCGGGAGATCGACCCGGAGGTGGTGCCGGGACTGACGGAGGCGCTGCAGGGCTTCCCGCCGGTGCCCGCCCGCTGGATCAGCCCCGACAGCATCCCCGACTGGGCCGTCCCGCCGGGCTTCGCCGGCCCCATCGGCGCCGTGATCGTCACCCCGCTGCCCGGGCACGGCATCCCGGCGGGCGCCCTCGTCCTGCTCCGCTCCGGCAGCCACCGCGCCTTCGACGAGGGCGAGGAGGTCTTCGCGCGCCTGTTCTCCTCGCGGGCCGGAGCCGCGCTGTCCGCGGCCCGCCTCTACACCGAGCAGGCCGCCATCACCGGTGCCCTGATGCGGGAACTGCTGCCGCCCACCCTGCGCCAGGTGCACGGCGTGGGCTACGCCGGCCGCTACCGTGCCGCCCGCGATCACGAACGGGTCGGCGGCGACTTCTACGACGTACACCCCGGTGCCGACCCCTCGCAGGAGTCGTTCGCGGTCCTGGGCGACGTGGCCGGCAAGGGGCTGGAGGCCGCCGTGCTCACCGGCAAGATCCGCAGCATCCTGCAGGCGCTGCTGCCGCTCGCCGACGACCACCAGCAGGTCCTCGGTCTGCTGAACGGCGCCCTGCTGAACTCCCACAGCGCCCGGTTCGCCACCCTGACGCTGGCCTCCGCGCGCTTCCGCGCCGGGCTGGTACACCTCAGGCTGACCAGCGCGGGCCACCTCCCGCCGCTCGTCGTGCGGCGGGACGGGCAGGTGGAGGAGGTGCCGACCCGCGGGCAGCTGGTCGGGGCCCTGCCCGACGTACAGGCGAGCACCGTACGGGTCGTCCTGGCGCCCGGCGAGAGCTGCCTGCTGTACACCGACGGCATCACCGAGGCCCGCGGCGGCCCGCTCGGCGACGAGATGTACGGCGAGCACCGGCTGCGCGCCGCGCTCCGCGACTGTGCGCGGATGCCCCCCGAGGCGCTGGTGGAGCGCGTGCACATGCTGGCGGACCAGTGGCTGAGCGGGCGCAACCACGACGACATGGCCACCCTCGCCGTCACCAACCCGGCGGGCGGCCGAGGGCGGCTCCAGCTCGTCGGTGGAGGTACCGGCCGTACCGACGCCGTGGACGGCGTGAACAGGGAGAGCGACGCATGAGAACTGCCGTACCGGCGGATCACGAGATCCTGACGCTGCGGGAACGGCTGTGGACGGCGGCACTGGACGCCGACGAGGCGGCGGCGATCGGCGTGGTGGACTCGGCCGCGCGGGACGGCTGGTGCCCTGAGTCCCTCCTCCTCGACGTCATCGCCGCGGTGCAGCGGAAGGTGGGCGAGGAATGGGCGGCCGACCGGATCACCGTGGCCGACGAGCACGCCGTCACCGCCGTCAACGACCGTGCGGTGGCGGCTCTGGCGCGGCGGGTGCCCCCTCCCTCCGGTGACCGGACCCGGGTGACCGTGGCGTGCGTGGACGGGGAGTGGCACGCGCTGCCGGCCCGGCTCGTGGCGGAGACCCTGCGGTGGCGCGGTCACCGGGTGGACTTTCTCGGCGCCCATGTGCCGACCCCCCACCTCATCACCCATCTGCACGCCACCCGGCCCGGGGCGGTGCTGCTGTCCGCGTCGATCCCCACCCATCTGCCCAAGGCGCACGCGGCCCTGACGGCGTGTCAGTCGATCGGGGTGCCGGTCGTCGTGGGCGGCGCCGCGTTCGGCCCCGACGGCCGCCAGGCCCGCGCCCTGCGCGCGGACGCCTGGGCGCGGGACGCCAGGCAGGCCGCCGGCCTCCTGGAAACCGGCCCGAGGACGCCGTTCGCCCTCGCCGCCCGGCAGCAGGTCGACGACCTGCCGCACCTCGCCGACCAGGAGTACACCTTCATCCTCCGCAACCGGTCCGCGCTGGTGAGGCAGGCGCTGCACGACCTGGAGGAGCGGTATCCGGCGATGCGGCACTACACCCCGGACCAGTACGACCGCACCGCCGAGGACATCAGCCACATCCTCGACTTCCTGGCGACCGCCCTCTACTTCGACGACGGCGACATCTTCGACCGGTTCGTCACCTGGACCGCCCGCATCCTCACCGTGCGCCGGGTCCCCGTGGCCTCGCTCGGCCTCGGCCTGACGGTGCTGGCCGGGGAACTGCACGACTTCCCGCGTGCCCAGCGCTTCCTGCGGGACGCGGGCACGACCCTGGACGCGCCGCCCGCCACGGCCGCGGCCGGAACGGAGGTGTCCGCATGAGTACGTGTCCGGCCCTGCGGGTGGTCACCCGTACCGTCGCCCCCGGCGTGCTCGTCGCGGCGGTCGGGGGCGACCTCGACCACGGCACCGGAGGCACGTTTCTCGCCCTCCTGGCGGACGCCCTGGACACGTACGTCCAGGAACACGGCACGAGTCCGTCCGACCTCCGCCTGGACTGCGCGGAGCTGACCATGACCGACTCGGTGGGCCTGTCCGCGCTGCTCATGCTCCGTCGGCGCACGCACCGGGCGAGGATCACCCTGCACCTCGACAACCGCCCCGCACAGCTCACGCGCCTGCTCGACCTCACCGGCATCACCGCCTACCTCACCGAGCCCGTCGGCACCAGGCTCCCGGCCGACGGCGGGGAGACCGGCGCGCGGGGCGCCGTGACCGCGCCGTGAGGAGGTGGAGCCGCGTTGTCAGTGCCGTGGGCAAGAATGCGGCGCAGCAAGATCAACACCGGGCCCGGACGGGGCGATCGGTGTCCGTTTCCCGTGTCTGGAAGGACCCTGCCGATGCCGCTCACGCATAGAAGCCTCCTCGACCGGGCGGCCGGCCCCGCCGCCCCGCGTCCCAGCACCGCTCCGGGGCCCCGCCCGAGAGGGCCCGTGGCCCCGCTCGCCGGGCCCGCGGCCGAGGTGCTGCGGATCGTGTCCGACCCCCGCACGCCGGTCTTCGTCACGGCGCACGCGGGCGGGCGGCTCCGCTACGGCTACTGGCGGCCGGTCGGTTCCGCCGGCGGTACCGGCGGGTGCTACGTCGCGCTGCCGACGGACGTGTGCGAGGAGTTGCGCGCGACGGGCCGCATCACCCTCGGCGCCCCGGTCACCGATCCGGGGAAGACCACCTACCAGGTCAGCGCGGCCCGCACCCTGTCGCGGGCGGAGGGGGCGGTGCGCGCCCGGCGCCGGGCCGCCTGACGGCGACCGCACGGGCGGGCCCGCTGCCGTACGGCGGTACGCCCGGCCCCGAGTGACGGTGGCGGATCACGGTGCGCCCGGCCACGGATGACGGTGGCGTCGGATCACGGTGCGCCCGGCCACGGATGACGGCGGCGTCGGATCACGGTGCGCCCGGCCACGGATGACGGTGGCGGATCACGTTGTGAGCGGCCAGGAATGACGGCACTTCAGCTTTGAGAGGGCGCTGCGCGGTTACCCGGTGGGTTATGACGAAGCTGCATCTTCCTGGGCGCAAGGCACACCACGACTCCGACGAGCGCTTGGCGCGGCCGTCGCCGGAGGAGGCGGGGCCTGACGAGCAGGTCGAGGAGGCCGCGCCGGACTCGCCCACGAAGCTGCCCAAGGGGGCCTGGTGGGCGGTGCTCAAGGGCACCGTGAAGGAGTTCAAGGACGACGAGCTGACCGACCGGGCCGCGGCGCTGACCTACTACGGGGTGCTGTCCCTGTTCCCGGCGCTGCTGGTGCTGGTCTCCCTGCTGGGCATCGCGGGCAAGTCGGCGACCGACAAGGTGCTGACGAACCTTCAGGACCTCACCCCGGGCTCGGCGCGGGACATCATCACCCGGGCCGTGGAACAGCTCCAGAACA
The DNA here is from genome assembly GCF_053592135.1 of Streptomyces sp. NPDC002784. Taxonomy (NCBI): domain Bacteria; kingdom Bacillati; phylum Actinomycetota; class Actinomycetes; order Kitasatosporales; family Streptomycetaceae; genus Streptomyces; species Streptomyces sp. NPDC002784. Next base: position 7,649 of record NZ_JBSFVD010000031.1, on the reverse strand, counting down.
ACTCCGGAACCGGCTCCGTGATGGCCCTGCTCGGCCTCGCGCTGGCGGTGTGGTCGGCGTCCGGGTACGTGGCGGCCTTCATCCGCTCCGCGAACGCCGTCTACGACATGCCGGAGGGCCGCCCGGTGTGGAAGATCCTGCCGGTGCGCGTGGCCGTCACCGTCTTGCTGATGGTGATGGCGGTGGCCTGCGCGCTGATCGTGGTCTTCACCGGCGGTCTGGCCAGCCAGGCCGGACAGGCGCTCGGGATCGGGGACTCGGCGCTGACGGTGTGGTCGATCGCGAAGTGGCCCGTGCTGGTGGTGCTGGTCACCATCATGATCGCGGTCCTGTACTGGGCGACTCCGAACGCCAAGGTCAAGGGCTTCAAGTGGATCACCCCCGGCAGCTTCCTGGCCCTGGTGATCTGGCTGGCGGCCTCGGCCGGATTCGCGTTCTACGTGGCCAACTTCGCCTCGTACAACAAGACGTACGGCACCATGGCCGGCGTCATCGTCTTCCTCATCTGGCTCTGGATCAGCAATCTCGCGATCCTGTTCGGCCTGCAGTTCGACGCCGAGACCGTGCGCCAGCGCGCCATCGCGGGCGGGCATCCGCCCGAGGCCGAGCCGTACACCCAGCCCCGGGACACGAGCAAGTGGGACGAGGAGGACGTGCGCCGTTTCGAGGAGACGTCACACCCGGACTCCGAGGGCCCGGTGGGCGACCGCCATCGGGAGCATTGAGCAACCATCGGTTGCGCATTCGGCCGGGCCGCTCTACCGTTACATGCAACCAAAGGTTGCTAATGGCTGGAGAGTGGCATGGAGTACGGCAGTATCGAACGGGAGATCCATATCGCCGCCGCGCCCGAGGTGGTCTACGAGGTCGTCAGCCGGCCCGAGCATATGCGGGAGTGGTGGCCTGACGAGGCGGACCTCGCCCCGGTGCCCGGCGCCACCGGCACCATCATCTTCGGCGACAAGACCACACCGGAGGCGACGGTCGTCCCCCTCACGGTGGTCGAGGCCGACCCGCCGCGGCGGTTCTCCTTCCGGTGGGTGTACGACGAAGGGCAGCCGGCGGCGCCGGACAACGCGCTGCTGGTGACCTTCGAGCTGGTTCCGTCCGGCGCGGGCACGCTGCTGCGCTTCAGTGAGACCGGCTTCCGGGAGAGGGGCTGGGAGGCCGCCGTACTCGAAGAGGCGTACCGCGAGCACGTCACCGGCTGGGACCACTTCCTGCCCCGCCTCGTCAGCTATGTCGCGCGGGTGGTGTCGACGCGGTGACCGTCTCCGTCGACGACGAGCTCTGGTCGGCCGTGGGGGACCCCACCCGGCGCCGGATGCTCGATGTACTGCTCGCCGACGGCGGCGGCACGGCCACCACGCTCAGCGGGCAGCTCCCGGTGACGCGGCAGGCGGTCGCCAAACACCTCGGTGTGCTGCACCGGGTCGGACTGGTGCAGGTCACACCGTCCGGACGCGAGCGCCGCTACGAGGTGGACGAGGCCCAACTCGCCCGTGCCGTCGCCCAGTTGTCGGCCGTCGGGGCCACGTGGGACGCCCGGCTGCAGCGCATCAAGCGGATCGCCGAGGCCATTGAGCGCGGCCAGGAGAAGTGACCCGCCGACTTCGTACGTCTTCCGTCCCGCGGTGCGGGACCGCGCCCCGACGCGGGCGCTCATCCCAGGAAAGAGGCAGCGACATGGTGGACATCCTGCACAGGATCGGAGTCACCTCGTCACCCGATGAGGTCTACACCGCCCTGACGACCATCGACGGACTGGCGGGCTGGTGGACCCAGGAGACCGACGGCGACAGTGCCGTCGGCGGAGTGATCCGGTTCCGTTTCGTGCCCGGCGGGTTCGACATGAAGGTCCTGGAGGCCGAACCGGCCGAGCGGGTGGTCTGGGAGGTCGTCGACGGTCCGCCGGAGTGGATCGGCACGCGCGTCAGCTTCGAGCTGAAGCAGGAGGACGACTTCACGATCGTGCTGTTCCGGCACGAAGGCTGGAAGGAGCAGGTGGAGTTCATGCACCACTGCTCCACCAAGTGGGCGACCTACCTCATGAGCCTGAAGAAGCTGGTCGAGACCGGCAAGGGCGAACCCTCGCCGCATGACGTGCAGATCAGCAACTGGCACTAGGGGGAATGCGGAGACGGGGTCCGGTGTTGCGCGGGGTGCCTGGCATGGCCGAGTCAAGGAGGGAAGGGCACCCCGTGAAGAACGGCATCCACCCCGTCTCCCGGCCGGTCGTCTTCCGCGACCGTGCGTCGGGATTCACCCTGCCGACCCGTCCCCCCGGACCACCTGCCCCGCAAGGAACCACGCCATGACCGCCCGGCACACCTTCCCCCTGGAGCCGACCCCGATCCATGTGCCCGACGAGGCCCTCGACGACCTGCGCGCCCGTCTCGCACTGACCCGCCCGCCGCTGGACGAGGGCAACGCGGACTGGTCCTACGGCGTCCCGGCCGGCTACGTGCGGGAGTTGGTCGCCTACTGGCGGGACGGCTACGACTGGCGCAAGGCCGAGGCCGCCATCAACGTCCACGAGCACTACCGAGTCAGCGTCGCCGGCGTCCCGGTGCACTTCCTGCGCAAGCCCGGCCGCGGCCCCCGCCCGATCCCGCTGATCCTCACCCACGGCTGGCCGTGGACGTTCTGGCACTGAGCGAAGGTGATCGACCCGCTCGCCGACCCGGCCGCCTTCGGCGGTGACCCCGCCGACGCGTTCGACGTCATCGTGCCGTCCCTGCCCGGCTTCGGCTTCCCCGGCCCGCTCACCGGCTTCCCGGACGTCAACTTCTGGAAGGTCGCCGACCTCTGGCACTCCCTCATGACCGAGACCCTGGGGTACGAGAGGTACGCCGCCGGGGGCTGCGACATCGGCGGGCTCGTCTCCAGCCAGCTCGGCCACAAGTACGCCGACGAGCTGTACGGCATCCACATCGGCTCCGGGCTGCCGCTCGACTTCTTCACCGGCCCCGCGCCTGGGACTTCGCCCGGAACCGGCCCCTCACCGACGACCAGCCCGCCGACATCCGCGCCCGCATCATCGAACTGGACCACCGCTGGGCGCCCCACCTCACCGTGCACATGCTCGACGGCGCCACCCTGGCCCACGGGCTCAGCGACTCACCCGCCGGACTCCTCGCCTGGCTGCTGGAACGCTGGAACGCCTGGAGCGACAACGGCGGGGACGTCGAGTCCGTCTTCACCAAGGACGACCTGCTCACCCACGCCACGATCTACTGGGTGAACAACTCCGTCGCCACGTCGATGCGCTACTACGCGAACGCCAACCGCTACCCCTGGGCCCCGGCCCACGACCGCACCCCGGCCGTCGAGGCCCCGGTCGGCCTCACCTTCGTCACCTACGAGAACCCGCCCGGCATCCACACCGCGGACCAGCGGGTCCAGGCGTTCACGTCAGGCCCGCAGGCGGACTGGTTCCACCACGTCAACGTCAACGCCCATGACCACGGCGGCCACTTCATCCCCTGGGAGAACCCCGACGCCTGGGTGAGCGACCTGCGCCGCACCTTCCGCGGCCGCAGGCCCTGAACCACCTGGCGGGCGGTTCCCCTCAGGGGCCGAGGCGTTCGGTGTACGCCTCGGTGGGAGGAGCCGCCACATGGCTCGTCATGCCGACCGACCAGAAGTCCTCGGTGCCCGGCACGCGTGCCACGTCGTTGAGGTACGGCGTGGCGGCGGTGTCGTCGGGGCCGCGGACCACGGTCCAGCCGCCGCCGTCCCGGCGCAGATACGTGCTGCGGCTGCGGTCCTGGTAGTCCCAGCCGGAGATCCAGGCGGCGCGGCCCTGCGCGTCGCCCGCGATGCCGCTCAGCGACCCGACGGTGAAGCCCGCCTCGACGCGCGTCCAGGCGGTGCCGTCGAAGTGGCTCAGGGAGGGGTTGCCAGGACGCCCCGGAGGGCCGCCGGCGCCGGCCTCCGTACCCACCGCCCATACGTCGTCCGCGGCGGCCGGGTGGATGTCGGCGATGCCCAGGCGCAGCCCCGGGATCGGGGGCAGGACCGTCCAGGCGCCGTCCCAGCGGGCCACGAGCCCGGACCAGCCGCCGCCGGTCGACTGATCCCCGGACACCCACACCTCACCCGGCGTGCGCACGACGACCCGGTAGAGGTTCGCGCTCGCCACGGGCAACGGGTCCAGCCACCGCCACCGCCGCCCGTCGTGATGCAGCAGCCGGACCGCGCCGTCCCGGGTGCCGCAGATCCACACCCGCCGGTCGGTGCCGACCGCCACGGAGGTGAGCCGGACGTCCGGATCGCCCCGGCCGGGGAAGGAAGCCTCGCGCCAGGTGGTGCCGTTCCAGCGCAGCAACGGGCTGCGGCCTTCGCCGGCTTGGCCCACGCTCCACGCGGAGGTGGGCCCGGTACCGGCGACATCCCACAGCCGTACATGGCTCAGATGGGACAGATCCGTCTTCGTCCAGGCACTGCCGTTCCACACCATGCCCAGCGCTCGTCCCCCGGCGGGCCCGCCGAGTTCCTCCTCGCCCACGGCCCAGGCGAGCCCGGGTCCGGCGGCGGAGACACGGCGCAGTTGCGCGGGAGGAGTGCTGCCGGGCGCCGGCACGGACCGCCAGCCCTGCGCACGGGGTGTCGGCGCGGCGGCACGGGAGGGGTCCGGGCCTAGCGTGGCGCCCGCGAGCGTGCCGAGCGCCCCGGCCACGAAGTGCCTTCGTCTCACGGGTGAGTCCTTCCGGATGGAGCGGGCGGATGGGAAGGACCACGGTGAACCGGCGGCCGTCACAGGGCTAGTGACGCGCGTGACAAAGCCGTCAGGGCCGGGTGGATTCGGACAGGTGCCGTGCGCCGGCCGGCGGGCCGCTACGCGAGCCCGCCATTGCTCATCAGCAGCTGGCCGTTGATCCACTCGCCTTCCCGCGAGCACAGGAAGTCCACGAGGTGGGCGGTGTCCTGCGGGGTGCCCAGGCGGCCGAGCGGGGTGCTGCGGACGCAGTGCTCGCGGATCTCCTCGGACATCCATCCGGTGTCCACGGGGCCGGGGTTGATGACGTTGGCGGTCACCCCGAGGTGGGCGAGTTCGCGGGCGGCGGCCAGCGTGATGCGGTCCAGGGCGCCCTTGCTGGCGCCGTACGGCAGATTGCCCACCGTGTGATCGCTGGTGAGGCTGATGATCCGCCCGGTGCCCGCAGCCCCGGCGAAGCGGCGTCCGAACTCGCGGATGAGCAGCCAGCCGGCGCGCGCGTTGACGGCGAAGTGCCGGTCGAAACTCTCGACGGTCGTGTCGAGCAGACCGGAGTCGACGGACTCGCAGTGGCACATCACCAAGGCGGTGACGGGCCCCAGCAGTTGTTCGGCCTCGTCGAAGACGCGCGCCGGTGTCCCGGGGTCGGCGAGATCCGCCTCGACGGCCGCGCTGGCCGCCCCGTGCTCGGCCAGCGCCTGGCTGATCGTGCCGGTCGCGCCGGGCTCGCTGCGCCATGTCATGCGATCGTCGTAGGGGGTCCAGTAGGTGAAGGCGATGTCCCAGCCCGAGACGGCCAGCCGGCGAGCGATGCCCGCGCCGATCCCCACGGTGCGGCCCACTCCGGTGACCAAGGCGATCGGGCGCGCCGGGGGAGGGGTACGGCCGGGGTCGGTCTGCTCTTGATCGATACGCGTCGTCACGGTGTGGGATCGTCCATGACCCCCACAGCAGCGTCAACATCGACGACGGTCGAAGCCCCCGCAGCGCGGTGGTCAGCCGGCGAGGGCCGCGGTGATCTGGCGGGTGGTCTGTGCGGCGACGCGGGGGTCGGTGGCGGCGTAACTGGTGTACGCGTTCAGGCCGGTGGCGAGGGCCCAGCCGCGGCCTCTGGTCCAGGTGGCGTCGTCGATGCCGAGTGCGGCACGGAAGGTGGCCCGGCTGCTGGCGGACATGAGGGTGAAGGCGATCATCATGTCGCGGGCCGGGTCGCCGATGCCGAGTTCGCCGAAGTCGATGACGGCGCTGAGGCGGCCGTCGACGGTCAGCAGGTTGCCGGTGTGGAAGTCGCCGTGGAACCAGACCGGAGGCCGGTCCCAGCCGGGGGAGTCGAGGGCCGCGTCCCACAGTCCGGTCATGGCGGCGGCATCGAACGGTCCGTCAACTCGCGCAACAGCGGCCCGTGTTGATCGGTCCCGGTCGGCCAGCGGCTGTCCGGTGAGGTCCTTGCGCGTGTGGTGGGCCGCGAAGTCGTCGGGCGTGCACGCCTGGAGGGCGAGGAGGAACTCGGCCAGCTGGACGGCCGCCCGGGACGAGTCGCCCAGGGCCTCGGCGGTGGCCACGTCACCGTCGAGCCAGCGGGACACCGCCCACGGCCACGGGTATCCGAAGTCCGGTTCACCGACGGCCACCGGTGTGGGAACGGGCAGGGGCAGGTGCGGGGCGAGCCGGGGCAGCCATTCCGACTCCTTGACGGCCTGCCGCCCGGCTCCGGCATGGCGGGGCAGGCGCACGGCCAGGTCCTCCCCGAGCCGGTGGATGACGTGATCCGAACCGGCCGGGTCGAGCAGCGTGAGAGGCAGTGGCGCCCAGTGCGGGAACTGCGTGTCGACCAGGCGCCTGGCGAGTGCGGTGTCGATCGCGGGGCGGGGACCGGTGGGTGTGCCGGGTTCCAAGAGCGACTCCTGTCGTACGAGGCGATCAGGCCGACTGCCTTCTCGAACTCTACGTCCGGACCAAGTCCTGTGACGGGGCGGGAAACCACCCCGCTGGGACGGGCGCGGCGGCCGGTGAAGACGTAGCGGCGGAGGATGAGGAAGCGGGCGGTTCCGGCGAGGGCGGAGGCGGTGAGATAGACGGTCTGTTCGGTGAGCAGGCCGGGGGAGGGCTGGATCAGGTGCAGGGCCCCTATGGCGAGGCTGGTGCTCAGGTAGGCGGCGGTCGCCGAGCCCGCGGACTGCCAGTGTTCTCGCCAGGTGGCGCTGCGCTGTCGGACGAAGGTGTAGCGGGCGTGGAGTTCGGTGCACAGCAGGGTGGTGGCGACGGTGATGATCGCGTTGGCGGCGGCCCAGGGCATGGTGAGGGCCAGCAGCGGTACGGCGAAGCCGGCGAGGACTCCGATGCCGCCGCCGAGGACGACGAAGCGGAGGAAGGAGGCGAGGGGGCGGGAGTCGGCCGCAATCGCCGCCTGGGGCTTGGGAGATGGCTGCGACTGCATGGCGGCGTCCTTTCCGATGAGAGGTGGGGGCGGGGCTCAGAGGCTGCGGGCGGTGATGTCGCCGTGGCTGGTGGTGGCGTGGAGGGCGAGGGGGGCGGCGGAACCGTCGTTGTTGTTCAGGGAGTTGTGGACGCGGCCGTAGGCGGTGCCGGCGTCGAGGGAGGCGGATACGCCGTGGGCGGCGCCGATTTCGATGTCGCCGTGCTGGGTGGTGAGGGTGACGGTGCCGGTGGTGGCTTCGGTGATGTGGATGTCGCCGCGCTGGGTGGTGATGTCGGCGGGGCCGGTGAGGCGGCCGATGGTGATGGTGGCGTCGTGGGCGGTGAGGCGGGCCCCGGTGGTCTCGTCGAGCTTGACCGAGCGGTAGCCGCCGTCGAAGTCGATGTCTCCGAGGCGGCCGACCCCGCGCAGTTCGGCGGCGTCGGCCTTGGCCTGGACGTGGGAGCCGGCCGGGAGCTGGACGGTGACCTCGACGGAGCCGGTGTTGCCCAG